>NZ_JAAALA010000018.1 GCF_009905535.1 Caulobacter sp. SLTY | reverse complement strand
GGGGAGGGGTTCCTGGCCTTCAACGCCTCGCTGCTGGCCATCGTCCGTAAGGTGCTGGGCTGGGTGATCCGGCTGACGCCGATCGGGACCGTCGGGCTGATCGGCTATGCGGTGGCCCACTACGGCTGGGACACGCTGGGACAGCTGGGGGTGTTCAGCCTGGCGGTCTATGCGGGGCTGGGGGTGGTGCTGTTCGGGGTCTATCCGGCGCTGTTGCTGGCTCATGGCCTGAACCCGCTGCGGTTCTTCGCCGGGGCCTGGCCGGCGATCCAGCTGGCCTTCGTGTCGCGCTCGTCGATCGGGACTCTGCCGGTGACCGAGACGATGACCCGGGATCGGCTGGGCGTGCCAAAGGATTACGCCGCCTTCGCCGTGCCGGTGGGGGCGACGACCAAGATGGACGGCTGCGCGGCCATCTATCCGGCCATCGCGGCGCTGTTCGTCGCGCAGTTCTACAACATCCCCCTGGGGCCGACGGAGTACCTGTTGATCGTGGTGGTCTCGGTGCTGGGCTCGGCGGCCACGGCGGGGCTGACCGGGGCGCTGGTCATGCTGACCCTGACCCTGTCGACGCTTGGGCTGCCGCTGGAGGGAGCGGGCCTGCTGCTGGCCATCGACCCGATCCTGGACATGGGGCGGACGGCGGTGAACGTGGCCGGGCAGGCGCTGGTGCCGACGATCGTGGCGAAGCGGCAGGGGATATTGGATCAGGCGGTTTACGATGGGGACTGGGAAGCTTCGACGGACGAGGTCCTGCCCGAAAGCGCCTCATAATCTCGGTCATCCCGGACGGCCCGAAGGGACGATCCGGGACCCAGGAGGGCGTGATCACTCCATTGAACGCAGCTTAGTTGCCGGCTCTCCGTCACCCCTGGGTCCCGGACAAGCGCTGCGCGCTTTCTGGGATGGCGGGGGTAGCGACCTAAGCCCGCCCGATGCTGCTGTACTTGAACCCACGCGTGCGCATGTCGTCGGGGCGGTAGATGTTGCGCAGGTCGACGACCGTGGGGCTCTTCATCAGGAGCTTCATGCGGTCCAGGTCAAGGGCGCGGAACTGGTCCCACTCGGTGATGATCACCACCGCATCGGCGCCCTCGACGGCGTCATAGGCGTCGTCCTTGAAGTCGACGTCCTTGAGCATGTGCCTGGCCTCATGGCCCTCGGGGTCATAGGCCTGGACGGTGGCGCCCATGGCCTGCAGGGCCGGGACGATGTCGAGGCTGGGGGCGTCGCGCATGTCGTCGGTGTTGGGCTTGAAGGTCAGGCCCAGAACGCCGATGACCTTTCCCTTCAGGTCCTCGCCCACGGCGCCGGCGACGCGGCCGGCCATGGCCTTCTTGCGCTCGTCGTTGACCTTGACGGTGGTCTCGATCAGCTGGACCGGGGAGCCGGCGTCGGTGGCCGTGCGGACCAGGGCCAGGGTGTCCTTCGGGAAGCAGCTACCGCCGTAGCCGGGCCCAGCGTTGAGGAACTTGGACCCGATGCGGTTGTCGAGGCCGATGCCCTTGGCCACCTGCTGCACGTCCGCGCCGACGGCCTCGCAGAGGTCGGCGACCTCGTTGATGAAGGTGATCTTCAGGGCCAGGAAGGCGTTGGCGGCGTACTTGATCAGCTCGCTGGTCCGGCGGCCGGTGAAGACCATCGGCGTCTCGTTGAGGAAGAGCGGGCGGTAGAGCTCGTTCATCACGCCGCGGGCTTTTTCATTGTCGGTGCCGACGACCACCCTGTCCGGGCGCTTGAAGTCGTCGATGGCCGCGCCTTCGCGCAGGAACTCGGGGTTGGAGACCACGGCGAAGTCGGCGTCGGGACGCTTGGCGCGAACGATCTTCTCGATCTCGTCGCCGGTGCCGACTGGGACGGTCGACTTGGTGACGATCACCGTGAAGCCGTCCATCAACTCGGCGATCTCTTCGGCCGCGGCATAGACGTAGGAGAGGTCGGCGTGGCCGTCGCCACGGCGCGAGGGGGTGCCGACCGCAATGAAGACCGCGTCGGCGTTCTTGACCGCCTCGCGGGCCTCGGTGGCGAAGGAAAGGCGACCGGCTTTGACGTTGCGAGCCACCAGGTCGTCGAGGCCCGGCTCATAGATGGGCATGATGTTCTGATGCAGGCGCTCGATCTTGCCAGCGTCCTTGTCGATGCAGCAGACGGTGTGGCCGAAGTCGGCGAAACAGGCCCCCGACACCAGGCCAACGTAGCCGGTGCCGATCATCGCGACGCGCATGGGAAAATCTCTAGCTGAACGACGCCGAAGCGCCCCACCGAATAGGGCGGCTTTGAGCATGAGGCGGGGTGCGGAGGCAACCACAGGATGGGGGGTGATGCCGGGTTCGACGCGGGGGTGGCTTTTGTGCACTGCGGCAGGGCGACGGCGTCGCCCTCATCCGTCCGCCTGCGGCCGCCACCTTCTCCCGGCGAGCGGGAGAAGGGCGGGGCTGCGCCCTCAGATTTCCTGGTTGTACTTGCCGACTTGCGGGTGGGCGGCGAGGCGGGGCTTCACTTCCTTGTGGAACAGCTCGCGCATGTCGTCAGCGCTGCGGGTGCTTTCGACCACCACGACGATCTCCGGCTTGTTGGAGCTGGCGCGGACCAGGACCCAGCTGCCGTCGTCGAGGGCGACGCGGACGCCGTTGACGGTGATCACCTCGCGGATGGAGCGGCCGAGGATCTGGCCGCCCTTGGCCGCGAGGGCCTCGTATTCGGCGACGACCTTCTGGACGACCTGGTATTTTTCTTCGTCGGCGCAGTGGGGGCTCATGGTTAGGCTGGTGTAGGCGACCGGGAGGGCGTCCTTCAGCTGGCTGAGCTTCTTGTCCGGGTTGCGGTCGAGCATGGCCAGGATGGCGGCGGCGGCGGTCAGGCCGCAGTCGTAGCCACGGCCGAGCGGCTCGTTGAGGAAGAAGTGGCCGCTCTTTTCGAAGCCGGCCAGGGCGCCGAGCTCGGCCGACTTGCGCTTGATGTAGCTGTGGCCGGTCTTCCAGTAGACGGTGGTGGCGCCGTTGGCCTCGAGGATGGGGTCGGTGGCGTAGAGGCCGGTGGACTTCACATCGACCACGAAGGTGGCGTTCGGGTTCAGGGGCGCGAGGTCGCGGGCCAGCATCAGGCCGATCTTGTCGGCGAATATCTCCTCGCCGGTGTCATCGACCACGCCGCAGCGGTCCCCGTCACCGTCGAAGCCGAGGGCGAGGTCGGCGCCGAATTCCTTCACCGCCTTGCTCATCTCGTGGAGCATCTCGTGGTCTTCGGGGTTGGGATTGTACTTGGGGAAGGTCCAGTCGAGCTCGCAGTCCATCTCGTAGACCACGGCCACGCCCATGCGGCGCAGGGCGTCGGGCACGAAGGCGCCGGCCGTACCGTTGCCGCAGGCGGCGACGACCTTGAGCGGGCGGGTGATCTGGGCGCGGCGGGCGACATCGGCGATGTAGCGCTCGGCCATCCCTTCGATGCGGGTGACCTTGCCACCATCGCGCGGCTGGAACTTTGCGCCCAGGACGATGTCGCGCAGGGCGCCCATCTCGTCAGGGCCGAAGGTTAGCGGGCGGGCGGCGCCCATCTTCACCCCGGTCCAGCCGTTTTCGTTGTGGCTGGCGGTGACCATGGCCACGCAGGGGGCGTCGAGGTCGAACTGGGCGTAGTAGGCGGTGGGCGAGAGGGCGAGGCCGATGTCGAGCACCTCGCAGCCGGCTTCGATGAGACCGAGGCTGAGGGCCTGCTTGATGGTCAGGGAGTAGCTGCGGAAGTCATGGCCCACCACGATGCGGCTGTGACCGAGGGACTGGATATAGGTGCCCAGCCCAAGGCCCAGCGCCTGGATGCCCAGCAGGTTGATGTCCGGGCCGAACAGCCAGCGCGCGTCGTACTCGCGGAACCCCGTGGCCTTGACCAGCGGCTCGGTCTCGTAGGCGACGGTGTTGGGGACGAGGTCGGCGCGCGGGATGAAGGGCATCGGGTACGAACTCTCGAGTGGTTGAGCGGTGTCGTATAACGCCTTCGTGAGCAGAAGGTCAGGGGCAAGATGCGATCGAATGACGGATCATCTGGTGTCGTGCTGCGGGCTCAGTAGGATCAGTCCATGCGCGTAACTGTCGTCCTCGATGACGGGCTAATGGCCAGAGCCCGGGAAATGACCGGGCTGACGGGCAATGCGTCCGTTTTGCGGGCTGCACTGATGGCGCTGGTCGAGCGGGAAAGCGCCCGGCGGCTGGCGCGATTGGGCGGAAGCGAACCGGACCTGGAAGCCCCGCCACGCCGCTGAACGTAAGCCAACTCCCGGTGAGTCTAGACCACGCCCGCGCTGAGCACGTCGTGCACATGCAGCACGCCGACCGGGCGGCCGTCTGCGACCACGAACAGCACGTTTATGCGGCTCTCGTTCATGATCCGGGCGGCGTCGGCGGCCAGGGTCTCGGCGGTGACGGCCTTGGGGCCCTTGGTCATGATGTCGCCGACCGTCTTGCCGGCGAGGCCATCGAAGTTGCGGCGTAGGTCGCCGTCGGTGACGATCCCGGCGAGGCGGCCTTCGGCGTCGACCACGCCGACGACCCCCAGCTTGCGGGCGGTCATCACCTCGATGGCCTGGGGCATGGGCATGTCGAGGGGGGCCAGGGGGGCCTCGGCCAGCTTGTGCATCAGGTCGCCGACGGTGCGCAGCATGGCGCCGAGCTTTCCGCCCGGGTGGAAGACGTGGAAATCCTTCGGGGTGAAGCCGCGGCGTTCGAGCAGGGCGACGGCCAGGGCGTCGCCCAAGGCGATCTGCAGGGTGGTGGAGGTGGTGGGGGCGTTCAGCTCGCCGGTGGCCTCGGGGGCGTCGGCCAGCTTGAGGACGACGGTGGAGGCTTTGCCGAGCGCGCTGTCCGGGTTGGCGGTCATGCCGAGCAGCGGGATGGCGAAGCGGTGGCTATAGGCAATGATGTCGGAGAGCTCGCGCACCTCGCCGGACTTGGAGAGGGCGAGGATGACATCGTCCCCACCCACCATGCCGAGATCGCCGTGGCTGGCCTCGGCGGCGTGAACGAACATCGCCGGCGTGCCGGTCGAGGCGAGGGTGGCGGCGATCTTGCGGGCCACATGGCCGCTCTTGCCGATACCGGTGCAGACCACCCGGCCCTTGGCGGCGAAGACGATCTCCACGGCGCGGGCGAAGTCGGCGCCCAGTTCGTCGGCCATCTGCACCAGGCCGGCGGCCTCGACAGCCAGCACCCGGCGTCCGGCAGCGATGGGGTCGCCGCTCACTGGGCGGGCCTCAGCCCGGCCGCCTTGGCCGGGGTGGTCGGTTCATGGCCGAAAGGCGCGGGCGACCGCGCCCCCTGCCCCTGAGGCCAGACCAGGGCCAGCAGCACCATGCCGACGGTGAGGACGGCGGCGAGGGGATAGAAGTAGCGGTCACGCATGGGAGGCGGTTTAGCCGATTTTCAGGCGAAGGGCAGGGGTCATGGGACCACCGTCAGCCCAAGTCGCGTCGACGCATCGCGAAGGTCCTGGTCCAGGCTCGCCAGTTCACCGCCGAGCCGCAGCGCCAATTCCAGATATGCCGCGTCGTAGGCGGTTAGACGCTCGGCCCGAGCATGCTGGACGATGCCACGCATAGCTGGACCCGCAGCCTCGAAGTCTGCCCGGATCGGCAACCGATCAAGTCGATCAAGGCGAGCTTGCAGCTCAGTCGCCGTTATGCGCCGCCGACGTTCGGCCATGACGAGAACGTTGGCGACCTCCAGCCTCCAGAGCGACGGGACGACGGCGCCCTGCGCGGCTACCCGATCCAGCAGGCGGTCGGTCTCTGGCGTCGCCTCATCGTCGAAGCACCAGGCCAAGGCGACCGAGGCATCGACGACCAGGGTCAACGACGCCCCTCGTCGCGCAGCTCTTTCCAGGACAAGCCGAGCGTGACGCCCTTGCGCATCTGCTTGAGCTCATTGGCGGCCTTGATCGCGCGCGCGGTATCGATCGCTTCTGCAGGCACCAGTCGTGCGATCGCCCGGCCATGCCGGGTGATGGTGACCTCTTCGCCGGCCTCGACCTTGTCGAGCAGGGCGGAGAGATGTGTCTTGGCCTCGAAGGCGCCGACGGACGTCATGGGAAGCTCCGATTTCTGGTTGAAAATATAGACCAGAAAGCGTTTGGGCGCCACCACGCTTGACCCTGCGCCCTTCGCCCCTTAGCCCACCTGTCCATGTCGACGCTCATTCTTCTCCGCCATGGCCAGAGCCAGTGGAACCTCGAAAACCGCTTCACCGGCTGGGTGGATGTGGACCTCACAGCCGAGGGCGAGGCCCAGGCGACCAAGGGGGGCGAGCTGATCAAGGCCGCCGGGATCACGGTCGACCGGGCCTATACCTCGGTGCTGAACCGGGCGATCCGCACGGGCGCCATGGCCATGGCGGCGGCGGGGCAGGGCGACCTGGAGTTCATCAAGGATTGGCGGCTGAACGAGCGGCACTACGGGGGCCTGACCGGGCTGAACAAGGCCGAGACGGCGGCCAAGCATGGTGAGGACCAGGTGCTGGTCTGGCGCCGGTCGTACGACGTGCCGCCGCCGGCCTTGGCCCCGGGCGGGGAGTGGGACTTCACCAAGGACGAACGGTACGCGGGCAAGAGCATTCCCGACACGGAGAGCCTGAAGACCACCCTCGACCGGGTAGAGCCCTACTGGAACGCCGAGATCGCGCCGCACCTGAAGGCCGGCGAGACGGTGCTGGTGGCGGCGCATGGCAATTCGCTGCGGGCGATCGTGAAGCTGCTGTTCGCGGTGCCGGACAGCGACATCGTCGGGGTGGAGATCCCGACGGGCAATCCGCTGGTCATCGAGCTGGACGACGGACTGAAGCCGATTTCGGCGCGGTATCTGGATGAGAGCCGGGCGCAGCCGCTGCCTGCAGTGTGATGACCGAAGAGCGGTTCATGCGGGCCGCGATCGAGGCCGCAAGGGTCAATCTCGGCAAGACCGCGCCTAACCCGGTGGTGGGCTGCGTCCTGGTGAAGGACGGGGTGATCCTGGCCAGCGGGGCGACCGCGCCGGGTGGACGGCCGCATGCCGAGGACCAGGCGCTTCAGGCGGCGGGCCCGTCGGCGCGGGGGAGCACGGCCTATGTGACGCTGGAACCGTGCGGCGCGCGGTCGTCTGGGGGAACCTCCTGTTCTGAACTGCTGGTGGCCGCAGGGGTGGCCCGCGTGGTGGTGGCCTGTGACGATCCATCGCCCTTCGCCTCCGGGCGGGGGAGCGAGCGGCTGGCCGCGGCGGGTGTTTCGGTCGAGGTCGGGCTGCTGGCGGAGGAGGCGTTCGAGGGGCTGGACTACGCCGCCTGGTTCGCGTCCTCGGCGTCGTAAGCGCAAACTTAAGCAAAACAACGGATTGTGACGGGCTCAAATGGGGAGCCCCTGAATGACCGCCGCGCCGGCGATCGGCATCAAGCGTCTGACGCAAGCCGATGTCGACCTGATCTGCGCCCGCCACGACCGGCTGTGGTCGGGGCGGGGCGGTGGCGCGCGGGCGGTGTTCAGCTTTGCCGACCTGACCGGCCTGAGCCTGGCGGGCCGAAACCTCTGTGACGCCGACTTCACCGGCGCCCACCTGCCCGACGCCAACCTGACCGGGGCCAAGCTCGACAACGCCAGCTTCTTCGGAGCCGACCTTCAGGGCGCCAACCTGACCGACGCCTCGCTGCGGCGGGCCGACCTGAGGGGGTCCTGCTTGCGCGGGGCCAACCTGTCGGGGGCAGACCTGTTCGAAGCCGACCTGAGGGAAGGGGCCATCGCCGCGGCCGACCGGGACAAGGGGCTGCGGATCATCGAGCATACGGTGCGGGCCGGCGATGCCCGCGGGGCCAACCTGTCGGGGGCCAACCTGGAGCGGTCGCGGCTGTCGGGGGTGGTGGCGGTGAAGGCCGACTTCTCCGACGCCATTCTCAAAGACGCCAAGCTGGTGCGGGCTAACCTCAAGCAATGCTCGATGAGCGGCGCGAACCTGGCCGGGGCCGACCTGTCGGGGGCGGACCTGTCGGGGGCCGACCTGCAGGACGCCATCCTGGTCGGGGCCAAGACCTGGTCCTGGAAGGTGGACGGGGCCGACATGAAGGGGGCGCTGACCGACCAGCCGTCGGGCACGGCGGTCGACAGCCTGCCCTACGCCAAGATGATCGCCGACCATGCGCGGTGGTGCGAGACGGGCGGGGCCGAGGGCCAGCCCTCGATGTTCAACGGCGCGGACCTGCGATCCTTGGGGTCGTTGCGGGGCCTGAACCTGACGGCGCTGTCGGCCAAGGGGGCTGTTTTCTACGGCCTCGACATGGAGGGCGCGCAGCTTCAGGGCGCGCACCTGGAGGGGGCGGATCTCCGCAACTGCAATCTCCGCCGGGCGGACCTGCGCGGGGCGCGACTGGCCGGCGCCAAGCTGTCCGGCTCGGACCTGCGCGAGGTGCAGTTGGGGCCGCTGATGATCGCCGCCGACCGGCTGTTGCCGGCCGACCTGACCGGGGCTTTGCTCAAGGGAACGGACCTGGCGAGGGCGGACCTGCGGCAGGCGCGATTGATCCGCGCCGACCTGTATCGCGCCAACTTCACCGGCGCCCAGACGCGTGGCGCGGACCTGACCGACGCCTCCCGTGTCGGCGTGCGAGGCCTCGACTGGAGTCCTCTGGGCCATGGTTAACCCTCTGGCGCCCATTCTCAGGTTACCCTTCCGTACGGTCGATTAGGAGGAGGGGTCATGGTGACTCTAAGCGCCAGTGTGGCTGGGCGGCGTCGGCTGACGCAGCCCGAGCTGGATATGATCGTCACCGCCCATGAGCGGTTCCTGGGCGGCAAGCCGGGCGGCAAGCGCGCCTCGCTGCGGTTCGTGAACCTGTCAGGGCTGGAGCTGTCGGGCCGCAACCTGTCGGACGCGGACCTTTCGGCCTCCGTGCTGGACGGCACGCGGATGATCCGCACGCGGCTGGACCGCGCCAGCCTGTTCGGTTCCGACCTGCGCAAGGCGATCCTGGTTCAGGCCAGCCTGGTGCGGGCGGATCTGCGCGGCGCCTGCCTGCGCGGCGCCAACCTGACCCAGGCCGACCTGACCAAGGCGGACTTCCGCGAAGGCCAGGTGGCCATTCCTCACCCGACAAAGGGCCTGAACGGCCTGCGCCAGGAGGCGCGCATGGGCGATGTGGACGGGGCAACCTTCGCCGGCGCCACCCTGGACGGGTCTCAGTTCAACGGCGCCTCGGCCTTTGCCTCCGATTTCACCGACTGCTCCCTGCGCGGGGCGATCATGACCGGGGCCAACCTGAAGGAGGCCAACCTCTCCGGCGCCAACCTGGAAGGCGCCAGCATCGGAGGAGCCAACCTCGAGAACGCCGACCTGTCCGGCGCGGTGCTCACCGGCGTAGACACCGCCACCGCCCGGGTGAGCGGGGCCAAACTGGCCGGGGTGCTGCGCGAACCGACGGCGGCGGCCGTGGCCGTGGCGGCGGAGATGCTGGGCATGGCCAAGGCCAATCACGCCTGGTGCGAAACCGGCGGCCAGACCGGCAGGCCGGCGAAGTTCGACACGGCCGACCTCAGGCCCCTGGGTGATGCGTTGAAGGGCATGCGGCTGACCGCAATGAGCGCCAAGGGCGCCTGCATGGTGGGAATGAATCTGGCCGGGGCGCAGCTGCAGGGCGCCAACCTAGAGGGCGCGGACATGCGCGGGGTGAACCTGCAACGGGCCGACCTGCGCGGTGCGCGGTTGGTCGGCGCCAACCTGACCAAGGCGGACCTGCGCGGCGCTCATCTGGCGGTGCTGCCTCTGGCTCCGGGCCGGTCGAATCCGGCCAGCCTGAGCGGGGCGAAGCTGCGTTATGTTCATGCCCAGACGGCGGATCTCAGCAGCGCCATTCTCGATGGCGCGGACCTGCGCGGGGCCGACCTGACCGGCGCCAACCTGCTGTCCGCCAGCTTCCGCGACGCGGAGATCAGCTCGGCGATCGGGCTGGACGCGGCTTAACCGCTAAAGAACAAGGGCGGCGCTGGGGAACGCCGCCCTTCTCCTTTTCAGGCCTGCCTCAGGAGGGTTAGGCCGCCTTGTCGCCTTCGATCAGGGCTTCGGCCGGGGTGGTGCCGATCTTGATCGTGCGGGGCTTGAGCGCTTCGGGCAGCTGGCGCTCGAGGCTGATGGCCAGCAGACCGTCCGACAGGTTGGCGTCGGTGACGACCACATAGTCGGCCAGCTGGAAGCGGCGCTCGAAGTTGCGCTCGGCCAGGCCGCGATGCAGGTACTTGCGCTGCTCGTCGTTGGCCGCCTTGCGACCGGTGACGGTGAGCAGGTTTTCCTTCACCTCGATGGCCAGTTCGTCGGGCCGGAAGCCGGCGACCGCGATCTCGACGCGGTAGGCGTCATCGCCCACGCGTTCGATGTTGTAGGGGGGGTAGCCCGCCTGGCTATCCTGGGCGGCCGCCGCATCGAGCAGCGAGGCCAGCCGGTCGAAGCCAACGACGGAACGGTACAGGGGCGAGAAGTCGATCGTACGCATATGAGACATCCTTCTTGAGAAGCAATGTGGGTTGTCAGGCTCTGCAACGACCCGAGATCGGCCTCGTCCTCGAACCTGGAAGACCCTGTAGCGGCGTCTTCGAGACGTGAGTTGGTGAGCGGTGAATTGGTTTTCAAGGGGTGGGTGAACAGGGTTTCGCCACGGGCCGGGCGCCGCTAGGGTGCCCCCGGCAAATCAAGGGAGGATCGGGATGATCGCACGGCGGACGGCTCTCTTTTTGATGGGGTCCACGGCCCTGGTTCCGGGGCTGGCATTGGCGAAAGGGCGCGACGCGGCGCTGGAGGCGGCCATCGCCGGGGCCCAGCGCTCGGCCGCCCACAAGGCGCGTGACCCGCACCGGCGGCCCTATGACAGCCTGGCGTTCTGGGGGCTCAAGCCCGGCCAGACGGTGATCGAGGTCAGCCCCGGCAGCGGCTACTGGACCGAAATCCTGGCGCCCTACGCCAGGGCGACCGGCGGAACCTACATCGCCACGGCCGCCGACCTGGACAACCCGGCGCTGTCGGAGGCTGCCCGGAAGGGCCGCGCCAGCTTCGAAACCAAGTATGCCGACCAGGCGGTATTCGGCGCGGTGCGCTACGCCAACTTCGGGCCCAAGTCGGCGCCTCTAGGCCCGGCCGGGTCGGCCGACCTGGTGATCACCGCCCGCAACGTCCACAACTGGGCGGCCCAGCCGGGCCTGCTGGACAAGGTGCTGGCCGACTTCTTCGCGGTGCTGAAACCCGGTGGCGCCTTGGGGGTCGAGGAGCATCGCTCCGATCCCCTGCCGCAGGGCGAGGGCGCGCCGACCGGCTACATGGAAACCGCCTATGTGGTCGCGGCCATCGAGAAGGCCGGCTTCAAGCTGGCCGCCAAGAGCGAGATCAACGCCAACCCGAAAGACGACAAGGACCATCCGTTCGGCGTCTGGACCCTGCCGCCGGTCCGCCAGTCGGCGCCGCGCGGGCAGCCCGCCAACCCGGCCTTCGACCATGCCCCCTATGACGCGGTGGGCGAGAGTGACCGGATGATGCTCCGGTTCGTGAAGCCGAAGTGACTGGGCCCAGGTGACTGTGCCCAAGTGACTGTGAATGCCCAACTTTTGACGCGGCCGTCCTTGCAGGGTAAGGGCGACCCCATCGGGACGTGGGGGCGATCCTTTTGACGGTGTCCATGCGTTCTAGTCTGGTGTTTCCGTCGCGGCGGGCCCTGTTGGTCGGCGGTGCGGCGGCGGTCCTTGCGGCCTGCGGTGAGAAGAAGGGCGAGGCCGAGCAGGCCAAGCCGGTCGCCCCGCGCAAGATCCAGACGATCGCCGAGGCGGTTGCCGGCGAATGGCGCCGGCCCGAGGACAAGGCGCGGGACGCCTGGCGCCATCCCGTCGAGAGCCTGACCTTCTGGGGCCTGCAACCGGGGCAGACGGTGGTCGAATTCTGGCCGGGCGCGGGTTGGTACACCGACATCCTGGCGCCGTTCCTGGACGCCACGGGCGGTAAGCTCTACGCGGCCAACCTGGAGGCGGATGACCCGCAGGTGGTCGAGGTGATCGAGGCCTACAAGCGCAAGCTCGCCGACAACAAGAAGATCTATGGCGACGTTGAGGTCACGGCCTTCGGTCCGACCACCGGCCCGGTGGCCCCCGCCGGGTCGGCGGATCTGGTGCTGTTCCTGCGCAACCTGCACAACTGGATGGCCGCCGGCATCGCCGACAAGGCCTTCCGCGACGCCTTCGCGGCGCTGAAGCCGGGCGGTTTCCTGGGAATCGAGGAACATCGTGGCGTGCCGGGCGCTGTACAGGACCCCCTGGCCGCGGATGGTTATGTGCAACAGGACTATGCGATCGCCTTGGCCAAGGAGGCGGGGTTCCAGCTGGTTGCGGCCAATGAGCTCAACGCCAACCCAAAGGACGACAAGTCGCATCCCTTTGGTGTATGGACCCTGCCGCCGACCCGGCTGTCCGCCCCTCGTGGGCAATCGCCGAAAGCCGGATTCGATCACGCCCCCTACGACGCGATCGGTGAAAGCGACCGCATGACCCTCAAACTCGTGAAACCGAAATGACCGTCAGCCGCCGCGTTATGTTCTATGCCCCCCTGGCCGTCGTGCCGCTGCTGGCCCAGCCGGCCGCCGCCGCGACGCGGGAGACAGACGTCTCCAAGGTGTTCGTCTTCCTCGACAACTTCCTGCGCATGACACCCGCTGAGCGGGCCCGGCTGAAGGTCAGCTTCTACCTGACCCAGAACGGCAAGCCGCCGAAGGGCGTGAAGGCCTGGATCATCGACAAGGACGGCACCCGCACGGACGTGCCGATCGCCGCCGACGGCCGCTTCGAGCGTGAGCCGACGTTGCGGCAATTGGTCGAGAAGTCGAAGATGGTCTTCGAAGGGCCTGACCGGAACGGATACTCGGTGCGGATCGGGCTGGTCTGGGGCTCCAAGCCGGCGATCGAAATGGACGCCCGCAAGGTCGCCGACTACCTCGAGGACGCCAACGCCATCGTCAAGAAGGCCGCCGGCAAGTTCGGGATGGTTGCGCCGAAGATGGTGCAAGTCGCCTTCCCGGGCGGCGGGACCGGCACGGCCGTGCTGGCCAACGGCTCAACCGCGCCGTTGCCGCTGTTCAAGGGCATGCCTGCCTACAACCCGGGCGCGTTGCCGGCCGCCGCCAAGCTGCGCTTCGCAAAGCTGCCGTGGCGGATGGAGTTCGCCGGGCCGAAGCATTCGGGCGTGGTGTTCGGCTGATCGTATCGGGCGATAGGTTTTGGATGACGCCGCCGTCACTTTTTTAATTGCGGTGATCGGTGTTCGCTTGCCCGCCGCGCGGGGCCGCGATATCTCGTTTGAGCCGCTAATTTAGGGAGAAGCGACATATGACCACCCTGCAAGAAGTCACCGATCGCGTGAAGGCCGCCGTGGGCGATGACTCGGGCCTCGGCAAGTCGCTGAAGTTCGACCTGAAGGGCGACGGGTTCATCCATATCGACGGTGGCACTGTCACCAACGAGGACAAGCCGGCCGACCTGACCATGACCATCTCGCTGGCCGACCTGCTCGAGATGGGCGCCGGCAAGCTGGACGCCACCATGGCGTTCATGAGCGGCCGCCTGAAGCTGTCGGACATGGGCCTTGCCATGTCGCTGCAGCCGAAGATGGGCGCCCTGTTCGCGCGCATGCAGTAATCACGGGTCCATCTGGACTTGATTGGCGGCGCGGAGGGGGTGACCCTTCCGCGCCGTTCTGCTTTTCTGGGTGGGGGGAAGCCGGGGGGCGACTCCGATAGGGACTGACCATGGGCGCTACCCGCCGCACCATCCTGATGGGCCTTTCCGCCCTGCTGCCCGCCGGTCTGGCGGGCCCCGCCCTGGCCCAGAACCGGGGCGTCGAGGTCAAGAAGATCTTCCCTTTTCTGGACCTCTATCTGGGCATCCCAGCCAACCAACGCAGCCTGTTCACCCTGGCCTATTTCCTGAAGCTGAACGGCGGCCCGCCGAAGGGCATCAGCTTGACCCTGGTCTCCGGCGGTGCGCGGACCCCGATCACGGTCGCCGGCGATGGCCGGATCACGCGGTTGCCGACCCTGGCCGAACTGAAGTCCAAGGCCCAGGTCGAGATCGAGGCGCCGCCGAACAGCAAGTTCGCAATGACCATGCAACTGCTGGCCAAGGTCGCCCCCGCAAAAGAGATTCCGGCCGCCCAACTGACCGCCGCCATTGATCAGTGCGCCCAGACGATCAAGTCCAAGGCTGGTCTGATCGGCTTCGCCGCGCCGAAGATCAAGCGAGTCGGGTTTGTCGGCGCGGGGTCCGGCACGGCGGTCAACGCCCAGGGCGTGGCCAAGCCTCTGCCGACGGGCAAGGACGGCCCGCAGTTCGATCCCGAACAGATGCCGGGGATCGTGACCATCAGGCTGGCGCGGGTCCCGACGATGATCGCCCTTTTGGAGCGGCCGAAGAAATGACCGTTAACGCGCCACTGCTGGAAGGCCCTGGAAATCCGATCCCGCCCGATGGCGCGGCCGAATGGTTCACGGGCTCAGGCGGGGCGAGGCTACGGGCGGCGCTGTTCCGGCCGAAGGGCGCGGTGCGCGGCTCGGTCGTGGTCAGCCCCGGCCGCACCGAGGCGATCGAGAAATACTACGAAGTCGTCCGCGACCTGCAGGCGCGCGGCTTCGTGGTGTTGGTCCATGACTGGCGCGGGCAGGGGCTGTCGTATCGGCTGTTGCCCGACCGCCTGAAGGGCCATGCGATGGGGTTCGGCGATTTCGTTGCCGACTACGTATGCCTGCTCGACCATTTCGAAGATCGGCTGCCCCAGCCCTGGGTGGCCATCGGGCATTCCATGGGGGGCTGCTTGACGACCCTGGCGCTGGCGCATGGCCAGGATCGCCGTTTTGTCGCCGCCTTCCTGTCGGCTCCGATGCTGGGGCTGCAGACGGGCGGGCGGCCCAAGCGGGCGGCGCGGGCGCTGGCCTGGCTGATGGCCCGCACCCGCGGGACGGCCTACATCCTGAACCAGCCGGGTGATCCGCTGGGCGGGCCATTCGAGGGCAACATCCTGACCCACGATCCCGGCCGATACGCCCGCAACGCTGATCTCCTGAAGACCTTTCCGGATCTACGGCTCGGAGCCGGAACCTGGGCCTGGCTGGATTTCGCGTTCAGCGCTTCCAGCTGGCTGAAACGCGCGCCCGGCGTGGCGGCGATCGCCATTCCGGTGCTGGCTCTGGGGGCCGGGACCGAGGCCCTGGTCGACAACGGCGACCAGCGGGTGATCGTCGCGCGGATGCCCAAGGGCGAATGGCGCGAGGTGGCCGGGGCGCATCATGAGCTGTTCCAGGAGACGGACGCGATTCGCGCCGTGGTCTGGGCGGCGTTCGACAGCTTGGTCGATCTCCTGGCGCCTAAGGTTTAGTGGGCCGAGCGCCTCAGGGTCACCAGCGCCTGTTCGAGGCATTCGCGATCGCCCGCAAAGGCGAACTGGCCGCCTTCGACGCGGGCGGGTGAGCCATCCCACTGGGTGGCGACGCCGCCCGCGCCCTCGATCACCGGAATCACGGCCTCGACGTCCCAGACCTTCAGGCCGGTGTCGAGCGCCAGGTCGATCTTCCCCATCGCCACCATGGCATAGCCGTAGGCGTCCAGCCCCAGCCGGGCCAACCGGGCGGCGGCGCGGACCTGGGTCCAGGAGCCCAGCTCGGGACCGGTCAGGATGGCCGGGTCTGTCGTGCAGATGATGGCTTGCGTCAGCGCGGGGCAGGGGCGGACACGCAACGGCGTCTCGGTCCCGCGCGACACTAGCCGCGAGCCGGTCTGGGCGCCGCCCAGGTAGATCTCGTCGAGATAGGGCTGACCGATGGAGCCCAGCACCGGGCGGCCCTCGTGGCGCAGGCCGATCAGGGTGGTCCACAGGGGCAGGCCGGCGACGAAGGCGCGGGTGCCGTCGACCGGGTCGAGAACCCAGACGAACTCGGCGTCGGGGCGGTCTTCGCCATACTCCTCGCCGATGACGCCGTGGTCGGGATAGCGCTGCGCGATCAGCGCGCGGATCGCCCGCTCGGCGCCCTTGTCCGCCTCGGTGACCGGGTCGAACCCGGCGGCGGGCGAGCCCTTGTCCTCCAGGCCGTGATCGGCGCGGAACAGGGGAAGGATGGCGGCCGCGGAGGCGCGGTTGAGCTCGATCAGGAAGGCGTCGAGCTCGGCGAGGCGAGCGGGGGAGAGGGGCATGGCCCCGGTCTAGCAGCCCGCCTCCCCCGCGCGAAGCGCGGAGGAGGGGTCGGCGACCTACTTCCCGGTGAGTTCCTTCACCAAGCTGTTCATGCCGTAGACCTTGGTAAGGCTTTCGGTGATGGCGGCCGTGGAGACCACCACGGTGCGGTTGATCGAACCGTCGTAGCCATAGGCGCCGCCCAGGCTGTGGATGTTGCCGTCGAAGGCCGTGCCGATCACCTGGCCCTTGGCGTTGATCACCGGCGAGCCGGAGTTGCCGCCGATGATGTCGTTGGTGGTGGTGAAGTTGAAGACCGTCTGCGGGTTCAGGGCCGACTGCTTGTCGATCCAGCTCTGCGGCAGGGCGAAGGGCTCCTGGCCGGTGGCCCGCTCGTAGGTCCCGCCGATCCGGGTCATGGACGGCACGGTGGTCCCGCGATGGGTCCAGCCGGCGACCTTGCCGTACGACAGGCGCAGGGAGAAGGTGGCGTCCGGGTAGACGCTCTCCCCGTAGACGGCGAAGCGGGCCTGGGCGATGCGTTCGGCGGCCGACTCGACCGGCGCGGTGACTTCCGCGTCCCAGGTTTTCTTCAGCGCCCGGCCCTGGCCCTCAGTGGCCAGAACGAACTTGATCATCGGATCGTCGGAGGCCTGCAGCGCCTCCAGCCCGCCGTCCCACAGGGCCTTGCGCACGGCCGGGTCGCCCAGCTTGCTGTCGCTGACCAGTCGCGCCGACAAGGCCTCGGGGCTTTCCTTGCCCAGGATGGCCTTCACGCCCGGATGGTCGACGGTCAGGTATTCCCGCGTCTTCAGCATCCAGTGCTCGAGCCGCATCTGCTCGATGGGGGCGATGACCGGCGTCTCGGCGGCCAAGCCACGCTCGATTCGGGCCAGGGCGGCGTCGCTGTAGTCGGCGCTGCGCTCGGCGGCCGGCTTGGCGCGTTCCTGCGCCGAGCGGACAAGGGTGCGGGCCCAACCATAGAGGCGCGAGCCGCCGCCCGCTTCGGTTTCCAGCTGGCGGTAGGCGAGGAAGTTATCGGCGACCGCGACCTGGGCCTTTTCGATATCGGCCCAGGGGTCGCCGATCTTCGCCGACAGGGCGGGGTCGGCCTTAACCTTGGCGCGCAGCTCCGCCTCCTGGCCGCGCTTGGCGTCCATGAAGGCGCGGTCGTTGAGGGTCAGCTGGCGGCCGTAGAAGACCTTGTAGCCGTTCTCCAGGCCGAACAGCGCGTCGCCGGCGGTCCGCTTGGCCTCCGCCCCCGACTTGGAATACTCGATCAGCCGGCCGCGCATCTCCGAAGACTGCAGCTGACGAATCGGGATGGTCAGGTCGCGCTGTGTCTCAAGCTGCGAGACGGTCAGCAGGCGTTCGGTCGAGCCGGGATTGCCGACGACGAAGGTGACTTCGCCTTCCTTCGGCGCGTTGGCGTTCCACTTC
The DNA here is from genome assembly GCF_009905535.1 of Caulobacter sp. SLTY. Classification (GTDB taxonomy): domain Bacteria; phylum Pseudomonadota; class Alphaproteobacteria; order Caulobacterales; family Caulobacteraceae; genus Caulobacter. The sequence goes on along the minus strand of NZ_JAAALA010000018.1, from coordinate 71,280 downwards.
AGGAAGTTCTTGGTCTGGACCGGCTTGCCATCCTGGTAGGCGCGCAGGAAGGCGGCATCCAGGTCGTAGCGCGGGAAGTTGAAGTTATCCGGATCACCGCCGAAGAAGGCGATCGCCTGCTCGGGCGCGAACACCAGCCGCACGTCGGTGTAGCGCTGGAACTTGTAAACCTTGTACTGGCCGCCACGGTAGAAGCTGATCGTCTGACAGCGGACGTTGGCTTCATCACCGCAGACCGCCTTTTCGGCCGCGCTGGCGGCGGCGTCACGGGCCTTTACGAAGTCCTCGCCGGCCTTGCCTTCACCCGCCTTGCGAATCTGATCGGTGACGTCGGTGATCGACAGCAGCACCTCGGCGGTCTGGCCCGGGCACTTCAGCTCTTCCTCGCGCAGGTTGGCGCGGAAGCCGCCCTTCACATAGTCCACCTTCTCCGAAGACAGGGCGCTGGAGCAGCCCAGGACGCAGTGGTTGTTGGTCAGGATCAGGCCGTCCTTGGAGACGAAGCTGGCCGAGCAGCCGGCGAGCCGAACCGACGACAGCCGCACATCGTCAAGCCACTTGCTGTCGAGGGTCACGCCGTAGTCGGCTTTAATCTTCTCGATGGGCAGGTTGTCGAAGGTCCACATGCCTTCGTCGGCCAGGGCGGGGGTAGAGGCCGCGGCGGCGGCGCACAGGGTGGCGGCGGCAACGCCGGCCAGCAACGCATAACGGGTCATGGAAGCCTTGTTCATATGAAACCGCGGCACGATTTTGCGCCTCGGCTGCGGCAATAGCGCGCGAGGGCGCCCTCTGGCTAGTTTTCCGCGTGCGGCTTACCCCGATTTAACTTGGCCGGGGGCGATGCTTGCGTCCATACCCGGTCTCGTTTCGGAGGGGTTGCAGGGCGTCGATGTCTCTCGCGCTGGCCACATTGCTGTATGAATGGCGCCGCTACATGGCCGCCGTGGTGGCGCTCGCCTTCTCGGGCCTGCTGGTGCTGGCCTTCGTCGGCATGTTCATGGGCATAGGCAAGGCCTTCACCGCCCAGATCGACCGCTCGCGGGCCGACATCATGGTGCTGGGCCCCGGGGCCACGGCGCTGTTCAACGGCGGTCCGTCCGGCCTGCCCCGGCGGCTGATGCCGCTCGTCATCGGCCATCCCGAGGTGGTCGAGGTGGCTCCGACCGACGGGTCCGGCGGAAGATTCCAGAACATCCTGCCGACCGAGGATCAACTGAACCCCGATCCGAAGGCGGCCCAGGACCGGAAAATGGAATTCGTGATGGTGCGGGTCATTGACGCCATCCCCGGCTACGTCACCGTGCCGACGGACTATTCCAACGAACTGGTTGAGACCCTGCGCCAGCCCTACACCATCGCGGTCGATCAGACGGCGCTGGGGCGGCTGGGGGTGAAGCTCGGCGACAAAGCCATCTACAACGGCAAGACCGTGACCGTCGCGGCCGTGACCACCGGCTATCCCAACATGATGCAGGCGACCATCGTCATGTCGCGCGACACCCTGCGCATGCTGGGTGAGGCGGACACCGGCCCGCGCGTGGCGCCCCTGATGGTCAAGATCGCCGATCCCGCCCGGGCCGAGATCGTCGCTGCGCAGTTGAACAAGCTGGCCGACGGCAAGTTCAAGGCCTGGACCCGCTCAGAGCTGGCCGAGGCCAACGAGGCCTCGATGTTCAAGGAACAGTTCATCAGCATCATCTTGATCTTCGCTGTGATCATGGGCGGGATTATCGGGATCGCCATCACCTGGCAGACTCTGCGCGGGGCGATCATGGCCAACATCAAGGAGTTCGCCTCGCTGCGGGCGCTGGGCGTGTCTTTGGGGAGCCTGCGCCTCATCGTCATGGAACTGAGCTTCTGGGTCGGGGTGGTGGGCGTGATCGGCGCGGGCGTGCTCACCTGGGCCGTCGCGGGCCTGGCTTCGCTCGGCGGACTGCCGATGGCCTTCCCGCTGCCGCTGGTCACCATGATCGCCATCTTCCTGCTGCTCATCGCCATGCTGTCGGGGCTGATGTCCCTGGGCGTGCTGAAGAACAGCCAGCCGGCGGACCTGCTGCGATGAGCGCGACCTCCTCCCGCGTCGGCAAGACGGCGATTCGCGCCCAGGGCCTGGTCAAGCGGTTCAAGACCGGCCGCACCTTCGTGGAGGTGCTCAAGGGCGTGGATTTCGACGCCAACCACGGCGATGTGACGATGGTCATGGGTCCCTCGGGCTCGGGCAAGTCGACCCTGGTCGCCGCTCTTTCGGGCCTGCTGGAGCCAGAGGAGGGGACGGTCTCTGCCCTGGAGGCGCGGGACCTGTGGGACCTGTCCAAGGGCCGGATCGACAAGTTCCGCCTCGACCACTGCGGCTTCATCTTCCAGGGCTTCAACCTGTTCCCGGCCCTGACCGCCAAGCAGCAGGTCATGACGGCGCTGAAGTACCAGGGCGTTCCCAAGGCCGAGGCCGAGAAGCGGGCCCTGACCGCGCTGGCCGAGGTGGGGCTGACCGCCAAGGTCAACCAGCGGCCCTCCGAGCTGTCGGGCGGCGAGAAGCAGCGGGTGGCCATCGCCCGCGCCCTGGCCAAGAACCCCGACCTGATCTTCGCCGACGAGCCGACCTCGGCCCTGGACGGCGAGAACGGCCAGGTGGTCATCCGCCTGCTGCGCCGGGCCGCCACCGAGCATGGCGCGGCGGTGATCTGCGTGACCCACGACCCCCGCCTGGAGGCCTATGCCGACCGGGTGATCCACATCGAGGACGGCAAGATCCTGGACGACGTGCGCCGTACGCCCGACGCCAATCCGCCGCCCCTATCGCACTGATTTCGCAAGGACTTCGCTGACAATGCCCCGCTTCATGCGCAGCACCTGGTTCTGGATCATCGTCGTTCTGGTGGTGGTCGGCGGCGGCGGATACGTCCTGATGAAGGGCAATGCCGCCGAGCAGAAGAAGAAGACCGAGGCGGCCGCCAAGACCATGGCGCCCAGCCCCTACGCCGCGATCGCCAACGGCAAGGCCGACGTCGAGGGCGGGGTCATCCAGGTGGCGGCCCGCCGGGGTGGCATCGTCAAGGCGGTCTATGTCGAGGAAGGCCAGGAAGTCGTCGCCGGCCAGATCCTGGCGCGCCAGGAGGACGATGATCCGCGCCTGGCGCTGGACCGGGCCCGCGCCAACGTCGCCCAGGCCGAGTCCCAGATCGGCGTGCTGCAGGTCAAGCTGAACGCCGCCCGCCGGGAGTACCGCCGTCTGGAAGAGCTGCAGGCCAGCAACTTCGTCGCCAAGCAGCGCCTCGACACCAAGATGGACGAGATCCGCGACTGGGAGGCCCAGATTACCGCCCAGCGCACCAATATCGCCGCCGCCCGCGCCGCGCAGCGTGAGGCCGAGTACGCGGTCGACCTGACCATCATCCGCGCCCCGACGGCCGGCCGTATCGCCCGCCGCTACGCCAATCCGGGCTCGGGCGCCTCGACCCTCAACGTTTCGACCATGTTCGACCTGGAGCCGAACACCGAGCGGATCGTGCGGGCCGAGATCGTCGAGGCCGACATCCCCAACATCACCATCGGCCAGCAGGTCGAGATCCAGCCGGAGTCCGATCCCAGCAAGACCTATATCGGCAAGGTGCTGCGCCGCGCCGGGGTGTTCGGCGCCCGCAAGCTGGCCTCTGACGATCCCAGCCAGCGTAGCGACGAGCGGGTGGTCGAGGTGGTGGTCAGCGCCGGCGACGCCCCGTTCCTGGTCGGGCAGCGGGTGCTGGTGAAGTTCATGAAGCCGGGCTTCCCCGCGGGACAACCCAAGCCCAAGCCGAAGGCGGCTGAACCCAAGAAATAATCCCGGTAAGGGAGGGGCATGCGCAAACGCATCGACCTGCTCCTCGTCGAACGCGGCCTGTTCGACAGCCGCGCCAAGGCCCGCGCCGCTATCGAGGCGGGCGGGGTCAGCGTGGACGGGCGGATGATCACCAAGGCTTCCGAGGCGGTCGAGGCGATGGCGGAGATCGTCGCCGTGGCGGCCCATGACTTCGTCGGCCGCGGGGCGCTGAAGCTGGATCACGCGCTCGACCTCTGGCCGGTCACGGTCGAGGGCGTGACGGTGCTGGACGTCGGCGCCTCGACCGGCGGATTCACCGAGGTCTGCCTGCGCAGGGGGGCGAAGCGGGTCTATGCCGTGGATGTCGGGCGCGACCAGCTGCATCCCAAGATCGCCGGCGATCCGCGCGTCGTCGAGCTGTCCGGACAGGACGCCCGGACCCTGGACGCTTCCATTATCCCGATCCCGCCCGATCTGGTCGTCTGCGACCTCAGCTTCATCTCGGTGACCAAGGCCTTGTCGGCGGCGCTGTCCCTGGCGCGGCCGGGGGCTGATCTGGTGCTGCTGGTCAAGCCGCAGTTCGAGGCCGGGCGGGGCGCGGTCGGCAAGGGGGGCATCGTCTCCGATCCAGCCGTGCGAGACGCCTGTCTTCAGACGGTCTGCCGCTGGCTGGAAGACGCCGCCTGGTCGGTCCGCGAGCGCACCGACAGCCCGATCACGGGCGGAGACGGCAATCGCGAGTTTCTCGTCTGGGCGACCAGGGCCACATAGAAAACGGGCCCCGGAAACTCCGGGGCCCGCTGTCCTTTCAGAACCTAGGACCGATCAATACCGGCCGCTGGGGCGCCACATGCCGTTGCGATTGCGGCAGACCTCGAAGCCCTGCCAGCGACCGCCGCGGTACTCCTGCACCCAGCGGCAGTTGTCACGGCGATAGCTGACGCGGCGGGGATAGTTGGCGCAGCGCACGTTCTTGCGGCCGACTTCGCGGCCGGCGAAGGCGCCGACGGTGCCGCCCACCAGGGCGCCTTCGCCACGGTTGCCGTCGCCGGCCACCGCGGCGCCGAGCACGCCGCCGATCAGGGCGCCGGCCACGGTGCCTTCGCGCTCACCCTGCTTCTTCTGCACCTGGCAGGGCGAGGCGCCGTTGCCGTAGTCGCGGTACTGCTGGGCGCTCGCCAGGGTGGGAGCAGCGAAGGCCGGGACGGCCAGGGCGGCGCAGAGCGCCAGGGTCGTGATCTTGCGCATGGCAAATACCTCTCGTTGCGGGCGGCGACCCCGACTGGGGATTGGCGGGGCTCGTCGCCGTTTGACGATGCGCGGATCGGCCTGGGCAGGGGCAGGCGAGACCGCTCATCTGGATTTGTCGGCTCCGCGACCCTTGCGCCGCGATGCACAGCGCCATAACAGCTAGCGCCCCGGCCGGTTCCGCCTGGAGAGGGCTCCTGACCCAGACCCGTGACATTGAGATCACACGTATCGGCGCCCAGGGCGACGGGATCGGCGATGGCGTCTTCACGCCCCTGACCCTGCCCGGCGAGCGCGCCACCGTGCGGATCGAGCAGGGGCGGGGAGAGGTCGAGGCCCTGCTTTCCGCCAGCCCCGACCGTGTTCCGCCGCCCTGTCCGCATTTCGGCGACTGCGGCGGCTGCGCCCTGCAGCATTGGGCGGACGGTCCCTATCTGGCCTGGAAGCGGGAGCGGGTGATCGAGGCTCTGAGCCGGGAGCAGCTGGAGACCGAGGTTCTGCCGACCTTCGCCTCGCCGCCCGGATCGCGCCGTCGTCTGGCCCTGCACGCGCGAGCCGGCAAGGGCGGGGCGGTGGTCGGGTTCAAGGCGCGCCGGTCATGGAAGTTGGTCCCGATCGACGTCTGCGTGATCGCCGACCCCCGGCTGGTCGCCGCGCTGCCGGCTCTGCGGGCGCTGGCCAGGCCCTTCCTCGAGCATCCCAAGTCGGCCCCGACGCTGCATGTCACCCTGACCCGCACCGGGCTGGACATCGACGTCACCGGGGTCGAGCGCAAGAGCGGAGGCCTCTCCGCCGACGCCCGCGTCCGCGCCGCCGAGGCGGCCCAGGCCGGCGACTTCGCCCGCGTCACCATGGCCGGCGAGACGCTCTACGGGGCCCGCCAGGCGGTGGTCACCCTCGGTCCCGCCCAGGTCGCCCTGCCGCCCGGCGCCTTCCTCCAGGCCGTGCCGGCCGCCGAGGCGGCCATGGCCCAGTTCGCGGTCGAGGCGGTGTCCGGCGCCGCGCGCATCGCCGACCTGTTCTGCGGGGTGGGCACCTTCACCTTCCGCCTGGCCCAGGTCGGGACGGTCCTGGCCGCCGACTCCGCCGCCCCGGCCATCGCCGCCCTGAAGGCGGCCGCCGGCGCCGCCCCGGGCCTGAAGGCCATCACCGCCGAGGCCCGCGACCTGACCCGCCGGCCCGTCCTGGCTCGCGAGCTGGCCAAGATCGACGCCGTGATCTTCGACCCGCCCCGCGCCGGCGCCCTGGAGCAGGCCGGAGAGATCGCCCGCTCAGCCGTGTCCCGCGTGGTCGGCGTGTCCTGCAACCCCGCCACCTTCGCCCGGGACGCGCGGGTGCTGGTCGACGCCGGGTTCCGGCTGGAGCGGGTGTTGCCGGTGGATCAGTTCCTGTGGTCGCCGCATGTGGAGCTGGTCGGGGTGTTCTCGCGCTAACCCTCCGTCCGCCACAGCGCGTGCTTGCTGTGCAGGCAGGGCTCCGGTCCCGCCGGCAAGGGCGTGGCCGGCTGGTTAAGCGGGAAGCCGTGCACCGGATTGGCCGTCGCGCCCCGGAGCGCCGAGACGTCCTTCACCGCCACCGGCCCCTTCGGCGCCTCGCCGAACAGGTCCATCTGGTCTCCGGCCTTCGGCGGGACCTTGAAGGCCGTCAGGTCCATCGCCGGCATCTCGCGGTCCAGCCCGAATCGCCGCTTGGCCGCCGCGAACCGGGTGGCGATCAGCTCGGCCACCGGCCCCTCGCCCTTCTGGCGCGTGCCCCAATCGGCGGTGTAGTCGGCGCCGCCGCGCGTCTGGCGGATCAGCGACATCACCCGCGCCGCCCGGCCGGGATGATCGCTGGACAGCCATTGTTGAAACAGTCCGCTGATCTCGCGCGGCAGCCGTATGACCACATAGCCGGCGGTCACCGCCCCAGCCTCGGCCGACCGCTCCAGCACCGCCTCAAGCTCATGATCGTTCAGCGCCGGGATCACCGGAGCGAACATCACCGCAGTCGGCACCCCAGCCGCTGTCAATGCCCGCACCGCCTCGACCCGTCGGTCGGGCGTCGCGGCCCTGGGTTCCATGCTGCGGGCCAGCTTGCGGTCGAGGGTGGTGATCGACACCGCCACCCGGCACAGCCCCTCGGCCGCCGCAGGGCCCAGGATGTCGAGGTCGCGCAGCACCAGCGCCGACTTGGTGATCAGGGTGAAGGGGTGTTTGAACCGGTACAGGGTCTCGATCACCTGCCGCGTAACCCGCAGCTTGCGCTCGGCCGGCTGATAGGGGTCGGTGTCGCCGCCGATGTGGATCACCTGCGGCTGGTAGCGCTTCTTCGAAAGCTCCCTGGCCAGAAGCTCATGGGCGAAGGGCTTGAAGAACAGCTTGCTCTCGAAATCGAGGCCGGGCGACAGGCCCAGATAGGCATGGGCCGGCCGCGCGTAGCAGTAGATGCAGCCATGCTCGCAGCCGCGATAGGGATTGATCGAGCGATTGAACCCGATGTCGGGGCTGTCGTTGCTGGCGATGATCGTCTTGGCCTGGTCGGCCTGGATCACGGTCCGCAGCGGTTTGGGCCTTTCGTCGTCGGCCGTCCAACCGTCGTCGAACTCCTCTCGCTGCAGCGACAGGAAGCGGCTCGTATCGTTGGAGCGGGCGCCGCGGCCCTTGGTCTGAAGCGGGATCGGAGGCACACCTGACGCTAGCCGTCTGAGCCGAACAAAACAAGAACTTCCTTGGCGCCGACATACCGCAAATGGGGATGTTCTCGCCGGCGCCTCTCGTTCTAAATGTCGGATAACAGACATTTGGAGAGTCCTGCGATGCACCTGCGCTTTTCCGCCCTCTGCCTTGCGGCGCTCCTTCCGCTCATGGCGCCCTCCGTGGCCCAGGCGCAGGACACGGCGCGACAGCAAATTCAGAAGGCCCTCAGGGATCGCGGGTTCAGCAACAGTCAGATCGCCAACAACGTCAATTTCGATGACGAGAGCCGCTGGCTCGACAACAGCGGATTTCAAGGGCTCCAGCTCTCGATGAGCGTCGCGTCGGCAAGCGACTTCGGGATGACCCTGATCGGAATCAGGAACACCACCTCCATCCCCTATTGCGTACGCCCCCTCCTGGTGTTTCAGCCCGCTCACCTGGTGACCGGCAAGGTCGACTTCAACATGGTGGTCGAGCCCTACAGCTTCGGGGTGATCCTGGCCGCGAACGGCAAGACGGGGCAGAATTTCCAGTGGGGGGCAGGGGTCGCCTACTGGCCTGCCAGGACCGACGTGACCCAAGGGCGATGCAGCACAATCCAGCCGGACGGGCTGAACCAATGGCTCGCGGCCGGCCAACCGACGCCGTTCTGGAACAATCGCCGATAGCGGCTCGAGGACAAAGCCGGAACCCGGTGGTCATGCCCCTTGGTTAACGGACGCAACGAAGCGGGAACATCCGGTCCAAACGGATGCCCGGGCTTTCCTCGTCGGTCACGACCCGTCATGACGGCCGGATGATCTCCGTCGTGATCCCCACGTTGAACAGTGGCCAGGCCCTATCCGCCACCCTGGCGGCGCTGGTGCCTGCGGCGGTGGACGGGCTGGTCAAGGAGCTGCTGGTCGTTGATCAGGGATCGACCGACGCCACCCTGGACATCGCCGATGATGCGGGTGCGCGCATCTTCCGGGGCCAAGGGGTGGCGGATGCCTGCGCCGCCGCGCGGGGCGACTGGTTGATGCTGCTCCGGCCCGGCCTCGTGCCGTCATCCGGTTGGGAGGCGCCGGTCGCACGGCATCTGGGGAGCGACTGGGCGCGCGCCGGCTGTTTCCGTCTCTCCCGCGACGGGCGTCGACCGGCCTGGCGGCAGGGGGTCAAGGGCGATGAGAGCCTGCTGGTCTCCCGTCGGCTGTACGATGAGGTCGGCGGTGGCGAAGGCCCGGATCTGCTGCGCCGCCTGCGCGGCCGGATCGACCGGCTTGACGCGCTGGTAACGCGCTAGCGAGTCGGCGAGCCCGCCTTGTCGGACGCCAACTGAACGCCCGCCGCCTGGTCGATCCGCATGTCGACGATCCGCTCATAGCGCACCGCCGAGTCGAGGGTCGGGGTCGGCTGGCCCCACTTCCGGCGATAGGTCCAGTAGCCGAAGGCGACCTTCTCGACGTATTCCCGCGTCTCTTTCGCCGGCAGGCTTTCCATGAACAGCAGGGCGTCGGCGTCCAGTTCCATGCGGCCACGGGTCTTGATCACAGCCCCCGGCCCGCCGTTGTAGGCGGCGATCACGCGGAACAGGTCGTAGCCCTGGTCGCCACCGCCCAGGCCCTTCTGCATCAGCCAGCTCATATAGTCCTGGCCGACCCGCAGGTTCACCGGCGGATCGAACAGCGGCATGATGTTGTTCACCAGGCTGTCGTCCCCGGCCGCATAGGCCGCCGAGGTCGGCAGCACCTGCATTAGCCCCACCGCCCCGGCGTGGCTGTAGGCGTAAGGGTTGAAGCGGCTCTCCTGGCGCACGAGGGCGTAGACCAGGGCGCGGTCAAGGGTGAACCCGCCATCCGGCCACAGTTCCGGCTCGTCATAGGCTTCCGGTCGATAGGGGCGGGCCGGCTTCTTCTTACCGGCCGTGGTCGGGGTCGCCGCCAGCTGCAGCGGAACCTTCAGGGCGACGATCAGCGACTGCCATTCGCGCTGGCCCGTCTCGGAACCGGCCGTGGCCAGCCCGATACGCAGCTCCTGCGCCGCCTCAATCGGACGGCCGACTTGCACCAGCGCGGCGGCGCGACGGGCGCGCGGGTCGCGGGAGACCAGGCCGTCGGCATGCTCCTGTTCGCGGGCGGAGACCTTGACCAGCAGCGGGCTGACGTCGCCCTCCGGCGCCTCGTTCGGGACCGGGGCCATGGCCTTCTGGGCGACGGGAGGCAGGGCGACCATCCGATGGCCCTCCAGCTCCAGCTTCCGCCGGGCCAGCAGGCCGTAGAACGTGTAGGGCGCCGCCGCGGCCCGGCCGAAATAGACGCGGGCGTTGGCGAGGTCGCCGCTACGCTCGGCCGCCCGGCCGGCCCAGAACCAGGCGCCGGCCCGCATCCAGTCGTCGTAGGTGTCGTCCGCCGCCACCTGCAGGAAGAACTTGCGGGCCTCGTCCACCTTGCCCAGGCGCCAGCCCGCCAGGCCGGCGATCCAGGGCTCATCCGCGCCCGGGGCCAGCACCCAGGCCTCGCTGACCCGGCCGCTGTAGTAGGCGTCCCGCGCCCGGAAGCTGGCGTCGCCGCTGTCGACGGCGCTGGCCGTCCAGGCGCGGGCCACGGCGATGAAGCTGGGCGCCTTGGGCTCGCGGGTTCCCTTAGGCTGTCGCTTCTGGGCCAGGACGTAGATCCGCTCGGCCCCGCCCAGCTCCCGATGATCGTCCAACCAGTCGGCCAGTTCGGCGTAGGTGGCGCGGTAGTCGGTGGGGTGCATCAGCTTGACGAAGGCCACATGGCCGACCAGCGAGCGATCCCTGACCTTTTCCAGCGCTTCTTCGGCGGCGTCGAAGTCGCCCCGGTCGGCGGCGGCGAAGGCGGCGCGGTAGCGAGCCTCGTCGGCGTTGCTCAGCGGCTTGTCGGCGGCCAGGGCGGTCCCGGCCGCCAGCCAGCTCGCCGCCAGAAGGGCGAAAACTGTCAGGATCAGAGCCCTGCAAAGCCGATCAGCGGCAGACGCCATGCCGTTTCACCCCCGCGCGCACAACGCTCGCCCGGTCCCCGTTGCAAGAGACGTGCAGCTTTAGGCAGGCCGTCCCGCTCGATCAAGCCTTTCGGTCAGCGTCAGAAGGTCCAGCCACGCCTTCTTCTTGGCTGCCGGCTGACGCAGCAGGAAGGCGGGGTGGAGTGTCGGCATGGCGGGCAGGTCCAGCGAACCATCGGCCGACTTCCATTCGAACCACCGGCCGCGCATGGCGAGGATGCCCTCGTCCCGCTTCAGCACACTCTTGGCCGAGGCCCCGCCGGCCAGCAGCAGCATCTTCGGATTCACCAGGGCGACGGCCCGCTCGAGGAATGGCGCACAGACGGCCTGTTCCGCCGGGGTCGGCGTGCGGTTGCCGGGCGGACGCCAGAAGACGGTGTTGGTGATGAACACCCGGTCGGTCAGGCCGGCGGCGCCTAACATGCGATCCAGCAGTTGCCCCGCGCGGCCGACGAACGGCGCCCCCTGCGCATCCTCGTCGCCGCCGGGGCCCTCGCCGATGACCATCACCGGTCCCTGCGGATTGCCCCGCGCGAACACCGCCTGCCGGGCGCCCTCGTAGCGCAGCGGGCAGCCTTCGAAGGCCGCGATGGCCTCGGCCAGCTGTTCGAGCGTCTGGGCGGCCGCGGCCATCTCCTGGGCCTGGGCGAGGGCCGCGCCGATGTCGGGCGCGGCCGGTCCGGGCCGGCCCGACCGCAGCGGAGTCGGCGGCGGCGGAGCCGGCCGAGGCTTGGCCTTCAGCCGCTCGGCCCCCTCGGCCAACCGGTCGATCGGCGCCTCGCCATACAGCGCCTCCACCCCCGCCTCGGCCCAGAAGGCGAGCAGGGCCTCAGCGGCGCGGCGGTCGAGGGCGGGAGTCATCGGAGGAGAGGATAGGGGGCCGCCAAGCCCGGGTCACCCCCCTCGAAGGGTGGTTACTTGAGAGCCATTAGCAACTGGCTTGCCGCGAACGGCCTTTAGGCCATTTGAGGGCCCATTGATGCTTGACCGCCGTCGGGTCAGATCACGATAAGCGGACCAGACTTTCGAACCGAGGACTGACCATGAGCGACATCGACGCGGCCGCCGAAGAACGCGAAGCGATGGAATATGATGTCGTGATCGTGGGTGGCGGCCCGGCCGGGCTGGCCTCGGCGATCCGTCTGAAACAGATGGCCGAGGCGGCCGGGACCGAGATTTCGGTCGCCCTGCTGGAAAAGGGCTCCGAGGTCGGGGCCCATATCCTGTCGGGCGCGGTGATCGATCCCAAGGCGCTGACCGAACTGATCCCCGACTGGAAGGAACAGGGCGCGCCGCTTGAGACGCCGGTCACCAAGGACAAATTCCTGGTGCTCGGCCCGCAGGGCGAGCTGGACCTGCCGATGTTCGCCATGCCGCCGTTCATGCACAACGACGGCTGCTACATCGCCTCGCTGGGTAACGTCTGTCGCTGGCTGGCCGGCAAGGCCGAGGAACTGGGCGTCGAGATCTATCCGGGCTTCGCCGCCTCCGACCTGGTCTGGAACGACGATGGCTCGGTCAAGGGCGTGGTGGTCGGCGTGGTCGGCGTTGGCAAGGACGGCGAGAAGAAGCCCGACTACCAGCCCGGCATGGAGCTGCACGGCAAGTACGTCTTCATCGCCGAGGGCGTGCGCGGCTCGCTGGCCAAGAAGCTGATCGCCAAGTTCGACCTGGCCAAGGGCAAGGAGCCCCAGAAGTACGGCATCGGCATCAAGGAGCTGTGGCAGGTGCCCGCCGCCAACCACCGCCCGGGCCTGGCCCAGCACACCACCGGCTGGCCGCTGGACGCCAACACCGGCGGCGGCAGTTTCATGTACCACTTCGGGGACAACTACGTGGCCATCGGCTACGTGGTCCACCTCTCCTACAAGAACCCCTTCCTCTCGCCCTTCGACGAGTTCCAGCGATTCAAGCACCACCCTTCGGTGAAGCCCTATCTGGAGGGCGGCAAGCGCATCGCCTACGGCGCCCGCGCCATCACCGAGGGCGGCTATCAGTCGGTGCCCAAGCTGACCTTCCCCGGCGGCGTGCTGGTCGGCTGCTCGGCCGGCTTCGTCAACGTGCCGCGCATCAAGGGCAGCCACAACGCCATGAAGACCGGCATGCTGGCCGCCGAGGAAGCCTTCAAGGCCGTCCAGGCCGGCCGGGCGTCGGATGAGCTGGTCGAATACCAGGCGGCCTACGAGAACAGCTGGGTCGCCAAGGAACTGAAGACCGTCCGCAACGCCAAGCCGCTGCTGTCGAAACTGGGCACCGCGCTGGGCGGCGCCGCCGGCATGTTCGACATGTGGTGCACGCACCTGCTGGGCGGTTTCTCCTTCTTCGGCACCCTCAAGCACGGAAAGACCGACGCGGAATCGACCGGCACGGCCGCCGAGTTCGGCAACAAGCAGCTGGTCTATCCCAAGCCCGACGGCGTGATCAGCTTCGACAAGCTGTCCAGCGTCTTCCTGTCGGCGACGAACCACGAGGAAGACCAGCCGGCCCACCTGAAGCTGAAGGACCCGTCGATCCCGATCGCGGTGAACCTGCCCAAGTACGGCGAACCGGCCCGGCTCTACTGCCCGGCCGGGGTCTATGAGGTGCTGTACGACGAGGCGGGGAACAATCCGAAGTTCCAGATCAACGCCCAAAACTGCGTCCACTGCAAAACCTGCGACATCAAGGACCCGTCGCAGAACATCGTCTGGACCACGCCGGAAGGCGGCGGCGGGCCGAACTACCCGAACATGTAGCGTTTCCCACGCGGGATGCCGGCTAAGGCCCCATCCCGCGCGAACCGCCTTGCTCCCGCCACCGATTGCGGCAAGTTAGGCTCCATGAAGCGCCTCGCCCTTGCCTCCGCCGCCCTGTCCGTCCTGTTCCTGGCGGCCTGCGCCACCACGCCCTCAGCGGACGATGCCGGCCTGCGTCCGTCGCAGCCGGCGGCGGTCGAGGCGCCCGAGGAAGGCCGCTCCGGTTACGGCCTGTTCCTGGCCGGCCAGGCGGCCCAGGCCGATGGCCAGAACGAGGAGGCCTTCGACTACTTCTCCAAGGCCCAGATCGCCGGCGCCGAAGCCACCAGCCTCAAGCAGCGCAGCTTCCAGACCGCCCTGTTCGCCGGCGATGTCCAGAAGGCCGCCCAGCTGGCGCCCGCCGAGGGCGAGGGGCCGGTGGTCATCGTGCGGCTGGGCCTTCTGACCAAGGCGGTGGACGCCCTGGCCAGCGGCGATGGCGCCACCGCCAAGGCCATCATGATCGACCAGGGCGTCGGTTTCCCGCACCGCCAGGCGGCGGTGCTGTTCGCCCCCTGGGCGGCGGCGGCGGGCGGCGACATGGACGCGGCGGTCACTCGCCCGGTGCTGCGCGGCGACCGGCTGGTCGAGGTGTTCGGCCTGCTGAACCAGGCCCTCCTGTTCGAGCACTTCAAGCGCTATGACGAGGCCGAGACCAACTACAAGATCCTGATGTCCTACGGCGAGGCCTCGGCCATCTTCGCCCCCGACTACGGCGCCTTCCTCGAACGCCGCAAGCGTGGGCCGGAGGCGGTGGCTGTCTATGACGCCGCCCTGAAGGTGCGCCGCAACGACCCGGCCCTGACCGCCGCCCGCGCCCGCGCCGCCGCCCGCAAGAAGCCGCCGGCCATGACCACGCTCAAGCAGGGCGGCGCCCGCGCCCTGTTGATCCCGGCCTCGGCCATGTCGGCGGAAAAGCAGTACGGCCTGGCGCTGGCCTACCTGCGCCTGTCGGCCCGGCTGGACTCCAGCCGCGATGAGCTGTGGGTCGAGATCGGCGACGCCTACACCGGCATGGAGGACGCGGAAAACGCCCGCGCCGCCTACGCCCGCATAGGGACCGCCTCGCGCGAATACGCCACCGCCCGCTCGCGGCTGGCCTGGTCGTTCCAGGCGGCCGGCGAGAGCGAGGCCGCCCTGAAGATGGCCGCGGATGGCGCGGCCGGTGGCGACCGCGATGGCCTGGTCACCTATGCCGACATCCTGCGGGCCAACGAGCGGTACGCCGAGTCCGCCAAGCTGATGGACCAGGTCATCGCGATCGACGGCGAGGCGGCCGACTGGCGCCTCTTCTACATGCGCGCCATCTCCCGCGAGCGGAGCGGTGACTGGCCGGGCGCCGAGGCCGACCTGCAGAAGGCCCTGGCCATGCAGCCGGACGAGCCGGAACTGCTCAACTACCTTGGATACAGCTGGATCGACCGTGGAGAGCGGCTGGGCGAGGCCATGGCCATGGTCCAGAAGGCCGTCGCCGCCAATCCCCGCAGCGGGCCGATGATCGACAGCCTGGGCTGGGCCTATTTCCGCATGGGCGACTACCGCAACGCCGTCGAGCACCTCGAACGCGCCGCCATGCTCGAGCCCGCCGATCCGGAGATCAACGACCACCTCGGCGACGCCTACTGGCAGGTCGGTCGCCAGATCGAGGCCCGCTTCCAGTGGAACCGCGTGCTGCAGCTGAAGCCCAACGCCACGATCAAGGCCAAGGCCGAGGAAAAGCTCGCCAAGGGGCTGACGGGCGTCAAGCCGGTGGTCGCACAGCGCCAGTAGCGAACGGATCGGGGTAGGGGCATGGGCCTGTCCGCTTTCGCACCCGCCAAGGTGAACCTCTATCTGCACGTCGGCTCTCTGGCCGCCGACGGCTTCCACCCGGTCAGCAGCCTGATGGTGTTCGCCGATGTCGGCGACCGGGTGGCCGTGCAACCGTCCGAGGCGCTGGATTTCGAGGTCACCGGCCCCTTCGCCGCCGGACTGGCGCTGGAGCCCAACAATCTGGTCCTGCGGGCCGCCTGGGCCCTGACCAAGGCGGCGGGGCGACCCTTGCCGCCGTTCCGCCTGATCCTCGACAAACAGCTGCCGATCGCGGCGGGCCTGGGCGGCGGATCGTCGGACGCGGGGGCCACCCTGCGCCTGCTGCGCGATGCGCTCGACATCCCGATGCAGGACGAGGCCCTGAACGCCATCGCCGCCGGGCTCGGCTCCGACGGCGTCGCCTGCCTGTGGGGCGGCACGGTGATCGGCGAGGGCAGGGGCGAGGTGCTGGTCCGCGCGCCCGGGATGCCGTCGCTCGACGCGGTGCTGGTCAATCCGCGCGTCGCCTCGCCGACCGGCCCGGTCTACCGCGCCTATGACGAGGCAGGCGCGCCGGGGAACGCAGAACGGCCGTGGCTGCCCGATGCCTTCGAGGACGCGGTCGAGGTGGCCGCCGTCATGGCCGGCTGCCGCAACGACCTGGAGGCCCCGGCGGTGTCCCTGACCCCCGCCATCGGTGAGGTGCTGGAAACCCTGCGCGGCGAGCCGGAAACCCTGCTGGCCAGGATGAGCGGTTCGGGCGCGACCTGCTTCGCCCTCTGCGCCGGCGACATCGAGGCCGAGGGCCTGGCCGAGCGGCTGGAAAGCATGCGCCCGGACTGGTGGGTCCGGCGGTGTCGGCTGGGGTAGGGCGCGTCGGACAGTCCATTTAGTTCCGCCCCCTTCGGGGGCGGGGGACCGCGCGCGAATACGCGCGTGGTGGTGGGGGCGGCGCCGAACGGACAGGACGGGGAGCGTTATGGCGCTGCCGTCGATGTCGGCGCCTATGATCAACCCAACAAGGCGGCGCTGCCCCCTCAGTCCGATGCGTATTCGCATCGGACAGCTCCCCCAGAGGGGGAGCGACGACCACTCTCTCCGCCTTCGCAAGGCCCCCCAGAAACGCCGAAGGGCGTGGCGGTTGCCCGCCACGCCCCCCGCTGATCTCCCCCCGGAGATGGGGAGAGGGGATCCTACCTGAAGACTAGTGGTAGGCCCGCTCCCCGTGCTCGGCGATATCCAGACCATCCTCTTCGGTTTCCGCGCTGACGCGCAGGCCGAAGATCAGCTTGATCAGGAGGAAGACGATGGTCGAAGCCACGGCCGACCAGAGGATGGCGAAGCCGACGGCCTTCACCTGGGCCATCACCTGCACGCCCATGTCGTAGCCGGTCGTGCCGTTGGTGAAGTCCACCACGCCCGCGCCGCCCCAGGCCGGATTGACCAGGAAGCCCGTGGCGATGGCCCCGATGATGCCGCCGATGGCGTGGATGCCGAAGGCGTCCAGGCTGTCGTCATACTTCAGCGCGTTCTTCACGACCGAGCAGAAGATCACGCAGATCGGCGAGACGATCAGGCCGAGCACGATCGAGCCCAGCGGGCCGGCAAAGCCGGCGGCCGGCGTGACCGCGACCAGACCGGCGACCAGACCGGAGGCCAGGCCCAGCGCAGACGCCTTGCCGCGCGTGACCTGTTCGGTGATCAGCCAGCTGACGCCCGCCGCGGCGGTGCAGACCAGGGTGTTGATCAAAGCCAGGCCGGCATAGCCGTTGGCCTCCAGGTTGGAACCGGCGTTGAAGCCGAACCAGCCCACCCACAGCAGGCCGGCGCCGACCATGGTCAGCGTCAGGCTGTGCGGCTGCATCGGCTCCTTCTGGTAGCCGGTGCGCTTGCCCAGGATCAGGGCGCCGACCAGGGCCGCGATACCGGCGTTGATGTGCACCACGGTGCCGCCGGCGAAGTCCAGCGCGCCCCAGCTCCACAGCAGGCCCGCGCCGCCGGTCAGGTCGGACGCTTCCATACCGAACGCCGAAGTGGCCCCGGCCCACCACCAGACCATGTGGGCCAGCGGGTAGTAGGAGAGCAGCGGCCAGAGGACGGCGAACACCACCACGGCCAGGAACTTCATCCGCTCGGCGACGCCACCCAGCACCAGGGCCGCGGTGATCGCCGCGAAGGTGGCCTGGAAGGCGACAAAGATCAGCTCGGGGATGACCACGTCCTTGGAGAAGGTCTCGACGTTGGTGAAGGCGCCGGCGTCGTTGAAGATCGCCCCGGTCAGGCCGACCTTGCTCAAGCCCCCGACAAAGTCGTCGAGCGCTCCGCCGCTGGTGAAGGCCAGGCTGTAGCCCCAACCGACCCAGCAGAGGATGCCGATGGCGGCGACCGTGGTCACCTGCACCAGCATCGACAGCATGTTCTTGGACCGCACCAGGCCGCCGTAGAACAGCGCGAGGCCGGGAATGATCATCATCAGGACGAGGATCATCGAGACCATCATCCAGGTGGTGTCGCCCTTGTCAGGGGTCGGAGCAGCGGGCGCCGCTTCCTCGGCGGCGGCCGGCGCGGCCTCGGCGGGCGCGGCGGCGGCCGGGGCCGGCGCTTCGGTGGTGGCGGCCGCGGCGGGCGGGGCCTCCTGGGCGAACACCGGAGCCGCCATCGGCGCTCCGGCGATGGCGGCGGCGAGCATCAGCCCGGCCAGCCGTCCAAACTTGAGTGTTTTCATGATCCTATCCCCTGTTTTTTAAGCTCACAGCGCCGAGGCGCCGGACTCGCCCGTGCGGATCCGCACCGCGTCCTCGAGGTTGAGGACAAAGATCTTGCCATCGCCGATCTTGCCGGTGGCGGCGGCGGCCTTGATGGCCTCCACGGCCTTGCCGGCGGCGGCGTCATCGACGGCCACCTCGACCTTCACCTTGGGCACGAAATTCACCTGGTACTCGGCGCCCCGGTAGATTTCGGTCTGGCCCTTCTGTCGGCCGTAGCCCTTCACCTCGGAGACGGTCATCCCCTCGACGCCAGCCGCGACCAGGGCTTCACGCACCTCGTCCAGCTTGAAGGGTTTGACCACCGCTATGATCAGTTTCATCCGCCTTGTTCCGCCCGCCCTGCGACGAACGCCCCTCGTTATTGTGCAATGGCGATCGACGGTGGACCCGGCCTGGTCCGCTGAGCGATCGCCGGGCACGCTAGCGGCTGGGTTCCCGGGGGCCGGGCCGGCGCTGTTAGGGAATCGGCAAGAAAGAGGCGGCGCGCCCGTTCGCTGAGCGGCGACGGGGCGCGATGCCCGAAAATTGGGCGCCCATCCGAGGCCTATCCAAGGGTAAGCTCCTGCCTCTCCAACGGAGTTTCTCGATGATCCCGACCCTCTGGGAACGTCTGCTGCCGATCGGGCTGCTGACCGTCTCCAACATCTTCATGACGTTCGCGTGGTACGGCCATCTGAAGCACAAGGCCGTGGCGCTTTGGCTTGTCATCCTGGCCAGCTGGCTGATCGCGCTACCCGAATACGCGCTCGCCGTTCCCGCCAATCGCATCGGTTCGGCTGTGTGGAGCACGGCCCAGCTGAAGACCATTCAGGAGGTCATCACCCTGACGGTTTTCATCGTCTTTTCGGTCACTTACCTGGGCGAAGCGGTGCGCTGGCAAACGCTCGTCGGCTTCGGTTTCATCGCCCTGGGGGCCGCCTTCGTCTTCCTCGGACGCTGATCGGTGAGACGATCACGAACGCGTGATATCGGGCAACGGACTCGCCGCCCGGCGCGCTGACTGCCTGGTCGGGGGGCCATGCCCGAAAGGGCGCAGCCGCCGAGGACACCATGCGCCTGCACCATGTTCTGACCACCGCCGCATCTCTGGCGGTGCTATCGATCGCGGCTCCAGCCTTGGCGCAGAGCCCCGCTTCGCCGCCGGAGGGTGAAGCCCCGGCCACCACGCCGCTGACCGATCCCGCCGCCCCCGTGGTGGGCGAGGAGGAGGCGATGCCGCCGGCCGGCGACCCCGCCTCTGACGTCGCGACCAGCGCCGACGCGCCCGCTGTCATCCCGACCAGTTCCCCGACCCCGGTCGAGCAGGCCTATCTGCTGAAGGCGGGTGATCCGACGGTCACCTCCAACCAGCCGATCCCGGACACCCCCTCGACGCGCGCCGCCACCGGCGGCCCGGACTCCAACGGCGGCCGCAAGACGCGCGCCGTCGGCAACTAGTCAAACCCAAGGAAAAGCCCCGATGAAAGCCCTCACCCTGCTGACCGCCGCCGCGGCCGTCGCCCTGTTCGCCGGCCAGGCCTCCGCCCAATCGACCCAGGATTCAGCCCCGCCGACCCAGACCACCACGCCCAGCGGCCCGATCGACCCGAACCAGAAGCGCTCGACCTTCGACCGGAACGATGAGGTCCGCGCCGCCGAACAGGAGATGAAGGTCGAGCAAGGCGCTCCGGCGCCCATGCCGATGGCTGAACCGAGCCCGGCCGATCAGGTCGCCTACGCGTCCGCCCAGCCCACGGTGGTGACCAATGGCCCGGTGCTCGATACCGCCGAGAACCGCGCCAAGTACCCGCCGATGTCGCGGGCCGGCAAGCGCACCGCCGCCCGTGGCAACTGATCGCGGATCGCAGTTTAAACGACGGGCCGCCCCCGGACGGGCCATCCCTTCCACCGGCGGATCCGCGCTTCGATCCCGCGCCTCCGCCTTCCTCCCCCAAGCAAAGTAAGGAATGACCACAGATGAAAACCCTGACCCTGCTTTCGACCGTTGCCGCCGCCGCCCTGATCTTCGGCGCCCAGGCGAGCGCCCAGGACCAGACCGCGCCGGCGAAGCCGACCACGACCCAGCCCGCCCAGCCTGCTGAGCCCACCGAAGCTACGGAAACGCCGACCTCCACCACCCCGGCCCCGGCGCCCGCGACGGCTCCGTCGGCCGCTGCCCCGGCCCCGGCGGCGGCTCCGACCGCGCCCACCGCTCCGGCCGTGGTCGCCAAGGGTGACATCGTCGAGACTCTGAAGGCGTCCGGACAGTTCACCACCCTCACGAAGGCGCTCGACGCCACCAACCTGACCAGTGTGCTGAAGACCAATCAGAACCTGACCCTGTTCGCCCCGACCGACGCGGCCTTCGCCGCCCTGCCGGCCGGCGAACTGGACCGGCTGATGAAGAATCCGGCGGAGCTGCAGAAGCTGCTCACCGGCCACCTGATCAACGCCACGATCGACTCGACGAAGATCAAGGGCGCCAAGGGTCCGGTGAACTCGGTGGCCGGCCCGGCCATCATGATCGACGGCAGCGGCGACAGCATCATGGCCGGCAACGCCACCGTGCTGCAGTCGGATGTCAAGGCCACCAACGGCACCATCCACGTGGTCGACAAGGTGATCGTCAACACCCCGACCCCCGTCGCGACCAACCTGACCACCGACATGGGCGAGACCGGCTTCATCCGCGCCAGCTACCAGCAGCCGGCCACCGATCCGGCGGCCCCGGCGACCACCATGCCGGCCGAACAGCAGACCATGCCGTCTGACGAGGCCCCCGCCGAGCAGGTCGAGCCGACCGCCCCGATGGCCCCCGCCACCATGCCGGCCGCCCCGGCGCCGACTGAAACGGCCGACCCGGCCGCTCAGGTCGCGACGGCTACCGCCCAGCCGACCGTGGTGACCAACGGCCCGGTGCTCGACACCGCCGAAAACCGCGCCAAGTACCCGCCGATGTCGCGCGCCGGTAAGCGGACCGCCGCCAAGGGCAACCGCTAGGCAACCCCGACGGCAAGCGAGTACGCGCCCCCCCTCTCCCTCAGGGAGAGGGGTTTGGTGGGCCCTCAGGAGGTGTTGAAGCTAAGGTCGGCGGGCCCTATGGTCCGCCGACTTTTTTTGCGCCTGCGAACAACATCATGACCGCCGCTAAACCCACGTCCTTCCAGGGCCTGATCCTGACGCTCCACAACTACTGGAGCGAGCGCGGCTGCGTGATCCTTCAGCCGCACGACGTCGAGGTCGGCGCCGGCACCCTGCACCCTGCGACGGTCCTCCGCGCCCTCGGCCCCAAGCCCTGGAGCGCCGCCTACGTTCAGCCCAGCCGCCGCCCCGGCGACGGCCGCTATGGCGAGAACCCCAACCGGCTGCAGCATTATTACCAGTACCAGGTGCTGCTGAAGCCCAACCCGCCGGACATGCAGGACCAGTACCTGGGCAGCCTCGAAGCCATCGGCATCGACACCCGCCTGCACGATATCCGCTTCGTCGAGGACGACTGGGAAAACCCCACCGTCGGCGCCTGGGGCCTGGGCTGGGAGGTCTGGTGCGACGGGATGGAGGTGTCGCAATACACCTACATGCAACAGGTCGGCGGCCTGGACGTCAGCCCCGTCGCCGGCGAACTGACCTACGGCCTCGAGCGCCTGGCCATGTATGTGTTCGGCGTCGACAATGTCTACGACCTGCCGTTCAACGATCGAGGCATGTCCTACGGCGAGGTCTTCCTCGAGAACGAGCGCCAGATGAGCGCCTACAATTTCGAGGTCGCCGACGTCGAAACCCTCAAGCGCCAGTTCGAGGACATGGAGCGCCAGGTGGTCCGCATCCTCGAGGTCGGCGTCGGTCCCCAGGGCCAGAAGCTGGTCCTTCCCGCCTATGATCATGTGCTGAAGGCCAGCCACCTGTTCAACGTCATGAACGCCCGCGGCGCCATCGCGGTGGCCGAGCGCGCCAGCTACATCGGCCGCATCCGCGACCTCTGTAAGCTCTGCGCCAGCGAGTGGATGAAGCAGCAGGAGCAGGCGGCATGAAGCCGTTCGCCCTCTTGCTGGCGGCGGTTCTGGTCGCCGCCCCCATGGTCGCGTTTGCCCAGTCCGAGCCTACGGAAAACGTCCTCAACTTCTCTGAAGACGACAGGGCGATGAATGCGGCCATCGGCGAGGCGCGTCGCACGCTGCCCGACTTCTGGCGCCGCTTCGAGAGCGACCAGCAGGTCCACGATAGCGCCCTCTTGAAGGTGCGCTTCCCCGTCAAGAACGGCGGCTCAGAGTATATGTGGGTTCGCGACATCAGCCGTCCGGGCGGCAAGATTACCGGCATCCTGGACAACGTCCCGACCCTCGACGTCGGCGTCAGAGAGGGTGATCGGGTCACCGTCGATCCGGCGGACATCACCGACTGGGTCTACGACCGAGGCGGGCGGCGATGGGGAGGCTTCACCATCCGCGTCCACATTTCCCGGCTTACCGGTGAGCGCGCCGACCAGATCCGCCAGGTCCTTTCCGACACCCCCGTCGAACCCTAAAAGTCTCATGCCCCAACTGCTTCTCGAACTCTTCTCCGAAGAAATCCCCGCGCGCATGCAGGCCCAGGCCGGCCGCGACCTGGAACGGATGATGCGCGACGGCCTGTCGGCCGCCGGCCTGATCAGCGAGGGCATGAAGGCTTTCGCCGGTCCCCGTCGCCTCGCCCTGGTGGTCGAGGGCCTGCCCATCGCCCAGGCCGACCGTGACGAGGAGCTGAAAGGCCCCCGCGTCGGCGCCCCCGACCAGGCCATCGACGGTTTCCTGCGCAAGACCGGCCTGACCCGCGACCAGCTGGTCGAGCAGGACGGCGTCTGGTTCGGCCGCAGCCAGTCCAAGGGCCGCCCGACCACCGAGATCGTCGCCGAGCTGGTCGAGGCGACCGTCCGAAACTTCCCCTGGCCCAAGTCGATGACCTGGGGCAGCGGCAAGCTGCGCTGGGTCCGCCCGCTGCAACGCATCCTCTGCGTCTTCGACCGCGAAATCGTGCCGATCGCCTTCGAGGGCCTGGAGGCCGGCGACCTTTCCCAAGGCCACCGCTTCATGGGCAGCGGCGGCGTCTTCCGCGCACGCGATTTCGACGAATACCGCGAGGCCCTGGCCGGCCACTACGTCGTCCTCGACCCAGAGGAACGCAAACAGCGCATTCTGGAAGGCGCCCGCACCCTCTGCTTCGCCCGCAACCTCGAACTGGTGGAAGACGAAGGCCTGCTGGACGAGGTCGCCGGCCTCGCCGAATGGCCGGTCCCGGTCCTCGGCGACATGGACCCGGCCTTCCTCGACCTCCCCCCGGAGGTCATCCGCACCTCCATGCGCACCCACCAGAAATACTTCGCCGTCCGCGACCCCGCGACCGGCAAGCTGGCGCCGCATTTCCTGGTCGTGGCCAACGTCGCCGCCGAAGACGGCGGCCGCACCATCGCGGCGGGTAACGCCAAGGTGCTGTCGGCGCGCCTGAGCGACGCCCGGTTCTTCTGGGATGAGGACCGCAAGAGCGGGTTCGACGCCTGGAACGACAAACTGTCGGGCGTGACCTACCATGCCAAGCTGGGCTCCATGGCGGAGCGGGTCGAACGCATCGCCACCCTGGCCCATCACTTGGCCGCTCAAGTCGGCGCGGATCCGACGCAGGCTCATCAGGCCGCCACGGTCGCCAAGTCCGACCTCGCCAGCCAGATGGTCGGCGAGTTCCCCGAGCTGCAGGGCGTCATGGGCCGCTACTACGCCCTGGCCGATGGCAAGGACGCCGCCCTGGCCGACGCCATCCGCGACCACTACCGCCCTCAAGGCCCCTCGGACGAGATCCCGACTGGCCCGTTGGGGACCGCCGTCGCCCTGGCCGACAAGCTCGACACCCTCGTCGGCTTCTTCAGTATCGACGAGAAGCCGACCGGCTCGCGCGACCCCTACGCCCTGCGCCGCGCGGCGCTGGGGGTAATCCGCATCATCCTCGAGAAGGGCCTGCGCCTGCCGCTCAACTCGGTTCCGGGCGTCCAGGCCCAGACCCTGATGCCCTTCTTTGCCGACCGCCTGAAGGTCACCCTCCGCGACCAGGGCAAGCGCTTCGACCTGGTCGACGCCGTCTTTGCCCTGAATGACGACGACCTCGTCCGCATCGTCGCCCGGGTGGAGGCCCTCGACGCCTTCCTGAAGACCGAGGACGGGGCCAACCTGCTGGCCGGCTACCGCCGCGCCGCCAACATCCTCAAGGCCGAGGAGAAGAAGGGTCCCCTCCCGCAAGGCGCCCCGACAGAGGTTGCCGATCCGGCTGAGGAAGGCGCCCTGTTCGCCGCCCTTTCCGCGCTTGGCCCCAAGCTCGACGCCGCCCTTGAGGCCGAGGACTTCACCGCCGCCATGACCGCGCTGGCGGCCCTGCGCGCCCCGGTCGACGCCTTCTTCGAAAAGGTGCTGGTCAACAGCGACGTCCCCGCCGAACGCGACAACCGCCTACGCCTGCTCCAGCAAGTCCAGGCCGCCATGGGCAAGGTCGCCGACTTCTCCCTGGTGACGGGGTAGGGGGGACCGGATCGCCGCGTAGCGGCGTTCCTGTCCCTGGTCAGCGCAGGCGTCAGTGTCATCAGCGCTCCAGCCGATTGGACAGTAGCGGCTGAACGATAGCGCCGCCTTTCGCTGCGCCGCGGGATCAAACCCTATCCGAGGGTGTTCCCCCGAGCGCTCCGGCCCTGTATCTGGACCCCCATCCGAATGGGCCTTCGGAATCGCGACGCTAATGAGGACGGCTTGATGACGAACCGCTGGGTCTACAGCTTCGGAGGCGGCGGCGCCGAAGGCGACGCTTCGATGAAGAACCTGCTGGGCGGCAAGGGGGCCAATCTGGCCGAGATGTCGTCGCTGGGCCTGCCCGTCCCGCCCGGCTTCACCATCACCACTGAGGCCTGCAACCGCTACTACGCCGACGGCCAGAGCTACCCGGCCGACCTGGCGGAACAGGTCGCCGGCGGCATCGCCCATATCGAGAAAATTACCGAAAAGACCTTCGGCGATGCGGCCAACCCGCTGCTGGTCTCGGTGCGGTCGGGCGCTCGGGCCTCGATGCCGGGGATGATGGACACGGTCCTCAACCTCGGCCTCAACGATCAGACGGTCGAAGGCCTGGCCAAGCTCTCCGGCGACCGCCGCTTCGCCTTCGACAGCTACCGCCGCTTCATCCAGATGTACTCCAACGTGGTCCTGGGCCTCGACCACCATGCGTTCGAGGAGATCCTCGACGACCACAAGGACCGCCTCGGCGTGGATGTCGACACCGCCCTGACCGCCAAGGACTGGGAGACGATCGTCGCCGAGTACAAGCAGGCCGTCGAGAAGGAACTGGGCCAGCCCTTCCCGCAGGACCCCCAGGCCCAGCTGTGGGGCGCGGTCGGCGCCGTGTTCCAGAGCTGGATGAACGACCGGGCCAAGTTCTACCGCCGCATGCACGACATCCCCGAAAGCTGGGGCACGGCGGTCAACATCCAGGCCATGGTGTTCGGCAATCTCGGCGACACCTCGGCCACCGGCGTCGCCTTCACCCGCAACCCCTCGACAGGCGAGGCCGCCCTTTACGGCGAGTTCCTGATCAACGCCCAGGGCGAGGACGTGGTCGCCGGCATCCGCACGCCGCAGTCGCTGACCCAGGCCGCCCGCGAGGAGATGGGCGACCGCAACCCCTCGATGGAAGAAGCCCTGCCCGAGGTCTTCGTCCAGTTCCGCGACGTGGCCGCCCGGCTGGAACGCCATTACCGCGACATGCAGGACGTGGAGTTCACCGTCGAGCAGGGCCGGCTGTGGATGCTGCAGACCCGCAACGGCAAGCGCACCGCCAAGGCTTCGCTGAAGGTCGCGGTCGAGATGGCCGGCGAGGGCCTGATCACCAAGGAAGAGGCCATCGCCCGCATCGAGCCGGGCGCCCTGGACCAGCTGCTCCACCCCACCATCGCGCCCGACGCCACCCGTGCCGTGATCGCCAAGGGCCTGCCGGCCAGCCCCGGCGCGGCCGTGGGCGCCATCGTCTTCTCTTCCGACGACGCCGAGCGTCGCGGCCAGGCGGGCGAGGCGGTCATCCTGGTCCGCCACGAAACCAGCCCTGAGGACATCAAGGGCATGCACGCGGCCCGCGGCATCGTCACCGCTCGGGGCGGCATGACCAGCCACGCCGCCGTGGTCGCCCGCGGCTGGGGCATCCCCTGCGTCTCCGGGGCCGGGGAGATCATCATCGATGTGAAGAACCGCCGCTTCACCGTGCGCGGCCGCGAGTTCAACGAGGGCGAGGTGGTCACCATCGACGGCTCCACCGGCGAGGTGATGGCCGGCGCCGTGAAGATGATCGAGCCGGAGCTGACCGGCGACTTCGCCGCCCTGATGGTCTGGGCCGACGAGGTCCGCCGCTTGAAGGTGCGCGCCAATGCCGAGACCCCCGCCGACGCCAAGGCCGCCCGTCAGTTCGGCGCGGAAGGGATCGGCCTCTGTCGCACCGAGCACATGTTCTTCGACGAGCACCGCATCGCCGCCGTGCGCGAGATGATCCTGGCCGACGACGAGCGCGGCCGCCGCGCCGCCCTGGCCAAGATCGCCCCCTTCCAGAAGGCCGACTTCGTCGAGCTGTTCACCATCATGGAGGGGCTGCCGGTCACCATCCGCCTGCTCGACCCGCCGCTGCACGAGTTCCTGCCCCATTCGGAGGAGGACGTGGCCGCCGTCGCCGAGGCCACCGGCCTCGACTCCGCCAAGCTGATGCGCCGGGCCCTGGAGCTGAAGGAAACCAACCCCATGCTCGGCCATCGCGGCTGCCGCCTGGGGGTCAGCTATCCCGAGATCTACGAGATGCAGGTTCGGGCCATCATCGAGGCCGCCTGCGAGATCGCCAAGTCGGGCAAGCCCGCGCCGGTGCCGGAGATCATGCACCCGCTGGTCGGCAACGGGCTGGAGATGAAGTTCCTGCGCGCGCTCACCGACCGCACCGCCAAGGCGGTGCTGGAGGAGCAGGGCGTCGACCTGAAATACCTGGTCGGCACCATGATCGAGCTGCCCCGCGCCGCTCTGCGCGCCGGCGACCTGGCCGAAACCGCCGAGTTCTTCAGCTTCGGCACCAACGACCTGACCCAGACCACCTTCGGCATGAGCCGCGACGACGCCCGCTTCCTCGAGGACTATCGCGAGAAGGGCATCCTGGAGAAGGATCCCTTCGCCACCCTCGACCAGGAAGGCGTCGGCGAACTGGTCAAGCTGGCCGCCGAACGCGGCCGCGCCGTCCGCCCGGACGTCAAGCTCGGCATCTGCGGCGAGCACGGCGGCGACCCGGCGTCGATCGCCTTCTGCGAAAAGGTTGGGCTGGACTACGTCAGCTGCTCGCCCTTCCGCGTCCCCATCGCCCGCCTCGCGGCGGCGCAAGCGGCGCTGGCGAAATAGGGGGGACAGGTTGCCCGCAAAGCGGGCTACCTGTCCGCGGTCAGCACCGGCCGTTCAGCCGCCGCGATCCAGACGTCTGGAGCAGGGATGTGTCCACCGTCGGCGCTGACCGGGGACAGGTAGCGCCTACGGCGCAACCAGTCCCCCTCGACCGCCGGCGCCCGTATACTACCCGCTTCGATAGTGGCCTCAGCCCTTCGGCGGATAAGCGCGTCTGCGTCCCGCCGGGTCCTCAACGACCCCGCCCTCCAGATACCCTGGTCCCACCGGCACCTTCCCGTGCCCATCGGGAATGTCGAGGATGTAGGTCGGCTGGCATAGGCCGCTGAACGCCCCGCGCATGGCCCGCATCACCGCCTGGCCTTCTTCCACGGTGGTGCGCAGGTGGCCGGTGCCGGGGGCCAGGTCGCCCTGGTGCAGGTAGTAGGGCTTGATACGGGTCTCGACGAAGGCCCGCATCAGCGCCCCCAGAGTCTCGGGATCGTCGTTGACCCCCTTGAGGAGAACCGTCTGGCTGACCATCGCCGCTCCGCCGTCGATCAGCCGCGCGCAGGCCGCCCGCGCCGCCGGGGTCATCTCGCGCGGATGGTTGGCGTGCAGCGCCACCCAGGTGGTCTTGCCCGGCGCGCGCAGGGCGGCGACCAGCTCGGGCGTCACGGCCTCCGGGTCGACCACAGGGATCCGCGTATGGAAGCGGACGATCTTCACATGGTCGATGGCCGCCAGCCGGTCCATCACCGCCCGCAGCCGCCGGGGCGACAGCACCAACGGGTCGCCGCCGGTCAGGATCACCTCCCAGACGTCCGGCCGCCCGGCGATGTAGGCCATCGCCGCGTCCAGCTGCTCGGCCGTCAGGTTCCCATGCCCCTCCGGCCCGACCATCTCCCGCCGGAAGCAGAACCGGCAGTAGACGGCGCAGGTGTGGGTCAGCTTCAGCAGCACCCGGTCGGGATAGCGATGCACCACCCCGGTCACCGGCGTATGCGGCGCATCCCCGATCGGATCGGCCCGCTCCAGCGGCGTGGCGACGAGCTCCGCCTCCTGCGGCAGGAACTGGGCCGCGATCGGGTCGGCGGCGTCCGCCGGATCGATCAGCTCCGCCATCCCCGCCGTGATCGCCACTGCATACCGCGCCGCCACCGCCTCCAGGCCCGGTCGGTCTTGAGGCGCGATCAGGCCGGCGTCGGCCAAGGCTTCAACGGTGCGGAGGGTGCGGGTCACGCGCGCCATATGGCGCCCTCTCCCCCTCATGTCATCCTTCGGGCGCCCGCAGGGCGAACCGAAGGATGACAGGGTGGGGATTACGGAACCGGCGTCCACTGCACCTGATCGATCCTGCTCGCGCCCGTGGCCAGCATCACCAGCCGGTCGAACCCCAGCGCCGAGCCACAGGCCGCCGGCATCGCCGCCAGCGCCGCCAGCAGATCCTCGTCGATCGGATAGCGCTCGCCGTACACCCGCGCCTTCTCCGCCATCTCGATCTCGAACCGCCGGCGCTGCTCGGCCGGGACGGTCAGTTCCCCGAACGCATTGGCCAGCTCCACGCCGCAGGCATAGAGCTCGAACCGTTCGGCCACCCGGGGGTCTTCCGGCTTGGGCCGCGCCAAGGCCGCTTCGCTGATCGGGTATTCACAGAGGATAGTCGCCCGGCCGATGCCCAGGTTCGGCTCCACCTTCTCGACCAGCAGCCGGCTGAACACATCGGCCCAGCTGTCGTCCTCCGCCACCCGAACGCCGGCGGCGCGCGCCTGCGCCGCCAGGCCGCCCAAGTCCGTCGTGCCATCCGCCTGCACCGTGGCTAGCAGGTCCACGCCCGCGAACCGCTCCAGCGCCTGCGCCACCGTCACCCGCTCCGGTTCGGCGAAGGGGTCGGCTTCCCGCCCTCTGAAGGTCAGCGTCTTCGCGCCGGCCGTCTCGGCGGCCAGCGCCAGCAGGGCGGCGCAGTCGTCCATCAGCTGCTCGTATGGCTCGCCTGTCCGATACCACTCCAGCATTGTGAATTCGGGACTGTGCAGCGGCCCCCGCTCGCGGTTGCGCCACACCCGCGCCAGGTCGAAGATCCGGCTCTCCCCCGCCGCCAGCAGCTTCTTGGCCGCGAACTCCGGCGAGGTGTGGAGGTAGAGGGTCGCCCGCTCCCCCGCCGTGGTGATCGCCTCGGTCGCGAAGGCGTGCAGGTGCGCCTCGTTGCCGGGCGAGACGGCCAGGGCTGCCGCCTCGACCTCGGTGAAGTCCCGCTGCCCGAACCAGGCCCGCACCGCCGCGGTGATCCTGTTGCGGGCGATCAGGAATGGCCGGCGGTCCTCGTGCCGGTCCGGCGACCACCAGGGGGAGGGGGCTGTCATGGGCCTGTCCTGCCCGAGGCTGGCGGTTTCGTCCATGACGCTATAGAGAGGCGCCCCAACAGACACTTTCGGAATCGCGCGCAGAGACGCCGATCCGCCGCCACGAGGACTACCATGCCCAAGGTTGCCGCCAGCTCGCTCCGCAAAGGTTCGGTCGTCGATGTCGACGGCAAGCTCTACGTCGTGCTGCAGGTCGAGAACATCCACCCCGGCAAGGGCACGCCGGTGACCCAGCTGGACATGCGCCGCATCACCGATGGGGTGAAGGTCTCGGAACGCTACCGCACCACCGAGCAGGTCGAGCGCGCCTTCGTCGACGAGCGCGAGCACACCTTCCTGTATCAGGACGGCGAGGGGTATCACTTCATGAACCCCGAGACCTTTGACCAGTACGTGGTCTCGGAAGATACCGTCGGCGACAAGGGTGTCTGGCTGACCGAGGGCATGAGCGTCTTCCTGTCGCTGCACGAGGGCAACCCGCTGGCCATCGAGCTGCCGGCCCGCGCCACCTTCGAGATCGTCGACACCGAGCCGGCGATGAAGGGCCAGACCGCCTCTTCGTCCTACAAGCCGGCGATCCTGAACAACGGCGCCCGGATCATGATCCCGCCCTATATCTCGGCCGGCACCCGAGTGGTCGTGCTGCTGGAAGACGGCAGCTACTACGAGCGCGCCAAGGACTGAGGCCCGGACGGCGATGGGTCAGGGCGAGTGGATCTGATCCATCAACTTTGGATTGCTTGAACATTTCCAATGTTCGCGCTTCCGCGCTGAGCAGAAATAAAGATTTCCCGCCTGTCGGCCAGTCGCGGCGTGACAAAGCCGTCGCTCGGGTGTTGTAAGGGTCCGAGCCTCGGGGGAGGGCCCATGCCGAATCTGCTGCTTTTCATCCGCTGCCTCGCGCTCGGCCACCTCTGGGCCAAGAGTCGGAGCCGCGAAAACTATCACACCTGCCAGCGCTGCGGGATCCGGCGGAAGTCGGCGACGCTCTAGCAGCGTCTAAGGACCTCAATCGCGCCGGCAATGTGATAGAGCGAGCTGGCCGGGGCCGGCTCCTGGCGGAAGCGGCCGGTGAGGTCCAGCTTGTCGCGGTACAGGCCGGCGATCTCGACATCCAGATAGCTGAGCAGCGCGCCGGCGGCGGCGACTGCGTCCTCGTGCCGGCCCAGGCCCAGGGCGGCGCGGAGCCGTTCGGTCTGGGGCCACAGGCGGGCGCTGGAGCGGACCGGATGCAGGTCGGTGTCGATCTCGTCGCAGGCGACGCCGCGCCAGGGATCGACCCCCGCGGCGCCGGCTGCATAGAGGCGGGCGGCCACCTCGGCGTGATCCGGGCTCTGCTGCAGCAGCAGCCAAGCCCATTCGAACTGGTGGCCGGGTTCGACGATCCGGCCTTCGGCGCCGGGGGCGGGGGTCCAGTCCGCGTCGAAGGCCTCGCGCAGAAAGCCGCCGGCCGGGTCGATGAACCGGGGCAGGGCCAGTTCGACGATGCGGTCGGCCGCCGCGCGCCAGACCGGCGCCGAGCCGACGGCCGCCCAGGCCTGGCAGGCTTCCAGAAGGTGCATATGGGCGTTGGACTGGAACGGACGGGCGCCCGCCTCGCGCCAGCCGCCGGCGGGGTGGGCAAAGGCGGTGTCGATGGCGGCCAACAGGCTCAGCGCTTCCGCCTCGCGAGCCGCCGGATCGACGCCGGCGGCGGCGGCGCTGGCCAGGGCCAGCAGGGTAAAGGCCTGGTCGTACAGCTGCGGAACGTCGTCGATCACCCCGCCAGCGGCATCGACGGCGGCGCGGTAGAGGCCGTCGGGGCGGCGGTAGGCCTGGGCCAGGCTGGTCAGGCCGTGGGCGACGGCGGCTTCCCAGGGTCCGGTCCAGCCGGACAGGCCGGCGCGGGCGTAGACGTGAGTCTGGCGAGCCTGGACGCGGAGGCGGCGGGGGGCGGCGACGGGGCGGCCGTCGAGGTCGATCTGCTCCTCGAACCCGCCGCGCCGATGGTCGGCGCCGAGAGACCACCAGAGGGGGAGGGCGGCGGTGTCGAGCCAGCGGCCCAGCCGGGCAGCGAGGGCAGGGAGGTCCGGCGCGGCGGCGGGGGCGGCTGCCTCGGCCCGGCCGACCAGGCCCTTCACGTCGGTCTCGGAGAGGTCGGCGACCATCACCTTGCCCGGCTCGGCGATGACCGCGAGGTTGCGCACCCCGGCGATGGCCACGGTCATCCCCGGCGCGGCCTGGACCAGGCAGTCCGTCGAGCGGTTGGCCACGGCGGCGCCGGACAGGCTGTTGCCGTCGGCGTCGCGTGTGGCGGCGGCCCAGATTGCGTCCCAGGCTCCCAGGTCCGACCAGGCAAAGTCGGCTGGAGCGACGAAGCAGCGGTCGGTCTGTTCCATCACCGCGAAGTCGATGGAGATCTTCGGCGCCGTGCGGAACACTTGGCCGAGCAACAGGGCCGGGCCCTCGCGGCGGGCCTGGTCGACGGCGGCGCGGGTGGCGGTCGCGATGGCCGGGGCATAGCGGTCGAGCTCTTCCAGCAGGACGGCGGCGCGGCAGATGAACATGCCGCTGTTCCACAGGCAGCCCTCGGCGATCAGCTGGGCGGCCCGCTCGGCGTTGGGTTTCTCGACGAAGGAATCGACCGGCCGGACGGCGCCCTCGCCGCCGGCGGGACGGATGTAGCCGTAGGCGGTGGACGGGCTGCTGGGCCGCGTGCCCAGGGTGACGATGCCGTCCAGCAGCGCCTGGCGATGCGCGGTCTCGACCGTGCGCGCGAAGGCGGCCGGGTCGGGAATGTGGTGGTCGGCGGACAGGAACAGGCAGACGCCATCCGGGTCGCGGTCGGCCACCAGAGCGGCGACGGCGGCCATGGCCGGGGCGCTGTCACGGCCCTCCGGCTCGATGACGATGTCGCCGCGCATGCCGGCCTCTGCGAGGGCCTCTTCGATCAGGCCGGCGTGCGGCGCTCCGGCGATGATCAGCGGCTCTGCGGCGCCGTCCAGGGCCCGAAGGCGGTCCAGGGTGCGGGCGAACAGCGGGGCTTCGCCGGCCAGGGCGATGAAGGGCTTGGGCCTTTCGGTTCGGGAGGCCGGCCACAGCCGCGTGCCGGCGCCGCCGCACATGATGATCGGATACAGCATTCTACCCCCCACTCCGGCGCGACCGGCGCCCGGCCGTCGCCAGCGCGGCGCAGGCCAGTGCGAACACCGCCATCATGGCCGGCGTGCGCAGCGGATAGTCCACGAACGAGTGGACCAGCATCAGGCCCAGGGCCACTGCGCCGGCGCGGGCCAGGATCACCCGATCGTCGCTCGGCGCCCGCCAGGCCCCGATGCCGGCCCCGGCCCACCAGACCAGGAACAGCACCACCACGATCAGGCCGGGAACCCCCGCCTCCAGCCAGATCTGCAGAAAGTCGTTGTGGGCATGCTGCCAATAGCTGACGGCCATCAGGTCGAGCGGTTCGACCCCGGCGTAGATGTCGCGGAAACTGCCCAGGCCGCCGCCGAACGGCATCAGGTCCCAGGCGGCGCGGGCGGCGATCGGGCCGGACAGCAGCCGGCCCTCCTGATTGTCCGCGAACCGTTCGAGCAGCGGACCGAGCGCGAAGGCGCCGCCGATGACCATGCCAACGACGATCACCGCCGCCAGGGCCAGCACGCCGCGCCGCTCGATGCCGGGAAGGGCGCCGCGTGGGGGCCAGAGGATGGCCAGGCTGGCGAGCAGGCCGGGAACCAGCAGCAGGACGCCGGCCCGTGACTTCAGAACGGCCACAAAGGGGATGATCAGCAGGAAGACGACCGCCAGCGCCACCCACAGGGGCAGAGGCCGAACGCCTCGGCCCTTGGCGACCGCCACAGCCGCGGCGGCCAGGGGCAGGACGGCGACCATCAGCGAGGCCTGATGGTTGCGGTTGGCGAACAGGCCGACGGCGTTGTCGCGGTTGGCGAAGGGGTAGAGGTAGAGGCCGCTCTCCGGACCGGCCATGGTCTGCGCCACGCCCAGCGCCAGGCTGACCAGGGCGAAGAGCACGATCAGCGCCATCAGCCAGGCCTGCTGCGAGGCGCGCAGCAGGACGGCGGCGAGGAACAGGGCGATGGCCGGCAGCAGAGACAGCAGGTGGGTGACGGTCAGGTCCGGCGTCAGACTGAGCGGGCGCCAGCCGACCTCCAGGCCCGCCAGTTTCAGGGCGTCCGCCGCCTCGCCGTGGCCCGGGAGACTGCTCCACAGGCCGGGAGGCAGGGGGATCAGCTGGACGGCTGCGACGGCCAGGACACCGAGAAGGATCAGCCCCGGGACCTTGAGGGTGGGCCACAGACCCTCAAGGGTCACCCGCCACAGGGCCCAGCCGAGCAGGGGCAGGCTGGCCAGTTCCAGGATGGTGAGCTGGACCGCGTTCAGCCGGCTCGCGCCGCCGATCAACAGGCAAAGGGCCAGCAGGGCGGCGGTCGCACCGAAGAAGGCGAGGCCGGTCCAGCGGGGGCGGTGACGAGGGTCAGCCGGCATCGGCGCGCTCGATGACCAGGGCGTCGTACCAGACTTCCACGGGAGTCGTGCCGCCACGGGGGCGGGAATTCAGAACCAGGGATTGGGCGGCGCAGCCTTCGGCCGGCACGGTGAAGGTGGCGGAAAAGTCTTTCCACCCACCGCCGGTGGTTGGGGCCGGAACCAGCAGCAGCGGCTCGGCGGCGCCCTCGCAGATCACGGTCCAGCCCATGCTGTCGGCCGACAGCTCCGATGGGGTGCGCACCTGTCCCTTGAGGCTATAGACGCCGGGAGGCAGCACCACCAGCTGGCGCACCAGCCACTGGCGGGAGCGGCCGTCGTGGCTGACCCGCAAAGCTTTTCCGGATCCGCCCTCGGACGGAACCATCTCGCCGTAGCCGGCGGTGGCGGAATCGAGGTTCCAGCCGAACGGCGGCGTTGGCTTGCCGCCGTCGAACTCTCCGTCGGCCAGCAGGGCGAGGCCGGCGCGCTCCTGCGCCGGGGCCAGGGCGACCCAGGCCCGATGCGCCTCGGCAAAGCGGCGCTCGGCGACCAGCCTGCGCAGGAACTGGGCCAGCTCGCTGGGCGTAGGCGGCGCGGCGGTGGCCCGCAGGGCCTTCAGCATCCGGAACGAGTCGTCGGTGTCCTCGCCCAGCGCGATCATCTGGGTCAGGAAACTGCCTCGCCAGCTGGGCGAGGTGGCCAGCCGGTCAACGGTGGCGGCGAAAGCTGCCGGTCGGCCCATGTAGGGCAGGATCCGCCGGGACACCTCGACCCGCTCGTCCGGCGATTGGCGGCGCATCAGGGCGTCGGCGTGGCGCAGGGCCTGGGCGTATTCGCCCCGCGCCATGCCATCCTCGAACAGCCAGCGATCCGCCCTGTCATCACGGTGGCTCAGGCTGGCGGCTGCCTCCATCAGCGGACCCCGCCGGTCCTGGGGCAGGCTCAGGGCCAGCAGGCTGGCGGCCCCGGCCTCCAGCGGCGCGGCGTTCAGGATGTCACGGGCTGAGGCGGCGATGGCCGCGGGACGTTCGCCGCGGGCCAGGGCCTGGCGCTGCGCCGACAACTGGCTGAGCGCCACGCTGTCGCTGAGCCCGGCGGCGGCCGCGTGCTGGGCCGGCGCGCGGACCAGGATCAGCCCGGCCAGCCCCAGGCCGACGGCGCCGAGACCGGCCGCCAGCCCGATGGCCCGCGGGGACAGGCCACTGGCCATGGTCAGGCCTTGCGCTTGCCGCCGGACTTATCCTCGATCGGCTTGCTGCCGTAGGTGTAGTCGTAGTTCGACCCGTAGCCGTACCCGTAGCCATAGCCGTAGCCGTAGGTGCTGGTGCGAGCGTCAAACTTGGTCAGCACCACGCCCAGCACGCGGGCGTTGGCGGTGCGCAGGCGGGCCAGGGCGGCGCGAACCACCCGGCGGCCGGTGCGGCCCGATTCGACCACCATCAGCACGGCCTCGACGCGCGAGGCGATCAGCGGGGCGTCAGCCAGGCCCATCACCGGCGGGGCGTCGAAGATGACCACATCGAACAGCTTGCCGGTCTCGCGGATCAGGTCGACCAGCCGGCCGCTGGCCAGCAGCTGGGCCGGGTCCGGCGGCAGCGGGCCGGTCGGCATGAAGTAAAGGTTGGCCTGGTTGGTCACCGAGACGAAGTCCTCGATGTCCGACCCGCCACTGAGATAGTTCGACAGGCCACGGCTGTTTTCGACGCCGATCAGGCGGTGCAGCGACGGATTGCGCAGGTCGGAGTCGATCAGCAGCACCCGGCCGCCGAGGCGGGCGAGGTTCCGCGCGAGGGCCAGCGAACTGGTGGACTTGCCTTCCGAAGGCCGGGCGCTGACCACGGCCAGGTTCCGGGGCATGCCCTTGTCGCTGGAGAACTGCAGGGCGGTCTGGAGCGAGTAGTAGGCTTCCGAGAAACTCGATCGGACGTCCTGCAGGGCGTCCATAGGCAGCACGCCCTTGGCCAGCTTGGGGATCGAGCCCAGCAACGGCAGGCGCAGCTTGTTCTCGACGTCCTGCGGCGAGCGGATCGACTCGTCCATGAACTCCAGCAGGAAGGCCAGGCCGATGCCGATCAGCAGGCCGGCGAACACGGCGGTGATCAGGTTCTGGCGCGGCTGGGGCTTGGAGGCGAACTTCGGAACCTTGGCGCGGTCGATGATCGAGATGTTGTTGTTGGTCACCCCGCCGGAGACGCCGACTTCCTTGTAGCGCCGCAGCAGGTCGTCATAGAGGCTGCGGTTGGTGTCCACCTCGCGCTGGAAGATGTCGTACTGGATGCCCCGGTCGCGGGCGTCGAGCACCGAGCCCTTCAGGGCGTTGACCTGGGCCTCGAACGACCGTTCCTGGCGCAGGGCCACCTCGTACTGGGCGCGCAGCGACTGCTCGCTGGAACTGCGGGAGTTGTTGGTCTCGTTCTGGATCTGGCGTTCCAGCTCGGTGATGCGGGCGCGCAGGCGCAGCATGTCCGGGTGATCCGGCAGCAGGGACTCGCCCTTTTCGCGGTATTCGGCCTCGAGGTTGGCCTTGTTCAGCGAAAGTTGCTGGATGTTGGCATTGTCGGCCGGGTTCAGGATGCCGGCCCCGCCGCTGGCCTGGGACTGGCGCCAGCGCTGTTCGGCGCGGATGCGCTCGGCGCGGGCCATGGTGAGGGCTTCGTTCAGCGAGCTGAGGCTGGTGGCCGCCAGCGGCGTGTTCTGCTGGCCACCACCCGAACTACCCGCCTCGCCGCTGCTGCTGCTGCTGCTGCCGCCTGTCGGGATGTTGATGATCTGCTGCTCACGAGCGTACTGCACCAGCCGACGCTCGCTCTCCTCCAGCTTGACGCGGGTCTCGTCGATCCGCTCCTGCAGGAACTTGCGGGCGTAGGAGGAGGACTCGAACCGGCGGTCCAGGTTGGAGCCGATGTAATTTTCGGCGATGGCGTTGGCGATCCGCGCGGAGATCTGGCGATCCGGGCTGGCGAAGGTCACCCGCACCAGTCGGGAACGCTGGATCGGGGCGACGTCGACACTGCCGACCACCCGCTCGATGATCCGTTCGCGGAGCGCCGCCTTGGATCCGCCGGTGGTGAAGCCCATGGCGGTCAGGAAGGCCTGGTCGTTGACGAGGCCGAGGCGGTCGACAGTCCGGGCCGCGAGCGACTCGCTCTTGATCAGGCCGTACTGGGTCTGGAAGAATTCGTCGTAGGTGGTCGTCTCGCGCGGCTCAATGCCCTGCACGTTGATCACCTGAGCCGACTCCTTGTCGATCTGCAGGGTGACGCTCGCGGTGTAGATCTTCTGGGTCGTCAGGGTCAGGGCCACGGCAATGGCGACCGCCACGGCCACCGAGGCGACGATCACCAGCCAGTGCTTCCGCAGAATGTGCAGATAACGGGCAAAGTCGAAGCCATCGTCTTCGCCGTCATCAGGGCCGGCGACGTTCAGTCCAGCCAGGCGCGCGTCGGGCAGACCGGCGTTGCGAAGGACAACAATGGGCGAATTGCGATCGTTGGACCCGCCGCCGAGTTGTCGCGTCTCGTCAACCATTGTTACTCCCAAATCCTGCTTGCAACGCCACCTGCCGGAATACGCCCGGCGCCCCCGCCGGCCGGCGCCCTCTAAACCTTTGCAAGCGCAAAGCTTCGGACGGCCACCAACGGCGCGACGATCTGTCTCCTCGCCTTAGCCTTTTGCGATAACGTTCGCCAGCGCCTTGCTCCGTCGCCGACCAGAATCCGGGCGCCGCGCAAAGATGCGACAGCCGCTCTTCCGGACCCCTGACGAGGCTCAACCAGTATTGCGGCCGCTCGCGCTCTGGGACTCGGCGGCCTGCCGAAAGACCATTGGGCGCAGGGCGCGGCGGACCCAGGGATAGAAATAGATTTCGAGGGCGATGCAGAAGGCCACCATCACTGCGCTGTAGAGAACGAACTCCAGGATCGGGCTGTTCAGGAAGGCAAGGTAGGTGGCGTTGGCGACCAGATACTTGTGGCTGATATAGACGCTGTAGGAGATCGGCGCGGCCAGGGCGAACAGGCCGAACACCCGGTCGAACAACACCCACCGAGCCTTCATCCAGACATAGGCCCCGACCAGCACCACCAGCGAGAAGGCGAAGTGGCGAAGTTCCAGGAAGGGGTGGACGCCGAAGGTCAGCGCCCCGCCCGCCGCGCGATGCAGCAGGTTGTCCACCGCCAGGACGGCGCAGATCGTGCCGATGGCCGCCACGGGCGCGAGGAAGTCCTTGAGACCGATCCTGCCGGCCTTGTCCATATAGGCCTGGGCCAGATGGGCCCCGGCCCACCAGATGGCCATGTACATCAACAGCCGCGGCGCGAAGGTGGGCCAGACGACGTAGAGCAGGGCGGCGGCGATGGAGAGGCCGAAGACCAAGTAGCCGGCGGTTCGCGGGGTCTTGATGATGGTCACGATCGGGAAGAACAGCATGTAGAACCACCACTCGTAGGACAGCGACCACAGCGGTGTGTTGTGCATGTAGGACGAGACGATGACGTTGGGCTTCAACGCCGCCATGTCCTGGAGCATCAGGACGTTGAGCAGCAGGTCCTTGAGCTTGGGATCTGCAAGACCCGCGACCCGGAAACATTCGATTGCGTAACCCATCACGTAGATGACCAGCAATGGGATGTAGATGCGGGTGGCGCGATTGAAGAAATACAGCCCGAACGATTTGTCCCGGCCCATCGTGTAGGAATAGTTGATCACGAAACCGGACACCAGGAAGAACAGGATCACCGCTTCCTGGCCGAAGCGAAACAGATGGCCGACCTCGATCCCCTGGAAGGTCAGGTCGTGCGGCACGACATGGTGCAGCACCACATAGAGGGCGGCGAACCCCCGCATGGCTTCCAGCTTCAGCAGCTTCATCTCGCCCCCACTCGCCCCGCGCGCCGAGCCCCGATCCCCGGCAGGCGCGACAGACAGCATGATTTTCACCGTCCCGACAATCGGCGGCTCAATTGTCTCGCACCGCAACATCGGTGTTGGCGGGCTCTGCCTGATCGCCTAGAGACTGGCGTCCAGGGTGGGGACGGTCGCGGCCATCGCGACGAGTGGCGTTAAAGAGGGGCGAGCGGCATTGCGACTGGACGCGATCCTTGGGTTCATCCTCTCCCATCCGATGAACCGTGGCCGGCCGGTAGCGGCGCTGGCGCGGTTCGCCGACTGGCAACTGCGCTCGCGCCTGGCGCCCGAGGTGGTGGTGCCCTGGATCGGCGAGGCCCGGCTGGCGGTGCGGCGGGGCATGACCGGGGCGACCGGCAACATCTATTGCGGCCTGCATGAATTCACCGAGATGGGCTTCTTGCTGCACCTACTGCGGCCGGGCGACCTGTTCCTCGACATCGGGGCCAATGTCGGCAGCTACAGCGTGCTGGCGGCCAAGGCCTGCGGCGCCCGGACGATCGCCTTCGAACCCGATCCGCATACGGCCGGATCCCTGCGCCGCAACCTGGCGCTTAACGGCCTGCAATCCCTGGCGCGGGTGGAAGAGGTGGCGCTCGGCCCCTCCAACGGCGAGATCGCCTTCACCGTCGGGCGTGACACCATCAACCGCGTCGCCGCCGAGGGCGAAGAGGCGCGGATCGTGCCGGTCCGCCGGCTCGACGACGTCGAGGGCGTCGGCGCCCCGACGATGATCAAGCTGGATGTCGAGGGGTTCGAGGAGCAGGTGCTGGAAGGCGCCGCCGCGGTGCTGGCCGCCCCCTCGCTGCTGGCCATCCAGACCGAGCTGGAAACCCCCGACATCCGCGAGCGGTTCGCCGCCTTCGGCTTCGAGGCCATGTACTACGACCCCTTCGCCCGCGAGCTGGCCGCCAGGCCCTTCGGCTATCGGGTGTCGAACATGCTCTATGTCCGCGAGCCGGCCGCCGTGCGCGAGCGACTGGCCGCCGCCCCCTACCGCACCCTCAACGGCGTGCGCCTGTGAGAACCTGAATGAGCCG
Source organism: Caulobacter sp. SLTY (assembly GCF_009905535.1). Taxonomy (GTDB): domain Bacteria; phylum Pseudomonadota; class Alphaproteobacteria; order Caulobacterales; family Caulobacteraceae; genus Caulobacter. Next base: position 31,061 of record NZ_JAAALA010000018.1, on the reverse strand, counting down.
CACCGTCTTCGTCACCGGCGGCGCCGGCTATGTCGGCAGCCATTGCTGCAAGGCCTTCGCGGCGCGGGGCTGGACCGTCGTGGTGTTCGACAACCTGTCGCGCGGCTGGCGCGAGTTCGTCCGCTTCGGCCCCTTGATCGAGGGCGACATCCGCGACGCCGACGCCATTGCTAGGGCCATCGCCGAGACCAAGCCGGACATCGTCGCCCATTTCGCAGCCCTGGCCTACGTCGGGGAGTCGATCCAGCAGCCGGGCGCCTACTACGAGACCAACGTCACCGGGATGAACAACCTGCTGGCCGGAATGACGACCGCCGGAGTCGGCAGGATTCTGTTCTCCTCCAGCTGCGCCACCTTCGGCGAGCCGCAGGCGCCGTTGATCGACGAGACCCACCCGCAGTCGCCGATCAACCCCTATGGCTGGTCCAAGCTGATCGGCGAGAAGATGCTGCACGACTATGGCGTCGCACACGGCCTGCGGTCGGTGGCGCTGCGCTATTTCAACGCCGCCGGTGACGATCCGGACCTGGAGATCGGCGAGAAGCACGAGCCGGAAACCCACATGATCCCGCTGGCCATCCGGGCGGCGATGCAGCCGGACGCGGTGTTCCGGATCAACGGGGACGATTTCGACACCCGCGACGGCACCGCCGTGCGCGACTACGTCCACGTGCTGGACCTGGCTGACGCCCATGTCCGCGCCATCGACCATCTGATGGACGGCGGGCAAAGCGACGCCTTCAACCTGGGCACAGGCCACGGGCTGTCGGTGAAGGAAATCCTCGACAAGGTCGAGCAGCTGTCCGGCCGCCCCATCCGCCGGGAAATCGGCCCGCGCCGCCCGGGCGATCCGGGCTCGTTGGTGGCCTCGTCGGAGAAGGCGGGCCGGGTGCTCGGCTGGTCGCCGGTCAATTCCGATATCGACAACATCCTGCGCTCGGCCTGGCGCTGGCACGAACTGGCCGGCTGATGTCGGGCCCGGACGAGTCGCAGGAGCGTATCGACCGCAAGGCCACGCGCGATACGGTGCTTTGGGGCGCGGGGCTGGCCTTCGGCACCAAGGCCGGCTCGATCCTGCTGTCGCTGCTGCTGGCCCGACTGATCAGCCCGGAGATGTTCGGCCAGTACGGCGTGGTCAGCGGGGTGATCCTGCTGCTGCTGTCCTTCTCGATGCAGTCCTTCTCGGCCCACCTGTTCCATCAGAAGGCGCCGACGGACGAGGACTACTACCCGCACCTGGCTTTCGGGATCATGCTGCACGGGCTGCTGTTCGTGGTCTGCAACATCATCGCCCTGGTGATGCATTTCATGCCGCAGTACCAGCCGATCGCCGTCTATGTGCACGTCGGCTCGCTGGCGATGCTGATCAACATCCCGCGGTACTACTACTCCTCCTATCTGCGCATCGCCCTGAAGTGGCGCACGCTGCGCGGGCTGCAGATGTGGTCCTTCGTGCTCTATGCGGCGGTCGCTTCCCTGCTGGCCTGGATGGGCCACGGGGTCTGGGCCCTGCTGGCCCAGAACCTGCTGGTGCCGGTGCCCCTGGTGATCGGCTTCCTGCTCGACAAGGACTGCCCGCGGGGCTGGCGGTTCAGCTGGAAGGGCTATCGCGAAGCCTTCGTCTTCGGCCTGCTTCGCACCACCAGCGGGGCGCTGATCGCGGCCCAGACCGCCATCGAGAGCATCGTGCTGTCGCTGCTCGCCGGGTTTGGACCGCTTGGGGTGTTCATCCGCGCCCGGGGCCTGGCCCAGCTGGCGGCCAGCTGGATCTCGGACCAGGTGATGGCGGTCCTCTATCCGACGCTCGCCCGGATGGAGCCCCGCTCGACCGAGGCCCGCCGGGCCGCCGGCCTGTTGCTCAAGGTCGGGCTGTGGACCACCGCGCCCCTGGCGGTCACCCTGGCCATGGCCGAACGGGCGGCGATCCACACCCTTTACGGCCAGCAGTGGGACGCCGTGGCGCCCATGGTGCGGCCCATGCTGCTGGCTGCGACGGCGGCCTGTCTCTACCACGTGGTCAAGCTGGTGGTGCTGACCAACGAAGGCGCCAGGCGGACGCTGATCTATGACATCGTGATTATAGTCGCCAACCTGGCCTGCCTGATCGCCCTCCTGGTCGCCGACCTGCAGACCTATGTGATCTCCTTGGGCGTGGTGCTGACGCTGGTCGCCGCCGGCATGCTGGCGGTGATGGTGCGCGGCGGGCTCGTGGCGCTGTCGGACCTGGTCGCCGCGGCTCTGCCCGGCCTGGTGTTGACCGTCGTCGGCCTGGCGGTCGCGGCGGGTGGCTGGTTCCTGGCCTTCGAAGCGGCCCGGCCGATCGTGACCCTGGTGGTCACCGGCGGCGCGACGTCTCTGCTGATGCTGGCGCTGATCCGCTTCCTTGACGCTCAGGGCCTCAATACGCTCTGCGGCCTGCTCCCGGGCGGGCGCCTGGCCCGCCGTGTTCTGCTGCTCAACAGGGCCGCCTGATGCCGGCCCCGCGGCACGTCTGCCTGATCACCGGCGCCCACATCTGGCGCAACCCGCGCCTGGTTAAGGAGGCCGACGCCCTGGCGGCCGCCGGGTTCCGGGTGACCGTGGTCGGTCCATCCCTGATCCCCGCCGACCAGGCGCGGGATGAGGGCCTTCTGGCCGCCCGGCCCTGGCCGCGGGTGACCGTCCCCGACCTGCCGGCCGCCTCGCCCCTGGTCCGTCAGTGGAGCCGGCTGGAGCGGCGGCTGTCCATAGCGGCGGTCAGCCGCCTGGGCCTGCAGCTGGACGGCAGCCTGGGTTACTCGGTGGAGGCCACCCTCCGCGCCGCCGAGGCGGTGAAGGCGGATCTCTACAGCTGTCACCTGGAGGTTGGCCTGGTTGCGCTCGACCGCCTGACCCGCCGGGGCGCCCTGTGCTCGGTCGACTTCGAGGACTGGTACTCCCGCGACCTGCTCCCCTCGGCGCAAAGGGAACGGCCGATCCGTCGCCTGCGCGCGCTGGAGGACCTGGCCCTGCACAGGGCCGCGGTGACCTCGACCACCTCCGACGCCCTGGCCGGCGCCCTGGCGGCCGAGCATGGCGCCAGGCCGCCGCTGACGATCTACAACGCCTTCCGCTGGTCCGACCGCCAGGGCATCGACGGCAAGCGGCTCGACCGGCGCGACCCGGACGCGGTCAGCCTGCACTGGGTGTCCCAGACGACGGGGCCGGGGAGGGGGCTGGAGCCCCTGATCGACGCCTTGGACCGGCTTCGGGGCAAGGTCGAGCTGCACATCCGGGGCGACGGCTCGGCCGAATATCAGGAGTCCCTCCGCCTGCGGCTGGCGCCGGAGCGGCGGGACAGCCTGTTCTTCCACCCCACAACAGCGCCGGCGGACCTGCTGTCGCGGATTGCCGAGCACGATATCGGCCTGGCCCTGGATCGGCCGACGCCGGCCAGCCGCGACCTGACCATCACCAACAAGGTGTTCCACTCCCTGCTGGGCGGAGCTGCGGTGGTGGCCACCCCCACCGCAGGCAATCGCGAGATCGCGCGGGTGGCGCCGCAGGCCATCGTCCTGGCCGAGGAGGGTGACGAGGCCATTGCCGCCGCCATCCAAGGGCTGATCGACAATCCGGCCCGACTGGCCGCCGCCAAGGCGGCGGCGTTGGAGGCGGCCGCCGGGCCGCTGTCGTGGGAGCGGGTCTCGCAGACCCTTATCGAGGCTTACCAGGCTGCGATCACCAGGGCCGAGGCCGCCCGAGGGCGCTGAACAGGGCGGTGGTGTCGGCGTCGGTCGCGTCGCGGATGTACCGTTCGATGCCGGGATCGACCTTGCGCTCGTAGCGGCCGACATTCTGGGCGGTGACGCGCGCCGGCAGGGTCAGAGGCACGTCCAGGAAGGTGGCGAGCTGCTCCAGGCCGGCCTGCGGGTCGGCGATGAGCTCCTCGTAGACCAGCACCTGGATGTCGCGATCGGCGAAGTGCGACCGGTAGCGCTGGATCTGATCGAAATAGAGGCCGCGCGCCACGTAGGAATGGAATTCCAGCGCGTGCCGGTAGGCCTCGGGCGAGGTGCGCCGTGCCTGTTCCAGCTGCTCGTCCTCGCCCAGGATCGCGGACTCCAGCGACCGCTTCTCCAGCCCCGCCCGGACCATATGGTTGTAACCCGACACCGCGCGCCAGACCGGGTCGCGCACCAGCACCACCAGCCTGGCTTTGGGCAGGTCGGCGGCGATTCGGGCCGCCGCGCCGGCATCGAACAGGTAATCCGGCGTCGCCTCATAGCGAAGCAGCCGGGTCAGACCCGTTTCCAGGGCCCGCGCCTCGGCCTGTTCCGAACTGGCGAAATGCGACCGGTACCAGCGGGGGCCCAGGTCGTAGTGCCGGTTGAAATAGTGAATTTCCTTGATCTTGGGTTTCAGCAGGCTCGGTTGCTGGGTGAACAGGTGCGACAGCCAGGTCGTGCTGGCCTTCTGGGCGCCGATGACCAGGAAGTCGGGCTCGCCATCGAAATTACCCGTGAAGGGCCGGATCCGCTCGCGCCAGACCTTGGCGGCCGGCTGGCGGATCACGGTTGGCAATATTCCCAAGACTTCGGCTCCAGGCCCCAAACGCACTGCGCCGGAAGATGGCGTCCGGGAGCCGCCCTGGGAAGCCCAAATTGCTTGGCTCTGGCCAGCGGCGCCCCCGCTGGCTAGGTTGGGCGCTGGGGTTGGGGGTTTCGGATGACGCGTGGGGAAATCGTCGGCATTCAGTATCTGCGTGGCCTCGCCGCCCTGGCGGTCGTCGTCGATCACGCGGCCGCGTCGGCCGCCACGCCCAAGTATTTCGGCCAGACCGTGCTCGACGGCTTCCTCTACCGCGGGGCGGCGGGCGTTGATCTGTTCTTCCTGATCAGTGGTTTCATCATCACTGTGGTCAGCCTCGACCGCGACTGGAAGCCGACGATGAAGGTCGGCGACTTCTTCGGCCGGCGGTTCCTGCGCATCGTGCCGATGATGTGGCTGGCGGTGCTGTCCTACGCGGCCCTCCGCTATCTCGGGCGCGGCGAGTTCGACGGCGGGGCGTTCCTCAGGGCCATGGTCGCCTGGCCGGTGGGCACGCTGGAGCCGCTCAACATCTGGACCTTGCGGCACGAGTTCATCTTCTACACCGTCTTCGCGATCTCGATGCTCGGCCCGCGCTGGCTGCGGCCCCTGCTGGTGGCTTGGTGTGTCCTGCCGCTCCTGCTGCTGCTCGGCCCGCAGGCGCCGGCCCTGGTCAAGAGCATCGGGCATGCGGTGAACGTCGAGTTCGGGGCCGGCGTGCTGATCGGCCTGTTCTGGCTCAAGCGGCCGGACATCTCCTTCCGCCTGCCGTTCGAGCCCTATTGGCTGATGGCGCTGGCCATGGTCGCCCTGATGGGTTTCGCGGCCCTGATCGGCCATGAGTTTCATCTGGTGACCAAGACCCTGCTGATCGCCGCCTTCTGCGCCCCGATCATCCTGCTGGGCGTCTATGTCCATTGCCCGCGCGGCTGGGTGGCCAGGGTGGGGCTGTTGCTGGGCAATGCCTCCTACGTCGTCTACCTGTTCCACCCCCATGTCCTGTCGGCCAGCGCCGGCGTCTGGGCCCGGCTGGCGCCGGGTACGCCGGTCTGGGTGGTGATCTTCGGGCTGATCCTGCTGTCGATGCTGGCCTGCCTGGCCGTTCACCTGATGGTCGAAAAACCGCTGCTCGGCCGGGTTCGTCGATGGCAGGTGGCGCGCCGCTCCGCGCGGGCGGGACCCGAGACTGCCGGCTGACCCCGCCCGCCATTCGGGCAAGGGTTCGATTCGTCACAAGAATCCCCCCGTTTGAGGTGGACACTGACACACACGGGATGGCATTGCCTGACCCGCTTTCCGGAGAGTTCTTCAAATGGCGTCCATGATCCGCTCGGCGGTCTCGATCGTGCCCTGGCGGCTGCGCGGGGCGATCCGTTCCATGCCCGGCATCGCCCAGGCCCAGCGCTGGCTGCTTGACCGCACCCTCAACGGCGCGGAGTTCGAACATCTCGTCGACGCCGGCCCGGCCAAGGGTGTCCGCTTCTGGATCCGCATGCCGGACGACAAGGGCATCTGGACCGGCACCTACGAGCAATCCTTCGCCGAGCGGATCGCCGCCGCCACGCCCAAGGGCGGGGTGGCCTTCGACATCGGCGGCTGGCACGGCTTCTTCACCGGGGTGATGGCCGCCCAGGGGGCTTCCAAGGTGGTGGTGTTCGAGCCGCTGCCCGACAACATCGAACGCCTGCGCAAGCTGGTCGCGCTGAACCCCAAACTGCCGATCCAGCTCAACGAGATGGCGCTGGGCGAGGAAGAGGGCGAGACCACCCTGGTGATCATGCCCGACACCAGCATGGCCAAGCTGGCCAACAGCGACTTCCAGCCCGACGCCCACGGCCAGACCAGGATCACCGTGCGCATCGCCAGCATCGACGGCCTCGTCTCCAGCGGCGCCCTGCCGCCGCCCCAGCTGATGAAGCTCGACGTCGAGGGGGCCGAGATGATGGTGCTGCGCGGGGCCGACACCGTGCTGCGCACCCATAAGCCAATCATCTTCTCAGAGGTGCATTCCTCCGCCCTGCTGGCGGAGGTCCGCCCCTTCCTCGAGGAGCGCGGCTACAAGGTCACGCTGATCGACGAGGATCCGGCCGCCGCCGCCCGTCGCGACGTTTTCCAGATCCAGGCCAAGGCGGGCTGACCCCCACCCATGCCGCGGGCCGGGCCAGACATGCGCCGGGTGCTGATCGTTTCGCCGCATTTCCCGCCGACCGACGCGGTCGATATGCATCGGGTGCGGATGACGGTCGGCCACTATCGCGCGAACGGCTGGGAGCCGGTGGTGCTCTGTGTCCGGGCTCAGGACGCCGGTCGCCTGACCGATGAGCGGCTGACTCGCACGGTTCCGGACGATGTCGAGGTCGTGGCCATCCCCGCGCCGCCGCCCCGACCGGGCCTCAGCGCCATCGGCCTGCGGGCCTGGCGCCAGCTGCTGGCGGCGGGCGCCAACCTGCTGGCGGCGCGGCGGTTCGACCTGGTCTTCATCTCGACCACGGCCTTCCCGGTGATGGCGCTGGGCCGCGCCTGGCTGCCCAGGTTCGGCGTACCGTTCGTGCTCGACTTCCAGGACCCCTGGGCCACCTTCCCCGACAGCGCCAAGGCGCGGCCAGGCCTGCGCCACGGCCTTATGCGCCGGCTGCACCGGTTCGGCGAGGCCTGGACCCTGCCCGCGGCCGGCGGACTGATGGCCACCAGCCAAGCCTATATCGACCTCCTGCAAGGCGCCTATCCGCCCCTGCGCGACCGGCCCGGCCTGGTTTCCCCCTTTGGCTTTTCCCAGCGCGACTTCGCTGTCGCCGCCGAGCTCGGCCGCCCGCTGCCGATGGACTGGCGGCGGCCCGGCGGGGCCAGCGTGCTGTTCGCCGGGGTCGTGGCGCCCGGCCTCGAACGCTCGCTGCTGACCTTGTTCCACACTATCGCCAAGGGCCGCGCCCTGCGCCTGGCCCAGTTCGAGGGCCTGACCCTGGCCTTCATCGGCACCGGCTACGCCAGCCAGGGCAACCGCTCGGTCGCCGCCCGGTTGGCCGAGCAGGCGGGCGTCGCGGACCTGGTCGTCGAGTATCCCGACCGCGCCCCGCTGCTCGATGTCCTCAAGGCCCAGGGAGAGGCTGACCTCCTCCTCCTGCTCGGGTCCGACGACCACGGCTACACCCCCTCCAAGACCAACCAGACCCTGGCGGCCGGCCGTCCCGTTCTCTGCGCCAGCCCGGGGCGCTCGCCGGTCGCCGCGGCCGTTGCCGGGCTCGACAGCGTGCTGACCCTCGACGCCGACGCCGAGCTGACCGACGACGCCGTGCTGACCTGGGCCGACCGGCTGAAGGCCCTGCTGGCCGGCAAGGTCTCCACCGCGCCCGCCGTGGAGCGCTCCGCCGCCTTCGAGGCCGCCGCCTGCGCCGCCCGCGACTGCGGCCTGTTCGACCGGGTGGCCGATGGCCGCTGACATGCCCGTTTCGCAGATGCGCATCCTGGCCCTGTTCGGGGCCGTCGCCATCTACGGCTCCGAACGCGCCAACCTGGAGGTGCTCAGCGCCCTTCGCGACCAGGGGGCCAAGGTCCTGATCGTGGCCTCGGAGGCCGACTACGCCGCCGATGCCGGCGCCTATTTCCGCGCCCTGGGATTCGACACGGTTACGGCGCCCTATTTCGTGCCGCCGCGCCCCGACTACCCGATCAATCCGCTGACCACCCTGCCGCCGCACCTGGTGAAGGCGGCCGTGCGTTTCCTGGCCATCCACCGCGACTTCAAGCCGACCCATATCCACGTCGGCACCCAGCTCTATGTGCTGAACTTCCTGCCGGCCCTGGCCGTGGTGCGCACGCCGATGGTCTATCGGTGTGGTGACGCGCCGATCCTGCACAACATGATCTGGCGGCTGACCTGGCGGTTCATCGCCGGGCGCGCCGCCCGCTTCGGCGCGGTCAGCCGCTACATCGCCGGGACGATGACCGCCGCCGGCGCCCCCGCCGACCGCATCCAGGTGGTCTACAGCCGCCCGCCCCGCCGCACCGAGGCCAGCCCCCCGGCGCCGGCCGCCGGCCGCACCATCGCCTACGTCGGTCAGGTGACCGAAAAGAAGGGCATCGGTGTCCTGCTGGAAGCATTCACCCGCCTGGCCGGCGACTACCCGGACGCCCGCCTGCTGGTCGCCGGTCGGATCAGCCAATGGATCGGCGACCGCTGGGGCCAGGATCTGAAGGCCAAGGCCGAGGCCGACCCGCTTGTCGCCGACCGGGTCGAGTTCCTGGGCCAGGTCGAGGATGTCCCCGGCGTCTTCGCCCGCAGCCTGTTCGCCGTCGCCCCGACCCTGACCGAAGAGCCGATGGGCAATGTGGTGATGGAGGCCAAGCAGGCCGCACGCGCCAGCGTCATCTTCCGGGTGGGCGGCTTCCCGGAAGTCATCCGACACGACGTCGATGGCTACATCTGCGAAGACAAGTCGCCCGAGGCCCTCGAGCAGGCCCTGCGCCGCTACCTGGACGATCCCGCCGCGGCCGCCGCCCAGGGCGAGGCGGCGCGCCTCTCGCTCAAGACCCTCGGCAACGATGACTTCGACGCCCGCTGGGCGGGGATCTACGCCGATGCCGTGCGCTAGCGCCCTCGCGCAAGTCGCATGCCCCCGTTATGAGGGGCCGCGTCCCTGTCGGAGCCGGACTTGAGCCTGTCACAACCCACCACCGCCGCTGCCGCCTCCGGTCCCCTGGCCGGCGGCCCGACCCTGCTGGGCATCGGCGCGGCCAAGGCCGGCACCACCTGGCTTGCCGAGGTGCTGGGCGCCCATCCGCAGGTCTTCGTGCACCCTCAGAAGGAGCTGAACGCGCTCCTCTACCGCGACCTCGATTCGCGCATCGATGAATATCGCGCCTATTTCGACGGGGCGGAGGATACGCCCGTCCGCTGCGACTTCTCCGTCCGCTATCTCAACGCCGATCTGGCTCCCGCCGCCGCCTCCCGTCTGGCCCCGAACGCCAAGCTGTTGATGCTGCTGCGCAATCCCGTGGACCAGGTGCAGTCGCACTACTGGCACCTGCGTCGCCAGAACTTCCACCAGGTCGATCCCGTGCTCGACCCGCCGGACATCTTCGGCGCCCTCGACCGTTATCCTGAGCTGATCCTCGAGCCGGCCCTGTACGCCAAGCACCTGGACCGCTGGCTTGCCCATTTCCCGCGCGAGCGGCTCATGCTGATCGACAACCGCGACCTGCGCGCCCGCCCGAACGAGACCCTGGCCGAGATCTGCGACTTCCTGGGCGTCGACCGCTTCGACTTCAGCACGGCCCTGGGCCAGACCTCGACCACCGATGCCCGCGGCGGGGTCCAGCCGCGCGGCGGGGTGCTGGGCCGGCTGTTCCCCAAGCTCTACGTCGGCATCAGCCGCGGTCCCTACCGGTGGTTCAAGACCGCCTTCGGGGTCGAGCGGGCCGATGGCCTCAAGCGCCTGCTTCGCCTGCGCCAGGTTTCGGAAAAGGTGTTCTTCAAGCCGGGCTATCCGGCCCTCGACGCCGCCGACCGCCGCCGCCTCTACGACCGGTTCGCCGCTGACATCGACCGTCTGGAGGCCCTGGCCCCGTTCGTCTCTTCCTGGCGACCGCAATGACCCTTCGGCTCGGCGCCCTGCTCACCCATCCGATCCAGTACTACAGCCCCTGGCTCCGCCACCTGGCAGGCCAGGCGGATCTGAAGGTCTATTACGCCCACCAGCAGACAGCCCAGGGCCAGGCCAAGGCCGGCTTCGGCCAGGCCTTCGAATGGGACGTGCCCCTGCTCGACGGCTATGACTGGCAGTGGCTCGACAACATCTCCAAGCGGCCGGGCATCGACCATTTCGCCGGCTGTGACACGCCGGAGATCGACGGGATCATCGCCCGCGAACGGTTCGACGGCTTCATGATGATGGGCTGGAACCGCAAGTCCTTCCTCCAGGCCGGCTGGGCCTGTTATCGCACCGGCACGCCGCTGCTGATGCGCACCGACTCCAACCTGACCAGCCCCCGTTCGGCCCTGACCCTGGCGGTCAAGCGTGCGGCCTATTCCGCCATCCTGCCCCGCGTCGGTCATTACCTTTCGCCGGGCAGCCGCACCGACGCCTACCTGCGCCACTACGCCGTCTCGGAAGACCGCATCCACCGCCTGCCTCACATGATCGACGTCGAACGCTTCGCCGCCGGCGCCGCCAAGGCCCGCGCCAACGGTGACGCCGCTGCCTTCCGCGCCCGCCATGGGGCAGGGGAGGGCGACCGGGTTTTCCTGTTCGTCGCCAAGATGATCGCAAAGAAGCGGCCGATGCTGCTGCTCGAGGCGCTGGAACGCGCCCGCGCCGCCGGGCCGCAGATCAAGGTCTGGTTCGCCGGCGACGGCCCCCTGCGCGCCGAACTGGAAACCAAGGCCAAGGCGCTGGACCTGCCCGTCGCCTTCCTCGGGTTCGTCAACCAGAGCCAGCTGCCCACCGTCTACGCCGCCGCCGATTGCCAGGTGCTGCCCTCCGACACCGAGGAGACCTGGGGCCTGGTGGTCAACGAGGGGTTCGCCTGCGGCCTGCCGGCCATCGTCTCGACCGAAGCCGGCTGCGCGCCAGAACTGATTCAGGACGGCGTCACCGGCTGGACCATGCTGCAACCCGATCCCGACCATCTGGCCCAGCTGATGCTGACCGCCAGCGCCAAGGTTCGCGATCTGCCGCGCGGGCCGATCGACTCCCATTCCCAGCAAGGCTCATACGCCTTCGGGACCCATCGGCTGCTGGCCATTGTCGAACGCCTGAAGGCGGCACGCCGATGACATGCGGGCGCCACGAAAATCATCCACAGGCGGAAAGGGTTGCTTTTCCGAGGCTTGCGGGTCGACAAGGCCCGCGGCGGAGCCGACAATCCGCCACCGCAAAGAGGGGTAATGCGTCGTGAGTGAGGCCGTCTTCGACAAGTATGAGCGCATGGGCGCCTATCACTGGCGCGAATGCGACCGGAGCTCAAAGGTCTATAATCCGCCGCTCGCCGCCCGCTACGGCATGGTCACCCGCCGCGTCGGAACCGGCCGGGCCCTGGATCTGGGCGCCGGCGACGGCTACCTCTCCGGGCGCCTGGCCGAGACCTGTGCCGAGGTGGTGGCGTTGGAATACGAACCCTCCGGCGTCGCTCTGGCCTCGAAGATGCTGGCCGACCGCCCCAACGTCACCGTTCGCCAGGGCAGCACCTATGAGCTTCCGTTCGAGGACCGATCCTTCGACGCGGTGGTGATGGCCGACGTCATCGAGCACCTCGACACCCCCGAACAGGCGGTGCGCGAGATGGCCCGCGTGGTCGCGGCCGACGGCGAGGTTCTCGTCAGCACCCCCCAGTACCGGCCAGACCGGGTCTGGGACGAGCGCCACGTCAAGGAATACACCGCCGAGGAATTCGCCGCCCTGATGGGCGTGGGCTTCGAGGATGTGAAGCTGGTCTTTGCCTGGCCGCGCGCCTGGTCCGATTTCTATCGCACCAAGGTCGGCTGGCGGCTGCTGCGGATGGCCGGCCGGATGGGCTTCAATCCCTTCGCGATCGAAGGCTCCACGTCCGACGGCTTCTGCCAGATGCTGGCCGTCTGCCGTAAGCCCAGGAGCCTGCCGGCGTGACTGAAACCACCGCGGAAGACATCCCCGAGTTCGCCCTGGCAGACCGGCCCAAGGGCCGCCGAGGTTCGCTCTATCCACTGCAGATTCCGCTGATGGTGGTGGGCGCGGTCGGCGCCCTGTTCTGCCTCGTGTTCCAGGACTGGATCGTGGCGATCAGCGTCTTCTCGCTGTTTGCCCTGGTGGGCGCCAGCTGGCGGGCCGACATGCTGCCGGTCATTCCAGCCTGCATCGCCTTCCAGTGGGTCAGTTGCGCGACAGGCTATATCTATCACCACAACGTCGGCCGATACCCGGGCGGCGGGTATCCGGAGCAGCTGGCGGGGACGGTCCTCTTGGCCCTGCTGGGCCTGGCGGCGGTGGTCATCGGGATTCGAGCGGTGATGGCCCTGTTCAAGGACACGGTGTTCGCCAAGACCCTCGCGCCGGTGACCCGGTACAACATGAACCGGGTCTTCATCCTCACCCTGGTGGTGTTTTCGATCAGCTATGTCGTCGATGTGCTGCCGCAGAGCCTCTGGTTCGGCGGCGCCCAGATCATCGAAAACCTGCTGGCCCTGCGTTTCGTGCCCTATTTCCTGTTGCTGGTGGCGGCTTTCGAGCGTGGCCGCGGCTTTACCCAGGTGGTTGTCGCCACCCTGTGGGTGACGGCGCCGCAGCTGTTGACCGGCTTCAGCGACTTCAAGGAAATCCTCTTCGTGGTGATCATCGCCGCCCTGGCGCAGTGGCGTCCCTGGGTGCGCACTCGTGTCCAGCGGCGGCAGAACACCCGCATCCTGCTGTTCGGGGCCTTTGGCGCGGTGGTCGTGCTGCTGTTCGGCATCGTCTGGTCCGGCGGCGTGAAGCAGGAATGGCGTGACCAGATCTGGCGCGAAGACGTAAACGCCTCGCCGGTGGCGCGCATGGGCCTGTTCTTCGACACCGTCGGGCGCGTCGTTCCCAAGATCAAAGTCGGCAAGTCGATCGAGACTCTGTCGGGCCGCATCGCCAGCGGCACCCTCTACTTCACCTATGTCGTCGAGCGCGTGCCTCGGGTCGTGGCGCACGAGAACGGCACGCTGATCGGCAAGGCGATCGCCAACGCCACCCAGCCCCGGTTCCTGTTCCCCAACAAGGCCGAGCTCGGCGGCGACAGCTGGCTGGTCCGCACCTACGCGGGGGTCAACGCGGCCGGGGACGAGTCCGGCGCCTCGATCGGCCTGGGCTACATGGCGGAGTTCTTCATCGACTTCGGGATCCCCGGGGTCCTCGGCCTGTCGCTCCTTTGGGGCGCGGTCGGCGGGGGGGTCATGGTGCTGATGGCCAAGGTCTGTCCGTCGCGGGAAATCTTCCTGGCGGTGGTGATCGGCATCTTCACCCAGTACTTCATGGCCTTCGATGGCAGCATGATCAAACTGTTCGCCGGCCTGCTGCAGCGGACGCTGATCGCCGCGGCCGTGCTGGCCTTCATCGGGCCACGGATGCAGGCCTGGCTGCTCACCCGGCGGCGGTCGCCGGCCATGATGATGCGCAACCCCATGGGCTCGCCCCAAGTCTAGCATGCCGGACCGCCGCCCGATCCTGTTCTGCGCCACCGGCGTAACCGGCATCGATGGCGGCATCGCCTCGGCCAACCGCAACGTGCTGGCCGCGCTGCGGGCGGTCGGGGCCGAGACCGGTCGCGGGGTCGAGACCCTGGTCCTGACCGAGACCGGTGGCGAGGCGACGGGCTATCGCACCTTCGCCGGCGCCAAGGGGCCGTTCGCCCTGGCTACGGCCGCCGGCCTGCTGCGGTCGGGACTGGTGGTGTTCGACCATGTGCGGCTGGCCCTGCCGATCCTGGCCATGCCGTCCTTCCTGCGCCCGCCGACGGTCATCTGCGCCCATGGGTCGGAAGGCACCTGGCGCCTGCGGCCGTCCAGCGCCCGCGCCTACCGGGCCGCCGACCTGGTGCTTTGCAATTCCGACTACACGCTGAACCGCATGGGCAAGCATATCGAGCGGTTCAACGGCGTGGCCTGCCCCCTCGGCCTGGCGCCGCAGTTCACCGCTACGACCACCCCGCCACCGATCTCTACGGAGGCGATGAGCCTGCAGGCCGCCGATGGTGTTCAACGCCCACTCGGCGATCAGGTCCTGATGCTGGCCGCGCGGATGGACGCCGGCGAGCAGGAAAAGGGCCACCGCGAGCTGCTCGACATCCTGCCCGACCTCGCCGCCCGCCATCCGGGGGTGCAGCTGGTGCTGGTCGGTTCGGGCTCGGACCTGGCGCCCCTGCGCGCCATCGCCGCCGCCTCGCCGGCCGCGGCCCACGCCTTCCTGCCCGGCCGCGTCTCGGTCGAGGATCTGGAGCGGCTCTACCGAAAGGCCTACGCCTTCACCATGCCCAGCCGCCAGGAGGGCTTCGGCCTCGCGTACCTGGAGGCGATGAACCAGGCTCGACCCTGCCTGGCCTGCCACGACGATGGCGGGGCCGATGTGGTGGTCGATGGCGAGACCGGCATCCTAGTCCGCCAGCCGATCGAGCGGACCGAGCTTCTCGAGGCCATCAGCCGCCTGCTCGCCGACCCGGCCCTGGCCCGCCGCATGGGCGAGGCCGGCTGGCGACGCCTTGGCCAACATTTCACATCGACCGCCCATCAGGCGCGGGTGGCGGATTTCGTCCGCCCGCTGCTGAACAAGGATCACTGACCATGCCCAGCCTGACGCGGCGCCTGAAGACTTCGGCCAAACACGCCTTGCACGGGGCTTTCAGCCTCGGTCAGCGGCTCGGTGTCGACGTCCTGCCGCGCCACTTCTATTCCCAGATCCCCGATCTGGCGGCGATGAAGCGGGACACCAGCTGGCGCGCGCCGATGGCCATGACCGGGGTCAAGGGCGTCGACATCGAGGGCCAGGTCGCTTTCCTCAACCAGACCGCCCCGGCCGACATCACCGCCGCCCTGAAGGGTCGCGACGTCCATGCCGAGGCGGTGAAGCGCAACGGGGATGACGGCGGCTACGGCCCGATCGAGGCCGACTTCCTCTACAGCTTCATCCGCACCTGGAAGCCCAGGCGCGTGGTCCAGGTCGGCTGCGGCGTCTCCACGGCGATCATCCAGGCGGCCGGCGCCGACGCCGGCTACACCCCGGAAATCACCTGCATCGACCCGTATCCCACCGGCTTCCTGCAGGCCGAGGCGGCGGCCGGCCGGATCAAGCTCATTCCGATCCCAGCCCAGACGGTGGATGTCTCCGCCTATACCGTATTGGAAGCCGGCGACCTGCTGTTCGTCGATTCCACCCATGCGGTGCGGGCCGGCAGCGAGGTGAACCGGGTGGTGCTGGACGTCCTGCCGCGCATGGCGCCGGGCGTGTTCGCCCACTTCCACGACATCTACTTCCCCTACGACTATCCGCGCCGGCTGCTGACCGAGGACCTCTTCTTCCACGCCGAAAGCACCCTGGTGCACGCCTTCCTGGCCGGGAACCCGAACGTCCGCATCGAGGCGTCGCTCAGCATGCTCCACTACGCGGCGCCGGCTGCCCTGATGTCCTGCTTCCCCCGCTACGAGCCGCAAGGCAACGCCGACGGCCTGGCCGCTGGCGGCGGCAAGCACTTCCCCAGCGCGGTCTGGCTGAAGTTCGTCGAATGACCCTGCTGGCGGCCCTGCGCAGTCGACGGTTGAAGGCCGATCTCGCCGGGTACGGCCCGGCGTACGAGGCCGATCCCGCCGCCGTGCCGGCGCTGCAGCTGGCGGCGCTCAACGCCGCCTGGACCGAAAGCCTCGCTCGCTCCCCCTGGGCCCGCGCCCAGCAAGGCCGCCTCTCGCTCCCCGACAGCTTTTCCAGCTGGGAGCAGTACGAAAGCCTTGTCCCGGTCCAGCGGAAGCCCGAACTGCGCCTCGACGTCGATGCCGTGCAGACCGGCGAACCCGAAGTGCTCTGGCGCTCCACCGGCGGGACCACCGCCGAACCCCTGCGCTTCCCCGTCTTCGCCTCGGAGACGGCTTTGGCCGGCCTGGACGGCTGGCTCGGCCGCCAGCGCCTCGGTATTGCCCCGGACGACCGGCTGTTCCTGATCTGGGGCCATAGCCATCTGTTCAAGGGCTTCGTCACCGGCCTCAAGCGGCGGCTGTCCGACGCCGCCCTCGGCTACACCCGCTGGAACGCCTACCAGCTGACCCCGGACGACCTGAACCGCGCCGCCGACGCCCTGTTGAAGAGCCGCGCCCGCTACGTGATCGGCTATGCCTCGGCCCTCGACCGCTTCGCCCGCGCCAACGCCCACCGCGCCGCCGAGCTGCGCCGCCTGAACCTGGCCGCGGTGATCGCCACCGCAGAGGGCTTCCCCCGCGCCGACAGCCGCCAGGTCGTCGCCGACTGCTTCGGCTGTCCCGTCGCCATGGAGTACGGCGCGGTGGAGACCGGCCCGATGGCCTATGAGCGCGCGGCCGGCGGCTACGATGTCTTCTGGGCCCGCCACCGCCTCGAACTGGTCGGCCCGCCCAACGAGGCCGGCGCCCGCGAGGCGGTGGTCACCTGCCTGTTCCCCCGCGCCCTGCCGCTGCTGCGCTACGCCCTGGGCGACCTGGTGCTGCCCGAGGGAACGGGGGAGGGCGGACTGGTCGGCCTCAAGGCCGTGTTCGGTCGCTCCAACGAGGCGGTGACCCTGCCGGACGGGGCGGTGATCCACTCCGAAGCCTTCACCCACACCGTGCGCGATGCGCCCGGCGTGCGCGCCTACCAGATCGTCCGCCGCCCTGGCGCCTTGCCGATGATCCGCTATGAGGCCGATGCGCCGCTGGGTGAGGCGGCGGCGGCGGACTTGCGCGCCCGGCTGGCGCGGGTCGCTCCGGCTCTGGCCGACACCGCCCTGTCGTGGACGGCGGCCATACCGCCCTCCATGGCCGGAAAACACCGAATGGTCATCGACGAGGCTGACTTGTCGCCCGAACCGTCCGATAAGGGCGCCATCACGTCGGGGGGCGGAGCGGTGGGGAGCGTGCAGACATGATCGGGCCGGACGAGACCCGCGCCGCCACGCCCCCTTCGGCGCCCAGGGCGGCGGCCCCGCCGCGCCTCAATGGCCTGGACACCGTCCGGTTCATCTGCGCGGCCATCGTGGTCTTCGCCCATACCGGCCAGCCGCCCCTGCGCGAGGGGATCGACACCAGCCACATCGCCGGCAAGCTGCTCAACGGCCTGCTGAGCAATCTGTGGTCCTCGGCGGCGGCGGTGATCGCCTTCTTCGTGATCTCCGGATTCGTGATCCATTACGCCTATGCGGCCACCAACCGGATCCCGTCGGTGCGGGAGTACTTCGCCCGCCGCTACATCCGCATCCTGATCCCGGCCATCGCCGCCATCCTGTTGTCGATGACGGTGGGGCTCAGCCTGTCGCTGTTCGAGGGCACCATCCTGTGGAGCGTCGTCTGCGAGCTGATCTACTACACCATCTACCCGCTGCTGCTGATCCTGAGGCGGCGGGTCGGGGGCTGGATGCCGCTGGTCGTTGTGTCCTTCATTCTGGCGCTCGGGGTGGCGGCCACCGATCCGGGCCAGGGCGAGTATCCCAAGTACGGGACCCATCTGAACTGGCTGCTGGGCCTGCCCTGCTGGCTGATGGGCTGCTGGCTGGCCGACGCCTACCTCAAGGGGCGGCTGAACCGCTTCGCCGGCTGGGTCTGGCCACTGCGCGGCGCGGCCTGGGCGGGGATGAGCCTGTGCATGGTGCTGCGCTATCACAGCCCGGTGGGCTATCCCTGGACCCTCAACGTCTTCGCCATCGTGGTCACCCTGTGGCTGGCGGCCGAGGTGACCCACTACGCCATCCACAAGCCGCCGGTCTGGCTCGAATGGACCGGCCGGTGGAGCTATTCGCTGTATCTGGTCCATAAGCTGGCGGCGATCGTCTACGTCTCGCTGGCTATCCCCAGCCTCGGGCTGATCTTCGGCTGGTTGTTGAAGTTCGCCTTCATCCTGGCCTTCTCCTACGTCTTCTACCTGATCTGCGAGAAGCCGGCCCACCAGTTCGCCCGCTGGGCCGGCGCGCGGCTCAAGCCCGCGCCCCGCCCGCCTGCCGGGGAGCCGACGTCGGCCTGACCATGCGTGTAGTCCAGATCGTCGCCTCCATCGATGACGAGGCCGCCGGCCCGTCCTACTCGGCCCCGCGGCTGTCGGCCGCCGTGGCCCGGGCGGGGGCGGAGGTGTCGCTGTTTTCCATCGGGGCCAGGCCGCGCGACATCGGCGACGGCGTCACCCACCGCGTCTTCCCGCAGACCCTGGCCGGCGTTCCCGTCTTCTCCCAGCTTCGCCTATCCGCCGCCATGGACCAGGCCCTGCGCCAGGCCGCGCCCACCACCGACATCCTCCACGCCCACGGCCTGTGGCTGGCCCCCAACGTCTATCCCGCCGCCGCCGCGCGGGCGGCTGGCAAGGCCCTGGTTATCTCGCCCCGGGGCATGCTCGGTGGTCCGGCCATGGCCTTTTCCGCCAGCAAGAAGAAGCTGATGTGGAGCCTGGCTCAGGGCGCGGCCGCCCGCGCAGCGGCCCTGTTTCACGCCACCAGCGACCAGGAGTTCGACGACATCCGCGCCATGGGCCTGACCAACCCGGTCACGGTCATCGCCAACGGCATCGATGTCCCGCCCCTGGACCGGCCAGCGCCCCAGGCTACCCGCACCGTCCTGTCGCTCGGCCGCATCCACCCCAAGAAGGGCCTCGACGCCCTGGTCCGCGCCTGGTCGCGCCTCGGCGCCGCCACTGACGGCTGGCGCCTGCGCATCGTTGGCCCGGACGAAGGCGGCCACGCCGGCGAGCTGATCGCCCTGGCCAGGACCCTGAACCTCTCCAACGTGAGCATCGAGGGTCCGGTGTTCGGGGCCGACAAGCTGACGACCTACCGCGCCGCCGATCTGTTCGTTCTGTCGACGCTCAACGAGAATTTCGCCATGACCGTCGCCGAGGCCTTGGCGGCCGGCGTACCGGTGATATCAACCACCGGCGCGCCCTGGGCGGGTCTCGTCACCGAGGGCTGCGGCTGGTGGGTGGAGACCGGCGAGGCCTCCCTCGCCGCCGCTCTGACCGAAGCCATGGCGCGTCCGCCGGCCGAGCTGGCCGACATGGGTGAAAAGGGGTGGGCCTGGATGCGCCGCGACTTCTCCTGGGACCGGATCGGCCGGGAAATGCTGGACGCCTACCGCTGGGCCGCCACTGGCGGCGAGCCGCCGGCCACGGTGCGCCTGTGACCGACGATCTGGACATCGCCGCCAACCGTCGGGCCCGCAAATGGAGCCGGGGCGAACTGGCCGGCCGCGCCCTATGGGACGTCTCCCAGTTCCTGTTCCGCCTCAGCCCGCGCCAGCTCTGGGGCTGGCGGCGCACCATGCTGCGCCTGTTCGGGGCCCGGATCGGGCGCGATGTGCACCTGCATCCCACCGTGCGGATCACCGTGCCGTGGAACCTGGACATCGGCGACTACGCCGCCGTCGGCGACAACGTCCAGCTTTACAACCTCGGCCCGATCACCATCGGCCCCAAGGCCACCGTCTCCCAGAACGCCCACCTCTGCGCCGGCACCCATGACTACGCCAGCGTTGACCTGCCGCTGGTCAAGGCGACCATCGGGATCGGGGAGGGGGCCTGGGTCTGCGCCGACGCCTTCGTCGGTCCGGACGTCACCGTGGGTGAGTTCGCGATCGTCGCCGCCCGAGCGGTGGCGGTGAAGGACGTTCCCGCCTGGACCATCGTTGCCGGCAATCCGGCCAAACCGGTGCGCCAGCGCCCAGCCATGGGGGCCAAATGAAGGTCTCGATCCTCATCCTGACCTTCAACGAGGCGGCCAACCTGCCCGCCTGCCTCGCCGCGCTCAGCTGGTGCGACGACATCCTGGTCATCGACAGCGGCAGCACCGACGACAGCGTCGAGATCGCCAAGGCCCATGGTTGCCGCCTGCTGCACCGGCCGTTCGACGACTTCGCCGGCCAGCGCAACTACGCCCTGGAGCACGGCGACTTCCGCCACGAGTGGATACTGCACCTGGACGCCGACGAGATCGTCACCCCGGCCTTCCTCGCCGCCCTGGAAGCGCTGCAGCCGACCGACCACCTCGACGCCTGGCGCGTGCCGTTCAAGACCATCTTCTTCGGCCAGTGGCTGCGCCACGCCGGCATGTGGCCCGCCTACCAGGTGCGGCTGGGCCACGCCCAGCGCCTGCGCTTCGTCCAGGTCGGCCACGGCCAGCGTGAGGATCTGCCGCCTGAGCGGGTCGGCGATTTCCCCGAGGCCCTGCTGCACTACAGCTTCTCCCACGGCCTGCGCCGCTGGCTGGACAAGCATGTCCGCTATGCCGCCGACGAGGCTGCGGTGATCGTCGCCGCCCGAGCCGAGGGGGCGAAGGAGACGGCCAAGCTCTCCTCCTCCGACCCCACCGAGCGCCGCCGCGCCGCCAAGGCCCTGGCCGGCCGCCTGCCTCTGTTCCTGCGGCCGGTGGCGCGGTTCGTCTATATCTACTTTGTCCGCCGGGGCTTCCTCGATGGCCGCGCCGGCTTCGTCTACGCCTTCATGCTGTCGGTCTACGAGGCGATGATGGCCATCCTCGCCTACGAACAGTCCCAGCCGCCCGGCGCCAACCGCATCCAACCCCCGAAGGCGAAGCCATGATCCGCGCCCTCTATCGCGCCCTGCTCCGCGGGCCGAAATTCCGTGGCCGCCATCGGCTGGAAAACGCGCTGCGCCGCCTGCTGGCCCCGGCGGTGGACGCCGCGCCGGAAGGCCTGCGGATGCAGCTCGACGCCCAGGAATGGCTGCAGATCAGCCTGCTGGCCGGGGAGGAGCAGGAGCCCCGCACCATCGCCCTGCAGAAGCGGCTGCTGCGACCCGGCGACGTCAGCATCGACGTGGGCGCCCACGTCGGCTTCCACGCCCTGGTCGCCGCCCGCTGCGTCGGCCCCACCGGCCAGGTGATCGCGGTCGAGCCCCAGCCCTACAATGCTGACCGGGTGCTGACCAACAGCGCCCTCAACGGCCTTGAGAACATCGTGGTGGTGGTCGCCGCGGCCGGCGCCGCCCCCGGCTCCATCGAGCTGAACAACCAGAAGCCCAGCGACAAGGCGCGGCTGACCGCTCTCGGCGCGGGGGTCAGCGACCTGCCCGCGCGATTCGAAGTTCCGCTGATCACCCTGGACCAGCTGGCCCAGCGGCGCGGCCTGACCGGGGTGCGGCTGCTGAAGATCGACGTCGAGGGCTATGAGGCCGAGGTCCTGGCCGGGGCGGCGCAGATGCTCCGCGTCACCGACCACGTCATCTTCGAGTGGCTGCCCGACAGCGACCCGGCCGAGCGTTCGCGCATCGTCGAGGCCCTGTCCGGCGCCGGATTCGCCTTGCGTCAGGTCGACGGAACGCCCTGGGCGCCCGGCTCCGAAGCGATCGAACATAACATCTGGGCCTGCCGGCAGGATTAGGGGCGCGATCGTCGCGTTGACCGGCTATAGGCTCTCGCCAGGTAAAGAGGGGATTGTTGCAGTGGTGTTTTCGACCAAAGTCCGGACCGGTATCAACAGCGTGCTCGGCGCCGCCGGCCTGCGCCTCGAGACCCTGACCGCCGAGCGGCGGGAACACGCCCGCCTCGATATGCTCAGCGCCGCGGGCCTGTTCGACCGCCCGGTCTACGCCCTGTCGCCCGGCATGGCCGACTTCGACGTCGGCCCGATGGCCGCCGCCTACAACGAGCATCGCGAGGCCCTCGAGCGGCTGCGCAAGCTCGAGACCAACGACGTCGGATACAATCCCGACAACACCTTCTTCCGCAGCCCCGACGTGGACGCCCTCTATCTTCTGGTCCGCACCCTGAAGCCGGCCCGGGTGGTCGAGGTCGGCTGCGGCCACAGCACCCGCATCACCCGTCAGGCCATCAAGGACGGCGGCCTCTCCACCCAGCTGATCGCCATCGACCCCTGGCCCCGCGCCGAGATCGAGGCCTTCGTCGACCGCTTCGAGCGCCGTCGCCTGGAAGAGGTCACCGACTACAGCATCTTCGACGAGCTGGTTCCCGGCGACATCCTGTTCATCGACTCCAGCCACCTGGCCAACCTCGGCAACGACGTGGCCCGACTGTTCTGCGACGTCATTCCCCGGCTGAAGCCCGGCGTGGTCATCCACGTCCACGACATCTTCCTGCCCTACGAGTATCCGCAGCACGAGGCCCGCGACTGGGCCGGCTGGGGCGAGCAATACGTCCTCCACGCCCTGCTGCAGGGCGGCAAGCATGAGCTGATCTGGCCCGGCCATTACCTGAAGCGCTCGGGCAAGTGGTTCGAGGCCCTGCCGTTCCTGAACAACGGCCCGTCGCACAGCTTCTGGTTCCGCTACGGCGGCTAGGCCATGAGTTCCGTGGACCGCCATACCGTTATCGTTTGCGACTGGCTGCCGCCCGCCTTCGGGGCCGTCGGCCAGTACATGATGCAGCGCGCCGAAAAGCTCGCCGCCGAGGGCCAGACGGTCTCCATCGTCGGCCTGGGCGAGCGGGACGGCGTTGAGGAACAGGTCATCGGCCCAGGCCGGCTGACCATCCGCCGGGTCGGCGCGGTCGGCACGGCCAAGGGCGGTTCGCTGATCAAGCGCGGCCTCTGGGCATTGCAACAGGCGCTGAAGCTGATGGGCGCCGCCAATGAGCGGATCGCCACCACCCCGAAGGCCGGGACCGAGATCCTGGTCACCGGCTCGCCGCCCTTCCTGTCCTACATCTTCATCGTGGTGAACTGGATCGCCTGGCGGCGGGACATCATCTACCGCATCACCGACTTCTATCCGGAGACGGTGTTCGCCGCCGGCTACATGCCCTGGCTCAAGCCCGTGGAGGGCCTGTTCCACCTGGTCCGCAAGGCCGCCACCCGCATCGAGGCCCTGGGTGAAGACCAGAAGCGCCGCCTGGCCGAAGGCGGAATGCCGGCTGACAAGATCGTCGTGGTCCGCGACGGCGCCCCGTTCGCGCCGGACGCCCCGGTCCGCCCCCTGCCGCGGGCCGTGCCGGACGACAAGGTGATGCTGCTCTATTCCGGCAACATGGGCGTCGCCCACGACACCGACACCATCCTGGCCGCCTATGAGCGCCACGTCCGCCAGGGCAGCGACCGGGTGCGCATCTGGGTCAACGGCACCGGCGCGCGCCTGGGTCCCTTCGCCGACGAATGTCGAGCCCGCGACCTGCCCATCGTGGTCACCCCGCCGGTTCCGATCGAGGATCTGCCCAGCGTGCTGCACAGCGCCGACGCCCACCTGGTGCTGCAGAAGACGGAGTTCTGGGGCTACGTCCTGCCGTCGAAGATCTACGCCTGTCTGCCGCTGCCGGCGCCGCTGCTGTTCATCGGCCCCACCCAGTCGGACGTGGACCTGCTCGGCCGCCAGCGCACCGCCCCCTACATTCAGGTGGACGTCGGCGATGTAGAGGGTTGTGCATCGGCGCTTGAGAAGCTGGCCGACGAGGTTATGAAGACGCGGGACGCGGACGCTCAGATTGGGGGGCCAGCCGCGCCTGTAAAACGTGCCGGCGGGCGGGCCGCCAAGAAGGACATTGCGATATGACACGGCAAGCGTTGGTGCTCGGCGCCGGGGGATTCATCGGCGGCCATCTGGTCAAGCGCCTGAAGGCCGAGGGCTTCTGGGTTCGCGGCGTCGACCTGAAGGAGCACGAGCACGCCGTGACCGCGGCCGACGACTTCGTCATGGGCGACCTGCGCGACCAGCAGGTGGTGGACGCCGTCATCGACCGCAAGTTCGACGAGGTCTACCAGCTGGCCGCCGACATGGGCGGCGCCGGCTACATCTTCACCGGCGAGCACGATGCCGACATCATGCACAACTCGGCGACCATCAACCTCAACGTGGTCCACAAGGCCCGCGAGCGCGGCGTCGACAACCTCTTCTATTCCTCCTCGGCCTGCATGTACCCGGCCTATAACCAGGAAGACCCGGACAACCCCAACTGCGCCGAGGACAGCGCCTATCCGGCCGCCCCGGACTCCGAATACGGCTGGGAAAAGCTGTTCTCCGAGCGGCTCTACCTCGCCTACAACCGCAACTACGGCATGAACTGCCGCGTGGCCCGATACCACAACATCTTCGGCCCCGAGGGCACCTGGGACGGCGGCAAGGAAAAGGCCCCGGCCGCCATCTGCCGCAAGGTCGCGCTGGCCGCTGACGGCGGCACGATCGACGTCTGGGGCGACGGGCTGCAGACCCGCTCCTTCCTCTACATCGACGAATGCGTCGAGGGCACGATCCGCCTGCTGCGCTCGGGCTTCGAGGGGCCGGTCAACATCGGCTCGGACGAGATGGTCTCGATCAACCAGCTGGTGGCCATGGTCGCCGACATCGCCGGCAAGACCATCCACATCAACCACATCCCGGGTCCGGAAGGGGTGCGCGGCCGCAACTCCGACAACCGCCTGATCGAGGAGCGCCTGGGCTGGCGCCCGTCGGCCACCCTGACCCAGGGCCTGGAAAAGACCTATGAATGGATCGAGCGGCAGACCCGCCGCAACGCGCCGGCCGGCCAACCGGCGACCGCCGGCGCTTGATCTTTTCAGCTGACATTTAAGGGGCGGGCATGTCTGGCAAGCGCATTCTGATCACCGGCGGCGCCGGCTTCATCGGCTCGCACCTGAGCGAGCGGCTGTTGGCCGAGGGCAACGAGGTGCTCTGCGTCGACAACTTCTTCACCGGCGCTCGGGCCAACATCCGCCACCTGATCGGCAACCCGGACTTCGAGCTGATCCGCCACGACGTGACCTTCCCCCTCTATGTGGAGGTCGACCAGATCTACAACCTGGCCTGCCCGGCCAGCCCGGTCCACTACCAGTACGACCCGGTCCAGACGACCAAGACCAGCGTCCACGGCGCCATCAACATGCTGGGCCTGGCCAAGCGCACCGGGGCCCGCATCCTCCAGGCCTCGACCTCGGAGGTCTACGGCGACCCCAGCGTCCACCCCCAGGTCGAAGGCTACTGGGGCAACGTCAACCCGATCGGCCCCCGCTCCTGCTACGACGAGGGCAAGCGCTGCGCCGAGACCCTGTTCTTCGACTACCACCGCCAGCACGCCGTCGACATCAAGGTCGCCCGCATCTTCAACACCTACGGCCCGCGCATGCACCCCAACGACGGCCGGGTGGTCTCCAACTTCGTCGTCCAGGCCCTCAGCGGCCAGGACATCACCCTCTTCGGCGAGGGCACCCAGACCCGCTCCTTCTGCTACGTCGACGACCTGGTCGAAGGCCTGATCCGCCTGATGAACACCGAAAAAGGCGTCACCGGCCCCATCAACCTCGGCAACCCCAACGAATTCACCATCCGCCAGTTGGCCGAGCTGGTGGTGGAGATGACGGGCACGGGGTCGAAGCTGGTGTTCCGGCCGCTGCCGACGGACGACCCGAGGCAGCGGCAGCCGGATATCTCGCTGGCGAAGGCGGAGCTAGGCTGGGAGCCGACGGCGCAGTTGCGTGAGGGGTTGGGAAAGACGATCGCGTATTTTGATCGGCTGTTGAAGGAAGAGGGTGCGGTGGGGCAGTCGGCGTAGCCGTCGCCGAACTAGCGCGCATTAGCGGATTCTGACCATCATCCGCTGCGACTAGGTTTAACTCATTGCGGGGGTTCGGAAGGCCCGCTTCCATCAGGGATGACACGCGCCCCTACATCTTCTGGCAAAGCACCCGCCAAGCGGCGGAGGGCGGACCATCAGCGGATCCCGCTGTGGGACGAACCAGCGGGAATGTTGGACTTTTCACAGAATTCACCTCCGCGGACCCCCGGCTACTGTTCATAAGCTGGCAGATCAGTAAAGTTCAACGCAAGGGGGTGGCGTATGAGCAAGATCGACGTCTCGTTGTGGTGCTGTCTGTTCGCGGGGGTCACGGCCGCTACGGCAATTGGCGGGCCAGTTGGCATGGCTCTCACGGGCGCTGCGAGCATCGCGGGCAACATTGCCGCTAGCAAGCTGCAGGCGGTCCTGGACGATCGTCGCGCGGCGAGGACGGATCCGACTCGGCTCATCGCTACCGCGTTGCGCCAAGCCCAATTGGAGGCCATGCGCGGTGTCATCCAGTGCGCTGCCAGCGAGGCGGGCTTCGAAGGGACGCCTCAGCGCATTCTCTGCAATGCGCTCCTGGCTTGGATCGATGGCCAGCTCAAACAGGCTGGGAAGTATGAGCTCCGGGCGCCGGTTCTGGCCGACTTGCGCGGGACGGCGCTGAACGGGCTAGCCGAGCCAGAGGCAGGACAAGAGATCGACACGCAGGCCGCCGCTCGCGCTGCCGCGTGGTCCGAATTGGACAGCGCGGCCAATCTCGCCATCGCCCGCCCTGCGCTGCCCTGGCTCCACACGCACTTCGACGGGGAACAAGGCTGGTGCGCTCATTTCGTGGTCGCCTGGGTCCGAAAGCTCCGGCAGCCAGAACTGAAGACTTTTGTCGATCACGTACGGCAGGTGCTCCTCGGCCAGCAGGTGTCCTCACTCACTGATTACCTGACGTCGGTTCACGCCCTCGCTGAAAAGCTGGACCTCGCGTTGTTCGGCGCTCCGCCGGTCCCGCTCTGGCTTCCCGGTCCCGGGGCGTTCGAGGAGACCTATCGACTCTCTTTCCAGAACCCGGCGATTCCCTTCGTCGGTCGCGAGCGCCAACTGGCCGAGATCGAGGCGTTCCTGGACGACCCGGCGATGTTCCGTTGGCACATGGTGGTCGGCGGCGGGGGGGCCGGAAAGAGCCGGTTCGCCTTGGAACTGGCCCGTCGTCAGGAGGGCGAATGGCGTGTCGGGTTCGCTCAGCAGATCCGCAAATTCGTCCAGCCCGCCTTCTGGAATCCGGGCCGACCGCACTTGGTCATCGTCGACTATGTTCTGTCCGAAGCGAAAGAGTTGGGGGAACTGCTTGCTTGGTGCGTTGGCCTGCCGCAGAGCGGACCGAAGATTAGGGTGCTCCTTTTGGAGCGAGCGGACGATCCGATCGTGCGCTCACAGGTCGTGCAGGATCAAGCAAGCCGGCCAAGTATAGAGCAGCACCGCTGGGCTCAGAACGCGCTGGAATTGCCGGCGCTTACCCGGGATGAGTTGTGGGAGATCTCCGCGCCATTCCGCGCGGACTCGCCCATCGACCGCGACGCCTTCTTCGACGTCCTGGCCCGCCTCGACCCCGACTACCGCGCCCTGACAGCCCTGCTCATCGCCGAGGCGGCCGGACGCGGTCAGACGGACTTCTCAGATTTGGAGGCGCTGCTGGAGGAACACCTCAAGCACGAGCGGAAGACTTGGTGGGGCAGGGAGCGAGACGATCACGCGGTGAAGACCGCCGAAGACCTGCTGGCGCTGTCGACGATGGTCGATGGCTATGTGCCGCAGCGTCACGCTCCCTTCCTTCCCCGAGGTGTCCAGTTGCGGGCGGCTGACGAGGCGGTGCACCCACGTGTCGCGACGTTGCAGCACTTCGCTCCTCCGGGACAGCGCGCAGGCGCCGTTCTGGGCCGGCTGCTTCCCGACTTGGTGGGTGAGTACTTCGTGCTGGATCGCCTCCGCGCGCAGTCAAAGCCGAACCTCGGTACAGGCGTGGTGGAGGTGTGGCTGCCCGATACGGCATGGAGAGGGGACGCTCGGGCCACGGCCGAGTTCTGCGGTCGCGCAGCGCGCGATTTTCCCGACTTGGCCGTAGGGTTGGGGTTGGATCGCCCCGTCGCCGGTGTCGCCGACAGCTACGCCCACGCGGCGTCTCGTGCCTTCGCGACCGCTGACGGCGATGCAGATGAGCGGCTGCGCGAGGCCTTCACTGAACTAGAGACTTACGCCGCGGATTCGGCCGCTTGGGCGGCCGGCGCTGCCCTTTTGCTCTTCGCCACCGCTCAGCCAGCTGGCGTGTTCAAAAATGCAACATTGGAGGCTGAACTCGTGGCGCTGGAAGAGCGGTCCGGGGCGGAGGGCGCAGCCCCCGAGCTCGCCGTCGCTTGGGCTGGTAGCGTCATGAACTTCGTCACAGACGTGGCTGCGCCTGAGCCGGATCGCGCGGCGCGGTGGCTGAAGGCGCTGGAGGAGCGGTCCGGGGCGGAGGGCGCAGCCCCCGAGCTCGCCGTCGAGTGGGCCAATAGCGTCACGAACTTCGTCGCCCGTGTCGCGGCAAATCACCCGGATCGGGCGGAGCTGTGGCTCGAGGCACTGGTGGAGCGGTCCGGGGCGGAGGGCGCAGCCCCCGAGCTCGCCGTCGCTTGGGCCAAGAGCGTCATGAACTTCGTCACAGAGGTGGCTGCGCCTGAGCCGGATCGCGCGGAGGTTTGGCTGAAGGCGCTGGAGGAGCGGTCCGGGGCGGAGGGCGCAGCCCCCCAGCTCGCCGTCGAGTGGGCAAATAGCGTCACGAACTTCGTCGGCCGTATCGCGGCGGATCACCCGGATCGCGCGGAGCTGTGGCTGAAGGCGCTGGAGGAGCGGTCCGGGGCGGAGGGCGCAGCCCCCGAGCTCGCCGTCGAGTGGGCCAAGAGCGTCACGAACTTCGTCGGCGGGGTCGCGGCGGATCATCCGGCTCGCGCGGAGCTGTGGCTTAAGGCGCTGGAGGAGCGGTCCGGGGCGGAGGGCGCAGCCTCCGAGCTCGCCGTCGAGTGGGCCAGTAGCGTCATGAACTTCGTCACAGACGTGGCTGCGCCTGAGCCGGATCGAGCGGAGCTGTGGCTTAAGGCGCTGGAGGAGCGGTCCGGGGCGGAGGGCGCAGCCCCCGAGCTCGCCGTCCTGTGGGCTGGTAGCGTCATGAACTTCGTCACAGACTTGGCTGCGCCTGAGCCGGATCGCGCGGAGCTGTTGCTTAAGGCGCTGGAGGAGCGGTCCGGGGCGGAGGGGGCAGCCCCCGAGCTCGCCGTCGAGTGGGCTAAAAGCGTTACGAACTTCGTCGGCCGTGTCGCGGCGGATCACCCGGATCGCGCGGAGCTGTGGCTTGAGGCGCTGGAGGAGCGGTTCAGGGCGGAGGGCGCAGCCCCCGAGCCCGCCGTCGAGTGGGCCAAGAGCGTCACGAACTTCGTCGGCGGGGTCGCGGCGAATCACCCGGATCGCGCGGAGTTGTGGCTTAAGGCGCTGGAGGAGCGGTCCGGGGCGGAGGGCGCAGCCCCGGAGCTCGCCGTCGAGTGGGCCAAGAGCGTCAAGAACTTCGTCGGCCGTGTCTCGGCGGATCACCCGGATCGCGCGGAGCTGTGGCTTGCGGCGCTGGAGGAGCGGTCCGGGGCGGAGGGCGCAGCCCCCGAGCTCGCCGTCGAGTGGGCCAAGAGCGTCACGAACTTCGTCGGTCGTGTCTCGGCGGATCACCCGGATCGGGCGGAGCTGTGGCTGAAGGCGCTGGAGGAGCGGTCCGGGGCGGAGGGCGCAGTCCCCGAGCTCGCCGTCGCTTGGGCTAATAGCGTCATGAACTTCGTCACAGATGTGGCTGCGCCTGAGCCGGATCGCGCGGAGCTGTGGCTTGCGGCGCTGGAGGAGCGGTCCGGGGCGGAGGGCGCAGCCTCCGAGCTCGCCGTCGCGTGGGCTAATAGCGTCATGAACTTCGTCACAGACTTGGCTGCGCCTGAGCCGGTTCGCGCGGAGCTCTGGCTTAAGGCGCTGGAGGAGCGGTCGGGGGCGGAGGGCGCAGCCCCCGAGCTCGCCGTCCTGTGGGCCAAGAGCGTCACGAACTTCGTCAGCGGGGGCGCGGCAAATCACCCGGATCGGGCGGAGCTGTGGCTGAAGGCGCTGGAGGAGCGGTCCGGGGCGGAGGGCGCAGCCCCCGAGCTCGCCGTCGAGTGGGCTAAGAGCGTCATGAACTTCGTCACAGACGTGGCTGCGCCTGAGCCGGATCGCGCGGAGCTCTGGCTTAAGGCGCTGGAGGAGCGGTCCGGGGCGGAGGGGGCAGCCCCCCAGCTCGCCGTCGAGTGGGCGAAGAGCGTCATGAACGTCGTCACAGACGTGGCTGCGTCTGAGCCGGATCTCGCGGAGCTGTGGCTTAAAGCGCTGGAGGAGCGGTCCGGGGCGGAGAGCGCAGCCCCCGAGCTCGCCGTCGAGTGGGCCAAGAGCGTCACGAACTTCGTCAGCGGGGTCGCGGCGGATCATCCGGATCGCGCGGAGCTGTGGCTTAAGGCGCTGGAGGAGCGCGCGCGGTACACGCCCTCATCGGTTCAGATCGCTGAAGCCTGGAGTATGGCCGTCGCCGCCCTGTGCAATCTCGGGCCCAAAGAGCGCGCCCCGTCCATATACGAGCGGCATGCTCAGTGGTGGCGACGGGATCCGCGGCCGCAGGTCGCGGTCGGTTGGGCGTTGGGCCAGAGAGGCGTCATCCACGCGTTGGAGCCGATGACGCCGCCCGCGGCTTGCTGGACCGACCGTGTGAGCGTGCTCATCGCATTCGGAGACGATGAAAGAGTTTCAGGGGTCGCTAGGCAGCACGCCGCTTTCAATCAGGCTTGCTTGGAGGCGTTCACAGGAATGTCGGAGGCGTTCAGGGCGACCGTGGAAGGCTCTTGGGATTCCGAAGGCCTCCTGGATCACCTCAAGGCCCACGCGACCGACCCGGTGCTGGCCCTCTTTCTCCCCGCTCTCCGCGCGCGCCTGGGCTTGGCCCCGGAAACGCCCGACTGGGGAAGGCCCGACTCCTGATGCCGCGCCATAGGGGCGCGGCCATCTCGCTGCGCCAGCGCTATCTCTCCGTGAGAAACCGGAGAGTTCGCAGAGCGGGAGGGGCCTGTGAGGGGAGTCCGGTTACAGGTTCGAAGATTCAAAGCGTGGTGGTGCTTGGCAGGCCGGTCCCGCGGCGGGCGCCAAGCCTGGAGAAGACCTCGTTGGCACGATCAGTCGGGCCCCGCTGTAGCGCGAGGCAACCGGAAACGTTGGACCTTTCACCAACTTCCGCTCCTGGCGAGCCCAATGCCTCTCGGGAATCGAACACCCCTAAACCCCCCGCCCCATCAACTGTC
>NZ_JAAALA010000017.1 GCF_009905535.1 Caulobacter sp. SLTY | reverse complement strand
CCTTGAGCGCGCCGAGCCCATCCTCCCCGGCAAATGACGCGACAGCCGACCGCCTGACCATCGCCTGGCGGGACATCAATCGGCCACCCCCGGAGCGGGGTGGGCCGGAACCGGATGGCCCGAACGGCGCCGTGGCCGCCGTGGGCGCCTCGCCGGCGTTAGCCGAGCGGCTGCGGCGGGACAGTCTGTCGCCGCAAGAGGCTGAGGTGGTCACCGCCGCGGACGGACGCCTGACCGACTTCGAGGCCCCGGCGGATCTGGCGGCCCTCGAGCTCGGCCGCGATCGTATGCTGCGGACGCTGGAGCCCAATCACACGCAGATGGCTGTCGATCCGTTGACGGCCATGCGCAGGATCGCCGCTGATCCCGCCCACGCCGAACTGGCCGACGCGGCGGCCTGGGCCATTGGGTCCGGCCCGGCCGGGCGACGGCTGAAAGACAGTCTCGAGGGGCTGGCCGGGGAGGTCATGGGGATCGATCCGGCAGAGGCCCGGGTTGCGGTTCGGGCGCTGGATCGGTCGCTGACCCGCTTCTGGCAAGGGAACGGGATCGTCGCGGTATCCTGGGATCGCCAGCTGCGCGAGCTGGTTGGAGAAACCCTAGACGATCAACTGGCCGACGCCTTGATCAACCTGGCGGAGGGCTCGCCTTTGGTTCGGGCGCAGGCTCAGCGTCTCTCAATCTTCGGCCTGGATGGCGAGTTGGGACGGGCGGCCGCCGGTCAGATCCGCCGATTTCCTCCGCAGGCTGATGGACCCCGGCTGTGGACCCCCGGCTGGACCGACCGACGGGCGGCGCGGGCGGTGGATCGGGCTCGGACGGCTGAAACCACCTCCGCGCTCGGCGGGGGCTCCGCCGCGCACGCCTGGCGGGTCAAGGCGCTGGTCGATCTGTTGACGGCGTTGGGCGAACGGCTGGTCAACCACTTTGGGAAGCGCGCCGACACCGCCAGGACCGCCCCGGCAACGACCGTCTTGGACGTTCTGGCGCCGGAGATCGCCAAGGGCGCGGTCTCGGCCCTGCTCGACGCGATCAAGGGCGAGGATGAGCCGGAAACGCCATCCGACCCCGGTCGGGCGTTTGCCCAGGCGCTGGTCCGATCCGGGCTGGCCGGGTGGTTGTTTAAGACTCCGCCGCCGACCGTGCCAGACCAACCCCTTCCAGGGCTGGATAGCCCGGTCGGTCGAATGCTGCAGAACCTTGCCCTGCTCGCGACGGCCCTGGGCGACGGGACGCCGCCTGACCCAGTCGCCCAAGAGTCAGATTGGCTGGGGGATGAGCCGGCGGACACCGCATCGCCGCCTGATGGTTCGGATTCCATTCTGGAATGGGAAGGGCTTCCGTCAGACGACGCCATTGACGCGGCCGCGCTGGACTGGGACGCGCCATGAGGCTGCCAGCCGGCAGGCTCCCGCCGACGCGCAAAGGTCAGAGAAGGCCATCAGTCGATTGCGTATGTTCTTGAATTGTTCTATTATCGGGCAGGGTTTTGATCATTGGCCGCCGTTGAGGCGCTGAGTTCCCGGCCCAGCCCGCGCCCTAGTCGATCGCCGGGCGTAATCGACGATTGAACTCCACGGACCCGCCGGCCTGCTGGCCGACGGACAAGCCGCTCCAACAGCCAGCCGTAAGCAAATGCGCCGACTGCCCGCTCGCCGGGCTGTGGCGTCAAGGGAGCCGCATGACCGTTTCCGCAATGTCCACCCGCACCGTGAGCTACGCCGGCGACGGCGGCAGCGGGCCGTTTCCCATTCCCTTCCGGGTGCTGGAGGCAGGCGACCTCAGGGCGGCCGTGATCGCCGAGGACGGCGTCCGCACGCCTCTCGAAGGCATCTCGGTCGCCGACGCCGGCGAGCCTGCCGGGGCGACGGTCACCACGGCGGCGCCGATTTCGCTCGGCGAAACCCTGGTTCTCTGGACCGAGACCACGGTGGTCCAGGCCGCCGACTACCTGGCGGGGGACGCCTTCCCGGCGGAAACCCACGAGGCGGCCCTCGACCGGCTCACCCTCATTGCCCAGGACGCCCGCCGCGACATCAGCCGGGCCTTCAAGGCGCCGGTCGGCTCCCCGACCCCCGACGACAAGACCTATGAGACGTTCGTGGCCGATGCGGCGGCGGCGGTGGGGTCGGAGGCCGTGGAACTGGTGATGGCTGCCGGCGATACGCAGGTCGGCGCAGTTGAGGCCGCTGGAGCGGCTCAGGTGGAAGTTGTTGGCACTGCCGGGGATGTTCAGATCAGCCGTGTCGAGGACGAAGGCGACGATCAGATCGCCATGACGAGCGCGGCCGGTGCTGGACAGGTTGTGGCCGTCAACACGGCTGGCGATGCCAAGCTGGCCTTGATCGCGGCGGCGCGCGGCGGTGACCTCCATGCCAGCACGTCCGACGGCTTGAGCAATGGCGTGATCAACACAGTCAGCTTGGTGGGCGGGTTCGGCGGTGCAAACGGAACATTTGACTTGGCCTTCACCGGCGGCGGCGGGACTGGCGCGGCGGGTCGTTTCACAGTCGTTGGCGGCACTGTTACCTCGATTACCCTGACCGCCAAGGGAAGAGGCTACACCAGCGTACCCACGATCAGTTTTGCCGCCTCTGGCGGCCTAACCGGCGCCAGCGCGACCGCCATTGTCGGTGTTAACACCAACATCGGCGAGTACTTCTCAACGCCTGGGACGAACGGTGCCGCGCTGAATGTCTACCGGGTCGATATCGGGCCCGTCGCCACTCTGATCGGGCAGCTGGAGGCATGGCAAAGCAAGGCGCACCGCTACTTCTTCGGCCAGGCGCAGCACGACACTGCGGTTGGCCAGGGCCTCCGGCCATACGTAGAGCCTTACGCGCTGCGCATGTACATGGGCACTTTGGCGGGGGGTGCGATCAAGAACGCAAATGGTACCTACACCCTCCCGCCCAACGCGACTTGGACAAGCCCTCAGCTGTCGGCCGGCGTGTTCGACATCGCCGGTAACCGCTATGCCTATGTGCCGACCACAGCCGAAACGACAGGCGCGATTGAGATACGTGTGTATTTCGGCGGCACCAGCATCGCCGCCGGCAACACTACGACGCAGCCTAATCCAGATTTCTATCGGCAGACCTGGAACAACTCGTTTCCGCGTCCTTACGTTCAAATCGAGATCAAGAACGTATCGGCATCGGCAGTCACAGTTTATCCCATCGAGGTCTACGCGGCCGACGCTGCCCATTTTCCGCAGGTAATGCGTTTTGAAGGCACGGCGAATGTCCCCGAGAACCGGCGTGTCATCGAGTGGAATGATGTTTCTCCGATGGCGCGTTGGAGGCTACGCGATCGGGGGATGTGGGTGGCTGATGAAGGGCGTATCGCCTATGCTTTCGACAGTGTTGCAGGCTTAGACGGTGCCACTGGCGGACTGTTTGCTCCAAAGCAGAACATCACGGCGGGCTTAGCTGTTGCCGCGGGGAGCGTCATTGGCTTGAAGCGAGGTTCCAGATGGAACCAGTCATTGAGCGCAATCATTGGCTCCACAACAAAGGGGTTGCGGGTAAGAGACTACCAGGAGGGCCGGGTGTCCGACCCATGGCCCATTCTTGACTCAGCAATTGATGTCACTGGCCTCGCGTGGGCCAGTGAGGGTAGCAACACCTACTCAGCGACCGTTCCCTGCGCGACAGATCTGCTATCAGCCGGCAAGCTGAACTACGACTATGCCTCAGTCGTCGAGATCGAACTATCGCGGCAAGCCGATGAACCCCTTGGAAGCCAGTTCATTTACGAGCCGGTCAACATCGTCTTAAGCGGTGCGGTCCCTGCGGCTGATCAGACCGTGGCCATTAACAAAGTCAAGGCGGAAGCGGGGCGAACGCTTGGGCTGTTCACTCCTGGCACTAGTTCCTATACCCTCTACATTCACACTCGCGATGGCTTGGCCCCCAATGCCAGCCCGACTTACCGGTACCGAGCTACGAACCTCGGTAGCTGCTTGGACTGGATCCAGGGCAACACTCGACAAGCTGCTGTACAGAATATTGAGATCTGCCAGGGCGCGCGGGGCCTCGGAATAATATGCGGCTCCAATCAGTCAGTGTTCGACGGTATAATTGCTTACCACGGCTACAAGCACACGCTGCACATCGAGGGTGGTGAGGTTCGCAATTTCATTCTCTACAATCGTGGAGCGAAGTCTGGAATTGATACTGGAGCGAATGCAGGAAATTGCTACGTCTCGCCTACGGCCAGCGGCTTCTCGTGGCGGTGGACAAACGGCATAGCCTATGACTGCGACTCGGCAATCTACAGTCATGCCGCCGCTGGAAAATACACAGCGGGCGAAATATCGTACGTCTGGACCATCAACTCGCGCGATGCCTCCGGCTCCTTGTCGCTGGGCGATCCGAGGGATTCCGACCAAGTCGCGTACGTCGAGGAGATGTGGTGCTTCGATCAGGGCAAGATCACTAACGGCAACAGTGGTGCCGACTACACTCATTTTCACCACTGCTTGGCGCGTTGCATCGGTCGCTTTCAATCCCGCGACCTAACCGAGCAGTGCATCAGCCAAGTCGTCAACATCTCCGGCGCAGCGATCGGTGACCGGGGAATGCGGTTGCTACGCGTGAGTGGCAGCGACGAGGTCACCCGGAACATCTTCTATGGGACAAACGAGCAGACAGTTGTTGGCGACGCCAACCCGACCAATGACTATCGCGCGGTCTGCATCGAGTTGATCAACACAGGCGGAGATCCGCTTGGAAATCCCAACATTCATCGAAACATATTCCTAGTCGATACGCCGCTTTGCACTGGCGGAAGCATCTTGGTTGCAGAACAGGCGGGCGGACTAACGTGGCAGTCCGACTACAATGTTTTCATATTCTGTACTCCGGGTTCCATTAGCTCAACGAAGTTTGGCCAAGGCACAAAAGCGACTATTTCTGAGTACTTGGCAAGCTTCCCCGGCCATGACGCTAACAGCCTCTTTGTGGACCTCCGCGACGATCCGCGCGGGTCCAAGGCCGTGTTCAAAGACGCAGCGAACGGCGACTTTACCTGGGCTCAAACGGAAGTAGCGGCTCGGATCAAGTCTTACTGTGTCGCGAATAGTGTCGGGCCGGAACACTCACTTCGAGCTTGGCCGGTCGTCCCAGCAGTCGACGACGCCCGGCGAATGCTCATGGCGACAACCTAATGATCCTACCAAGCCTTCAGATCACAAGGCTGGCAGGTTCCAAAGGGACCGATGTCATGCCGAGCTCTATGACAGTCTTGGCAGCGCATGAGTGGACCCTTGCCGTTGTCGGCGTCCGGCTCAGTCACCTTGCGGAGCCAAGCGGTCAGTCGGATCAGCAACCTCTGCATCTCCAAAACGATGCGCCGGTCGGCAGGGGGGCGTCAAGATGAAGGTCCCGAAGATCGTCATCGACCTGTTCACAGGGCCGGATGGGGAGACCTGGCATGCCGGGCGGATCGCCGCCGTGCCGATGTTCTTCAGCGGCCTGACGCTGCCTTGGGTGCAGCTGTGGCGGACCGGGAGCGTCAGCCTGGGGGAGGCCGGCGCGCTTTACCTCACGCTGGCCGGCGCCGTCTGGGCGCTGATCCACGGGGCCAAGACCATGGACATCATGCCGGGCGCCGCCGGCGGAAAGGAGCAGGCCGGCTGATGTGGACCTGGGATCAATCGGAGGGGCGGCTGTATCGCGACGGCGCCCTGGTTTCTGCGGGGTACAGCGGAAAAGGCCGTGGGCGGAACAATCCGGCGCTGCAGGGGCTGGCCGGGGTCGGGCCGATCCCGCGCGGCCGATGGCGCATCACCGGCCGGTACGACAGCGCCCGGGTCGGGCCCTGCACCCTGCGGCTCGAGGCGGCGGACGGGGTGGTCGACGATGCGCATGGTCCCACGGGCCGGAGCGCGTTTCGGTGTCATGGCGACAGCGTGCGGGCGCCCGGAACGGCCAGCCGCGGCTGCATCATCCTGCCCCGACAGGTGCGGGAGGCGATCTGGCGCAGCGGCGACCGGGACCTGGAGGTGGTGGCGTGACCGGCGTCTGGGCGGGGCTGGCCGGGCTGGCGCGCCGGTTTGCCGGTCCGCTGGCGCTGGTCGGGGTGGTCGGACTGGGCCTAGTGCTGGCCTTGGCCGGCTGGCGGTCCGGCGTCGAAGAGCGGGCCGGGCGCGAGGCGGCCCGTCAGCGGGCGGCGGGCGAGGTCTCTCGCGCCGGGGAGACGGCCACGGGCGCGGCGTTGAACGCGACCGCCGAATACGGCGAACGGGAACTGGGCCGGGCGGCCCTCGAACAGGAGACACGCGATGCGGTTCTTTCCGCGCCCGATGCGGGCGCTGACGCCGGCGCTGCTGGCGATGCTGGTCTTGCCGGGCTGTGCCGGCGGGCCGCGTACCTTGACCATCCCCGTTGCGCTGGATTGCGCCGGGCGGATCCCCCCGCAGCTGCGCGCTGAGGTCGCCCCGGCGCCCCCGCCGGCCGACAACAGCATCGGCCAGTGGGTGGCGTTCGGCGACGCCCAGACCGGGAGGTTGGAGACCGCCAACGACCGCAAGGCGACGGTGATCTGGATTCTCGACCGCTGCGAAGCAGAGGAGCGCGCGGCGGCGGCGCGGCTTGCCCCAACCTCCTCCTGGTGGCGACGGTTGCTGGGGGAGGGCGGCCGATGAGCGGGGAACGCCAGACGGTGGCCGGCGCCTATCTGCAGATCGCCGCCCATGAGCAGCTGTGCGCGGAGCGATATCGCGGCATCAATGAAAAACTGTCCTGGGTGCTGGGCGGCATGGCGGCCATGGTGCTGGCGCTGCTCGCCTGGTCGTTGGTGCAGCTGTACCGGCTGGAGCCGTTGCGCTGGCGTGGCGAGGCGGAGGGGCCAAGGGCCGCCGCCGTCGAGGTCTCGGCGCCGGCCGTTTCGCGCACGCGTTGAGCGCCCAGGCGATTCTGCCTGTATGGTGCGGGCATGGGGCTAGACCAGGATCTCACCGGGTTCGTTCAGCGCGTCTTCGCCTGCCCGGCGGAGACGGCCGAGGTCATTGCGCGGCGGGCGACGGAGCGGGTCTATGCCGCCCAGGCGGTGATCCTGCGGGCCGGTGATCGACCCAGCGATACCTGGCTGGTCATGGCTGGGCGGGCCCAGGCGCTGGTCTACGGGTCCGAGGGACAGCTGGTGATGCTCCAGGAGTATGCCGGCGGCGACCTGTTCGGCGCCATCGCCAACCTGGACGCGGGGCCGCAGGCGGCGGAGATCAAGGCGGTCGAGACCTTGCGGGCCGCCCTGTTCCTGGGCGGCGATTTCCTGACCCTGATCGAGACCCATACCGCGGTCGGCCTGGCGGTGTCGCGGCTGCTGCTGCGCCAGCTGCGGGAGACCACCGGCCGGATGGCGGACAGGATCACCCTGTCGGCGCCGGACCGGGTGCGGGCGGAGCTGTTGCGGATGGCTGTGGAGGTGGAGCGCAGGCTGGTCATTGACCCGTTCACCGGCGTCACGGCCCTGGCGATCAAGCTGAGCATCGCCCGCGAGACGGTGTCGCGGGCGATCAATGCGCTGGAGCGGCGGGGCGCTGTTCGGCGTGAGGGCCGGGCGTTGATCATCATCTCGCCGCGGCTGCTGCGTAGCGACTTCGCTTAGGAGACATCCAGGCTGAATACGGGGGTATCCGGCCCGCCGGGATGGCGGCTGGGCAGTTCGCCGATCGGCTCGCAGGGGCAGAGCGGGTCATCGGTTTCCGAGGCCAGGACCGCCGCGAACCGGTCGCTGACCAGCGCCGCGCCAGAGGGCACGGAGGCCAGCAGCCGCGCGGCAGTCTTGATCGGGGCTCCTGTGCGCAGGGCCGGTCCGCCGGGCGCGGGCGTTTCGCGAATCTCGCCGACATCGCCGGCGATGCGGCATTCGCCCATGGATCCCGCCGCCGCGCGCGCGGCCCGCGCCGCCGCCCGGCAGGTCTCGAACCCCAGGAGCAGCGCCGACCCGGTCCAGACGGGCGGGATGTCGCTCGTGATCCCCGCCGCGTCCAGGCCTGCCCAAAGCGCCGGCAGCCGGTCGGCCATGTCCTCGGCTGGCCCAGCGTCCAGGGCGATGATCGCCAACGGCTGACCCATGGGCGCCGCCAGGCGATCCGATGCCTCTGGGTCTCGCACCCGTCCGGCGGGGTGGCTGATCGTGCGTCGGCCGGCCGCGCGCCAGACCGCGCGCGCCCAGCCGCTGCCGCCGGCTTCCGCCGCCTCCGCCTCGTCGGGGACGACGAGCTGGATCGCTTCGGTCGACAGCAGGCGCGCCTGCATCGCCGCCCGGCCCATGGCCACGCGGGCGGCCAGCCTGACGCTCAGCCGGTCGAGCCGGTCCTCGCCGACCACGCTGACCGTGTCGGCCCGGTCGAGTACGGCGTCGAACCGCTCCGGCCAGCCCCCGCCCGTCGGCGCCACGCTTCCAGCTCGGAAAGCCTCGCGCCCGCCTGGCAGCACCAGGTGCAGTTCGGCGCCGCGGGACAGCAGGGCCTCGGCCACCACGATATCCGCCCCCGCCGCCAGGGCGCCGAAGCCGAACCCGACCCGCTCGGCCTCCAGGGTTTCGGCGATCTGGCGGGGCAACTCGGCGTCGGCGGGATCGACGCCCATCTGGCCGGCGAAATAGAGGGCGCGGGGCGGGCGCATGGGCTCCAGCCAATCGGCGTCTCCGCCCTGTTCTTCAAGAATGAGGGCGAACTGGCGCAGGGTGGCGGCGTGGTCCTCCCAGGCTTTCGGCGCCAGGGCGATAGCGTCCTGCAGGGTCAGCCAGGCCTCGTGAACCCGTCCCAGCAGCAGCTCCGCCTCCGCCCGGGTGGCCTCGCGCCAATAGGGGGTGTCAGGCTCCTCATCGCCCCTGTCGAGCCGCGCCAGCACCTTCTCCGCCAACGCCCCCGCCCGCTCCGACTCCCCCGCCAGCAATGACAGGCTGGCGGCGTTGATCAGCGGATAGGTCGCCCAGTTGATCGCCCCGGCGGCCCCATAGGCCTCCGCCGAACGAGCGTAGAGGGCGCGGCGGGCCTCCCCCGTCGCCCGCCGCGCCTGGTCCTTCAGCAGGCGACCCTTGAGGGACAGCACGGCGGGGTCGTCATCGAGGGTGTCCAGGCCGGCGTCGTGGAACAGGCGCAGGGCGTGATCCAGGGCGCCGGCGCGGGCGTGGGCGATGATGGGGAGGAGGTGCGTGGAGGGCATGGTCCTGTTTGACTAGGGGATGCTGCCGCCACCTTGGTCCGGCACATTCGGATCGAAGATTGTCTGCAGACGCCGGCCGGTCTCCGAGTCGATGAAGTCGACATGAAAATTAAAGGCCCGATCGTAGAGTCCTTGAGCGTCTTTAGGGCGCTCCAGAACTGACCAATATGCGATGCGGCAGTCTGCAGGGGCGCCGGCCTGCCCTGGCGAACGTTGATTGCCGCGATCAACGAAGTAGAGGCTGCAGTCTTCCAGTCGGCTCGATGGCTTCTCGACTTTCGCGGTGACGCCCGGTCCCGTAGGCGTGAATTCCCAGTTGATGGCGTTGTCCAGCTGCAAGACCAAGAGGCGAGGGTGGTTCAGCGCGGCGCCGCCTTGGAAGTTTGGTAGTCCAATATCCCAGGGTGTCTTCTCCAGGAATTCCATGGGAATTTCATAGTCTTGGATGGTCTCTATGAAATCCATTACATTCAAGGTCGAGCTGTCTTCTTTCGGCTCGTGAACCCGGAACCGAAGCTGCTGGACGGGTTGTCCGTCCGCATCCTTTTCCCAGATGATTGTCAGGACCCGGTGCTGGATCCAGGCCCCTGTCCGCAACTCCCGTTGAGGGTCAGGCTTTATTGGAAACTCACCGCGCTGCGATTTGTTTGTCACTGCAAAATCTCCTGTCCAAGTTTGGATTCAATGATCGGGAGCGCGCGGTCCGCATAGGCGAGTTGATCCCTCCACCGAGTATTGGAAGGGTCGAGCGCGGCTAGAGATCGAAATGTTACTCGAGCTTCAAGCAGATACTTCCTTGCGGCCCCCAAATTTCCCTGCTGATAGGCAATAAAGGAGAGTCCACGGTGACAGACGCCCCAATTGTCGCGAAGTGTTGCGTCTTCAGGGGTGCGCCCGATTAAAGCCGCCAAGATTTTCTTCTGTTCGAGGCGGCTATCGCCAGCCGCATGGAAGTCGCCTTCGGCGACCTGCGTCTCCGCAAGCCAAGCCCACCGGGTGGCTAGATCAAGTTTGAGGCCGCGATCTTCCGGCTGTATTGCGAGGGCCGCTCTGATGCCGGTGATCGCCGCCTGGCACAACCGATTGGCTCTGACGAATTCTCTCTCCTGCTGCAGGGCAAGGGTGCAAAGATTTCCGTCGGCATACGCTAGCTCTCGCATCGAACGAGCTGCCCTTGGCTGAAGTCGGATCAGTTCTAGAGCAATCTGGCGATAGTCCTCCCAGGCGGCTCTCGCCTGAGCCGTCCGATTGCGACTGTACTCGATGTAGCCTCGCCAATAGGCACTTTGCCCATGACTGAAAACGCTCTCGGGGTCGTGGGGTGCTTTCTCTAGGAGAGCTTCGGTTGCGGCGTACGCCTCCTGAAAACGTGCCTCTGCTACGGCCAGTCGGCCTTGCTGGGCTTCGTCTTTGCCCATAAGCTGAAGGAGTTTGGCTCGCAGATGTAGAGATGTGGTGGGCAACCGGTCGAGCGGCTGATTGTGGTAATATTCTAGCACCCGACCGTTCACCGCCGCGAGCACCGGTATTCGCCCGACGCCCTCAAGTCTGTCTCTAAGGTCTCCGAGCATGAAACCCACCAACTCCTCTGCCTCGACTCGCTGTCGCTCCGCTTCGGCACGGGCTTGGAGTGCGATCGCTGTCATTCCCCCCATCGCTACCATCGCAGTCAAAGACGCCACCGTGACCGCCATCACGCGCCGCAGCTGTCGTTGCGAATCTCGCTGCACAAGCTGATCGACGCCGACCCCCGCCATCCCGGCCACCAGTTTAAGCAGGGCCAGTCGCTCCCCATCCGCCCGCTTCCGGAAATCCGCCGCCAGCGGCTCTACGCCGCCTTCCGAAAGCGCTGGCGGAAAAGCTGCCGTTGGGTCTCCTCGGACCAACGCGGCGAGAACCGGCCGGTCCGGGTACTGCGCGCGAAAGGTCTCAATCTCCCGCCCAACCCAACGCGAAGTGGCTGCGTCTGGAGAGCATGCGACAA
This sequence comes from Caulobacter sp. SLTY, assembly GCF_009905535.1. GTDB lineage: Bacteria > Pseudomonadota > Alphaproteobacteria > Caulobacterales > Caulobacteraceae > Caulobacter. The sequence continues at coordinate 83,615 of NZ_JAAALA010000017.1, read as the reverse complement.
TCAGGCAGTCCGACACCGCCAGTGCAGCCCTCACCTGGGTGCTTAGGTCGTGCGCAGCGGGTAATTCTTCGCGGTCCTTGAAGATCGGCGTCAACCTCCGGCCCGAGCCCAGCCGTTTTGGCAGCACATAGCTCTCCAGGCGCCGATGCAGGCGGTTCGCGAAGGCGGCGTCCTTATGGCTGTAGCTGATGAAGGCGCGATAGCGCTTCCCATCCACAGCGCCCGCCCCTGTCATCTGCGTGTCCCCCGATCACCGTTCGGCGAACGTGTCAGAGGTTGGGAGGGTTAACAACCCTGAATGGCGGCGCTATCTCAATCGCGTGAAGTCTGCCCCCTCCGACGCGCCAGCCTCAGAACCCGTGGAAAACCGCAAACGCTTCCACCGGCTCCCGGTCCGCCGCCAACCCATTCACCGCCGCGGTCTCGTCGGGCCAGCCGAGCGACAGGCCGCAGACGATGTACTGGTCTACCGGCACCTCCAACACCCGCCGGGTCACGGTCCAGTAGTTGTTCCACGCCCCTTGTGCGCAGGTGCCCAGACCCCGCCCCGTGGCGCTCAGCATCAAGGTCTGGATGAACATGCCGATGTCCAGGAAGCTCATCGCGTCCAGGTCCTTGTCGATCGTGAAGATCAGGCCGACCGGCGCGTCGAAGAACTGGTAGTTGCGGCCCCATTGGCGCCAGTTGGCCGCCTGGTCGCCCTTGGGGATTTCCAGCAGGCCGTACATCGCCTTGCCCAGGGTGCGCATGCGGGTGAGGTAGGGATCGCGACGTGCGCCGCTGCGGCGGGGGAATTCGGCGCTGTTGTCCTGGGGGTTGGTCTCGCGGTGGGCCAGGACCTCCCGTTCCAGCCGGGTCCGCACTTCGCCGGCGACCACATGCACCTTCCACGGCTGGATGTTGGTGCCTGAAGGAGCCCGACTGGCCTCCTCGAGCAGCTCGCGGACCAGCGCCTCGGGCACGGGATCGGGGCGGAAGGCGCGGATCGAGCGGCGGGCGCGCAGGGCGTCGGACAGCAGCAAGGGCAGGAGCTCCGGTCAGGGGTTCGGCGGACCATGCCGACAAGCCGCCGGCGGCGCCAGACCGACCTGGGGGCAACCGGCTGTTCGCCCCGCCCCCACGGCCCGCGTTCAAACGGCTAGGTCATCGCGGACCACCAGTCCGCATAAGGACTGTTGCGCGCCATGTGCCGGTTGAAATCCGCCGCGCCGTCGGTCCACCAGACAGGGCCGCGCTCGCCAAGGGCGCGTTTGGCGGCATCGACCTGGGCGCGGGCGTCCGCCTCGGCCGCGTGGTCTACGGCCTTCAAAGCCCGGCCGACCGCCCGTCTCGCCGCCATCAACTGTCGAACCAGGTGGTCTCGCTCAGGCTCCGGCAGGGCTGGGTTGCTCCGCCGCCAAAGCCGGCCGCGAACCACGAAATAGCGGCCGTCCGGCGTTATGGGATAGCGGCTGTCGCTCAGGTCTTGCTCTTCGGCGCTGTCTTGGCCTGCTGCTCGCGCAATCCGCCGGCCGAGACCTCTATGAAGCTGACCTTCACGCCGGACTTGACCTTGCTCGCCAGTTCCTCCGCGTCCCAGTTGGTCAGGCGGATGCAGCCGTGGCTGAACTTCTTGCCGATTTCCTTGGGTGCGTCCGAGCCATGGATGCCGAAGGTCTCCTTGCTCAGGGCGATCCAGACGCTGCCCACAGGGCTGTTGGGGCCGGGCGGCAAGGTCAGCTTGCCCTTCACGCCGGGCTGGCTGTAGGTCAGCCGCTTGGGATCGAAGGTATAGGTCGGATCCTGGGCCACCCCGGTCACGGTCAGCAGGCCCTCGGGCGCCGGCCGCTCGTCGCTGCCGATGGTGGCCGGATAGAAGGCCAGCAGCTTGCCTCCTGCGTCATAGGCTCGCAGCGCCTTGTCCGCCTTGTCGACCTCGATGAGCGCCACATCGGCGGGCAGCCTATCGTCGCCCGGCTGGGCCACGACGATCTTCGTCCCGGCTTTGGCGAAGTCCACACCGGGATTGAGTTGGTCCAAGAGCTCCTCGGTCATGTGGAACTTCTCGGCAAGCGCCTCCTTGGGGCTTTCGAAGCCCATGGCGGGCAGCTTGGCCTGTTCGGTCATCTTGTCGCCCAGGGTGACGAAGGGACCCTTCACGTCCTCCTCGGTGATCACATAGTCGCCCAGCACCGGACGGCCATCGCCGCTGGTCAGCGCGGTGAACACCGCCTCGTCCAACTCGCCATCGACGGGCAGGCCTTTCGCCTCCTCGAAGGCGGCCACCGCCTGGCGCAGGTTCTCACCGGCCGTGCCATCGATCACGCCGGGCGAGAACTTGGCCCGGTCGAGCAGCACCTGGGCGCGCAACACCGCCGGGGTCCGCTGGTCGGCCGAGGGCGGGGCGGCGAAAGTCGCGGAATTGACGGCTCCCGGCGCCAGACCGCCGGCCAGTGGCGGGGCAGGCGTGGGTCCGACATCCTCCTGCGGCGGGATCGGCGGCTTGTCGTCCTGGCCGCCACAGGCGGCAAGGGCGAGGGCCGAAACAGTCAACAGGGCGAGCGTGGTGGCTTTTTTCATGCCCAACCAATTCGCTGTCGGGCCGCCGGTTCCGTCAGACCGGTTCGCCCGTCCATTCCCAGTGCCAGGGCTCGAAGGCGTAGTTGACGAAGCCGAACCGGTGGGCGTTGCGCACCAGCCAGCGATAGGCGGGGTCCCGCGACTGGGCCAGCCGGTTGGCGTTTGCCGTGGAAGCCGGATCGCGGCCGGCGGCCATGCCGACATGCAGGTCCAGCGCCAGGCCGGTGCGATGCGCCGAACAGAGGGTGCGGCGAAGGCCATCGCAGTTGCCGTCGGCCTCACACCGCAGCGCGTCCGCCTCTGGATCGCGGAAGGCGGAGAAGATCTTCAAAGCCTCGGGCCGGGCGAAGATTTCCGGCGCCTCGGCCCGCGCCGCCGCGATCATCCGGCGATAGGCCGCCAGGGTTCCCGGCCGCAGCTGCATCGGCCGGCCATAGACCTCCTCCACGCCGGCGAAGGTGAGGTCGGCGGTGGGCGGCGGACAGTCCTCTGGCCGGATCTTCGAGAACGGCCGCCTGCGATGCCAGGCCTGCTTCATGATCTCGAAGTCGGCGGGGCGCAGCACCCCGTCGCGACTGGGCCCATGCCGCCGTTGCCACTCGGCCAGGGCGGCGGCGAACCCCGGCTGACCGAAGCCGCAGGCCGTCCCGATTTCGGCGGCGATGAGCGGGCCATAGGTCTCCCAGCCCACCTCCTCGGGTCCGAACGGCGTCCAGACCAGGCTGATCGCCGACCCGCTGTTGGCCCGCGCCGCCTCCGTGTACTGTGTGGCCTCTCCGCAATCCCCCGTCTCGACGGCTCTCGGCGGCGCCAGCGGCCGCTCGGCGAAGGTCTCGCCCTGGTAGGGCTCGGACAAGGCCGGCGCCCTCGGCCGCGGGTCAGGCTTGAGCAGCAGCCAGCCGCCGATCAACACCCCAACGCCGACCAACGCCAGAAGCGCCGTCCAGCGCAGGAGCCGCATGATCCAGCCCCCTATGGCGGCGAGCGCGCCCATCGCAGTCCTCCGGACCCCATCGGCCCACGGCGCAGGGAGCGCGTCAACCGCCTGAAGGTTCAAGCCAGGCCAGCACGCCCCGTCCCGCCGCCACCCCGGTGGCGATACAGCCTTGCAACAGATAGCCGCCGGTGGGCGCCTCCCAGTCCAGCATCTCTCCAGCCACGAACACCCCGGGCAGCCGGCGTAGCATCTGGTGTTCGTCCACCTCGCCCAGCGCGATCCCGCCGGCGCTGGAGATGGCTCGCTCCAGCCCCTGGACCCCGCTCAGGGTCACGGGCAGCGCCTTGATCCGCGTCGCCAGGTCTCGCGGCCCCTCCGGCACCGGCCCGGCCTCCCGCAATAGCCCGATCGCCGCCGGCGACAGACCCGCCGCCTTGCGCAGGAAGTTGGACAGGCTGGCCCCGCCGCGTGGCCGCGCCAGCCGCTCGGTCAGCGCCCCGACGCTCCGTTCCGGCTTCAGGTCCAGGGTCAGCACCGCCGACCCCTCGGCCGTGACCGCCTCCCGCAGGCCTGCCGACAAGGCATAGAGTCCCCCGCCTTCCAGGCCATAGCCGGCGATCATTGCCTCGCCCCGCACCGTGCGGCCCGCATGGCTCAGGGCGATGGCCTTCAACGGCTGGCCGGCGAACCGCGCCCGGAAGCTCTCGGACCAGTCCACGGTGAACCCCATGTTGGCCGGGCGGAACGGATTGATCTCCACCCCCCGCCCGGCCAGCAGCGGCGCCCAGGCGCCGGTCGATCCCAGCCGGGGCCAGCTGGCGCCGCCCAACGCCAGGACGGTGGCCGCCGGCGCCTCGACCTGCCGCTCGCCGGCTGTCTCGAACACCAGCCCGCCGGCCTCGTCCCAACCGCGCCAGGCGCTCCGCAGCCTCAGCTCCACGCCCAGACCGCCGAGCCGCGCCAGCCAGGCCCGCAGCAACGGCGAGGCCTTCATCGCCCTGGGAAACACCCGCCCGCTGGAGCCCGTGAAAACAGCCTGGCCCAGACCCTCGGCCCAGGCCGTCAGCGCCGCCGGGTCGAACGACGTAAGCCGCTCGCCCATCCAGCCGGCCGCCTCGCCATATCGACCGACAAACCCCTCCATCGGTTCCGAATGGGTCAGGTTCAGCCCACCTCGTCCGGCCATCAGCAACTTGCGGCCCGAGGAGGGCATGGCCTCGTGAAGCCGCACCGCCCACCCGGCGGTCGCCAGGGTCTCGCTCGCCGCCAGCCCGGCGGGCCCGGCTCCGATCACGGTGATAAAGGGCGCGCGCGTCATGCCTCTTCCCTAAGCTCTGGTCGCAAGCCTGTGAACGGCCGTGATGGAAAGCGCTGGCTTCGGCGACGTTTTAGTAGCGGCAAATTTTATCTCGCCCGGCGTGAACCATCGGCCGGGTGATGCGCTAATCCTTCGTGCAAAAAACCGGAGGGAACATCCCATGCGTATCGTGACCATCGCCGTTGCCGCTGTCGGCGCCCTGACCCTGGCCGCTTGCGGCAGCCCCGCCGAGAAGGCCGCCGAAAAGCAGGCCGACGCCGTCGAACAGCAGGGCGAAGCGACCGCCGACAGCCTCGAAAAGCAGGCTGACGCCCAGAAGGACGTCGGCAACCAGGCGGCCGGTGAGGCTCTCGACCAGAAGGCCGACGCGGTGGAAGAGTCCGCCGACAAGACCGCCGATGCGATCGAGCAGAAGGCTGAGCAGTAAGCTTCGTCTTCAGCGCCGCTGAGCAAGCGCCCTCCGGCCCGGCCGGGGGGCGTTCTGCATTGTGGGCTATGGCTTGAGCAGCGCCTCGGCCCGCCGCGTGACCGCAGACAGCCGCGGCCCCCACTCCGCCGCCAGGGCTTCGGGATCATCGCCTCGCACCGCGAACAGCGGCCCGTCCCAGACTATCGCCCCGCGCCCGAACGGGACCGGAATCATCGCCCCATCCCAGCTGCCCAGGCGAATGGCCGGCGTACAGGCCAGCCCGACCAACATCACCGGCGCCCCGGTCACCCGCGCCAGGGCCGGCGTCCCGGCCTGCATCACCTCGTTGGGTCCGCGCGGACCGTCGGGAGTAATGGCGATGGCGCCCTGCTGGCCGACCCAACGGATCATGTCGCGGAAGGCCTGCTCGCCGTGCTTGTTCTTGCCCGGATCGGACTTCTTGGCGCTGCTGCCCCGGATGGCCGGAAACCCCACCGCCTGCATGGCCAGGGCGATGAACTCCCCGTCGGACGAGCGGCTGATCAGCGCTCGCATGTCATGCCGCTCCGGCGCCTGGGGCCAGCTCTTCGGCGACAGCGGAATCCGTCCGTGCCAGAAACAGAGGATCGCCCCCTTGCCGGCATAAGGCGCCTGTCCGCGATACCAGCCGGCCCAGACCGCCTCGACCTGCTCCTGCCCCTCGCGCCGCCAGCGCATGGTGGCGAAACACAGCCGCAGCCACAGGGCGAAGATGTCGGCCAGGAACCGCTGCACGCTTTCCGACCGGAACCACTGCTTCATCAAGAGGTGGACTCCTCAGGCGCGGTCTCCAGATCCTGGGCCCGCGCCAGCCGCGCATAGAGCCCGCCCTTGCGGCGGATCAGCCCCGCATGCGTCCCGGTCTCCACCACCCGGCCCCGCTCGATGACATAGATGCGGTCGGCGTTCTTCACCGTCGACAGCCGGTGGGCGATCAGGATGGTGGTTCGGCCGGCCATCAGCCGATCCAGCGCCTGCTGCACCTGCACCTCGCTCTCGGTGTCCAGGGCGCTGGTCGCCTCGTCGAGCAGCAGGATGGGCGCGTCCTTCAGGAAGGCGCGGGCAATGGCGATCCGCTGCCGCTGCCCGCCCGAAAGCCGGGCGGCGCCCTCGCCAACCACGGTGTCGTAACCCTCGGGCTGCTCCAGAATGAAGTCATGCGCCGCCGCCAGCCGCGCCGCCTGCTCGACGTCCTCATCGCTGGCCTCGGGCCGGGCATAGGCGATGTTGGCCCGGATGGTGTCGTCGAACAGGAACGGCTCCTGGGTGACCAGGGCGATCCGGTCGCGCAGCGAGGCGATGGTCGCCTCCCGCACGTCCATGCCGTCGATAGTCACTTGGCCGGCGCTGACGTCATAGAAGCGCGGGATCAGCGACAGGATTGTGCTCTTGCCACCACCCGAGGGTCCGACCAGGGCGATGGTCTCGCCGCGTCCCGCCTCAAGGCTCACGTCCTCGATGGCCGGCGCCCCGCCGCCGTAGGCGAACGACACACCATCAAACCGGACGCGCCCGTCCACATTGCTAAGCCGCCGCGCGTTCTCGGCCTCACGCACCTCCGGTTCCACGTCTAGGGCGGTGAACAGGCGGCTGGCCGCGGTCATGCCTTCGGCAAACACGGTCTGCAGGTTCGCCAACTGGCGCAAGGACTGCCCCGCCATGGTCAGGGCGCCAAGGAAGACCGTGAAGTCCTGGATGTTCATGGCTCCGAGCGAGGCCCGCCAGCCGGCGTAGACGAACACGCCCGCGACGATCACCATGGTCAGGAATTCGGTGACCGGGGTCGCCTGGGCCCGGGCGTTGGCGCCCTTGATGATGTGCCGCTGGCGCTTCTTGACCGCTTCGGCGACCCGAGCCTCCTCGTCGGCCTCGCGGTTCTCCATCTTCACCACGCGCACCCCGTCCAGGCCCTCCATCAACAGGGACGACAGGATGCCCGTGGCGGCCATGGCGCCTCGGGCGGCCTTCTTGGATCGGCGCGAAAACCGTCCCATAACCCGGCTGATGAACGGCGCCAGGATCAGGACGCCCAGCGCCATCTTCAGGTCGGTCTCCAGCATCACCACCAGACAGCCCAGAACGATCAGGACGTTCTGGGTGTAGTTGACGATTGCCGTGGTTGCCGCCTCGCGCATCAGGCCGGCGTCATAGAGAACCTGGGAAACGAAAGCTCCCGAGTGGGTGGCCCTTAGCCGGGCCAGATCGGCCCGAACCATGCGGCCGAACAGATCGACCTGGACATCCCCGACCAATCCATGGCCGATCCGGTTGACCAGGGTCGCCTGAACGATCTGGGCCAGCGCCTTGCCCAGCGCCAGGCAGATGATGGTGACCGGCACAACCCACAGGCCCTGGGTCGTGGGCTGGTCGATCAGGGTAATGGCAGGCCCCAGGGTGCTGACCAGCAACGCCGACAGGGCCGCGCTGATTACCGCGCAGACCAGCGCGACCGTCACCCCCTTCCACCGTGGCTTGAGGTAGGTCCGCGCCACGCGGCCCGCCAGCTGGCGGTTGGTCATCTCGGCGGGGGCGGCGTCGCTCATGCGGCGGCGGGGTTCTTTCGCTGTCCTCTCCCTCGAGGTGGGGGAAGGGTTTGCATCGGCGCGGTCACCGCCTACTTAGGACGCTCTGCGATGGAGCGCCACTTGTCCGGCTACGACTTAAGCACCAGCGGGGGCCGTCTGCGCGCCAATTGGGACTTCTTTTGGAAGGATCACGCCTTCCTGCGCCTGAGTTTCTCCAACGCCCACTGGATCGGCCCCGACATGGTCCGCGCCGCCCAGCCCTGGCCGTTCCAGCTCGCCTATTGGAAGCGCGACGGCATCAAGACCATCATCAACCTGCGCGGCGGCTTCGACGCCTCCTTCTACGCGCTGGAGAAAGACGCCTGCCAGCGCCTCGGCCTGAAGATGGTCGACTTCACCATCACCTCCCGCGCCGTCCCCACCCGCCAACAGGTGCTGGACGCCCGCACCCTGTTCCAGACCATCGAGTACCCGGCGCTGATGCACTGCAAGTCCGGCGCGGACCGGGCCGGGATCATGAGCGTCTTCTACCGCCACTTCCACCTGGGCGAGTCGATCCGCGACGCCATGACCGAACTGGGCCTGCGCACCCTGCACGTGAAACAGGGCAAGACCGGCGTGCTGGACTACGTCTTCGAACGCTACCTCACCGAGGCCGAGCCCCAAGGCCTGACGTTCCTCGAATGGGTGATGAGCGACGCCTACGACCCCAAGACTATCAAGGGCGACTTCCAGGCCGCCTGGTGGGGCACCCTGGTGACGGACCGGCTGCTTAAGCGCGAGTAGCTACCCGGGGAACCGCTCGAAAACCGGAATCCCTTCCGGCCGCGCATGGAACGGCTGGGCGTCCGCCATCTGCATGGCGATGGCCGGGGTGACCACCGCCGGGTTGTCCAGCGTGCCCACCTTGACGATCGCCGCCGGCAGCGTCTGTGGCCTGGCCATCAGGTGCGACCCGCAGTCGGCGCAGAACTCGCGGGTCACCGCCCCCTCCAGGTCCTCGCGCATGAAGGCCTTGGGCGCGCCCTTGGTGTAGGTCACCCCGCTCACCGGAAAGGCGATGAAGACGTTCGGCGAGCCGCCGGAAATGTACTGGCATTCGCGGCAATGGCACTGGCCGCTCATCATCGGATCGCCGTCCAGCGCGTAACGCACCTTGCCGCAATAGCAGCCGCCCTCGAGATGCATGGTCATCCTCCCGTCCTGTTGGAAGGAACCATGACTCCGGCCGGCCAGCTTGCCTAGTGGTGGTCGGCGTCCAGGCTGGGGTCGAGCAGCTTGTGGGCGTGGATGATGAAGTAGCGGGCGTGGGCGTTGTCCACGGTGGCCTGGGCGCGGGCCTTCCAAGCCTTGTGGGCGTCGGCATAGCTGGCGAAGGCGCCGACGAACTCGACCTTGTCGAGGTCGGCGAATTCGATGGCCGTGACGTTCTTCAGTTCGCCGCCGATGACGAGGTGCAGGAGCTGCTTGTCGGGCATGGTCTGTCCTTGGGGAAGCTATCTTTCCAGGTCGATATGCCGGACGCGCTCCAGGATCAACGGGTGCAGGCCCGGCGCCGCGCAAACCACCGACGGCATCGAGGGCACGGGCTTGTTGTAAGCGAAGGGCCGGCCCTTGTGATCGGTCAGCACAGCGCCGGCCTCCGCGCAGATCAGGTCGGCCGCCGCCACGTCCCATTCGCTCTTGGCGCTGAGCGCCAGGGCCGCGTCGAACCGACCGTCCGCCACAAGGCACAGGCGGTAAGCGATGGAGTTGCGGGTCTCGATCCGCATCGGCGGCCAGGGGGTCGGCCAAGCGGGGTGACCGAACATCTTGGCGTCCCCCAGCATGCCGCTGTTCTCGATGAGGCGAACGTCACTGGCGCCGACCTCGAGCCCGTTCCGCCGCGCCCCGCTCCCGGCCTGGGCCTCATAGGTCTCATCCAGGTCGGGCGCATGCACCACCGCCGACACCGTTCTCCCCGCCTCGACCACGGCGATGCTGACCGCCCAATAGGGCTTGCCGTTCATGAAGGAGACCGTGCCGTCGATCGGGTCGACCACGAACAGCCTTTCTCGCTCCAGCCGGGAGGGATCATCCGCCGTCTCCTCGGACAGCCAGCCATACTCCGGCCGCGCCTGCATCAGCATGGCCTTCAGCAGGGCGTCGACCTCCAGGTCGGCGTTGGTCACCGGCCCCATGCCGCCAGCCTTCTCGCGCGACCGCAGGCCCTCGGACCTCAGGTCCCGGGCCGTCTCGCCGACCGTGCGGGCGGCTTCGCTGATGAGCTCGAGGTCGTTCACGATCCGGCGATGGCCAGCCCGTCGACCAGCAGCGACGGCGAATCGTGGCTGCCCTTGATCTCCAAGTCGGTCCCCGGAATCAACCGTCCGTAGATGTCGACCAGGTTGCCGGCCACGGTGATCTCGTTGACCGGATAAGCCAGTTCCCCGCTCTCGAACCAGAAGCCCGAACAGCCGATCGACCAGTCGCCGGTGTTGGCGTTCAGCGACGGCCCGAACATCGAGGTCACCAGCAGCCCGGCCTTGGCGTCGGCCATCAGCCCGGCCAAATCCTTCTCCCCGCCGGTCAGGATGACGTTCGAGGTTCCGGTCCCCGGCGGCCCGGCCAACCCGCGCGAGGCATGCCCGGTGGTCTCCATCCCCAGTTGCCGGGCTGAAGCCGTGTTAAGCAGCCAGGTTGTCAGCACGCCCTCGTCGATCAGCGCCATCGGCTCGGTCACCACCCCCTCGTCGTCGAACGGGCTGGAGCCCAGCCCGCGCCGCCGCAGCGGATCATCGAGGATGGAAATGTTCTCGCTGAACAGCCGCTGGCCCAGCTTGTCCTTCAGGAACGACACCCCCCGCGCCACGCTCGGCCCGGAGATGGCCCCCAGGAACGGTCCCAGCACACTGGCGGCGATGCGGTTCTCGAAGACCACCGGCGCGGTGGTCGAGGCAATCTTGCGCGCGCCCAGCCGCTGCACGGCCCGCCGTCCGGCCTCGGAGCCGATCCAGCCGGCGTCGGGCAGGTCTTCGTTGTGACGCACGCTGCGGCCTTCGCCGCCGCGCTCCATGCCCGCGCCCTCGCCGGCAATGGCGCTGGCGCTGATCGAGAAGCCGGAGGTGCGGTGGGCGCCGAAGAAGCCATGGCTGGTGGCCAGCATCCAGCGGTTGGACGACCAGGCGGACGAGCCGCCGTCCGAGTTGGTCACCCCCTGCACGGCGCGGGCAGCGTCCTCGGCTTCGCGGGCCCGCGCCTCCAGCGTCTCGGCGGAGGGCTCGAAATCGTCATACAGGTCGAGGTCCAGATGCGGCCCCTCGGCCAGCCGTTCCCGCGGCGCCAGTCCGGCATAGGGGTCTTCCGGCGCCAGCCGCGCCATGGCCACCACGCGCTCGACCAGCTTGGCGCGGCCGGTCTCGGAGATGTCCGACCCCGACACCGTCGCCTGTCGCTTGCCGACGAAGACCCGTAGGCCCAGGTCCCGGGCCTCCTCGCGCTCGACCTCTTCCAGCTCGCCCAGCCGGACCGACACCGACAGGGCCTGACGTTCGGCGTAGGCGGCCTCGGCCGCATCGGCCCCGGCGGCCAGAGCGGCGCCGACGAGGTCGTTCAACAGGGTTTGATCCATGCAGGGCTTATGGGTGCCCGGCGTCGCGCTCGCAAGAGGGCAGGGGACGGGCTCGCCGCGGCCGCGATGGAGAAGGTTTCGAGCCGCTGTCGCTCGGCGTGCCTGTCCCCGGTGGTCCGCGCCAGATCGGGGACAGGTACGCCGCGCCAGCCCGGAGCGCGCTCGGTCAGGTCCGCGCAGCGGCGAACCAGTCCCCTAGCCGATCGAGAAGAACAGGCAGGATGCGATGATGAAGATGTAGGCCAGCCAGGTCAGCACCACCCCGCCGGTGCGCAGCATCGAGATGCCGCCGCTGTTACTCAAGCCGATGGCGTGCGCCACCCGACCGAGCAAAAGGATCAGCCCGCCGATATGGATCAGCACCCCCGGCGCGCCGGTCCCCTCCAGCACCACCAACCCGATCAGGGCGGCTGGGATGTACTCCACCGCATTGCCCTGGGCCCGGATCGCCTGGGCCAGTTCGGGAATGCCGTCATCCCCCAGCGCCACCTTGTGCTTCTGGCGCTGGCGCACCACCAGCAGGGACAGCACGAGCAGCAGCAGCAGGTTCAGGCCGACCCACAGCGCCGCCGCGTGGCCGAAGGTGGACTCGGTGAGCATGCGCGGGTTCCCCGTCCTTGGAAGCGGGGGATTAGTCGCTCATTCGGCCGGCGGATCAATAGGGCTCAACGCGGCAGTTCGCGGCCGATCGGATACAGCTTCCAGCGGTCATCGAAGAAGGGCGTGCGCTCGTAGAACCAGGAGAGCCGCGCGTCGGGATTCTTGGCGAACTCCGGATCGGCGGCCAGCTTGGCCTCGAACGCGGCCTTCAGGCCCGGATCCTGCGCCAGCATCTTCTCGGCCATCGGGGCGATGGCGTAGCCCTCGATGTATTCCACCCGGTTCAGCACCTCCGGGACCATGCCCCAGGCGAAGAAGCTTTCCGACGACTGCGGCTCAAGCAGCAGCACGACGATGTCGCCGAGCGGCTGGTCGGTGGAGATCCGCACCGAGCCCTTCGGATAGACCCAGTCGCGCCGGAGCGGGGTGACCTTGCTCACCCGGATCGGCACATGGCCCTCGTTGGTGGCGGCGGCGACCTTGGGGTCGTCCAGGCGCAGCATCTCCACCGAGACGGTGCGGGGGGCGTCGAGCGTCTCCATGACCACGCCGTGGATCTTCAGCCGCTCGATCAGGTCGGCGCGATAGGCCGGGACCCAGTAGGCGGCGGGGCGCTTGAGGGTGAGGGTCGGCTGGGAGCCGTAGAAGGGCATCTGCCAGAGAACCGGGTCGGGCTTGCCCAGCCAGCGGACTTCACGGCCGCCGGACGCCGGGCTGTCGTAGAACTCGAACTGGATGCCCTTGAAGTCGCGCGTGCCGTCCGGCTTGTCGTCCGCTGCGAAGTTGGCCGGGATTTCCGCCGGCCGCAGCGCCGCGTCCTTGGCCGAAGCCGCGCGCAGGTCGCCGCCGCGCTGGGCCAGCACCCTCAGCGATTGCTCGATGAACACATAGGTCCCCAGCACCCGCTGCTCATGGGGTTTCAGGCTATGGTTCTCGATCAGGATGGTCGGCACATGGGCGGCCGCGCCCCAGCCGTTGGAGAACCGCTCGCCCAGGCCCCCGTCGCTGAGGCCCTTCTTCGGATCGCGGTCGTCGATGGCGAAGACCAGCGCGCCGGGGATATGACCCTGGGCTTCCAGAGCCCTGTACATCGCCGGCTTGAAGTGCTCGTCCAGCCACTTGGCCGAGGCCGGACTGCGCGACCAGCCGCCGTCCTCGCCGTTGTATCCGAAGGTCACATCGTACTGGTAGTCGATGCCGTCGGTGACATGGACGTCCAAGTACAGGTCCGGCCGGACCCTGTTGGCGAAGGCCCGTACCGCCCGCATCTCGGGCTGGTCCAGCTTCATGTAGTCACGGTTGAGGTTCTGGTTGGTGGCGGTGTTGCGCCAGCCCTGGATGCGCGGCCCGCGCTGATTGGGCCGGCTGTAGGCGCCCGACCGCTCATGGCCATCGACCGACAGGATGGGGATGAGGATCAGGTTGACCTTATCGATCAGGTTGTCCCGCCCATAAAAGGCGATGTCCCGCAGGATCATCATCCCGGCGTCCTTGCCGTCGATCTCGCCCGGATGGATGCCGGCCTGGACCAGCAGCACCGGCTTTTTGGGATCGAGCTTCGCCCCATCCTTGGACGCGATCACCGCATAGATCGGCCGACCCTCGGGCGAGACGCCGAACTCCTCGATCCGGATCAGCGCGCTGGCCGCATCGAGCTTGTCGAACCAGGCACGGGTATCGACGTAGTTGGGCGAAAAGTCGTGCTCGGCGTCCTGCTCGAAGCCGCTGGCCCAGGGATCGGTCGCCGGCCGCAGCAGGGCCTTGGACTTGCCGTTCCACTCGGGCGCCGGCGGCAGGAAGGGCTGATCCCAGGGCTTGGCGTTGGGCAGGTCGGGCTGGGACATGGCGGGACTCGACAACAGAACAAGGGACGAGAGAACGGCGGAGAAGGCCAGTCGCATGGTTATTTCCAGATCGGCTTGCCGTCGCCGGGCAGGCCGAGACGGGACCACATCTCGCTGACCCGGTCCACCACAGCGCGATCCATGACGATCTTCTCGCCCCACTCGCGGTGGGTCTCCGGCGGCAGTTTGTTGGTGGCGTCCAGCCCGATCTTGCCGCCCAGCCCGCTCTCCGGGCTGGCGAAGTCCAGGTAGTCGATGGGGGTGTTCTCGATCACGGTGATGTCGCGGCCCGGATCCATCCGGGTGCTCAGCGCCCACATCACGTCCTTCCAGTCGCGGGCGTCGATGTCGTCATCCACGACGATGACCCACTTGGTGTACATGAACTGGCGCAGGTAGCTCCAGACGCCCAGCATCACCCGCTTGGCGTGGCCGGGGTAGGCCTTCTTCATGCTGACCACGGCGATCCGATAGCTGCAGCCCTCGGGCGGGAGCCAGAAGTCGACGATCTCCGGAAACTGCTGGCGGATCAGCGGGATGAACACCTCGTTGAGCGCCTCGCCGAGGATCGAGGGCTCGTCCGGCGGCCGGCCGGTGAAGGTGGTGTGGTAGATGGCATCCTTGCGCATGGTGATGCAGCTCACCTGGAAGACCGGGAACTTCTCGACGCTGTTGTAGTAGCCGGTGTGGTCGCCGTAGGGCCCCTCGTCGGCGTACTCGTCGAGCAGCACATGGCCCTCGATGACGATCTCCGCCTGGGCCGGCACCATCAGCGGCACCGTCTTGGCCGGCGCCAGGTCGAGCTTGGCCCCGCGCAGCAGGCCGGCGAACTGATACTCCGACAGGGTGTCCGGCACCGGCGTCACCGCCGCCAGGATGGTGCCCGGATCGGCCCCGATCACCGCGCAGGCCGGCAACGGCTCGCGCTTTCCCGCCCCCTTGTGACGGCCATAGTGCTGGGCCCCGCCCCGGTGGGCCAGCCACCGCATGATCGCCCGGTCCCTGCCCAGAACCTGCATGCGGTAGATGCCGAGGTTGTAGTCATCCTGCTTGCTGTCCGACGGCCCCTTGGTCACCACCAGCGGCCAGGTGATCAGCGGCGCCGGCTCCCCCGGCCAGCAGGTCTGCACCGGCAACCTGCCCAGGTCGATGGCGTCGCCCTTCATCACCACCTGCTGCACCGGCGCGCTCTTCACCTCGCGCGGCCGCATCGACAGCACCGTGCCGGCCAGCGGCAGCAGGTTGAGGGCGTCCTTCATCCCGCGCGGCGGCTCGGGCTGGCGCAGGAAGGCCAGGAGCTCGCCGACCTCGCGCAGCTCGGCGCCGGTGGTGCGGGGCTTGCCGCCAAGGGTCACCCCCATGGCCACCCGTTTGACCGTGCCGAACAGGTTGGCCAGGCAGGGCATCTCCGACTTGGTCCCGTCGGCCTTCAGCACATTGTCGAAAAGGACCGCGGGGCCGCCGGTGGCCAGCAGCCGGGTGCAGATCTCGGTCATCTCCAGCTCGGTGGAGACCGGTTCGCTCACCCGCACCAGTTCGCCGGCCTTCTCGAGGGTAGCGATGAAGTCGCGGAGCGAACGATAGGCCATGAAGCGATCCTTTTGCTGTCGGGTCGATCTAGCGCTCTTCGCCGCCGGGGGAAATGCAAGGGCTGGGATGACGGCGTGTGAGGCATTGTGGGCACGGACGCGGCTAATGTGGCCTAGGGGACATTACGATGTTGCGATGCATTCTCATCGCGACTATCTGCGAGCCCTTCTCAATTGATGAGGGTGTGCCTCGATGCGCTTTGCTCTTCTGGCTTCGGCCGCGATGGTTTCGGTTCTGGCGGCGGGCGCCGCGTCTGCTCAGCAGTCGCAGGAGGGCGAGGTCGAGGCGGTGGTCGTCACCGGCTCCCAGGTCGAGCTGCCCCGTCCGTATGAAGGCGGCCAGGTGGCCCGTGGCGGCCGGGTGGGCATGTTCGGGGCGCTGGACGTCATGGACACCCCCTTCTCCACCACCAACTACACCGAGGAGCTGGCCCGCAACCAACAGGCGGTGAGCGTCGGCGACATCCTCCAGAACGACCCGGTCGTCCGGGTCGCCAAGGGCTTCGGCAACTTCCAGGAGCTGTATGTCATCCGGGGGTTCCCGGTTTACTCCGACGACATGACCTACAACGGCGTCTACGGCATCCTGCCGCGCCAGTTCGTCGCCGCTGAATTCCTTGAGCGTGTCGAGGTCTTCCACGGCGCCACCGCCTTCCTGAACGGCGCGGCCCCGGGCGGCAGCGGCGTCGGCGGCGCCTTCAACCTGGTTCCCAAGCGCGCTCCGGACGAGGGCCTGTCGCGCCTGACCGCCGGCGTCGAGGGCGGCGGCGCGATCTACGGCGCGTTCGACGGCGCCAACCGGTTCGGCGCCGACGGCCGGTATGGCCTGCGCCTCAACATCGCCGGCCGCGACGGCGAGACCTCGGTCGAGGACCAGGAACGCCGCCTGCTGCTCGCCGGCCTCGGCTTCGACTATCGCGGCGAGCGCTTCCGGTTCTCCGCTGACATCGGCATCCAGGACCACCGCATCGACCGGCCCCGGCCGAGCGTGACACCCACCGGCGCCATCCCCAGCCCGCCGGACCCCGACAAGAACTTCGCCCAGCCCTGGACCTACACCGACGAGCGCCAGCTGTTCGGCGTGGTGCGCGGCGAGTTCGACGCCACCGACGACATCTCGCTGTGGGTCGCCTTCGGCGGCCGCGACGGCAAGGAAAGCAACGTCCTGGCCAACCCCAATGTCGACGCCACGGGCGCCATGACCGCCTACCGCTTCGACAACACCCGCGAGGACAGCATCCTGTCGGCCGATCTCGGCCTGCGCTGGACCTTCGACACCGGCCCGGTCGCCCACCGCTTCGTGCTCTCGGGCGCGGCGACCAGCCTGGAATCGCGCAACGCGTACGCCTTCTCCAGCTTCTTCACCCCCTTCGCCACCGACCTCTACAACCCGGTCGATGCGCCCAAGCCGGCGGCCACCTTCTTCGTCGGCGGCTCGGCCAGCGACCCCCACGTCACCGAACGGGTCGATAACCGCAGCTTCGCCATCGCCGACATGCTGACCTTCCTGGACGACAAGGTGATCGTCACCCTCGGCGCCCGCTGGCAGGAGATCGACACCGCCACCTACGACTACAACACGGGCGCCCGCATCGGCGGCTACAAGGCCGACGCCATTACCCCGGCCGTGGCCGTGGTCTACAAGGCCACCGACCAGATCTCGATCTACGCCAACTACACCGAGGCCCTGATCCCCGGCCAGATCGCGCCGGCGACCAGCGGCGGCGTCCCGGTGGTCAACGCCGGCGAGGTGCTGGACCCGTTCCGCGGCCGGCAGGTGGAACTGGGGCTGAAGTTCGACACCGGCCGCTTCGGCGGCACGGCCAGCGTCTTCTCCATCACCCTGCCCAGCGCCTTCGTGCAGAACAACCGCTTCGATACCAATGGCGAGCAGGAGAACAGGGGCGTCGAGTTCAGCGTCTTCGGCGAACCGGCCGAGGGCCTGAGGGTGCTGGGCGGCCTGACCTGGGTCGACGCCGAGCTGACCAAGACCGCGGGCGGTGCGCTGGACGGCACCCGCCCGATCGGGGTTCCCGAATGGCAGGCCAACGCCAATCTGGAGTACGACCTGCCGTTCGCGCCGGGCCTGACCCTCGACGGCCGGGTGGTCTACACCGGCGAGCAGCCTGCCAATGCGGCCAACACCGTGGATCTCGACAGCTGGACCCGCCTGGACCTCGGCGCCCGCTACACGGTGACCATCTCCGAGAAGCCGGTCACCTTCCGCGCCCGGGTCGAGAACGTCACCGACGAGGCCTACTGGGCCTCGACCGGCGGCTATCCCGGCGCCAACTACCTGGTGCTCGGCGGGCCCCGCACCTTCGTCCTCTCGGCCTCGGTCGACTTCTAGTGGCGATGAAGCCGGGAGCGGTGCGGGCCTGGTCCCTGGTCCACAAGTGGACCAGCCTGGTCTGCACCCTCTTCCTGCTGATGCTGTGCCTGACGGGCCTGCCGTTGATCTTCCACCGCGAGATCGACGACGCGCTCGGCCACGACAAGTGGAAGCCGGCCAATCCGTCCGGCCCCCTGATGGACTACGACCAGGTGCTGAAAGCCGCCCTGGAGCGCAATCCGGGCCACGTGCCGCTGTTCATGAGCTTCGACACCGACCGGCCGGTGGTCAATGTCACCAGCGGCCCGACCCCGGACGCCAAGGAGACCGACATGGTCTTCTCCCCCATCGACCAGACCAGCGGCGATCCGGTGCCGGATGTGCCGGGCGGCGGGGTGATGGACTTCATCCTCCAGCTGCACACCGACATGTTCCTGGGGTTGCCCGGCATGCTGTTCCTGGGCGGTATGGGGGTGCTGTTCACCGCCTCCATCGTCTCGGGCGTGGTCGTCTACGCCCCCTTCATGCGCCGGATGAAGTTCGGCACGGTCCGCAGGAGCCGCTCCTCGAAGCTCAAATGGCTCGACTATCATAACGTGCTTGGCATGGTGACCGTCGCCTGGGTGCTGGTCGTCGGCCTGACCGGGGTGATCAACACCCTGGCCGACCCGATCTTCGAAACCTGGAAGACCAACCAGCTGGCCGCCCTGACCGCCCCCTACAAGGGCGAGGCGCTGCCTGCGAAGATCGCCTCCGTGCAGCAGGCCGTCGATACCGCCCGGAAGGCCATGCCCGGCATGACCGTGCAGTTCGTCGCCTTCCCCGGCGGCGGCTTCTCGACCGACCACCACATGGCGGTCTTCCTTCACGGCAATACGCCGCTGACCAAGCACATCGCCGAGCCGGCCCTGATCGACGCCCGCACCGGCGCCCTGACCGCCGTTGAGAAGATGCCCTGGTACGTGGAGACCCTGGCCCTCTCCAAGCCGCTGCACTTCGGCGACTACGGTGGCCTGCCGCTTAAGATTATCTGGGCGATCCTCGATCTCATCACCATCGTAGTGCTGGCCAGCGGCCTCTACCTCTGGCTCGGCGGTCGGCGCAAAGCCGTGGCGGTCGAGCCATGAGCAGCTTTCTGAAGATCTTCGGCTGGCCGACGGTCCTGGCCATCCTGTCGCTGATCGGCCTCGTCGGCGCCCTGGTCGGCGACGGCCCCTGGGACTGGCTGTCGTGGCTGTGCCTGGGCTTTCCCCTGGCGGTGCTGGGCTGGGTGCTCAAGACCCGGCGGAGTTAGCCTCCCACTCCCTGACCATCGCCTTGGTCACCATCTTCCGCCAGCGCCGCTCGAGAAGGCCCCGGAGCTGGTCCGGATTGAGCGTCTCGAGCCGGGCCAGGACGATGGGATAGTTCCGGTAGTGGTCAGTGAAGTGGAAGGTCTGCGGCTCCATTTCGATCAGCAGGTCCCGCTCATCGAACGGCACCTCCTGGATCACGGCGCTGTTGTCCTCGCTCCGGATGCGGGTGAAGAACTTGCCCCGCACCTTGAAGCTCGGCACGCCATAGCTGGTCCCCGCCTCGCAGGCGGGGAATTCCAGGGCGATGGCGGCGAACTCCTCCGGGGTCATGTCTTGGTCGCCCCCTACTTCTTGGTAGAGAGCGCCTCCTTCAGGCCGGGCGCGTACTCGGCCCCGTGCGGCACCTGGATCGAGGAGCCGTTCAGCACCGTGCCGTAGGGCTCGGCCCGGCCACCCAGGCATTTGGCCAAGAAGTGCTCTTCCGTGGCGGTGAACGCCATGTTGTTCACCGGCCGGGCAAAGCCGTGGCCCTCGTCGGGGAACAGCACGTAGGTGACCGGGATGTTCTTGGCCTTCATCACCTCGACGATCTGGTCGCTCTCCGACTTCTTGACGCGCGGGTCGTTGGCGCCCTGGCCGATCAGCAGCGGCCGCTTGATGGCGTCCACCCGGTTGATCGGCGAGCGATCCTGCATCAGCTTCAGGCCCTCCGGCGTATTCGGATCGCCCAGCGCCTTGCGCCAGATGCTGAGGCCCGAGGTCCAGTAGGGCGGGAAGGTGTCGTACAGGGTCTTCAGGTTCGAGGGCCCGACGATGTCCACGCCACAGGCGAAGGTGTCCGGGGTGAAGGTCATCCCGACCAGGGTGGCGTAGCCGCCATAGCTGCCGCCCGTGATGGCGACCTTGTCTTTCTGGGCGATGCCGCCCTTCACCGCCCAGTCGACGGCGTCGATCAGGTCGTCGTGCATCTTGCCGGCCCATTCGCCGTCGGAACTGCGGGTGAAGGCCTTCCCGAAGCCGGTCGAGCCCCGGTAGTTGACGCTCAGCACCGCATAGCCGCGGTTAGAGTACCACTGGTGTGCGCCGTTATAGCCGTACCGGTCCCGCGCCCACGGCCCGCCGTGCACGAACAGCACCATCGGCACCGCCTTGTCGGGCTTGCCATCGCCGTCCGGGTCGGTCCCGGCCGGCAGGGTCAGGTAGGAGACCAGGGTCTTGCCGTCCCGCGACTTGATCTCGACCGGATACATGGCCGCCAGGGTCTGGCCCTCCAGCTCCGGCCGGCTGGTATAGAGTTTGGTCAGTTTCCTGGCCTTGCGGTCGTACAGCCAGGTCGAGGCCGGCGCCGTCACCGGGTCCACCCCGACGATCCAGCGGTCGTCGGCGTCGGTGCGCGAGGCGATGCCGATCTCGCCCTTCAACTCCGTCTTGAGGAAGTCGATGTCGGCCTGGATCGCCGGGTCCAGCGCCTTCCAGTCGTTCTTCAGATAGTTGACGACATAGGCTTCCAGCTTGCCGGTCGTTGGATTGAACAGGGCCGGCGCGACATCGGCCTTGTCGCTTTCGGCGATCAGGGTGGTCTTCCCGGTCGCCCAGTCCTGCGCCACGATGGCCGTCTTGTCGCGGCCACGGGTATCGGCCCAGTAGAGGGTCTTGCCGTCCTGGGTGAAGCCCAGCGGGCTGGTGTCGTTGTCCTGGAAGGAGACCTGGGTGAAGGGCTTGGCCTCGGCCTTTCCGTCGACGATCTTGAAGTAGTCGACCGAGCCATCGTCGTTCACCTTGGCGGCGATGCGCGGGACCAGCTGTTCGTCGGCGGTCATGGCGCCGAAGCCGTCGTTGCGGAACACCTCCTTCATGGCGCCGGTCTTCAGGTTGATCTCCCAGGCGTCGTGCCATTTGGGATCGCGATTGTTGACCCCGACCAGCACGGTGTCCGGCCGGTCCTTGCTGGTCCCGGCCACATAGACCCGGGTGTTCTCGAAGGGCGTCAGCGCCTTCTGGGCCCCGGTGGTGATATCGACGCCGTAGAGCAGGAAGTTTTCATCGCCGCCCTTGTCGTTGACGAATAGGATGGTGCTGCTGTCCTGGGCCCAGAAGTACTGGCGGATCGGCCGCTGCTTCTCGTCGGTCAGCGGCTTGGCGGCGGCCGGATCAGCGGCCGGCGCCACCCAGATGTTCAGCACCCCGTCGCGCGGCGCGATCCAGGCCATCCACTTGCCGTCCGGGCTCAGCCGCCCAGCGGTCTTGGTCGGGTTGCCGAAGAAACTGGCCCGCGGGATCAGCGGCGCTTCGGCTGCGGGAGCGGCGGCCACCCAGGCCCCCGCGGCGAGGGTGGCGGCGAAGGCGGCGGTCAGGCCGGCGGCGGCATAGCGCATGGAAAGCTCCTACGAGACGTGGCGCGCACTAGACCCCCGCCGCGCGCGCCCCGCAAGCCGTCCGTTCGGGCCCTCGCGTCAGTAGGCCAGGGCGATGCCGTCCTTGCGCATCTCGGTGGCGGCGGCATAGCGGCCAGGCCAGCGCTCGATGGCCTGGTAGCCGCCGAAGCCGCCGTCGCTGGCGCCGATCTTCCAGCCGAGCTTTTCCAGGGCGGCGCGGGTCTCGCCAGGGACACCGCTCTCGAGCCGAAGTAGGCCTGGCTGGCCCAACAGCTCCCCGGTCGGCTCCGAACCTCCCTCATGGTGCCAGCGCGGGGCGTCGCCGGCCGCCTGCACATCCAGGCCGAAGTCGACCATGTTGCTGATGATCTGGGCCTGGCCCTGGGGCTGCATGTCGCCGCCCATCACCCCGAAGCTCAACCAGGGCTGGCCGTCCTTGACCGCAAAGCCGGGGATGATGGTCTGGAACGGCCGCTTACCCGGCGCATAGACGTTGGGGTGGCCGTCAGTCAGGGCAAACATCTCGCCCCGGTTCTGGAACATGAAGCCCAGGCCGTCCGGCGACAGGCCCGAGCCCATGCCCCGATAGTTGGACTGGATGATGGAGATCATCATCCCGTCCTTGTCGGCGACGGTGAAATAGGTGGTGTCGCCCCGGCTCGGCGCCTGGCCGGGATAGACCGTCTCCAGGATGCGGTCCGACCGGATCAGCTTGGCGCGTTCGCGAGCGTAATCCTTGGAATTGAGCCACTCCAGCGGGGCGGGGGAGAAGGACGGGTCGGCGAAGTAGCGGGCGCGGTCCTCATAGGCCAGCCGCTTGGCCTCGACCGCATGGTGGATGGCCGCCGCCGACTGGAAGCCCATCGCCTTGATATCGAAGGTCTCCATCATGCTGAGGATCTGCAGCGTCGAGAGGCCCTGGCTGTTGGGGCTCAGGCCATAGACGTCGACCCCGCGATAGCCGGTGACCAGAGGCTGGGTCCATTCGCTCTTGTGGGCGGCCAGATCGGCGCGGGTCATCCAGCCGCCGATCCGCTTGAAATAGGCCTCGATCCGGGTTGCGATTTCGCCCTCGTAGAAGGCGCGCGGACCCCCTTCGGCCATCAGTCTGTAGGTGTTGGCCAGGGCCGGGTTCTTGAAGATCTCGCCCTCGACCGGCGCCTTGCCGTCCTTGGTCCAGACCTTCAGGAAGTTGTCGGTCTCCTCGATCTTCGAGGCCGGGTTGGTGTAGCGACGCACCGCGCTGGCCAGGTAGAAGGCGATGGTCTGGGCCACCGGGACGCCCTCGCTAGCCAGGCCGATGGCCGGCCCGAACAGGTCCTTCCAGGGCAGCTTGCCATACCGCCCGTGCAGCGCGCCCCAGGCCGCCACGGCCCCCGGCACGCTGACCGTGATCGCCCCCCAGGACGGGATCCTGCCTTCCACCGCCCGGCCCCGCACCGTCTCCAGCGACAGCCCCTTGGGGCTTGGCCCCGAGCCGTTCAGCCCGACCACCTTCTTCGTCTTCGGGTCCCACAGCAGCACGAAACAGTCGCCGCCGATGCCGCAGCCGGTCGGCTCCAGGAACCCCAGGCAGGCGTTGGCCGCGATCGCCGCATCGACCGCCGATCCGCCCTTCCGCAGGATGTCGATCGCCGCCAGGCTGGCCAGCGGATGCGCCGTCGCCGCGGCCCCGTTGACCCCCCAGGCCGCCGAGCGGGTCGAAAACAGCGCCCCCGCCACCCGGTCCCCGGGCCGCACGTCGGCCCGCGCCAGATCGGGATTGCCGTCCTTGGGCCTCGGGACCTGCGCCGAGGCCGGTGAGGCGGCGGCGGCTGCGGCCGAAAGCGGCAGGGCGGCAAGGAAGGTGCGGCGGCGCATGGTGTCACTCCCCGAAAGACTGCCGGGGACTATAGGGCAGGCATGAGGGGATGCGACTCTGTTTGCCGTTGGCCGCTCACCTCCCACAGGCCGTTATCCTCGGGACAAGCCCGAGGATGACGGGGGAGGGGGGCGGACGCGGGGAAGCGCCTAACCCTCCGACCAAACCGCCAGCTCATTGCCGGCCGGGTCGCGGAAGTGAAAGCGGCGCCCGCCCGGAAAGGCGAAGATCGGCCTGACGATCTCCCCGCCGGCGGCGGTCACCTTATCCACCATCGCCTCCAGGTCATGGGCATAGAGCACCGGCAAGGGCTTGGCCGTCGCCTCGTCCGCATCGAATCCGCCGTCCAGCCCCTCGTTGAAGGCCGCATAAGTCGGCCCATAGTCGATGAACTGCCAACCGAAGGCCTCGGCATAGAAGGTCTTGGTCGTTCCCAACGCCCCGCCGGGCATTTCCAGATAGTCGAGTTTGCCGTCTTCGCGCATGTCTGTCCTCCGATGTTCCTTATTTGTTCCTTTGGCCCGGCGAGAGTCAACGGCTCTCTTGGCGGCGATCACGGAAACGCCCAGACGCTGGTGCGCTTGACCTCATAGTCCTCCAACTCGCGGGTCGTCGGCACTTGGTATTCGGCCAAGTGGACCAGGCCTTCGCGCGGGAAATAGGTGCGCATGGGATCTCCGATCAGCACCGTGGCGCCCCCGGCCCGGGCGGCGGCCAGCCAGGCCAGCACCCGCCCCGCCAGCGGCTGTTCGTAGCAGATGTCTCCAGCCAGGATGACCTCCGCCTGGGGGGCAGGGCCGTCCAGCAGGTCGGCGTCGGTGAAGGCCACCGTAACGCCGTTCGCCGCCGCATTCAGCGCCAGCGCCGGGCCGCAGAAGCCGTCCACGTCGCTGCCCAGCACACTGGCCGCCCCGGCCTTCATCGCCGCGATGGCCACCAGGCCCGAGCCGGTGGCGAAATCCACCACCCGCTTGCCGGCCACCACCTCCGGATGGTCCAGGACGTAGCGGGCCACCGCTTGGCCGCCGGCCCAGGCGAAGGCCCAGAAGGGCGGCGGCAGGCCGATCTCGCTGAGCGCTTCCTCGGTCATCCGCCAGATCGGGGTGACCTCATCCGCCAGATGCAGCCGGATCTCCGGCGTATGTGGCGGGGCCTGGAGGCGTGTGTTCTCCAGGATGAAGGCGGTGCGGTCGAGGATCATGGCGCCGCATAGCCGCTTCATGGCAAATTAACCACGTCGGGCGGACAGCTAGGACGCAACTTCCATGGCATTCGGCTCGAGCAAGATGGGCTACGACACCGCCGTCCGCACGGCGACTCCGGCGGAGGACTTCGCCGATACGGGCCTGCACCGGTTCGGCGAGATCCTCGACCCCGCCGCCTGCGCCGCCCTGCTGGCCGACCTCAAGGCCGGCCGCGACTGGAGCGAGGGGCTGTTTCTGAGCGAGGCCGAGTTCGACGCCGACCCGCAGCATCGCGGGGTGAACCCCCGGCCGGGTCGCAACCTGCTGGAAGGGTTCGAGGACCGGCTGGCCTTCGTCGAACAGGCCCCGGCCATCATCGAGGGCCTGACCGCCTTGTTGGGCGAGGGCTACAGCCTGATGGAACGCAAGGTTGTCTGCGGCGTGCCGGCCAGCGTCATCCCGGCCTGGCTGAAGGCCCGCATCGCCGGCAATCCGGTCAACAATCTCGGGGCCTATGTGAAGCCGCGGTACCGGGACGTCACCTACTTCTACGGCATCGACTTCCACCAGGACCTGATCGACTTCAAGGGTCGGGAGGCGGACTTCCTGACCCTCTACGTCTACCTCGCCCCGGTCACCCGGGCCGACGCCCCTCTGTTCCTGCTGGAGGGCAGCCAGCGGCTGGGCGCCTCGGTGTTTCCGCATGACCTGACCCGCGAGGGCGACGCCTGGCGCTATCGCAGCGACGGCCGCGAGATGCTCTGCCGCCAACGGCTGCTGACCGGCGGGACCGGCCATGTGGCCATGTGGCACGCCTGCACCCTGCACGGCACCCAGCCGGACGAGGCCGACCACGAGCGGATCTCCCTGCGCTACCTGTTCGCCAAGGGGGCGGGTCCCGCCGGGATGGACCGGGTGAATGCCTCGCTGCTGGGACCGCTGGCCCTGCAGGACACGCGGGTGGACCTCGACGGCGAAGGCGCGGCCCGGATCAAGGCCAACGCCGTCAATCAGGCCGAGTAGGACGAACCTGGCTATGCTCGCCCGCATGACCGAACCCGCCGGCGATCTCCTTCGGCTGCATCCTCGCCTGATGCCGGCAGCCCTCATCGAGGAGGCGGTCGAGACCCTGCGCGAGATGCTGGCGCCGGAGGGGCCGGGCGAGGCCGACCTCGACACCCTGGTCGATCGGCTGCGCGCCGCCGACCGGGCGCGGCTGGGCGCGGTCTACGACGCCTTCCGCGAGACCCTGGTCTTCCTGCGGCTGGTCACCGAGCCGGCCCTGGTCGCCGCGGCGCGGGATATGGTGGGGGCCGAGCGGCTGCACGCCCCGGTGCAGCACGCGGTGTTCCGCATGGACCTGGCCGGGGAGGCCTGGCGCGGGTTCCAGTGGCATCAGGACGCGCCCTACAACGTGCTCTCGGGCCAGTTCGTCACCGCCTGGCTGCCGCTCACCCCGGCCGGCGCCCACAACGGCTCGATCGAGGTCGCGCCCAATGCGTCGGACCGGCTGTGGCCCGTGGACATACGCTACAAGCGCGACGGCGAGGGCCGGCGGCTGGCCACCCGCGACGCCTTCATCGCCGAGGGCCTCCAGGCCCGCTTCGAGACCGACGCCCGGACGCTGGAACTGGCGGCGGGCGACGTGGTCCTGTTCCACAACCGGCTGGTCCACCGTTCGGGCCGCAACCCCGGCCCCCGTCACCGCTATTCGGTCCAGGTCCGCTTCGGCGACCTCTTGGCCCCCGACATCCTGGACCGCGCCTGGCGCAACCGCCGGGTCGACGGATTCGACACCTTCAAACAGCTCCACCCGGAGCTGATCGCCTTCGAGGAGCCCGCATGATCCCCGCCGACGAAACCCTGCGCGGCCTGCTCAAGGGCCACCTGGACGACCACGACCTGATCGCCAACCTGGGCAGCTTCGCCCGGCGCATGCACTTCATGAAGGCCTTCGCCCACTATGAGGTGTTCAAGCTGATC
This sequence comes from Caulobacter sp. SLTY, assembly GCF_009905535.1. Classification (GTDB taxonomy): domain Bacteria; phylum Pseudomonadota; class Alphaproteobacteria; order Caulobacterales; family Caulobacteraceae; genus Caulobacter. The sequence goes on along the minus strand of NZ_JAAALA010000017.1, from coordinate 57,155 downwards.
CAGGATCTGCCCGGCGATATCGTCGAGTGCGGGGTCTACAAGGGCAGCTCCCTCCTGAGCTTCGCCCGCTTCCTGGAAACCTTCTGCCCCGGCGACCGCACCCGCAAGGTGCTGGGCTTCGACCACTTCAAGGGCCTGGCCGACCGCAGCGAGAAGGACGGCCTCGACGCCCGCGTGGGCAACACCGCCGAGGGCTGGAACCCCGGCGCCTTCCGCGACACCCTGTTCGCCCTGGTCGAGGCCTTCAACAAGGACGCCTTCGTCCAGGTCCGCCCGCGCATCGAACTGGTCGATGGCGATGTCTGCGAGACGGCCGGCCAGTACACGGCGGACCATCCCGGCATGCGGATCAGCCTGCTGCACCTGGATATGGACCTCTACGCCCCCACCCTGGCGGCGCTGAAGGCCTTTTGGCCGCGCATCCTGACCGGGGGCGTCGTGCTGTTCGACGAGTTCGCCATCCGCGAATGGCCGGGCGAGACCGAGGCGGTGGAAGAGTTCTTCGACGGCAAGCCGCCACGCATCGTCAAATTTCCCTGGGCCTCGGCGCCGGGTGGCTATTTCGTTAAGACCTGACCGGTTAACGCCGATCGGCCTTCCGTTAAGCCTTGGCCGAACACGGAGGAAACAGACCCGGACCGAATCGCGGAATGCGCCGTCTTCCGGGTTTGTTCACCCACAATATCTTGTGGCTGGGAGGCCTGTCACACCGAGCCTTCGGCCGGGGTTCGCTGGCGTTCCGCCGGTTCCGGTTTCCCCGCGCTATAGCGAAACTCCGGCCCGTCCAGGTCGACCTTGGGCAGCACATCCTTCTCGGCCCAATAGTCCTGGGTGTGCTGCCATTCGGGATTGGCGCCGCGCCGGGGCAACAGGTGCATGCCGCGCATCAGGTAGCCCGGATTGAAGTTCTCCGGATCCATCCAGGGCAGCAGTTCCATGCCCTCGTCCTGCGGCCGCAGCGCCACCTCGACCTTGGCCGCGCCCTTGGCCTTCATGTGGTTGAGCAGGCGGCAGACGAAATCGCCCAAGAGGTCGGCCCGCAGGGTCCAGCTGGCGCGGAAGTAGCCGAACACCCAGACGAGGTTGGGCAGGCCGGTGAACATCATCCCGCGATAGGTCACCGACTGGGAGAAATCGACCGGCTCGCCGTCCACCTTGAAGGCGATGTCGCCCAGCACGTTGAGGTCAAAGCCGGTGGCGGTGATCACCACGTCCGCCTCCAGCGTCTTGCCGGACTTCAGCAGGATGCCCTCCGGGACGAACCGGTCGATGTGGTCGGTGACCACGCTGGCCTTGCCTTGCGTGACCGCCTGGAAGATGTCGCCGTCCGGCACGAAGGCGATCCGCTGGCGCCAGGGGCGATAGCTGGGGGTGAAGTGCTGCTCCACCGCCTCGGCCGGCAGGAACATCGCCACCCCGGCCAGCAGCTCGGCCTTGACCGCCTCGGGCTCCTCAAAGGCCCGCTTGGTGAAGTTGGCCTGGTCGAGCAGCACCTTGCGGCGGACCAGCTCGTGCACCCACTCCTCGGGGGCGTCCAGCTCCCGCAGGGTGTTGGCCAGCTCGTTCTCGTTGCGGCCGGGGATGAAGTATGTGGGCGAGCGCTGCAGCAGGGTGACGTGGCCGCAGTCGTCGGCGATGGCCGGCACCAGGGTGGCCGCCGTGGCGCCGGAGCCGATGACCACAACCTTCTTGGCCGTCAGGTCGATGTCGTCGGGCCAGGTCTGGGGATGGACGATGGTCCCCTTGAAGTCGGCCATGCCCGGCCAGTCGGGGGTGTAGCCCTTCGAATGGCGGTAGTAGCCCTGGCACATCCACAGGAAATTGGCGGTGATCCGCACCGGCTCGGCGGTGTCTTCGCGCACCGCCTCGATGGTCCAGAGATTGTCCTGGCTCGACCAGCTGGCCCGTTCGATGCGGTGGCCATACCGGATGTGGGGGGCCAGATCGTTCTCCTCGATCACCTCGCCCATGTAGCTGAGGATTTCGGCGGCGGTGGCGATCGGCGGCCCGACCCAGGGCTTGAACCGGTAGCCGAAGGTGTAGAGGTCGCTGTCGGAGCGGATGCCGGGATAGGTGTGGGAGAGCCAGGTGCCGCCGAAGCTGTCCAGCGCCTCCAGCACCACGAAGCTGCGGTCCGGGCACTGCTGCTTCAGGTGATAGGCGCCGCCGACGCCGGAGATGCCGGCCCCCACGATCAGCACGTCGAAATGCTCGGCCTTGGCCTCTGGCATGGTCGTCTCCCTCAGGCTTTTTCCCACACTCTGGGCGGAGCCGCCGGTGTGGCTTTGATCTGCGTCAATTCAGGTGATCAGTGTTCACCTGATTGGCGTCCGGAGCAACAGCTTGGCTAGGGAGGGGAGGCCGTCGGCGGATTTTGCAGGTCCAGCTGGAAGGCGCGCTCCGCCGTCGCCGGCTGCCAGGCTCCGGCCACCAGGGCCAGGACCAGCACCGCCCCCGCCCAGACGTTGGACTTGAACAGCGCCAGGGCGGCGGCCGGATCGTCCAGCCGCAGGGCGGCCGCTTGGCGCGACAGCATCAGGCCGAACACCGCCAGCGGCGGCAGCATCAGGGGGCCAAGACCGCCGAGCCAGCCGGCGCTGAGCACCAACACGAAACAGACCGCGTAGAAGGCCAGCACGCCGCGCGTGGTGTTCTCGCCCAGCCGCCGGGCCGAGGACTTCACCCCGGCCAGGGCGTCGTCCTCCAGGTCCTGGACGGCGTAGATGGTGTCGTAGCCCAGGGTCCAGAAGATGAGGCCGGCGTAGAGCATGACGGCGGGCCAGAGCTCGGCTAGGCGCGGCGTCGGCTCGGCCATCAGGCCCGCGACGCTCAGCAGCGTCGGCCCGCCCAGGGCGGCGGCGAAGCCCAGCGGCGCCCCCCAGTTGAACGTCAGGCCCAGCCAGGCCTGGGGCCACCAGGTGATCCGCTTCATGAAGGGATAGGCGGCGACCAGAGCCAGCGAGGCGACGCCCAGTCCGACGGCCCAGAGGTTCATGGTCAGCAGGATCAACAGGCTGAGCAGGCAGCAGCCGACCAGGAAGCCCCAGGCCTGTCTGACACTGATCTGCCCCGCCGGGATCGGGCGCATCGCCGTGCGCGCCACCTGGGCGTCGAAGTCGCGATCGACGATATCGTTGAAGGCGCAGCCCGCCGCCCGCATCAGCGCCGCCCCGACGAGGAACTGCGCCATCAGGACAAGGTCCGGCCAACGTCCTTGCATTGACCCAGCCAGGGCGATTCCCATCCAGCCGGGCAGCATCAGCAGCCAGATCCCCGCCGGCCGGTCGAACCGCCCCAGCTTCAGCCACGGCCGCAGCGACGCCGGCGCATGGCGGTCGACCCAGTTGGTCGGGGCGGCGTCGGGCAGAACCTCTGTCATCGCGCGGTTATCGCCGGTTCGGCGCGGCGAGGCCATCCACCAGCACATCGACCAGCCGCCGGGCGCTGTCGGCCCAGCCGGGCTCGGCCGCGCCGGCGAAGAAGCCGCTCATCAGCCGCTTGAGGTCGCTGGCCTCGATGCCCGGCCGAACGTCACCGGCCGTGCGGGCGGCGGCGACCAGCCGGTCCAGCGAGGCAGTGATCAGCTGGCCGGAGCCGGCGTAGAGCTCGTCCGTCGGCCCGGACAAGGCGGCCACGATCAGCTTCTTGGCCGCCACATAGTCGACCAGCAGATGCAGCCAGCGGCGCAGGGCCTCACCCGGCGGGTGGGCGATCAGCAGGCCGTCCACCGTGGCGGCCAGGGCCTCGACCTCGCGCCGATAGACGGCCCCGACCAGGGCGTCGCGGGTGGGGAAGTGGCGATAAAGGCTGCCGATGCCGAGGTCGGCGCGGCGGGCGATCTCCTCCAGGCTGACGTCCGGCCCCGTTTCGGCGAACCCCGCCTTGGCCGCTTCCAGCAGGCGCTCGCGGTTTCGCTGGCCGTCGATACGGGGCTTGCGCGCGGATTCCGAGCTCACGGACAAACGACTCCTTGATAAACGGAGGCACCCTCCGCATATTAACCGGAGACCCCCTCCGTTTTATCGGCGCGGCCGGCGAATGGCAACGCGGGAGCAGGGTCCGGGAGCACAGACATGACCTTTGGAGCCACCTCCACCACCGACGACGTCCTGGCCGGCGTCGACCTGTCGGGCAAGCGAATCCTCGTCACCGGCGTCTCGGCCGGGCTTGGCGTCGAGACCGCCCGCGCCCTGGCCGCCCATGGCGCCGAAGTGGTCGGCGCCGCCCGCGACCTGGACAAGGCACGCCGGGCCACCGAGACGGTCCGCAAACAGGCGGCCAATGGCGGCTCGCTGGAGCTGATCGAACTGGACCTCGCCTCGCTGAAGAGCGTTCGCGCCGCCGCCGACAGGCTGGTCGCCGATGGCCGGCCGTTCGATGTGGTGATCAACAACGCCGGCGTTATGGCCTGCCCGTTCGGCAAGACCGAGGACGGGTTTGAGACCCAGTTCGGCACCAACCACCTGGGGCACTTCGTCTTCGTCAATCGGATCGCGTCGCTGCTGAAGCCGGGCTCGCGGGTGGTCAGCCTGGCCTCCGCCGGCCACCGGTTCTCGGACGTCAATCTGGAGGATCCGAACTTCGAGACCACCGAGTACACCGAGTTCGGCGCCTATGGCCGGTCGAAGACGGCGAACATCCTGTTCGCGGTGGAGTTCGACCGCCGGCACAAGGATCGCGGCGTCCGCGCCGTGGCCGTGCATCCGGGCGGCATCCAGACCGAGCTGGGCCGCCACATGACGCCGGAAGTCACCCAACAGATGATCGACAGCATCAACGCCCAGGCCCCGGCCGGTTCGACCGGCGCCGGCTTCTCCTGGAAGACCATCCCGCAGGGCGCCGCCACCTCGGTCTGGGCCGCCGTGGTGGCCGATACGGACGAGGTCGGCGGCCTCTACTGCGAGGACTGCCACCTCGCCGAACTGCAGAACGAACCCGGCCTGCGCGGCGGCGTCCGCAGCTACGCCATCGACCCGGCCAACGCCAAGGCGTTGTGGGAGCTGAGCGAGGAGATGGTCGGGGAGACGTTCTGAGTCTCAACTCTCCCCCCGCCTTGCGGGGGGAGGACCGCTCTGGAGCGGGAGCGACAGAGCAGGAGGGGGGCAAGTCCGCTTCAGGAGGAACCTCCCTGCCGCCGGTGGGGCCCGCCTCCTGGTTTCTCGCTTAGGCTCGAAACCTGTCCTCCTCCCGCTTCGCGGGGGGAGAGTTTAGGAACGCCTCGCTCCGCCGTTAGAAATCCACCCGCTGTGTCACCGCGCCGTCGCAGATCAGGTTGGCGCCGGTGATGTAGCTGGCGCGGGGGCTGGCCAGGAAGACGGCGGCGTTGGCGATCTCGTCGGGTTTGCCCAGGCGGCCCAGGGGGCTGCGCTCGATCGTGGCCTTGAAGCGGTCGGGCATATGCTGCTCGACCATGTCCCAGACCCCGCCCTTGAAGTAGATCGGCCCGGGCGCAACGATGTTGGCGCGGATGTTCTTCGGGCCCAGATCGCGGGCCAGGTTCTTCACATAGGGGATCAGGGCCGCCTTGACCGAGGCGTAGGGGCGGCGCGGCCCGGGCACCTCGACCGCCGAGATGGTGCCGATCACCACGATGGAGCCACCGTCCGGCAGGCGGGCGGCGGCGGCCTCGCAGCCCTCGACGGTGCGCAGAATGTCGACCTCCACCGCCTGTTTCCAGGCGGCCGGATCGTTGCCCAGCCCCATGGCCCCGCTGACGTTCGACACGAAGATGTCGAGCCCGCCCAGCGCCTCCGCCGCCCGCTCGACCAGGCCGGTCAGCGATCCTTCGACCGAAACGTCCAGCGCCTCGCCCCAGGCGTTGACCCCGGCGGCCTTCAGCGCCGCCACCGCCTCGGCCACCTGATCGGGGTTGCGGGCGCAGATCGCCACGTCGCAGCCCTCGGCCGCCAGCTGATCGGCGATGGCCCGGCCAATGCCGCGCGTGCCGCCGGTGACCAGGGCGCGCTTGCCCTTCAAGCCTAGGTCCATGTCTCTTCTCCCTGTGTGGTGTTGGCTTAGCGGACCACCCGGCCGGCGCCTTGGCAAGCTGTCGCTTCAAAGCCGCGCCGCCGCTATTTGACCGTCCGCCCCTCCCGCCGAACGCCGGTCTGGCCTATGTCGGCGCCCTGAGGACGGGATGACCGATCACTACGAAGACGAGGAGGAGACCCGGGGTCGGGTGCTCTCGAACGGCCAGGTGCTGGCCTATATCGCCCGGCTGTGGCTGCGGCGGCCCTTTCTGCTGAGCGTTTCGGCGGGGCTGATGCTGGTGGCGGTGGTCTTCGACCTCATGCTGCCGACCACGGCCGGTTGGCTGCTCGACGCGGTGGCGGCGCCGGAGAAGGACGCGAACCGCGCCTGGGCGGCCTGGGGCTGGTTCGTCGGGGTCTATGTGGCCTTCATCGTCATCCGGAACATCGCGTTCCGGTTCTGGAACCCGCTGGCGGCGCGGAACATGCGGGACATGACCGACGAGGCCTTCAAGAAGGTGCAGAGCTTCAGCGCCGACTGGCACGCCGACAGCTTCGCCGGCTCCACGGTGCGCAAGATCAGCCGGGCGATGTGGGGATACGACTCCGTATCCGATGCGGTGATCCTGTGGATCGGCCCGGCCATGCTGGTGCTGTTCGGCCTGTGCATCCAGATGGCCTTCAAGTGGCCGCTGGTCGGGGCGATCGCCTTGGTGGTGGTCTGCGGCTACCTGTGGGCCAACCTGTGGCTGGTGAAGGCCTATGTGCGGCCGGCCAACCTGAAGTCCAACGCCCTGGACAGCCGCATCGGCGGGGCCCTGGCGGACGCCATCACCTCCAACCCGACGGTGAAGTCCTTCGGCGCCGAGGCGCGGGAGGAGGCGCGGTTCGGCCAGATCACCGATGCCTGGCGCCGGGCGGTGAAGATCACCTGGAACCGGTTCATGGACGTCTGGATCATCCAGAACATCCTGTCGGTGATCCTGCAGGCGGGCAGCACCGGGGTGCTGGTCCACCTCTGGGTCCAGGGCAAGGCGACGCCCGGCGACATCGCCTTCGCCATCACCGCCTTCATGTTGATGAGCGGCTACCTGCGGAACCTCGGCGAGAACGTCCGTATGCTGCAGAAGGGCCTGGACGATACCGAGGACGTGGCCGCCTTCGCCCGGATGGAGCCGCAGGTGCGCGACCGCGACGGCGCCCCGGCCTTTGGCGGCGGGGTGGGGGAGATCGTCTTTGAGGACGTGACGTTCCGGTACAAGAGCGCCGAGGCGCCGCTGTACGACCACTTCTCCCTGCGCATCGCGCCGGGCGAGCGGGTGGCCCTGGTCGGGGCGACGGGGGCCGGTAAGTCGACCTTCGTCAAGCTGGTCCAGCGGCTCTATGACCTGCAGGGCGGCCGCATCCTGATCGACGGCCAGGACATCGCCGACATCGCGCAAGGGTCGTTGCGCGCGGCCATCGCCGTGGTCCCCCAGGACCCGGCCCTGTTCCACCGCACCATCGCCGAGAACATCGCCTACGCCCGTCCGGACGCGACGGTCGACAAGGTGAAAGAGGCCGCCCGGCGCGCCCGCGCCCACGACTTCATCGAGCGCCTGCCCAAAGGCTACGACACCCTGGTCGGCGAGCGCGGGGTGAAGCTCAGCGGCGGCGAGCGCCAGCGCGTGGCCATCGCCCGCGCCTTCCTGGCCGACGCGCCGATCCTGGTGTTCGACGAGGCCACCTCCAGCCTCGACGTCGAGACCGAGCGCGAGGTCCAGGCGGCAATGGAAGAGCTGATGGTGGGCCGCACCACCATCGTGATCGCGCACCGGCTCAGCACCATCCGGGGGGCGGACCGGATTTTGGTGTTCGAGAACGGCCGGGTGGTGGAGGAAGGGCGGCACGCGGAGCTTCGGGCGAAGGGTGGGGCCTATGAACGGCTGGCGGCGTTGACCGAGGGGTCGGCGTAGGGCGCGGCGGGGGACCCCCTCGGTTTGGCTCGCTTGCAGCGCTCGCCAAAGCCACTCCCCCATTTCATGGGGGAGAGCGAGGCGGGGTGGTTTCGCCCCGCCGTGGTCGCCAAAGGATGGTTCCCCCATTTCCTGGGGAGAGCGGTTCGGTGTTGTTTCGCTCTCCGCCCGCTTGCGGGCGGAGGACGGTTCGGAGCGTGAGCGACGGACCAGGAGGCGGGCCCCACCGCCGTTAGACGTGATGCGCCAGCGCCTCCGCCAGATCGCCCTTGCCCACGACTTCGACCCGCTCCAGCCCCAGCCATCCCGCCATCAGCTTCAACTCGGCCGCCAGCGCCGCCGCCGTCTCCGGCCCCGCGTCCGGCACACGCCAGGCGGCCTGGACCAGCAGGGCGCCGGCCTTGCGGTCGGACTTCAGGTCGACCCTGGCGGTGATCGCCTCGCCCTCCAGGAAGGGCAGGACGTAGTAGCCGTGCTCGCGCTTGTGAGCCGGGGTGTAGATCTCCAGCCGGACGCGCACCCCGAACAGGCGCTCGGTCCGTTCGCGGAACCAGATCAGGTTGTCGAAGGGGGAAAGCAGGGCGCGGGCTTCGATACGGCGTGGTATTTTCGCCCCTGCGGCCAGGTAGGCGGGCTTGCCCCAGCCCTTGACGGTCACCGGCTCCAGCTCGCCCGCTTCGACCAATTCGGCGATGCGGGCCTTGGTGTCGGCCACGCCGAGACGAAAGTAGTCGCGCAGGTCGGTCTCGGTGGCGATGCCCATGGCGCGGGCCGAGATGCGCACCAGCTCGCGCTGGGCGTCGGCCTCGGTGGGCGTCGGCAGGGTCACGATGGCGGCGGGCAGGGCCCGTTCGGTCAGGTCATAGAACCGCTCGAAGCCGCGGCGCGTCTTGGTGGTGATCTGGCCAGTCCAGAACAGCCACTCCAAGGCTCTTTTGCCCTCCGACCAGGACCACCAGCCGGGGGCGCCGCGCGGGCCGGTGGCGAAGTCACCGCCGGTGACCGGGCCGCGCTTTTCGATCTCGGCCAGGATGCCGTCGATGTAGTCGCGCCGTTCGCGGGCGAAGCGGGCGATGCCCTTCCAGATGCCGTCCCCGTCCAGCGCCCGCTGCATGCGCCAGCGGAGCAGCGGCTGCATCGGGAGGGGGAGGAGGGAGGCCTCATGGCCCCAGTATTCGAACAGGCTGCGCTTCTTCCCCCAGGCTTCCTCGTGCAGCAGCTCGCGGTCATAGGCGCCCTGGCGCGAGAAGGCCGGCAGGTAGTGGGTGCGGGTGACGACATTGACGCTGTCGATCTGGATGACGCCGAGGCGGTCGACGGCCTTGCGGAAGTGGCGGCGGACGGGGGCGTCGGGCCGGGCCTCGGCGAAGCCTTGGGCGGCCAGGGCGATCCGGCGGGCCTGGGCGGCGGAGAGGGTGCGGGTCATCTGTGCTCCGCCGGGCGGCCGATGTTCTCGATATGTTTCTGGACCGATTCGCTGCTGGCGTCAGATCGGGTCAGCTGTGATCGAGAACCGGCTTCGGCCGGTACGGCGCCTCCAGCGCTTTGGCTTCTTCGTCGGTCAGGGTGAGGTCCAGGGCCGCCACCGCCTCGCTCAGGTGATGCAGCTTGGACGCCCCGACGATAGGGGCGGTGATGGCGCTGTTGCGCAGGACCCAGGCCAGGGCGATCTGGGTGTTGGAGACGCCGCGCGCCTTGGCGACCGTCTCGACGGCGTCGACCACGGCATGGTCGGCGTCCTGGTAGTAGAGGCGGGGGGAGAACTCGTCGGTGCGGGCGCGTTCGGTGTTTCCCTCGCCGGGCTTGGCGCGGCCGCCGGCCAGGAAGCCGCGCGCCAGGGGGGACCAGGGGATGACGCCCACGCCCTCGGCCTTGCAGAGCGGCAGCATCTCCCGCTCCTCCTCGCGATAGACCAGGTTGTACTGCGGCTGCATGGAAACGAACTTCGTCCAGCCGTGCTTCTCGCTGGTGGCGAGCATCTTGGCGAACTGCCATGCGTACATGGAGCTCGCCCCGATGTAGCGGGCCTTGCCGGCCTTCACCACGTCGTGCAGCGCCTCCAGAGTCTCCTCGATGGGCGTGTCAGGATCGAACCGGTGGATCTGGTAGAGGTCGATATAGTCGGTCCCCAGGTTCTTCAGCGACCGGTCCACCGCATCGAAGATGTGCTTGCGCGACAGGCCGCCGGCGTTGGCCCCCTTGCCGTGCGGGAAGAACACCTTGGTGGCGATCACCGCGTCGGACCGGCGGGTGTATTCCTTCAGCCACTTGCCGGTGACCTGTTCGCTGACGCCGTTGGAGTACATGTCGGCGGTGTCGAAGAAGTTGATCCCGCCCTCGATCGCCGCCTTGAAGAAGGGCTGCGCCGCCGCCTCGTCCAGCACCCAGGGCCGCCAGTCGGGGCTGCCGTAGGTCATGCAGCCCAGGCACAGGCGGGAGACCTTCAGGCCGGTGTTGCCAAGTCGCACGTAGTCCATCGACGATCCCTCCGGCGGCGGCTACACCGCGATCTCCTACTTGGTGGAGGCCCGCGCTCTTGGCAACCGACGCCCAGCGGCTGGCCGGCCGCGACCTGGAGAATGACCTGACCAGCTTCCACCTGGTCAAGTACGGCCCCGCCGTCGACGGCTTCCTGGCCACCGCCAAGAACAGCGGCACCCACTGGCTGCGCTACATGGCCAGCCACGCCATCGCCCACCACCTGAACCTGCCGCCGCCGACCCACTCCAGCGGCCCCGACAGCGACGTCTTCATCGGCCACCCCAAGCATGCCCGCGTGCATCCCGCCGCGCCGCGCATCGGCAGCTCGCACAACATCCCCTCGCGGCTGATCGCGCCGCTGGTGAAGGCGGGGCTGGTCAGGCTGCCGCCGACGGTGGTGCTGGTCCGCGGGATCCCTGAGGCCCTGCTCAGCTACTACGTCAAATGGCGGGACGAGTATCCGCTGGGGACCCTGGCCGAGTTTCTCCGCCGCCCGCCGCCGGGTGTGCGCAAGATCGATGACGCCTGGTGGTTCATCCGCTTCTTCAACCGCTGGGGCGAGCTGGCGGAGGCCCTGCCCGGCCGGGTGCTGGTGCTGCGGTTCGAGGACCTGCAGGCCGACCCCGGCGAGGGGGTGCGGCGCGCCTGGGCCCACTGGGGGGTGACCCTGACCGACGCCGATGTGGCGGCGGCGGTGGCGGTCTCAGGCCGAGAAGCGGTGGCCCGGAGTCTGGACCCGACCTATGGCGAGACCATCGTGCCGGATGCGGAAAAGCGTGAGGCGGTGGCGTTGTCGGCGGAGGACAAGGCGCACCTGGCGGGGTTGTTCGGGGCCCACCTGAAGCATGATCTTGGGTACGGATTAGTCTGATGCGCTGGACGGCGACAGTCACGCTGCGCGAGACCGTCACCGGAGCATGGCGCCGCCTCCGGTGACTGTCTTCCGGCGCAGCCGGATGACTGTCACCGTCCGTCACGGTCCCTACCGCTCCAGCCGCCCGTCGCTCAGCGCCGACGGTTCGAACCGGAACAGGATTTTCGGGTCGGGCATCTCCACGCCCTTGCGCAGCTTGGCCGGGGCCAGTTCCTGCAGCAGGTGGCGCATGATGGCGATCCTCGCCTTCTTCTTGCTGTCGGCGCGAACGCAGACCCAGGGGGCCTCCTCGCTCGAGGTGGCCAACAGCATGGCGTCGCGGGCCTCGCTGTAGGCGTCCCAGCGCAGTTGGGCCTCGGCGTCCAGCGGGCTGATCTTGAGGATCTTCAGGGGATCCTTGCGCCGCTCCTCGATCCGCTCGGCCTGCTCGGCCTTCGACACATCGAGCCAGAGCTTGATCAGCTTGATTCCCGAATCGACCAGCATGGCTTCGAAATGCGGAACCTCGCGCATGAAGCAGGCGACGTCCGCTTCCTCCGTGAAGCCCATGACCCGCTCGACCCCCGCCCGATTGTACCAGGAGCGGTTGAACAGCACGAAGTCGCCGGCCGCCGGCAGATGGGGCGTATAGCGCTGGAAATACCACTGGCTGCGCTCGCGGTCCGACGGCTTGGGCAGGGCGACCACCGGGGTGGTGCGGGGCGGCAGGTACTCGACGATCCGCCTGATCGAGCCGTCCTTGCCGGCGGCGTCGCGCCCTTCGAAGATGACCAGCACCTTCTCCTGGGATTCCAGCGACCATTGCCGCCAGGCGACGATCGCGGTCTGCAGGGCGATCAGTTCGGTTTCGTATGCGTCGTTTTCGGCCATGGTTGAAGGCTAACCACGACCGGCGATCCGTTGCTAGAAGAGCCTCATGATCCGCCTGTTCGTTTCCGATGACCTGAAGGCCGGCGCCCCCATCGCGCCGGGCATGGACGCCTCCCGCTACCTGATCGCCGTGATGCGGCTGGCCATCGGCTCGGAGGTGGCGCTGTTCAACGGCCGCGACGGCGAGTGGCGCGCCACAGTGGTGGATGCCGACAAGCGACGGTGCCGTCTGACCGTCGGCTCGCGGATAAGGGTCCAGGAGACGGGACCGGACCTCACCCTGGTCGTCGCCCTGGTCAAGCGGGGCCGGCTGGAGACCATCGTCGAGAAGGCTGCGGAGCTCGGCGTCGCGCGGGTGCAGCCGGTGCTGACCCGCCGCACCAACGCCGACAAGGCCAATGTCGAACGGCTGCAGGCCATCGCTGTCGAGGCGGCGGAGCAGACCGGCCGGCTGGACGTGCCGGAAATCCTGCCGCCGGTGAAGCTCGACAAGCTGCTCGACAGCTGGGACGCATCGCGCCGGCTGATGTTCTGCGACGAGACCGGCGGCGCGCCGGTGCTGGAGGCCCTGTCCGGCGTCGAGGGCGGGCCGTGGGCGATCCTGATCGGCCCCGAGGGCGGCTTCGCGCCGGAAGAGACCGAGCGGCTTCGCGGCCTCGAGTACGCCACGGTGGTTTCCCTGGGTCCCCGCATCCTGCGGGCCGACACGGCGGCGATCAGCGCCATGACCCTCTGGCAAGTGGCGCTGGGGGACTGGTTGTCCGCGTCTACGACGTGACCGAGCATCCCAAGTTTGTCCCGGACAACCTGTCCCCGACGGTCCACCATCGCCGGATGCGCCAGATCGGGGACAGGTTATCCGGGAACCGCCGGTGAAAGTCCGGAAGCGACGGCGCGGCGGATAACCAGTCCCCAGCCCGTCACGACCCCTTGTTCAAACCGCGATTGTCTCCCACCTGCTGAACAGCGTAAAGATCGCGCCCGGTCGGGGAAGGGCCTCCCCCGCCAACGCCTTATTGATAGCCTGGGGAGGCAGACATGGCAGACGCTGTGACGGACGACCGTCCGCTGACGCTCGAAGACCTGACGGGCTATTTCGCCGACGGCTGTAAGCCCAAGAGCGCCTGGCGCGTGGGCGCCGAGCACGAGAAGTTCGGGTTCAAGCTCTCCGACCATTCGACCGTGCCCTACTACGGCGAGGGCGGCATCGAGGCGATGCTGAAAGGGCTGATGCGATTCGGCTGGGCCCCGGTGCTGGAGGACCGCGCCGACGGCGGCCAGACCATCATCGGGCTGGAGCGCAATGGCGCCAACATTAGCCTGGAGCCCGGCGGCCAGTTCGAGCTTTCCGGCGCGCCGCTGCTGACCATGCATGACATCTGTTCGGAGACCGGCCAGCACCTGGAAGAGGTGAAGACCGTCGCCGACGAACTGGGCCTGGGATTCCTGGGGCTGGGCTTCCATCCGACGATCCGCCGCGATCAGGCGGAGATCATGCCCAAGGGCCGCTACGTGATCATGCGGCGGTACATGCCGTTGGTCGGCAATCTCGGCCTCGACATGATGCTTCGCACCTGCACGGTGCAGGCCAACCTCGACTTCTCCAGCGAAGCCGACATGGTCGCCAAGTTCCGCACCAGCCTGGCGCTGCAGCCGATCGCCACCGCCCTGTTCGCCAACAGCCCGTTTACCGAGGGCAGGCCGAACGGCTTCCTCTCCGCCCGCGCCAACGTCTGGACCGACACCGATCCGGACCGCACGGGCCTGCTCAACTTCGTCTTCGAGGACGGTTTCGGGTTTGAGACCTACGCGCGCTATGCGCTGAAGGTCCCGATGTACTTCGCCAAGCGCAAGGGCCTCTACATCGACCTGGCCGGCCAGTCGTTCGAGCAGTTCATCGACGGCAAGCTGGATGACATGCCGGGCCAGCGGGCGACGATGAAGGACTGGGCCGACCACACCACCACCATCTTCCCTGAGGTGCGGCTGAAGTCCTATCTGGAGATGCGCGGCGCTGATGGCGGGCCCTGGAGCCGGCTCTGCGCCCTGCCGGCGCTATGGACCGGCATCTTCTATGACGAAGCGGCCTTGGCGGCGGCCTGGGACCTCTGCAAGCACTGGACACCGGAGGACCGCGAGGGTCTTCGCCGTGACGTGCCGAGACTGGGCCTCAAGGCCATGGTGGCCGGCCGGTCGGCCCGCGATGTCGCGGTCGACATGGTCGCCATCGCCCGCCAGGGCCTGAAGAACCGCGCCGAGCTCGACGGCAGCTTCATCGACGAGACCACCTACCTGGGCGAGCTTGAAGCCATCGCCGACAGCGGCCTGACCCCCGCCGACCGCCTGCTGGAGAAGTTCCACGGCGAATGGGGCGGCGACATCGACCGGGTGTTCGAGGACTGCGCCTACTAGACCCGGTCTTTCGGATCGATGTCGGCGTAGGGCGGGTCATGCGCCGGCACCTTGAACGGCGCGTCGTTCCCGTCGGCCGAGAAGGTCTTCACGTCACCGACCGTCGACCCGGCCTCGCCCATCTCAATGTCGACGTGCTGGGGATAGAAGGCGATCCGGCCGCGGATCAGCTCGGCCCCCTCGATCGGCTCCTCGTAGGACCAGGCGGCGTTCTCGATGATCTGCCGGTCGCGGTAGATGGTGTAGTAGCTGGCCTCGCCCTTGAACGGGCAACGGCTGGTCTTGTCGGTCTTGCGCAGGACCAGCATCTCAACATCCTCACGGGGGAAATAGACCACCGGCGGATAGTCCCCTTCGCGCAGCACCAAGGCGTTGGCCGAATCGGCGATCTCGTGGCCCTCGAACAGGGCCCGCACGCGGCCATCGGCGGCGGCGAATTTCAGGCGGGATTCGGTCATCGGGGGCGCTCCTTGAAAGGCTTGCCAGTCTAAACGCTTCAGATGGCGAGCGGGCTCCCGGCGAACAAGGTTGGGTAAACCGTTGCTTGTGAAACCGTCCGCAGCGTGATTTTCTCCCCGCAAATCGGGGAGGCTGGGGCGTAACGACCGTTTCGCCACAGCCGCGAGTCAAACAGGGTCTATCGTATGAACATTGTTATCGTGCTGGGGATCCTCGTGACCCTGGCGACCGGCATTCCGGTCTTTCTGCAGATGCGAAAGCATCCGCCGGGTCTGAAGGTCCTGTTCTTCGCCGAGATGTGGGAACGGTTTTCCTTCTACGGGATGCGCGGCATCCTGATCTTCTACCTGACCCAGCATTTCCTGTTCAACGACAAGGAAGCCGGCTCGCTCTACGGCTCCTACACCTCGCTGGTCTACCTGATCCCGCTGATCGGCGGCATCGTCGCCGACCGGTTCATCGGCACCCGCAAGGCCATCGCGTTCGGCGCCCTGCTGCTGGTCGCCGGCCACCTGACCATGGCGGTCGAGGGGACTCCGGCCAAGCAATCGATCATCTACGACGGCGCGACCTATGAGCTGGTCGGCCGTGGCGGCGACGCCAAGGTGGTGATCAATGGCGCCCAGTACGACATCGACATCAAGCCGGACCAGACCCTGACGGTCGAGGGCCTGCCGGCCGCTTCGCCGCTGCCGGCCAGCGCCGCCAAGGGCGCCTATGAGGTCAAGGTCACCGAGCGCAGCACGACCTACACCAACATCTTCTTCCTCGCGATCAGTCTGATCATCATGGGGGTCGGCTTCCTGAAGCCGAACATCTCCACCATCGTCGGCCAGCTGTATCCGCAGGGCGATCCGCGCCGCGATCCGGGCTTCACCCTCTACTACTACGGTATCAACCTCGGCGCCTTCTGGGCCTCGGTGCTCTGCGGCTACCTCGGCCAGACCTATGGCTGGTGGGCGGGCTTCGGCCTGGCCGGCGTCGGCATGCTGCTGGGCTTCGTCGTCTTCGTGCTGGGCAAGCCCCTGCTCATGGGCAAGGGCGAGCCGCCGAATCCGGAAGCGATCAAGAAGCCGGTCTTCGGGCCGATCAACACCGAGACCCTGGTCTACCTCGGCGGCCTAGCCGGGGTGGCGGTGGTCTGGTTCATGGTCCAGCGCAACGCCCTGGTCGGCTGGGTGCTGGGGGTCTCGACTCTGCTGTCGGTGGCCTACATCGTCTATTTCATGATCCGCCAGTGCACCAAGGTCGAGCGCGAGCGGATGATGCTGGCCATGGTGCTGATCTTCGGCGCGGTGGTGTTCTTCACCCTCTTCGAACAGGCCGGCACCTCGCTGAACCTCTTCGCCGACCGCAACGTCGACCTGGCGCTGATCAGCGAGCCCTACACGCTCAACCTGTTCGGCCAGACCTGGTTCTTCGGCAGCCGCGAGATGGTCATGGCGCCGGGCGTGCCCGACGATGTGCGCTGGATCGACATGGGCATCACCGCCGCCCAGACCCAGTCGTTCAACGCCGGCTTCATCCTGATCTTCGCCCCGATCTTCGCGGCCATGTGGCTGTGGCTGGGCAAGCACAACAAGGATCCGAACCCGGTGATGAAGTTCGGCCTCGGCATCGTCCAGGTGGGCCTCGGCTTCCTGGTGGTGGTCTGGGCCGGCGGGATGGTCGACTCGGCCTTCCGCATGCCGCTGATCATCCTGGGCCTGCTCTACCTGCTGCACACCACCGGCGAGATGTTCCTGTCGCCCGTGGGTCTGTCGGAGATCACCAAGCTGTCGGTGGCCAAGGTCGTCAGCTTCATGATGGCCGTCTGGTTCCTGTCCAGCTCGATCGCCCAGTACGTCGGCGGCTGGATCGCCGGTCTGGCCGGGACCGAAACGGTCGGCGGCCAGGTGCTCGACCCGGGCGCGGCGCTGGCGACCTCGCTGAAGGTGTTCGGCCAGCTCGGCTGGGCAGGCGTCGGCGTCGGGGTGTTCTTCATCCTGATCAGCTTCGCCATCAAGCACTGGGCCCACGGGGTCAACGACGCCTCCAACCACCCGGTGGAAGGCATCGACGCCGACCGCCAGGCCGGTCCGGACCGCAATCCGGCCTAGGCTGGGTTGTCTTGAAATGAGGAAGGGCCCCGGAGCAATCCGGGGCCCTTTTTCTATGTCCGTGGATGGAACTGACTCTGACAGCCGGCGCCTTAGAACGTCTTCCGGAGCCGCATGTAGAAGAACGACGGGAAGTCCAGCGGCCGGTTCTCGACGAAGTAGACTGAGCCCGTGTCGCGCGGCGCGTCATACAGCTGCCGGCTCCGGGTGACGTCCCGGCCCAGAAGATTGTGGGCCTCGATGCGGATGGCGAAGTCGGGCCGGGGCTTCCACTCGGCATAGAAGGTGACCCAGGTTTCCAGCTCGATCTGGTCGATGCGGTCGAAGCGGTAATAGCGCTCCTGGAAGGCGCCGAAGACGTCGACACCCCACTGGGTGCGGTGTTTCGGCAGGTCCTGCGAGAACCGCACCTCCCATTCGAACGGCGCCTGGCCGCTGATCCGCCGCTGCTCGCCGGTGGTCGGGTCGGTGACCTCCGACTGGCTCCACTCGGTGTTCACCCGCAACAGACCGCCCTGCACCCCCAGCTTCGCCAGCGGCAGGGTCAGGCGGATCTCGAACTCGGTGTTCTTGCCCTCGCCGATGTTGCCGGGGGCGTCGAAGTTGCAGCTGAGGTCGGTGGTGTCCGGAATACCGCCCACCAGGGGGCAGCTGGCCACGTCGGTCACCCGGATGCGATCGGTGGCGTCGGTGATGTCCTCGTGGGTCAGGCTGAGGACCAGAGCCCCGTCCTTCCAGAACTTCCGCTCGTAAGTGGCTTCGTAGACCGTGGCCTTGCTGGGCTCCAGGTCGGCGCCGCCCGCCGTCACCGTACCCCCCGTGGACAGGGCGATCGAGGAGGCGAAGTCGCGGAAGTTCAGCTGCCCGACCTCCCGTTCCACCCGCACTCGCAGCTGGTCGCTGGAGGTGATGTCCCAGGTCGCGATCAGGCGGGGCTTGGGATAGGTGAAGGACTTCGACAGGTTGGTGTCGCCGCTCTGGCTGATGGTCGAGAACTCCACTTTCAGCCCGGCCTCCAGGGCGAACTTCGGGTTCAGCCGCCAGTTGGCGGTGGTGAAGATCTCGCCCCGCTCCTCCTCGACGCGAACGTCGGAGGACGGCAGCACCACCGGCACGCCATTTTCGGCATAGTCGATCGAGGTCTCGAGGTAGTTGAAGGCCAGCTCCCCACCGCCCTCGACAATCAGGTTGGGGCCGAAGGTATAGCGCAGGGACGCCCGGCCGATGGTCTCGCCGCTCTCGGCATGCTCGCTGAACAGGGCGTCGTCGGTCCCGTCGTCGAACTGCGAGGTGAAGTCGACCTCGCGCAGGGTCTGCAGGGCGGTCAGCTCGACCCGCGCCTTGCCGAAGGCCCGCTCCCAGCCACCGCCGAACTCGCCATCGACCTGGTCGTTTCGATCGCGGACCACGAACAGGCGGCCAGTCCGCGGGCTGTCGAAGGCGTTGACCGACCACTCGTAGATCTCGGGGTGGTAGCGGCTGTTGACCGACAGCCGGCCGCCGAGCAGCGGGCTCTTCCAGCCGGCCTTAAGGTCATACCCATGGCCGCCTGCGGTCTCGTCCCAGGCGGTGCGGGTGGCCACGCCCCCGGTCTCGGCGCGCTGCACGCCTTCGCCTGCCCCATCATCCAAGAAGCGGTAGAACAGGTTGGACCATTCGAAGGTCCCCGGCCCGACCGGGGCGCTGCCCTCGAACCGCATGGCGGGGGTGGTGCGGCCGTCCTGGTGGATGGCGCTGGCCACGGCGAACAGCCACTGGCTCCCCGCGTCCTTCTTCAGGATGACGTTGGCGATCACCGTCTTGCCCTGCATGTCGATGCCCGGGGCGCCGCCGCGGATGATGTCGATGCGCTCGACCTGCTTGGCCTGGATGCGGCGCAGGGCGTCTTCCAGGCTTTCCGACTTGGTCGCCGGCCGCTGGCCGTCGATCAGCACATTGCCGGCCGCGCCGCCATAGCCGCGCACGCTGTCCCCGCCGTCGAAGGCGAAGCCCGGGATGCGCATGATCATGTCCATCGCCGAGTTCGGCTGGGCTTCTGCGAAGAAACTGGCCGGATAGGGGGTGGTCCCCTGGGTCTCGGCCGCGGCCGACTGGGCGGCGACCGGCGCCGCCTCCTGAGCGATGACGAGGGGCGCGGGCGCGGCGGTCGCGATCACCTCGGGCGAGGCGGCGGCCAAAAGGGCAAGCAACGGGCTCAAATCAGGTCTCCCCCATCAGAGCCCCCCGGCCCGTCAGGTCGACGCGCAACCTGCCTGCGCCCGGTTACCGCCACACGTTACAAGCCTGAAATGTAGATTAAATCTGTGAAATGTTGTCGGCGATCAGTTGGGGCTGTGCCTAAACCGCCGTCCCGCCCACCGTCAGCCCGGTGATCTTCAGACTCGGCTGGCCGACGCCCACCGGCACGCCCTGGCCGGCCTTGCCGCAGACGCCGATGCCGGGGTCCAGGGCGAAGTCGTTGCCGATCATGGTCACGCGGGTCAGGGCGCTGGGTCCGTCGCCGATCAGGGTGGCGCCCTTGACCGGGTGGGTGATGCGGCCGTCCTCGATCAGGTAGGCCTCGGTGCACTGGAAGACGAACTTGCCGTTGGTGATGTCCACCTGGCCACCGCCGAGCGAGGCGCAATAGAGGCCGCGCTTGGTCGAGGCGATCATCTCTTCCAAGGTGTGGTTGCCGCCCAGCATCACCGTGTTGGTCATCCGGGGCATCGGCATGTGGGCATAGGACTGGCGCCGGGCGTTGCCGGTGGGGCTCAGGTTCATCAGCCGCGCCGACTGGCGGTCGTGCATGTAGCCAGTCAGGATTCCGTCCTCGATCAGCACGGTGCGCTCGGTCGGCGTGCCCTCGTCATCGACGGTGAGGGAACCCCGGCGGCCGGGGAGGGTGCCGTCATCGACCACGGTGACGCCCGGGGCGGCCACGCGCTCACCGACGCGGCCTGAGAAGGCGCTGATGCCCTTGCGGTTGAAGTCGCCTTCCAGGCCATGGCCGACGGCTTCGTGCAGCAGCACCCCGTTCCAGCCCGGTCCCAGCACCACGTCCATCTCGCCGGCCGGGCAGTCGATGGCCTCCAGGTTGACCAGCGCCTGGCGGAGCGCCTCGTCCACCTGGCCCTGCCAGCTCTCCGGGGTGATCCAGGTCTCGAAGCCGGCGCGGCCGCCGGCGCCGCTCGTGCCGGTTTCGCGCCGGCCGTCCTTTTCGACGACGATCTGGACGTTGACCCGGCTCAGCGGCCGCACGTCGCGCACCAGCCGGCCGTCGGCCCGCAGGATCTCCACCACCCGCCGCTCGCCGGCCATCGAGGCGGTGACCTGGACGATGCGCGGGTCGCGGGCGCGGGCGAAGGCGTCGATTTCCTGGAGCAGGGCGACCTTCTCGGAGAAGGCGGGGGAGGCGACCGGGTTGTCCTCGCCATAGAGGCGGATGTTGGTGCCCTGCGGCCCCTCGGCGGCGACGCCGCTGTAGCCGCGCTTGGCCAGCCTGGCCGAATCGGCCGCCCGGCCGATGGCCGCTTCGCTGATCTCGCTGGCGTGGGCGTAGCCGGCCGTCTCCCCGGCCACGACGCGAAGCCCGAAGCCCTCGCCCGAATCATAAGAGGCGGTCTTCAGCCGCCCGTCGTCGAACAGGAAGGCCTCGCTCTCGCTGTGCTCCAGGAACAGCTCCCCGTCATCGGCGCCCTTGAGGGCCTCGGACAGAATGTCGCGGGCGCGGGCAGGATCGACGCCGGCGGCGTCCAGAAGCGAGGGGGCGAGGGCGGGAAGGCTCATGCCTCACAAGGTAGGGACTGGCGGGCGGTTCGTCACCACCCGCCGTCCTGATCAGTTCTCGACCTGCAGATCACCGCTGCCGGCGATGTCGCTGTCCAGCTTCGCGGGCTGGCGGGTCAGGGTCACGTCGCCGCTGCCGGCGATGGCCACCTCGACGGCGCCGGTGGGACCCACCGTCGCATCGCCGCTGCCGGCCACCGCGATGCTGGCGTCGGTGACGGCCAGGTTCCGCAGATCGGCCTCGCCGCTGCCGGCGATCGACAGGTCCAGGGTGGTGGTCTTGCCGATGGCGTCGACCTCGCCGCTGCCGGCGATCTCGATGGCCAGGGTCGGTTGGTCGTAGCCTTTGATCTCGACGTCGGCCGAGCCGTTGACCTCGAAGCGGGTCACCTTCGGGGCGGTGATGGTCACGGTCAGGCGGCGGCGATTGCCCCAGCTGACGTGGTTCTCGTCCTCATCGACGAAGAACACCCGGCCGCCCTCGACCCGCACCCTGTCGACCAGGCGCGGCGTACCGCTGACCGTGATCGTCGGGGTGGGCGCCTGGATGTAGACCACGTCCGCCGGAACCTCGATGGTCAGGGCCTCGGCGCCGGCCCAGGCTATGGTCTTCTCGACCCGAGGGGTGTCGCTGGGCTCGTAGCTGTCGCCCTCCTCGAGCCGCTCCAGCACGGCGGGGATGACGAAGCCGTCGCGGACCACCTCGCCGCCGCCCAGGGCGAACACGGCGGTGAAACAGGCCAGGCAGACCAGGAAGCCGGCCGCGGCAATGATGCTGAGTGTGCGGATCATGACGTGTCCCTCCCTATTGGGCTTCGATGGCGGGCTTGAGCAGTTTGAAGTGCAGCCGGGCGTACCAGACCAGGGCGTTGATCAGCCCCACGGTGGCCAGGGTCAGCAGGGCGCCGAAACCGGTCGCCCCGCCCACCAGGCCCAGGCCGGCCAGAACGGCCATGACCGGCCCGCCGCCATAGTCCACGAACGGACCGGCGATCATTACCGCCCCGCCGACGAAGAACAGGGCGATGACCACGAACACCAGGGTGAAGATGACGCTGATCAGGCTGAACAGGATCGGCGCCAGGATCAGCACGTCGATGGCGCCCAGGCCCAGCAGGGCGATGATCGCTCCCGTGGCGTTGGCCGGGCTCTTCTTGTCCTCCCAGGCCTTCAGGCCGTATTCGGCGCGCAGCTCGCGGGCCAGACGGTCCGGATCGCCCAAGGCCGCGGCTGTCTCCTCCTCGGAGCGGCCGGCGGCGGCCGCCTCCTCGAAGTGGGCCTCGTAGTCGGCGGTCACTTCCGCCAGGGCCACCGGGCTGAGGGCGGCAAGGCCCCGTCGCAGCCTGGCCATGAATTCGGCTTTGGTCATCACCCCTCTCCCAGGATGTTGTTGACCGCCCCGGCGAAGGTTTCCCATTCGGCCTTCTGCTGGGCGAAGGAGGCCCGACCGGCATCGGTCAGGCGGTAATATTTGCGCGGCGGCCCGGCCGGTGATTCCACCAGGTAGGTCTCGACGAGCTTGTCGGCCTGCAGCCGGCGCATCAGGGGGTAGATGGTCCCTTCCCCCATATCGATGGCGCCGGAAAGCCGGCTGGCGATGTCGTAGGCGTAGCCGTCCCCTCGAGACAGCAGGGCCAGGACACAGAGGGCGAGAACGCCCTTTTTCAGTTGGGTTTCGATGGCTTCTGGCACGGTGTTTTCCGTCCTGTTGACCGCTCCCTTGTATCGCCCGGTAGTGGTCGATGCAAGGTACCTGTCATTACATCTTAGTAATTCATGACGCCAAAGCCGCGTTCACAGGCCCGCCGGGCGCTTGCCCAACGCCGGACCAACGCGTATGCACGCGGCGATCAAGGCCTTGGGCGGGCGCGCATGGGTCTGGCGAGTCGATTGCCGGACAGCCTGCGCTAGACTGCCCACCCTTGACGGAGCGAGGAGCGCCGGCTCGGCCGGCAAACGGATGAGGCGTATGAAAGCGATAAAGGGGATGCGCGGACTCGTCAGCGCCCTGGGCGTCGGGCTGACCACCGCGATGGTGTCTTCGGCCGCCCTGGCTCAGGACCTGATCGGCGAGCCGACCAATGGGGGCATGGGGCTGCAGCCGGCGGCCGCGCCGCTGAAGCACCACGCCCATTTCTTCCACGACGTCATCCTGCTGCCGATCATCACGGTGATCAGCCTGTTCGTGCTGGGGCTGCTGCTCTGGTGCGTGGTCCGCTACAACCGCAAGGCCAACCCGGTCCCGGCGAAGTTCAGCCACAACACGGTCATCGAGGTCGTCTGGACCCTGGTGCCGGTGCTGATCCTGATGTTCATCGCCATCTTCTCGTTCCAGCTGCTCTTCCAGTACCACGACGCGCCCAAGGCCGACGTCACGGTCAAGGCGACGGGCTACCAGTGGTACTGGGGCTATGAATACCCGGACCAGGAGATCGGCGAGATCACCTCGACCATGATGTCCGAAGATGACGTCGCCAAGAACGGCCTGCCCCACAGGCTCTACCGCCTGAAGGCCAGCGAGCCGATGGTGGTGCCGGTGAACAAGGTGGTCCGGGTGCAGGTGACCGCCGTGGACGTGATCCACGCTTTTGCTCTTCCCGCCTTTGGCTTGAAGACGGACGCCGTTCCCGGCCGCCTGAACGAAACCTGGTTCAAGGCCGACCGCGTGGGCACCTTCTACGGCCAGTGCTCGGAGCTGTGCGGCGTCGATCACGCCTTCATGCCGATCGAGATCAAGGTCGTCAGCCAGGCCGAGTTCGACGCCTGGGTCGCCGCCAAGAAGGCTCCGCCGGCTCCCACCCCCGCCGCTGTCACCCCGGCCGAAGGCGCGGCTCCCGCCGCCGCCACGCCCGCTCCCGCTGCGCCGGCTCCCGCCGCGCCGGCCGCCAACTGATCTACAGGTAACGCTAGATGGCCACCGTCTCTCATGACGCTCACGGGCACGAAGCCCACGACGATGCGGACCACAAGCCGGGTTTCTTCACCCGCTGGTTCCTGTCGACCAATCACAAGGACATCGGCACCCTCTACATCCTGTTCGCCATCATGGCGGGCCTGGTGGGCGGGGCGCTGTCGGGCCTGATCCGCTGGGAGCTCTACGAGCCGGGCATCCAGATCTTCAAGGAAGGCTCCTCGGTCCAGCTGCTGGGCCTGATCGAGCAGTCCAAGCACGGCTACAACGCGGTGGTCACCGCCCACGCCCTGATCATGATCTTCTTCATGGTCATGCCGGCGATGATCGGCGGCTTCGGCAACTGGTTCGTCCCGATCATGATCGGCGCGCCGGACATGGCCTTCCCGCGGATGAACAACATCTCGTTCTGGCTGCTGATCGCCGCCTGGGTGCTGCTGATCGCCTCGATGTTCAGCGACGGCGGCCCCGGCAAGGCGTTCGGCGGCGGCTGGACCATCTATCCGCCGCTCTCGACCTCGGGCCACACCGGTCCGGCCATGGACCTGGCGATCTTCTCGCTCCACCTGGCCGGCGCCAGCTCGATCCTCGGCGCCATCAACTTCATCACCACCATCTTCAACATGCGCGCGCCGGGCATGACCCTGCACCGCATGCCGCTGTTCGTGTGGTCGATCCTGGTCACCGTGTTCCTGCTGCTGCTGTCGCTGCCCGTCCTGGCCGGCGCCATCACCATGCTGCTGACCGACCGTAACTTCGGGACCCACTTCTTCGACCCCGCCAACGGCGGCGACCCGGTCATGTTCCAGCACCTGTTCTGGTTCTTCGGGCACCCGGAAGTGTACATCCTGATCCTGCCCGGGTTCGGCATCATCAGCCACATAGTCTCGACCTTCTCGCGCAAGCCGGTCTTCGGCTACCTCGCGATGGCCTACGCCATGGTCGCCATCGGCTTCGTCGGCTTCATCGTCTGGGCCCACCACATGTACACCGTGGGCATGGGCATCAACCTGCGGGCCTACTTCGTGGCCGCGACGATGGTCATCGCCGTGCCCACCGGGGTGAAGATCTTCAGCTGGATCGCCACCATGTGGGGTGGCTCCATCGACTTCAAGACGCCCATGCTATGGGCCGTCGGCTTCATCTTCCTGTTCACCGTCGGCGGCGTCACCGGGGTCGTCCTGGCCAACGCCGGCATCGACTACAGCCTGCACGACACCTACTACGTGGTGGCGCACTTCCACTACGTGCTCAGCCTGGGCGCCGTGTTCGCCATCTTCGCCGGCTTCTACTACTGGTTCGAGAAGATGTGGGGTGTGAAGTACAACGAGTTCCTCGGCGCCCTGCACTTCTGGATCATGTTCGTCGGCGTGAACATCGTGTTCTTCCCGCAGCACTTCCTGGGCCTCCAGGGCATGCCGCGCCGCTATGTCGACTACGCGGACAACTACACCTACTGGAACCAGGTCTCGACCTGGGGCTATGTGATCACCGCCGTCGGCGTGGGCGTGTTCCTGCTGGTGCTGATCGAGGCCGCCGTGCGTCGCCGCAAGGCCGAGGCCAACCCGTGGGGCGAAGGCGCCACCACGCTGGAGTGGACCCTCAGCTCGCCGCCGCCGTTCCACCAGTTCAACGAACCCCCGGTGGTCGAACCCGACCATCACTAAGGACCAGGCCCGCCGCACCCCAAAAGGTGCGGCGGCGCCGCATTACAGAAGATGAGTTCGCCGCTTCCGGGTGGCGATGAGCCCATGGCCCATTCGACCACCGCCCCTGACGCCCGCCGCGCTCCCG
The DNA here is from genome assembly GCF_009905535.1 of Caulobacter sp. SLTY. Lineage (GTDB taxonomy): Bacteria > Pseudomonadota > Alphaproteobacteria > Caulobacterales > Caulobacteraceae > Caulobacter. Next base: position 31,563 of record NZ_JAAALA010000017.1, on the reverse strand, counting down.
CCCAAAAGGCTCCGGCGCTGTGGACCGACTATATCCAGCTGCTGAAGCCCCGGGTGATGAGCCTGGTGGTGTTCACCGCCTTTGTCGGTCTGGTCTGCGCCGGTACGCCGATCAACCCGCTGCTGGGCGCCGTGGCCATCCTCTGCATCGCGGTCGGGGCCGGGGCCAGCGCCGCCTTCAACATGTGGTACGACGCCGACATCGACGCGGTGATGCGCCGCACCCGCGGACGCCCGGTGCCGGCCGGCAAGGTCCAGGGCGCCGATGCGCTGGGCCTGGGTATCGTGCTGACCCTGCTGTCGGTTCTGCTGCTGGCCCTGACCACCAACTGGCTGGCGGCCGGTCTGCTGGCTTTCACCATCTTCTTCTACGCGGTGGTCTACACCATGTGGCTGAAGCGCTGGACGGCCCAGAACATCGTCATTGGCGGCCTGGCCGGCGCCTTGCCGCCAGCGATCGGTTGGGCGGCGGCCTCTGGCACGGCCCCGGCCAACGCCTGGCTGCTGGTGGCAATCATCTTCCTGTGGACCCCACCCCACTTCTGGGCGCTCAGCCTCTATACCAGCCAGGACTACGCCAAGGCCGGCGTGCCGATGATGCCGGTGGTCAAGGGCGCAACCTCCACCCGCCTGCAGATCCTGGTCTATTCGATCGTCCTCATCCCGGTCTGCATCGCGCCCTTCTTCACGGGCCTCGGCCATCTGCCCTATCTCGCGGTCTCGGCGCTGGGCGGGGCGGTGTTCCTGCTGCTGGCCTGGCGGCTGTTCCGCAGCAAGGCGGGGGAGGGGGCCGACCCGCGCAACACCCCGGAACTCTACGACGTCAAGGCCGGGGCCAAGGACGCCCGTAACCTGTTCGCCTATTCCATCGGCTACCTGTTCGCCCTGTTCGCGACCTTGGCGGCCGAGCGCATGCTGGGGATGGCCTGATGACCGACAACCCGACGCCGCCGCACCTCGACGTTCCGGGCCGCCCGCCGCCCCCGGCCGATCCCGTCGCCTTCGCCAAGGCGCGCCGCAACCGCAACATCGCCATCGCGCTGGGCCTCGTCGGCTTCATCGTGCTGGTCTACCTGGTCACCGTCATGCGGATGGGAGGTCATATTGCAGAACGCCCCCTCTGACCCGGCTACCCCCAAGGCGCTCGCCAAACGCAACGCCAAGGTCGCCATCTTCTGCGCCGTCGGCCTGGCCTTCATGGTCGGCGCCGCCTACGCCTCGGTGCCCCTCTATCGCGCCTTCTGCCAGCTGACCGGCTTTGACGGCTCGATCCGCAAGGCCGAGGTCGCCCCGAGCAAGGTGCTCGACAAGACCCTGCAGATCCGTTTCGACGCCAACGTCCGCGACCTGCCCTGGAGCTTCAAGCCCAGCCAGGTGACCCAGGAGGTGAAGATCGGAGCCACGGGCCTGGCCTTCTACAAGGTCACCAACAACGGCAAGACGCCGATCACCGGCCGGGCCAGCTATAACGTCGTGCCCGAACAGGCCGGCGCCTACTTCCAGAAACTCGAGTGCTTCTGCTTCAACGACCAGACCATCCAGCCCGGCCAGACGGTCGAGTTCCCGGTGGTCTACTTCGTCGATCCCGAGTACGCGACCGACTTCGAGACGAAGGGCAAGGGCGAGGTCACCCTCAGCTACACCTTCTTCCCGGTGGACTCCCAACAAGCCGACGCCTCCAAGGCCGCTTCGCCTCTTGGCGATGCGACCAAGGCGGGGCTATAGCGAAACCATCTCAGGGTCCGGGGGACTCTGAGTCTGAGAATTGAGAAGGGCAGGGCTTAGAAGACATGGCTCACGGCGCCGTCAAACACGACTACCACCTGGTCAACCCCAGCATCTGGCCGCTCTATGGCTCGTTCGCGGGCCTGGTCATGGCCATCGGCGCCGTCATCGGCATGAAGGGCCTGTTCGGGCTCGACAAGGGCAACTGGCTGGTCTGCATCGCCGGCTTCGCCATGGTGCTCCACTGCATGCTCGGCTGGTGGATGGACGTCACCAAGGAAGCCAACCAGGGTGATCATACCCCGGTCGTCAGCCTGGGCCTGCGCTACGGCATGATCCTGTTCATCGCTTCGGAAGTGATGTTCTTCGTCGCCTGGTTCTGGATCTTCTTCGAAAGCGCCCTGTTCTGGGAGCACCGCACCCTGACCCCCGCCATCGGCAACTTCGAGGGCGTGGCCGAGGCCTGGAAGCAGTGGCCGCCCAAGGGCGTCGAGCTGGTCCCGGCCTTCCACCTGCCGCTGGTCAACACCCTGATCCTGCTGCTGTCGGGCACCACGGTCACCTGGGCCCACCACGCCCTGCAGCAGGGCGATCGCAGCGCGGCCAAGAAGGGCCTGCTGATCACCGTCATCCTGGGCGCCCTGTTCACCGCGGTGCAGGTCTACGAGTACCAGCACATCCTGCATGAGAAGCTGTTCTACTCGGAAGAGGCCGCCAACTCGGGCCTCTACGGTTCCGCCTTCTTCATGGCCACCGGCTTCCACGGCTTCCACGTTCTGGTCGGCACCATCTTCCTGCTGATCTGCCTGTTCCGCCTGATGGGCAAGGGCTTCACCCCCCAGCAGCACTTCGGCTTTGAGGCCGCCGCCTGGTACTGGCACTTCGTGGACGTGGTCTGGCTGTTCCTGTTCGCCTTCATCTACGTCATCTTCGGGACGATGTAGCTGTGGCGAACCCCTACCTGGCGGGGGCGGCAGGCCGCTGCCCCCGCTGCGGCGAGGGCTTCCTGTTCGATGGTTTCCTGAAGGTGGCGCCCGGCTGTGAAGCCTGCGGCGCCCCTTTTACGAAGGCGGACAGCGGTGACGGTCCGGCCGTGTTCATCATCCTGATCGCCGGATTCCTGCTGGCCTTCGGCGCCCTGTTCCACTTCATCGCCCTGCGCCCGCCCATCTGGCTGCTGCTGCTCATCTGGATGCCGCTCAGCGTGATCGTCTGCGTCGCCCTGCTCCGGCCCATGAAGGGCCTGATGGTCGCCGCCCAGTTCGCCAACAAGGCCAGCGAGGCCGGCCGCGACGATGTCCGCTAGACGCTTCCCGATCATCCTGACCGTCGCCTCGGCCATCGCCCTGGCCATCCTGCTGTGGCTGGGAACCTGGCAGATGCAGCGGCTGGCCTGGAAGACCGACATCCTGACCCGCATCGAGGCGGCCCGCACCGCCGCCCCGGTCTCCATCGACGACATCCTTCGACTCAAGACGGCCGGCCAACAGGTCGAGTGGCGAAAGGTCCGCCTTGAGTGCCGGCCCGACACCGCTCCGGACGCCTCCAATGCGCTGATCTACGGACTGGTGAACGGCGAGGTCGCCTGGCGGGTCATCACACCCTGTCCACTGGTCGGGCGAACCGACACCCTGGCCGTCGAGCGCGGCTATTTCCACGCCCTCGACGGCGTTGTGGACCCCAAGGCGGTCCCGACCCTGCCTCCGCCGCGGGCCGTGGTCGGCATCGTGCGGCTCACCGCGCCAACGGCATCCGCCCTGGCCGTCGTGGTCCCGGCCAAGATCCCGGGCGGCCTGCGAGCCAACGCCCGCGATGCGTCGCTGATCTCGGCAGTCGCCGGATCCAACGGCATCGATGACCTCTACATCTCCGTCGAGAGCGAAATCCCGGCGGCCCGCGACCTGACCCCGGCCCCGACGCCGCCGTCGATCACCAACCGTCACCTCGAGTACGCCCTGACCTGGTACGGCCTTGCGGCGACGCTCGTCGCCATCTACGCCGCCATGCTCTGGCGCAGGTTCAAGTCCACGAAGGCGCTATGAAATACATCTCGACCCGGTCCGGCGATTCCGCCGCCCAGCCGATCGGCTTCCTCGACGCGGTGCTGGCCGGCCTTGCCCCCGACGGCGGCCTCTATGTGCCCGAGACCTGGCCGACGTTCACGCCGGAAGAGATCGCCGCCTTCGCCGGCCGCCCCTATGCCGAGGTCGCCGCCGCCGTGCTCGGCAAGTTCGCCGACGGGGAGATCGAGGGCGATGTCCTGCTGGAGATGTGCCAGGAGGCCTATTCCACCTTCGCCCATGCCGCGACCTGCCCGGTGTCGCAGCTGGGCCCCAACCTGTTCATGGCCGAACTGTTCCACGGGCCTACGTTGGCCTTCAAGGACGTGGCCATGCAGCTGCTGGCCCGGCTCTACGACCATATTCTGGGCCAGCGCGGCCGCACCCTGACCATCGTCTGCGCCACCAGCGGCGATACCGGCGGGGCCGCCGTCGAGGCCTTCAGGGGCCGTGACAATGTCCGCATCTGCGCCATGTTCCCGGAGGGCCGGATCAGCGAAGTCCAGCGCCGGTTCATGACCACGGTCGAGGACGCCAACGTCGCCAACCTGTCCCTCCAGGGCAGCTTCGATGACTGCCAGGCGATCCTCAAGGCCATGTTCGCCGACGGCCAGTTCGCAACCGCTGTCGACCTGTCGGCCGTCAACTCGATCAACTTCGCCCGCATCGCCGCCCAGGCGGTCTACTATTTCACCACTGCCGTGGCCCTGGGCGCGCCGCATCGGCCGGTGTCCTTCGCCATCCCGACGGGCAACTTCGGCGACGCATTCGCCGCCTATGTGGCCCAGCGCATGGGCCTGCCCATTCCGCGCATCCTGGTCGCCACCAACAGCAATGACATCATGGCCCGCGCCTTCGAGGACGGTCGATACGCCCGAGGCAACGTGGCCGCCACCCAGAGCCCGGCCATGGATATCCAGGTCGCCTCCAACTTCGAGCGCCTCTATTTCGAGGCCGTCCGCCGCGACGGCGTCGAGACCGGCCGCGCTTTCCGGGGCTTTGCCGAGACCGGCGTAATCGACATCCCGCCCTCGGCCCTGGCCGCCATGCGTGAACTGTTCGCCGGCGCCTCGACCAGCGAACCCGACACCGCCCGCGAGATGCTAGTCACCCTTAACGAGACCGGCCGTCTGATCGACCCCCACACCGCGGTGGCCGTCAGCGCTGTCCGCCGCGCCGGGATGGATGGCTCCACGCCCGTGATCGTCCTCTCCACCGCCCACGCCGCCAAGTTCCCGGAAGCGGTCAGCGCCGCCACCGGCACAACACCGACCTTCCCCCGCGCCGACCGCGCCCTGTCCACCAAGCCCGAACGCTACGACCGCCTCCCCGCCGACGCCGCCGTGGTCATGGACTACGTGCGGAGCTTCGCGGGGCGATGACCCCCGCCATCCACACCCTCTCCAACGGCGTCCGCGTCATCTGCGACCCCATGCCGGGCCTTGAGACCCTGGCCCTGTCCGTGGTCGCCGGCCGGGGCGCGGCCAGCGAGGACGTCGGCCGCTCCGGCTGGTCGCACCTGCTCGAACACATGGTGTTCAAGGGCGCCGGCGCCCGTTCGGCCCGCGAGATCGTCGAGGCGGTCGAGTCCCAAGGCGGCCAGGTCAACGCCGCCACCGGTTATGAGCGCACCAGCTTCCAGATCCGGGCGCTGAAGGGCGGCTTGCCGCTGGGCATGGAGATCCTCTCCGACCTTGTCCTGCGCCCGACCCTCGACCCCGCCGACCTGACCAAGGAAAAATCGGTCGTCGCCCAGGAGATCGCCGAGGCCGCCGACACACCCGATGACCTGGTCTTCGAACTGGCCCAGGCTGGCGCCTATCCGGACCAGCCGCACGGCCGCCCCATCCTCGGGACAACCAAGTCCCTGAAGCCCGCAGACAGCGCCGCCATCGAGGCCTGGCGCGCCGCACTCTACGCCCCCGACCAGCTGGTGGTCAGCGCCGCCGGCGCGGTCGACGAGGCCGAGCTGCTGTCCCTGGCCGAAGCGGCCTTCGGCGATCAGCCGGCCGTCAAGGGCGCGCCAAGCCCACCCGCCCCGGTCTTCTCTCCAGGCCGCGCCGCCAAGCTGCGCCGGCTGGAACAGGCCCATCTGGTCCTGCTGCTCCCCGCCTTCGGGGCCCGCGACGAGGACTACTTCGCCCTGCGACTGTTCGTGGAAATGCTGGGCGGCGGCATGTCCAGCCGCCTGTTCCAGGAAGCCCGCGAGACGCGCGGCCTCGCCTACGCCATCGACGGCTGGAGCGACACCTACGCCGACGCCGGCATGCTGGGCGTCTATGCCGGCTGCGCCGCCGCCGACGCCGCGCCCCTGGCGGAGCTCACCGCCGCCCAAATTCTCGATCTGGCCCAGCACTGCGGCGAAGCCGAATTGGCCCGCGCCAAGGCCCAGCTCAAGGCCCATCTGTTCATGGCTCGCGAACAGCCCCTGTCCCGCGCCGAGACCGCCGCCGGCCAGGCCCTGCTGTTCGGCCGCCTGTTCCCCGCCGCCGAACTGGGCCGGGCTATCGACGCGGTCACCGCCGCCGACATCGCGCGGGTTGGCGACCGCCTGCTCGAACCGGGCCTCGCCGCCGGCTCCGTCCTGGGGTCGAAGACCGCTCTCGGCGCGGTGGAGGCTTTCTCGGACGCACTCGCCAAGGGTTGACGTCCTCCCCCGCCTCGCACCCTAATTGTTCCATGGCCCTGATCGACTGGACCGGCCTGGACTCCGCCTTCCGCCTCGACGGCGGCACGGTTCGGCTGCGCCCGCCCAAATCGTCCGACTATGCCGAATGGGCGGCTGTCCGCACCGCCTCGCGCGACTTCCTCCAGCCCTGGGAACCGACCTGGGCGCGCGACGACCTGACCCGCGCCGCCTTCCGCCGCCGGCTCGACGCCTGGCGACGCGACCTCGACGCCGGCGTCACCTACCCCTTCTTCGTCTTCTCCCAGGACACCGGCGCCCTCACCGGCGGCATCACCCTCAGCAACGTCCGCCGGGGCGTCGCCCAGACCGGGACGGTCGGCTACTGGAGCGGCGTCCACACGGCCCGCCAGGGGCACACCCTGGCCGCCGTCCGAACCGTCACCCGTTTCGCCTTCCGCACCCTGGGCCTTTCGCGGCTTGAGGCGGCCTGCGTTCCCGGCAACGAGGCCTCCGCGACCCTGCTGCTGAAGGCGGGCTTCCAGGAGGAGGGCTTTGCGCGCGCTTATCTGAAAATTAACGGCGAGTGGCGAGACCATCGCCTGTTCGGGTTGATTTCTCGGGAGCGGGAACAGGCCTGACGGGCGGGGGAGGGCGTTGCAGGTAACCGGTATCCGCCGGCCCCGAAGCACCCTAGCCTCCGGTCCGTAGTGAAATCACGGCTCCAAAGGGGCGCGCCGCATGGCGCTGGGTAACGACCGCCGAGGCTGGGACGCCGCCCTGACGCTGGAAGCGTTGGGCGCCGCCGGCGTAGCCCTGTGGACCTGGTCCCCGTCCGAAGACCGCATCCGCTTCACCGGCTCGGCCCGCACCCTGGGCCTGGGACCGTTGGCCCCTGAGTGCTCGTCAGCCGCCCTGCGCGCCCTGGTCCTGCCGCAGGACCGGGTGTTGGCCGAGGAGCTGCTGCGCGAACAACCGCCGCACAGCGAGATTTCCCTGCGGTTGCGCATGCGCGGCGGCGAGATCGGCGTCTGGCGCGGAGTCTGGCTGGAGGAGGGCAGCCGCGCCGCCGGCGTGGTCGCCCCCGAGACCGCCTTCGCCGCCAGCGAGACCGACCCGCTGACCGGCCTGCTGGACCGCCGCAGCTTCGTCGCCCGCGCCCGCGAGCGGCTGCAGGCCGACAGTCCCTTCACCCTGGTGGTCGCCGACCTCGACCGCCTGCGCCGCCTCAACGAGGCCCTCGGTCACGAGCGGGCCGACCTGGTGCTGGCCGCGCTTGGCGCCCGCCTGACCGCCGCCTTCCCGCCGGAAAGCCTGATGGCCCGGGTGGGCGAGGATGAGTTCGCCGTCCTGGCCCCCGGCCTGATCCCCGCTGGTCCCCAGCTGCGCGAGGCGCTGGAGCGGCCCCTGCGTATCGCCGGTTTCGACATCCATCCCACCCTGGCCGTGGGGGCCGTCGAGGCCCAGGGCGGGATCGAGGCGCCCGACGCCGCCGAGCTGCTGCGCCGCGCCGAGCTGGCCGTCGAGGCGGCCAAGACCGGTGGCCGGGGCGGCGATGCCGCCTATGGCCGCGCCATGGAGAGCGACGGTCTCTCCCGCCTCGCTCTCGAAGCGGATCTTCGCGGGGCGGTCGGCCGGGGCGAGATCGGCCCCTTCTTCCAGCCGGTGGTCCGCCTCTCGACGGGCGAGCTTTCCGGCTTCGAAGCCCTCTGCCGCTGGCGCCACCCCCGCCGGGGCCTGCTGCCGCCCGACGAGTTCCTGCCGTTGGCCGAAGAGATGGGCCTGATGGAGGAGATCGGCGAGCGGATGCTGCGCGCCTCCGCCCGCCAGCTCGCCGACTGGCAGGCCCGCCATCCGCCGGCTTGGGAACTGACGGTCAGCGTCAACCTGTCGACCGGCGAGATTCACCGCGCGGGCCTTATCGAGGACGTCGCCGGCCTGATCGCCAAGCACCGCCTGCGCCCTGGCGCTCTCAAGCTGGAGATCACCGAGAGCGACATCATGCGCGACCCGGAAGGCGCCGCCGTGGTGCTGAAGGCCCTGCGCGCGGGCGGCGCGGGCCTGGCTCTGGACGATTTCGGCACCGGCTTCTCCTCGTTGAGCTACCTGACCCGCCTTCCCTTCGACACCTTGAAGATCGACCGCTACTTCGTCCGGACGATGGGCGCCAACCCGGGCTCGGCCAAGATCGTGCAGTCGGTTGTGAAGCTCGGCCAGGACCTGAACCTGGAAGTGGTGGCCGAAGGGGTCGAAAACGCCCTGATGGCCGGCCGCTTGCTGGAGCTGGGCTGCGACTACGGCCAGGGCTTCGGCTACGCCCCGCCGCTCTCCCCGCAGGAAGCGGAAGTCTACCTCAACGAAAGCTACGTCGACGGCCAGGCGCCGGTGCGCCGGCAGGGGTAGGGCGGCGTCGGTATTGATTGCTCTCCCCCATGAAATGCGGGAGTGGATTTGGCGAGCGCTGCAAGCGAGCCAAACCGAGGGGGTCCCCGCCGGTGGTGGACCGCTAATCCCTAACGCCGGTGCTGCCCCGCCTCCTGGTCCGTCGCTCACGCTCCGAACCGTCCTCCGCCCCCTCTCGGGGGCGGAGAGCAAACGCTTCAAGCCAGCTCCAACGCCCGCAGGACCATGCCCTGGTCGAAGTACGGCCGCTCGCAGACGATCCGATCCGACCCAGGCGCGAACTCGAACCCCGCCGCCATCCGCACCTTGAACGCCTTACCGGTCGGCTCGACCACACCGTTGGCCGTCCGCAAAGGCCCCAGATGCGTGCCCGTCAGCCAGAACTCGACCAGCACCGTCTCGCCGTCGTGCGCGATGGCGATCACCTCGTTGCCCTGGTCCGGAAACGGCGTGCGGCTGGCGGCGAAGTAGGCGCGCACGGCCTCCTCGCCGTCGAATACCTGGCCGCCGCCATGCATTTCGTACCTCGGATGCTCGAAGGTCGCGATCACCGCATCCCAGTCGTGGGTCACCTCTAGCGCCATGTGGTCGCGCACCACCTGGATGCGCCGCGCCGCCAGATCGGCCATGTCTTCCCCCTGCTTAAGTCAAGCTCTCCCGGCCTGTCCCGACAGATGATCGGCGCTGATCCCCAGCCGCGCCAGGGCCGCCGACCACTTGTGCTCATGGTCGTCGCCAAACAGCAGGGAGGGGTCCGGATCGCCGACCAGCCAGACGTTCTGGCGCATCTCCGCCTCCAGCTGACCGGCGCCCCAGCCGGCATAGCCCAGGGCCAGCACCGCCTTGCGCGGCGGCCCGTCGGCGGCCAAGGCGGCCAGCACCTCGCGCGACGTGGTCAGGGCGACGCCCTCGGCCACCGGCAAAGTTCCCGCCGGGCTCGCATAGTCGTCGGTGTGCAGCACAAAGCCGCGCTCGCGCTCCACCGGCCCGCCCATCAGCACGATGTCGTCGCGGTGGTTGTCGGTCACGGTGACACCCAGCTTGGTCAGCAGGTCCGGCATGGTCAGCCCGTCCACCGGCCGGTTCAGGGTGATGCCCATGGCATGCTGGTCGTCGTGGGCGCAGACATAGATCACCGCCCGCTCGAACCGCTCGTCGTCGATGCCCGGCATGGCGATCAGCAGCCGCCCGGCCAGGAACTCGCTGTCATCTTCGGAAGAGGCCATGGGTGCAACATCGGCCCGGTTGGCGGCTGTTTCAAGACACGCCGCTTGGCGGGAAAGCCCGAGCCCTCTATTTGCCTTCTCGACACCCGATGCCGGGACCAGGGAGAGACTTCATGACCATCAAAGTCGGCGACAAGCTGCCGGACGCCACCTTTATGACCAGCGGCGCCGAGGGCCCGCGGCCGGTCACCACCGACGAGCTGTTCAAGGGCAAGACCGTCGCCCTGTTCGCGGTCCCCGGCGCCTTCACCCCGACCTGCTCGGCCAAGCATGTGCCCGGCTTCAAGGAGCACGCCGCCGAGTTCCGCGCCAAGGGCGTGGACACGATCGCCTGCCTGTCGGTCAACGACGTGTTCGTGATGAAGGCCTGGGGCGCGGACCAGAACGTCGGCGAGGACATCATCATGCTGGCCGACGGCAACGGGGACTTCACCAAGGCCATCGGTCTGGAGATGGACGGCAGCAAGTTCGGCATGGGCTCGCGCAGCCAGCGCTATTCCATGGTCGTCAAGGACGGCGTGGTCGAGACTCTGAACGTCGAACAGGGTGGCGAATTCAAGGTCAGCGCCGCCGACTACATGCTGGCCCAGCTGTAGGGCTTACCGACCCCGCCAGTCCCCATCACGGGGCCTGGCGGGAGCCTACTTGGCGAAGGCGCGGCTGGCGATGAAGTCTAGGGTACGTTTGCCGTTCTCGGTGTCGGGGGTCACCATGTCGAAGTGATCCTCGCCCGCCTGCAGCACCTCGACACGGTCACCCGAAGCCTTGGCGGCCTGGGCGTACGGCGCGATAAGCGGGGTAAGCGAGCCCTGTACGATGTACTGGTCCACCCCCAGCGGCAGATGCTCCGCTGGAGAGGCCAGGCGATAGGCGTCGGCTCGGTCGGCCGGCGCCCCGCCCATGAACGGCTCGATTACCGATTTGCCGCAGGCCTGTCGGTCGATGCCGATGAAGGGCGCGAGGGTGGACGGGCCGTCGATGGCGAACACCGAAACGGGTTTGACCTTGGGCGGGTAGGCGCCGCCGAGCTTCCCCCGCGAGGCGCCCCACAACGCCAGATGGGCGCCCGCCGAATGGCCGACGATCGTGACCCGCGACAGGTCCAGGGGCTGGGTCTTGGCCAGTTCCGCCAGGTGGTCGATCCCGGCCGAGACGTCCTCGAATGTGCCGGGCCATCCTCCGCCCGGGTTGCCCAGGCGGCGATACTCGATGTTCCAGGTCGCGAAGCCGCGCTGGGTCAGCGCGTCGGCGAACCCCGCGATGCCGTCGAGGGTGTCGTACTCAGCCGACCAGCACCCGCCATGGATCACAACCGCGACCGGGAAAGGCCCCTTGCCGGGGGGGAGCCGCAGCTGGCCGATACGCAGATCGTCAGGGCCATAACGGGCGACCAGAGTCGGCTTCGAGGCCGTCTTCCCATACGCCTTGTAGGTCTGTTCGCTCGTCTGCTGGGACACGGCCGGGGCCGCCAGGCAAAGGCTGCTGGCGACAAGGGCCAGGACGACGGCGCGACGCATGAAATTCTCCGGATTGAGTATCCGAGCGAACGCCGTTTCGATCACCTTGGCAAGCGTCCTTGCGGGCCTTCAAGCCGTCTCGGCTGTGAAGGCCTCAAGCGGCCCCGCCCCCTGCGTCACCGCGGCCACCTGGCCGGGGACGCCGCTGAGAACCTGGCCGGCGTAGAGCGCCGCCAAAGGCGCCATCCGTGCGTCAAGCTGCGCCTGCCGCGCCAGCATCCAGCCGCCGACCGTCTCCCCGCACAGCCGCAGGAACGCCGTCGCCCCAGCCAGGGCGTCAGGTGTCCCACGCTGCTCCGCCAGCCAATCCCCCGCCGCCGCCATCGCATCGACCGCCGCCCCCAGCCGGTCGCCGACCGCCTCGCCCTTCAGCGCCCGCGCCGTCTCGCGCATGTCGGCGACCAGGGACGCCATCGCCGCCCCGTCGCCCATGGTCAGCTTGCGGCCGATCAGGTCGATGGCCTGGATGCCGTTGGTGCCCTCGTAGATCGGCAGGATGCGGCAGTCGCGGTAGTGCTGCGCCGCGCCCGTCTCCTCGACGAAACCCATGCCGCCGTGCACCTGCAGCGCCTCCGAGGCGGCCCAGACGCCGACGTCGGTCGACCAGCCCTTGGCGATCGGGGTCAGCAGCTCCTCGCGCATCTTCGCCGCCGCATCGCCGGCCCGGCCAAGGTCGGCCGACACCGCGGTGGCCAGGCAGACGCCCCGCGCCGCCGCGATCTTGGCCTTGATCAGCATCAGGGTGCGCCGCACGTCCGGCAGGTCGAACAGCGGGGCCGGCGACTCTCCAGTCCAGGCCGAGCGGCCCTGGCGGCGATCCTGGGCGAAGGCCAGCGCCTGCTGGTAGGCCCGCTCGGCGATGGCCACCCCTTGGGCGCCGACCTGCAGCCGCGCGGCGTTCATCATGGTGAACATATGGGCCAGTCCCTGGCCCTCGACGCCGACCAGCTCCGCCCTCGCCCCCTCGAACGCCATCACGCAGGTCGGCGAGGCGTGAATGCCCAGCTTGTGCTCGATCCCGGCCGGACGCAGGTCGTTGACCGAGCCCAGGCTGCCATCCTCACCGACCAGGTACTTCGGCGCCACGAACAGAGAGATGCCCTTCACCCCCGCCGGGGCGTTCGGCGTGCGGGCCAGCACCAGGTGGACGATGTTGTCGGCTGCGTCGTGGTCTCCCCAGGTGATGTAGATCTTCTGCCCCGTCAGCCTCCAACCGCCCTCGCCGTCGGGGTCGGCGCGGGTGGTCAGCGCCGACAGGTCCGAGCCGGCCTGCGGCTCGGTCAGGTTCATGGTGCCGGTCCATTCCCCGCCGACCATGCGCGGCAGATAGAGGGCCTTCTGCCGCGCCGTACCGTGGGCGGCCAGGGCCTCGATGGCCCCCTGGGTCAGGATCGGGCACAGACCGAAGGCCAGGCTGGCGGCGTTGAACATCTCGAACACCGCGATCTCCAGCGCCTTGGGCAGGCCCTGGCCGCCGTACTCAGGCTCGGCTGACAGGCTGTTCCAGCCGCCTTCCCCGAACGCCCGCACCGCCTCGGCATAGCCCGGCGCGGCGGTGACCTTGCCGTTGGCGTACTTGGCATGGGCCAGGTCCCCCGGCCGGTTGAGCGGGGCGATCACCTCTGCGGCAAAGGCGCCGGCGCCGTCCAGCACCGCCTCGACCGTGGCCGCATCGGCCTCCGGATAGGCCTCCCGCAGCTGGTCGAAGCCGGCCGCTTTCAGGGCCAGGGTCAGGTCGGGGATCGGCGGCTGGTAGGTCATGGAAAGGTCCTGTTCGCGGCCCAGCCTCGATACACCCGGGACCCGGCGTCGCAAGGGGCTTTCCTAAGCCGATCCGGGCACTAAGGTTACTGTCCAGTCTTTGGAGCACCGATGTCGCGCCTGTTCGCCGCCGCCCTCGCCGTCGCGCTTGTCTGTGGGACGCCTGTCCTGGCGGCGCCGGCCACCGACCCCGCGAAGATGCCGGCCGGGACCTATGTGCTGGAAAAGACCCACGCCTCGCTGGTTGCCCGCGTGCGTCACATGGGGCTGTCCAACTACACCATGCGGTTCAACCGCTTCGACGCCCAGTACGTCTGGGACCCCAAGGCGCCTGAAGCCGCCAAGGTCACCGTAACCATCGACACCACCTCGCTCGACGTCGGCGATCCCAAGACCAGCGCCAACTTCGCCGACGACTACCTCGATGCGAAGAAACACCCGAAGGCGACCTTCGTCTCCCGCGAGATCAAGCGCGACGGGGCCAAGGGCCAGCTGATCGGCGACCTGACCCTGCGCGGCGTCACCCGGCCGGTGACCCTGGACGTCGAGTTTCGCGGCTATGAGCAGGGCCTGCTCGGCGCCCGCGCCGGCTTCTCCGCCACCGGCCTCATCAAGCGATCCGAGTTCGGCTCGACCAGCATGTCGATGTTCGCCGGCGAGGAGATCGAGCTGATCATCGAAGTGGAGTTCCTGCGCCAATGACCGATGCCCGTCGCTATTCCGCCGTCGCCATGACCCTGCACTGGCTGATCGCCGCCATGCTGATCGCAAATGTGGGCCTCGGCTGGGTCGGCGGCGACATGGAGGGCGGGGAACAGAAGATTCAGCTGATGCAGCTGCACAAGACCATGGGCATCAGCATCCTGCTGCTCAGCCTGGCGCGTCTGGCCTGGCGCCTGACCCACCGCCCGCCGGTAATGAACTCGCACCTCAAGGCTTGGGAGAAGGCCCTGGCCCACATCGTCCACTGGGGCTTCTACGTGGTGATGATCGGCCTGCCGCTGAGCGGCTGGGCGATGACCTCGGCCAGCCCGGTGATCAAGATCTATCCAATCAGCTTCTGGGGCCTGTTCGACTGGCCGGCCATCGGCTTCATCAGCGACCTGCCGCGCGACCAGGCCAAGAGCATCGGCCAGGCCTTCGGCCTCGGTCACGACGTGCTGGCCAAGGCCCTGGTCTACGTCCTCTTCCCGCTGCACGTCCTGGGGGCCCTGAAGCACCAGTTCCTGGACAAGGACGGGGAGCTGGGCCGGATCATCCCCTTCCTGCCCCCGCCGAAAGCCTGATCATGCGCCGCCTCCTTGCCGCCCTCGCCGTTCTGTTCCTGGCCGCCCTGCCGGCCGCCGCCGCCCCGGCGCCCGCCTGGACTGTGGACAAGGCCGCCTCGAAAATCGGCTTCTCCTCCAGCTTCGACGGCGAGGGGTTCAACGGCGCCTTCGCCCGCTGGGACGCCCAGATTCGCTTCGACCCTGCCAACCTGGCCGGCAGCAGCGCGGTGGTGACCATCGACACTGCCTCGGTGTTCACAGGCAATGGGGACCGGGACGCCAACCTGAAGGAGCCCAAGTGGTTCTCCTCCAAGGCTCATCCCAAGGCGGTCTATCGGACCACCGGGTTCAAGGCGCTGGGCGGCGGGCGCTACCAGGCGACCGGAACCCTCACCCTGCGCGGACAAAGCAAACCGTTGACCCTGCCCTTCACCCTGGTCATCACCGGCGATCAGGCGAAGATGAACGCCCGGATCAGCCTCAGCCGGCTGGCCTTCGGCGTGGGACAGGACGAGTGGAAGAAGATCGACGTCATTCCGGACCCGGTGACGGTGACCGTTCAGGTGACCGCCAGGCGGGCGAAATAGACGCCGCCGTCCGGGCGCTGAATGACGGCCGCCTGGTCATCCTGCCCACCGAAACCGTCTACGGCCTGGCTGCCGACGCCGCCGACCCCCTGGCCGTGGCGCGGGTGTTCGAGGCCAAGGGCCGCCCCCGTTTCAACCCCCTGATCGCCCATGTCGCCGACCTCGCGGCGGCCGAGCGCATCGCGCACTTGGACGACCGCGCCCTCAAGCTGGCCCAAGCCTTCTGGCCCGGCCCGCTGACCCTGGTCGCCCCCTTGCGCGACCTGACAGCCGTCTGCGACCTCGCCCGCGCCGGCCTCGACACCGTGGCCCTCCGCGTCCCCGGCCACGCCATGGCCCGCGCCCTGCTCACCGCCTTCGGCCGTCCCCTGGTCGCCCCAAGCGCCAATCGCTCCGGCCGGCCGAGCCCCACCACCTATGCCGACGCTGTCGAGGAAACCGGCGACAAGGCCGCCGCCGCCCTCGACGGCGGCCCATGTCAGGTCGGCCTGGAATCGACGGTCGTCTCTGTCCTCGACGGCCCGGCCCGCCTGCTGCGCCCCGGCGCCGTGACCCGCGTCCAGATCGAAGCCCTGATCGGCCCTCTGGCCGACGCCGAAGCCGACGCCAAACGCTCCCCCGGCCGCCTCGCCCTCCACTACGCCCCGGACGCCCCCGTCCGCCTGAACGCCACAGGCCCCAACCCCGGCGAAGCCTTCCTCGCCTTCGGCCCCTCCGACAGCCCCTTCAACCTCAGCCGGGGCTCGGATCTGGCTGAGGCTGCCGCCAATTTGTTCGCCATGCTGCGGGCCGCGGACAGGACGAAGCCGACAGCTATCGCAGTGGCGCCAATTCCGGACGAAGGGCTAGGGGAAGCGATCAACGACCGCCTGACGCGGGCCTCTGGCTACGTGGGCTGAAGGGCGGGCCGAATATCGGTCCTGGAAAAGTCATTGCCCTTGAACAGCAGTGGCGCATCCAACGCCTTCGCGAGCGCGTAGGCGAAGCAGTCGCCCAGGTTCAGCTTTGCCGGATGCCGGCCGCGACCGAATTGCAGGAAGGCCTCCAGAGCGTATGCGTCGAGAGGCGTCGACCGATCTACGACAACACCGAATTCTTCCAACCATCGGTCGTACTCGGCTCGGCCAGGAAAGAAGCTACGGTTGGTCAGCACCATCCCGGCTTCGACGTAGTTCATCTGCGAAATAGCGGGGTGGTCGGTCCCCAGCAGGCTCGCGAGAAGAGGTTTCCAGTCGGCTTCGGTCTCGGCGATGGCGATCAATGCCGAGCTGTCGACAACGATCACTTCATCTCCTCATCGAGGTAATCGTACAGCGCATCGAAGTCCGCCTTGGTGATCGGGTCATGAGGTTTGTCGAGGCCTGCGGCCTTCCGAAACCGCTCATTGGCGGCGATCATCGATTCCATCGTGCGGCGAGGCTTGGCGGTTTTCCTCTTCGCAAGCACCTCATCCATCGCCGCGTCGATGGCGCCGGTGAGGGTCAGGCCATCCATGGCCGCGAACTCCCTGACCTTTCGCTCCGTCTCGGGGTTCCTGATGAAGATACTCATGGTGCTCTCCGATATATACCTCAGTATATACTGGCCGCGCCGCCACGGGAAGCGTATCCTCCCGCCATGACCATCCCCGCCCCCGCCGATGTCGTCTCCCGCCTTAAGGCCGTGCTCGGCGAAGGCGGTTGGAGCCAGGATCCGGATCGGCTCGCGCCCAAGCTGGTCGAATGGCGCGGGCGGTGGGAGGGGACGACGCCGCTGCTGGTGTTGCCCCGCACCACAGCCGAAGTGTCCGCCGTGGTCGGTCTCTGTGCCGAGGTCGGGGTTGCGATCACGCCTCAGGGCGGCAACACCGGGCTGGTCTCCGGACAGATCCCGCAGGGGGAGATCCTGCTCTCCACCGAGCGGATGAACGCGATCCGCGACATCGACGCCTTCGACGATGTGATCGTCGCCGAGGCCGGGGTGACGCTGGCCGCCGTGCATGAGGCCGCCGCCAGGATTCGCCGTCGGTTCCCGCTGGGGCTGGCCTCGGAGGGGTCGGCCACGGTCGGCGGGGTGGCGTCGACCAACGCCGGGGGCACCCAGGTGCTGCGGTTCGGCACGACCCGCAACCTGGTCCTGGGGCTGGAGGCGGTGCTGCCCAATGGCGAGGTCTGGAATGGCCTCAAGCGGCTTCGCAAGGACAACACCGGCTACGATCTGAAGCAGCTGCTGATCGGCGCCGAGGGCACCCTGGGGGTGATCACCGCCGCCAGCCTGAAGCTGTTCCCACAGCCGGTCTCGGTCTGCACGGCCATCTGCGGCCTGAACAGCGCCCGTGACGCCATCACCCTTCTGGCCCGGGCCAAGGAGGAGACCGGCGGCGCTGTCGAGGCCTTTGAACTGATGGGACGGGCCGGGGTCGGCTATGCGATCAAGAATATCCCCGGCCTGCGCGAGCCGCTGGAGGGCGTCCATCCCTGGTATGTCCTGGTCGAGACCACCAGCGGCGAGCCCGGCGTCGCCGAGGCCGCCCTCGAACGCCTTCTGGCCCATGCCCTGGAGGACGGGCTGATCGCGGACGCCGCCATTGCCCAGACCGACAGCCAGTCCAAGGCCTTCTGGGCCGTGCGCGAGAACCAGTCCGGCGGCCAGAAGGCCGAGGGCGCGGCCTGGAAGCACGACGTCTCCGTCCCGGTCTCGAAGATGGCCGAGTTTATCGAGCGGGCCACCCCGGCAGTCGAGGCCTTCAGCCCCGGCGTCCGGGTGGTCGCCTTCGGTCACGTCGGCGACGGCAATGTCCACTACGACGTTCTCCGGCCGGCCGGCGGATCGGACGAGGCCCACAACGCCCTTCGCGACCAAGGCTCACGGATTGTCCACGATCTGGTCGCCGAGCTCGACGGCTCGATCAGCGCCGAGCATGGCTTAGGCTCGGCCAAGACCGCCGACGCTCTGCGCTACAAGAGCTCGATCGAGGTTGAGGCTCTGCGGGCGATCCGCACCGCGCTCGATCCCAAGCGCATCATGAATCCTCGCGTCCTCTTCTGACGCCTCGTAATTCACGTTTCGATGAATTATACGCCCTCGTCTGATGCGGCGCAAAAGTCTATGTTGCGCCGCAGCATAAGAAGAAACGTCGGAGCGCATCCATGGATTTCGGGCTCAAGGGTCAGGCGGCGGTGGTCACCGGCTCGACCAGCGGCATCGGGCTGGCGCTGGCCGGCGCCCTGGCGCGAAACGGGGTCGATGTGGTGCTGAACGGCCTGGGCGATCCGGCCGCCATCGAGAAGACCCGCTCCGACCTGGCCGCCGAGACCGGCGCAAAGGTCCTCTACCACGGCGCCGACATGACCGACGGCGAGCAGATCGCCGACATGGTCGCCTACGCCAACGCCCAGCTCGGCCGCCTCGACATCCTGGTCAACAACGCCGGCATCCAGCACGTCTCGCCCATCGATGAGTTTCCGGTCGCCAAGTGGGACCAGATCCTCGCCATCAACCTGACCTCCAACTTCCACGCCATCCGCGCCGCCCTGCCGATCATGAAGGCCCAGAAGCACGGCCGGATCATCAACATCGCGTCTGCTCATGGGCTGGTCGCCAGCCCGTTCAAGGGCGCCTATGTTGCCGCCAAGCATGGCGTTCTGGGCCTGACCAAGACGGTGGCGCTTGAGATCGCCGAGCAGGGCATCACCTGCAACGCCATCTGCCCCGGCTACGTCCACACCCCCCTGGTCGATGGCCAGATCAAGGACACGGCCAAGGCCCGCGGCCTGACCGAGGATGAGGTGGTCCGCACCGTCATCCTGGCGGCCCAACCCAGCAAGCAGTTCATCACCTTCGACCAGTTGGGCGGCATGCTGCTCTACCTGGCCAGCGCTGCCGGGGCGGGGGTCAACGGGGCCCACCTCTCCATCGACGGCGGCTGGACGGCGGGCTGACCCGCGTGGCCCCCCGCCGGATCAGCCTGGCCCTGCAGGGCGGGGGATCGCATGGCGCCTTCGAATGGGGCGTGATCGAGCGGCTGCTCGAAGACGAGACGATCGAGATCGGCGCGGTCACCGGCGCCTCGGCCGGGGCGATGAACGCCGTGGTCCTGGCCGATGGCCTGGCCGAGGGCGGCCGGGCAGGGGCGATACGCAAACTGGAGGCCTTCTGGTCCGGTGTCGGCGACAGCGGCCGCGGCGTGTTCGGCGACCTCGGCATCTGGAGCGCCGCCTTCAATCCCGACTGGCTGCGCAATACCCCGGCCTTCAACTGGATGCAGGGGTTCGCCGGCTCGATGAGCCCCTATGACTTCAACCCCTTCAACCTCAATCCGCTGCATGACGTCCTGGAGAAGGTCGTCAACTTCAAGGCCGTCCGCGAGCGCTCCACTCTGCCGGTGTTCATCTCGGCCACGGCGGTGAAGACCAGCGAATCGCGGGTGTTCAAGCGCACCGAACTGACCTCCCTGCACGTCATGGCCTCGGCCTGTCTGCCCCAGCTGTTTCAGGCGGTGGAGGTCGATGGCGAGCCCTACTGGGACGGCGGCTACCTGGCCAACCCGCCGCTGTGGCCGCTCTTCTATGAGGACACGCCCGACGACATCCTGATCGTCAGCCTCAACCCCTTCGAACGGGAGGCCGTGCCCAAGACCCCGGCCGAGATTCTCGACCGGCTGAACGAGATCACCTTCAACGCCTCACTCGTCGCCGAACTGCGGGCCATCGGCTTTGTGCAGAAGCTGCTGGACGAGGGCCTGCTCAAGGACGAGGCCAAGGGCCGCTACCGTCGGATGCTGGTCCATGCCATCACCGCCGACAAACGACTCGACGACCTGAGCATGGCTTCCAAGTTCAACACCGACCGGCGCTTCCTCTCCGACCTGCGCGACCGCGGCCGCGCGGCCGCGACAGAGTGGCTGGGGAGCTGCGGCGAGCAGATCGGCATCGCCTCCAGCCTCGACCTGAAGAAGCCGTTCCGATGACCCAGCGCCCTGTCCCAACCGTTGGCGTAGTCTGCCTGCGCGGCGATGAGGTGCTGCTGATCAAGCGCGGCAACCCGCCCCGCAAGGGCCAGTGGAGCCTGCCGGGCGGGCGGCTGGAGTGGGGCGAGACCCTACACGCCGGCGCTCTGCGTGAGTTGGCCGAGGAAACCGGGGTCGAGGCGGAGATCCTCGGCCTCGTCGATGTGGTCGACGGGGTGATGACCACCCGCCACTACATCATGATCGACTACGCCGCCCGCTGGACAGCCGGCCAGCCCGTGGCCGGGGATGATGCGGCGGATGCGCGGTTCTTCCCGCTCGAAGAGGCGCTGGCCGCCGTCGAGTGGGAGGAGACCCGCCGGGTCATCCGCGAGGCCGTTGACCGCTACCGCCCTTGACGCCCGCCGCGTAACCCGCCGTCTGATGCGAAAAACGACGTCGGGACGAAATGCCATGAGCCTCCACACCCCCCTTTGCGACCTCCTCGAGGTCGAGCATCCGATCATGTTGGCCGGCATGGGCGGGGTCTCCTACGCCGAGCTGGTGGCGGCGGTGTCCAACGCCGGCGGCTATGGGGTGCTCGGCATGGCCGGGCGGGGGCCGGACTTCATCCGCGAGCAGATGCGCTTGGTCCGCAACCTCACGGACAAGCCGTTCGGCGTCGATCTGTTGGCCGCCAGCCCCGAAAGCCTGACCGACAGCGTCGATGTGATCATCCAGGAGGGCGCCTCCGCCTTCGTGGCTGGCCTCGGCGTGCCGATGCCGATCATGGAGAAGCTGAAGAAGGCCGGCCTCAAGGTCATGGTCGTCTGCGGGGCGGTTAAACATGCGGTGAAGGCCGAGCAGGCCGGCTGTGACGCGGTGATCTGCCAGGGCGGAGAGGGCGGCGGGCATACCGGCCTGGTCGGCACCCTGCCGCTGGTCGCCCAGGCGGTCGAGGCGGTGAAGGTCCCGGTGGTCGCCGCCGGCGGCCTCTATGACGGCCGGGGTCTGGCGGCCTCGCTGGCGCTGGGCGCCGTCGGGGTCTGGATGGGCACCCGGTTTATCGCCTCGCAGGAGTCTCACGCCGGCGATCTCTATCGCCAGACCATCCTCGAATCGGCCGACGAGGACACCGTCCGCACTCGCTGCTACAGTGGCAAGCCGATGCGCGTGCGCAAAAACCCCTACGTCGAGGACTGGGAATCGCGCCCGGCCGACATCCAGCCCTTCCCGATCCAGGCCGGGATCAGCATCCAGAACAACGCCATGGGCGGCATCGGCGGCCAGACCGAGAACCTCGACCCCGATAAGAGCTGCTTCGCCATGGGCCAGAGCGCTGGCGGCGTCCATGATGTCCTGCCCGCGGGCGAGATCGTGCGGCGGATCATGGCCGAGGCGGAGGCCGCCATCGGCCGGGTCGCGGCGATCAAGGCGCGGGAACCGGCGACCGCCTGACGCAGGGTCGAAAACTCTAACGTTTTCATGGGTTTAAATAGTCCTCAACCAGCCTTGACGCACCGCAGCAGGGTCTATAGGTTCCGCGCCGATCAAGCCGGGCCCGGAGGGAGTTCTCTCGGGGCCGTTTGCAGAGCTGACCGCTCCCATGCCTAGGGCCGACGAAAACCGCGAAGAGGCGCTGAAGCGTCTCGACGAACGGGCCGCCGCCCTCCAGGCGAGGACCGCCCGGGCGACGTCCCATGCGGCCGGGGAAGCAGCAGCGGGGCAGGCATGGCGGATCATTGCCGAGCTGTTGGGCGGCGTGCTCGTCGGCTTGGCGCTCGGGGCCATTGTGGACTGGTTCTTACCGACCAGGCCGTGGGGCATGATCGGCGGGGTCCTTGGCGGTTTCGTGCTTTCGCTGTGGATGGCGAAGCGGACCGCCGATCGGCTCATGGCGTCGGCGAAGGCGGAGCAGGGCGACACCCCGCTCCCGTCGATCGTCGATGATGAAGACGAAGACTAAGGAGCGAGAGGCCCGTGGCCGATCCGTTGCATCAGTTCCAGATCCAGAAGATCGTCGATCTTCCTGACGTCACCCTGCCCGTGCTCGGCACGGTCGATCTGGCCTTCACCAATTCGCACTTCGTCATGACCCTGGCGTTCGTGATCGTCATGGGCTTCATGGCCATGGTCACCGGCGCCGCCAAGGTGGTCCCCGGCCGGCTGCAGTCGGTGGGCGAGACGCTGTTCGGCATGGTCGACAACCTGACCACCTCGATCATCGGCCATGACGGCCGCAAGTACGCTCCGTTCGTCTTCACCCTGTTCATGCTGATCCTGGCGATGAACTTCCTGGGCCTGGTGAACATCCCCGGCGTCGTCCACCTGTTCACCGCCACCTCGCAGCTGGCGGTCACCGCCACCTTCGCGGTGCTGACCATCGGCCTGGTGCTGATCGTCGGCTTCGGCAAGCATGGCCTGGGCTTCTTCAAGCTGTTCGTGCCCAGCGGCGTGCCGTGGCCGCTGCTGCCGGTCATCATCCTGATCGAGTTCATCTCCTTCCTGCTGCGTCCGGTCACCCTGATGCTGCGTCTGTTCGGCAACATGATGGGCGGCCACGTCGCCCTGAAGGTGTTCGCCGGCTTCGTGGCCACCGCCGCGGCGGGCGCCGTGGGTTACCTGGGCCTGCTGATCGGCCCGCTGGCCTTCGGCATGGTCACCGCCCTGACCGCGCTGGAGTTCCTCGTCGCCTTCCTGCAGGCCTTCGTCTTCGCCGTTCTGACCACGATCTATCTGAACGATGTGGTCAATCTCGGTCACGGTCACTAAAAGCGGCCCAAACCGAACCACCCTGAAACCCAAAACTTCTAAACTAGGAATACAGTCATGGACTCTGAAGCCGCCAAGTTCATCGGCGCGGGCCTCGCGACCCTGGGCATGATCGGCGCCGGTATCGGCGTGGGCACCATCTTCGGCAACTTCCTGTCGGGCGCCCTGCGCAACCCGTCGGCCGCCGCCAGCCAGATCGGCAACCTGTTCGTGGGCGCCGCCCTCGCCGAAGCCCTGGGCATCCTGGCCTTCGTGCTCGGCATGCTGATCCTGTTCGGCTAAGCACCACTGACTGTGTTGGCGCGCTCGCCTCTGACGAGGCGGCGCGCCGCCCTGGGACACCGATATGGCCACGCCTGATCCACACGCTCCAGCAGCGGGTGAAACCCACGCGACCACCGAAGCCGCCCATGGCGGCGGCGGCGGTCTGCCGCAATTCCAGTTCGAGCACTGGGCGGGTCAGATCGCCTGGCTGCTGATCCTGTTCGTCATCGGCTACCTGATGATGTCGCGGGTGTTCATCCCGCGCCTGCGCAAGGTGCTGGACGAGCGCGAAGGCACCATCGCCGGCGCGCTGGCCCAGGCCCGCCAGGTGCAGGAAGAGGCCAACGCCCAGGCCGCCAAGGCCCAGGCCGACCTCGCCGAAGCCCGCGGCAAGGCACAGCGCCTCGCCGCCGAAGCCCGCGCCAAGGCCAACGCCGAAGCCCAGGCTCGCCAGGCCGCCGAGGACGAGAAGCTGGCCGGCAAGCTGGCCGAGGCCGAGACCCGCATTCGCGCCTCGCGCGACGCGGCCATGACCCACGTGCAGACCATCGCCTCCGACACGGCCTCGGCCATCGTCGAGAAGCTGACCGGCGCTGCGCCCAGCCAGGCCGACCTCAACGCGGCCCTGACCGCCGCCAAGGGAGCCTGATCCGATGCCCGAGTCCGTGATCGCCTTCCTCGGCAGCCCCGAGAACTGGGTCGGCTGGGGCGTTGTCGTCTTCCTCGGCATCGTTCTGTTCGTCGGCGGCTTCAAGAAGGTCGCCGAGGCGCTGGACGCCAAGTCGGCCACCATCCAGGCCGACCTGGACGAAGCGGCCCGCCTGCGCGCCGAGGCCGAAGCCCTTCTGGCCGAGATCCGCGCCCAGCGGGAGGACGCCGAAAAGCAGACCGCCGCCATGTTGAAGAACGCCGAGGAGGATGCCGCCCGCTTGGCGGTCGAGGCCAAGGCCAAGCTGGAAGAGACCATCGCCCGCCGCACGGCCCTGGCCGAGCGCAAGATCGCCAACGCCGAGGCCCAGGCCGCCGCCGAGGTGAAGGCCGCCGCTGCTGAACTGGCGACCGAGGCCGCCGAGCGCCTGCTGGCTGCCCGCGTCGCCGCCGCCAAGTCCGACCCCTCGGTCGATGCGGCGATCGCTCAGCTGGCCGGCCGACTGCAGTAATCTCGAAGGCTGGCTCCGGCCGCGCTTCGATCTAAGATGCCCTTCGGTCCCGCCGGAGGGCATTTTTCTTGCGCGCTTTTCTCGTTGGCCTGGCGCTGACCCTCCTGGCCGGTCCATCCTTGGCCGCCAACGCCGACTGCCTGTGGGAGGCGACGCCGGCGGCCGAGCGTGACGCCCTGCTGGCCTCCTACGACCGTGACCTCGGTGGCCTGCTGAAGACACAGCTGCCGTCCGACCGCATCCAGGCCTTGGCCGACGCCTGCGCGGTGCCCCAGATGCAGCATGGCCAGATCCGCGACCTGGTCTTGGCCCGCGCCCTGGAGACCGCCTCCGGCCGCTACTGGGCCCGCCGCACCGGCCGCGCCTTCGCCATTGAACAGGCCTGGATGAGCCTGTCGGAGGAAGACAAGGATCAGCTGCGCCGCTGGGCCGCCACCGCCATTGCCGACGGCCGGGGCGAGGAGAAGTATTTCGACGCCCTGCCGCGCTTCGCCGTCCTGATGCAGGCCACCGCGCCCGAGATGCCGCATCTGATAGCTTTCATCCTCGGTCGCGGCTACCGTGAGCTCATGTCCGACTGACCGGAACCCACGGAGCCTGCCCGATGTCCCCGATGCGTAACCTGATCCTGGCCGTTGTGGCCGTGGCTGCGACCAGCCTGGCCGCCCCGGCCTTCGCCGCGCCCCAGGGGGCCTGCCTGTGGGGGGCGCTGACCGACGCCAACCGGGCGACGATGATCCAGGGCTATCGTGACAAGGGCGCCGACTACCTCAACGAGATCGCCGTCGATGCGACCATGGAAAACGCCCTTCGCACGACCTGCAAGCTGAAGCCCGAAGAGGAGCTGACGGCCGGCGAAATCCTCGGCGCCGTGATCCTCGAAAAGGGCGCCGACGCGGTGCTGTTCGAGAAGGGCAAGGTCGCGAAGGGCAGCCTCGATAAGGCTTGGGGCCGCTTGCCGGAGGCCGACCGTGAGACCCTGCGGCTGTTCGCCCTGGCCGCCATGCGCCAGAACATCGGGGCCGAGGCCGCCGCGGCTTTTCCGATCATCGATCGGGTGACCGCCGAGTTGAAACTGCCCGACCCGGCCCTCAAGGACCATGTTTTCGCCTATCTGCTGGGCCGCGCCATCCGTGAGGCTCGCGAGGCAGGCCGAACCTAGGCGGCGCGCCAAACGCGGCGCGGCTTCAGCCTCTTGCGCATCCGCGCCAGCGCCCGGTGGCCCTTGGTGGTCACCAGCCGCTCGAGACGCAGGGTCTGTTGCCAGAAGACCTGGGCGATCGGCGGCTCGCGCCTCAGCAGCCGGCGGATGGGGCTGAGCGCCTTGGGCCAGCGCCGCTGAGCGCGGACGAACATCCGCTTGGCGCCGTAGCTGGCCCGCAGGATCAGGATCAGGCCGACCGTCATGATCGGCACGCCCATCGGCCCCGGCAGCGGCGCGATCAGGATGCCCAGCACCACCACCAGCCAGCCCAGCGCCAGGGCGCCGATCTTGCCGAGCTGTCGCGCGAACCCCTCGGGGCGTGCGGATCGGACGGCGGGGCTCAGGGTGACGGCGGTCATTTCGAAGCGGCTTTGCGGACTGGAGGCGCGGTCTCGGCCTGTCCGATCCCGTCCTTCGCCATATGGCCTATGAATGTGGAAAGAAAAGGTGCGCGGACCCTGTGTGACGAAGGTTTAATCGTGAAGTTTACTTAGATTTTCTGTGAAGGATCCGCTGAGGCCGTGCCAAAGCCTTGATGGCGTAAGGCTTTGTCCGTTTTCGCCGGCACGGCCATGGATAATGTGAATTCGAAGACAGAATTCGCGGTTGCGGTTTGTAACGCGGGCCGCGTGACTTTCTGCCTACAAAAGCCCCGACATCCCGGCCGGAGCGCAGAGCGCGCAAAGCCGGGACCCAGGAGGGCGTGATCTCGCTATCAAACGCGGCGTTGCGGCCGGCGCTCAGTCACCCCCTGGGTCCCGGATAAGCGCTGCGCGCTTTCCGGGACGACGGAGGAGGGGACTACTCCGCCGCCAGGCTCGCCGGCGCTTCCGGCTTCCACCGCAGCCTCGGCTTCCGAGCCGCCAGCGTCTCGTCCAGCCGCCGCATCGGGGCCAGGTGCGGCGCGCCCTTGAATCGGTCGGCATCGCCCGCCTTCGCCGCCTCGGCCAGCGCCCGCAGCGCCCCGATGAACCGGTCCAGCTCCTGCTTCGATTCCGTCTCGGTCGGCTCGATCAGCATGGCCCCGTGGACGACCAGCGGGAAGTACATGGTCATCGGGTGGAAGCCCTCGTCGATCATCGCCTTGGCGAAGTCGAGGGTGGTGACGCCCGTCCCCTCCAGCCAGGCGTCGTCGAACAGCGCCTCGTGCATGCAGGGGCCCTCCGGGAAGGCCGGGGTCATCAGGTCGCTCAGGCGCGCCTTGACGTAGTTGGCGTTCAGAACCGCATCCTCGGCCACCTGCCGCAGGCCATCGGAACCGTGGCTGCGCATGTAGGCATAGGCGCGGACGTACATCCCCATCTGGCCGTGGAAGGCGCTCATCCGCCCGAAAGCGCCGGCCGCTTCGCCGATGGCGTCTTCCTGCAACGTGAGGCCGTCCGGCCCGTGCACCAGCCACGGCGTCGGCGCATAGGCCGCCAGCGCTTCGCTCAGCACCACCGGCCCCGCGCCCGGCCCACCGCCCCCGTGCGGGGTGGAGAAGGTCTTGTGCAGGTTGATGTGCATGGCGTCGACGCCCAGATCGCCCGGCCGCACTCGCCCGACGATGGCGTTGAAGTTGGCCCCGTCACAGTAGAAGTACGCGCCCGCCGCATGGGTCAGCCGGGCGATCTCGACGATGTCGCGCTCGAACAGGCCGCAGGTGTTGGGGTTGGTGACCATGATAGCCGCCACGTCGGGGCCGAGCTTGGCCTCCAGGTCGGCCAGGTCCACCCGGCCATCTTCGGTCTGGGCGATCTCGCGCACGCTGTAGCCGACGAAGGCGGCGGTGGCCGGGTTGGTGCCGTGGGCGCTGGTCGGGACCAGCACCACCTTGCGGGCGGTGTCGCCCTTGGCCTCATGCGCCGCCTTGATCGACAGGATGCCGCACAGCTCGCCATGCGCGCCGGCCTTGGGGGTCAGGGCTACAGCCGGCATGCCGGTCAGGGTCTTCAGCCAGTGGGCCAGCCGGTCCATCAGCTCCAGGGCGCCGGGCACGGTCGACTGCGGCTGCAGCGGGTGGATGTCGGCGAACCCGGCCAGCCGGGCCATCTTCTCGTTGAGGCGCGGGTTGTGCTTCATCGTGCAACTGCCCAGTGGATAGAGGGCCAGGTCGATGGCGTGGTTCTTCTGGCTGAGGCGCACGTAGTGGCGCATCGTCTCCGGCTCCGAGAGACCCGGCAGGCCGATCGGCGCGGTGCGGACCAGATCGCCCAGGTCATCGGCGTGGATCGAGGCGTCCGGCAGATCGACGCCAGTCTTGTTCCAGCCGCCCATCTCGAAGATCAGGGCCTCGTCCTGCACCAGGCCCTTGGCCCCCGTCAGGGACGCGAAGCCCCCGGTGGCGGTGTCCGCCTGCGGGGTGGTGGGGCGTCCAACGCTGTTCATGCTCATCCCAGCACCTCGGCCAATTGGGTCTTGAAGGTTTCGATATCACCGTCGGTGACGGTCTCGGTGGCGCAGACTAGCAGCACGTCGTCCAGCCCCGCCTCGGGGTCCAGGCGGCTGTATGGCACGCCGGCAATGACGCCGCGCTTGGCCAGCGCCTCGACCACCTCGGCGGCGGGTTTTGGCAGCCGCACCGCGAACTCGTTGAAGAATCGGGGCGTCAGCACCTCGACCCCCGGCACGGACGCCAGGGCGATCTTGGTCTTCACCGCCTGCTGGTGATTGAGCGCCGCCAGCTTGCGCAGGCCCACCTCGCCCAGCAGCGACATATGGATGGTGAAGGCCAGGGCGCAGAGGCCGCTGTTGGTGCAGATGTTGCTGGTCGCCTTGTCGCGCCGGATATGCTGCTCCCGCGTCGACAGGGTCAGCACGAAGCCGCGCCGCCCGTCGGCGTCCACCGTCTCGCCGCACAGGCGGCCCGGCGCCTGGCGCACCAGCTTTTCCTTGCAGGCGAACAGCCCGACATAAGGCCCGCCGAAGTTCAGTGCATTGCCGATCGACTGGCCCTCGGCCACGGCGATGTCGGCCCCCATCTCGCCCGGCGACTTCAGCATGCCGAACGACACCGCCTCGGTGGTCACCACGATCAGCAGCGCCCCGGCCGCCTGCGCCGCCGCCGCGATCTTCGACACATCCGTCGCGGTCCCGAACACGTTAGGCGTCTGCACCACTACACAGGCGGTGTCGGCGTCGATGGCCGCGATCACCGCGTCCTCGGCGTCGATAGCCGCCGCCAGGCGCTCCGTCGCCACGCCGGCCGCATGGGCCAGGGTCTCGATGGTCTGGACGTACTGCGGATGCACCCCACCCGACAGCACCGCCTTGCCGCGCCGGGTCACCCGGCTGGCCATCATCACGGCCTCGCCGGCCGCCGTGGAGCCGTCGTAGAGGCTGGCGTTGGCGATCTCCATCCCGGTCAGGGCCGCCACCTGGGTCTGGAACTCGAACAGGACCTGCAGGGTCCCCTGGGCGATCTCGGGCTGATAGGGCGTGTAGCTGGTCAGGAATTCCGACCGCTGGATGACATGATCGACCGTCGCCGGGACGTGGTGCCGATACGCGCCGGCCCCACAGAAGAAGGGCACGCTGCCCGCGGCCACATTCCTGGCCGCCAGGGCGCCCAGCTCCCGCTCGACCTCCAGCTCGCCGGCGAACCCGGGCAGGTCCACGGGTCCATCGAGCACGGCCGACCGGGGCACATCGACGAACAGCGCATCGATACTGCCGGCGCCGACGGCGCCCAGCATGACCTTGCGGTCTTCGGGAGTAAGCGGGAGATAGCGCATTCAGATAGCCTTGCCGAACAGGGCGTCGGAGAGACGCTGGAAAAGATTGCGGGAGGGGGCGGAAGGGGCGGAGCCCCGGCGCTGGGCCCGGGCCTGGTCATGGGCGGCCAGCTCGGCGTCGCCCGCCTCGTCGTCGAGGAAGGCGGCGTGCAGCGGGTCGTGCAGCTCGTCCGGCGACGCCAGCCGCCAGACCGTCGGAAACACGTTCATCAGCACGGCCGGCGGATCGCCCGCCGTCTGGGTGGCGACGGTCATGTCCATGGCCTGGACGAAGGTCGCCGTCTCGTCCGCCAGGGCCCAGGTCAACGCGACCAGCTCTTCGGAGAACCGGTCGGCGATGATCAGCGCCATCCCCGAGTCCTCGTCCAGCACCAGCTGAACGACCTCGCCGCTGCCCAGGGTGACGGTTTCCGCCTCACGATCGTTTCGGGCCCCGATCCGCGCCATGGCGCGCGCCACCCCGCCCGAGAAGCCGATCGGCCCCTCGGTCCTGGTGCTGGCGCGGAACCCGATCTCGAAGGGCATGGGGTCTAGAGCGTCCCCAGGTAATCTTCGTAGGCGCCCCGGTCCATCAGGCCTTCGACCTGTGAGGGATCGCTCAGCTTCACCTTGGCGAACCAGCCACCGGCCTCCGGCGCGGCGTTCACCGTCTCCGGCGCATCGCCCAGGCCGGTGTTGGCCTCGACCACCTCGCCCGACACCGGGGCATAGACGTCCGACGCCGCCTTGACGCTCTCGACCACGGCGAAGCTGTCGCCCTGGCCGACGGTCTTGCCGACCTCGGGCACCTCGACGAAGACCACATCACCCAGCTGCTCGGCGGCATAGGCGGTGATGCCCACGGTGGCGACGCCGTCCTCGACGACGACCCATTCATGATCCTTGGTGAACCGCATCGGAGCTCCTCCCTAAAGCTTGCGAACGTAACGTTTGGGAACGAACGGCATGGCGACCACCTCGGCCGCCCCCGCCTTGCCCCGGACAATGACTTTCAGCCGCGTCCCCACGGCCTTGAGAGCCGGCGGCACGAAGCCCATGGCGATCGGATGGCCCAGGCTGGGCGCGAACCCGCCGCTGGTGACCACGCCAACCACATGGCCGTCTTCATCGGCGATCTCAGCGCCCTCGCGGGCCGGCGGGCCCTCCAGCACCTTCAAGCCGACCCGCACCCGGCTCGGCCCCTCGGCCAGCTCCTTGGCGATCCGCGCCGCGCCAGGGAAGTCTTGCGCATCGCGTCGCTTCTTGCTGACGGCGAAGGCCAGGTCGGCCTCGATCGGGCTTGTTGTCTCGTCGATGTCGTGGCCGTACAGCGGCAGCCCCGCCTCCAGCCGCAGCGAATCGCGGGCGCCCAGCCCGATGGGCTTCACGCGCGGATCGGCCAGCAGGGTGTCCCACACCGCCTGGGCGCTCTCGCCGGGAATGGAAATCTCATAGCCGTCCTCGCCGGTGTATCCCGACCGCGAGACGAAACAGGGCAGGCCGAACGCGGTCATCGCCTTGGCTTCGGAGAACACCAGGGTCAGCGCATCCGGCGCATGCTGCGCCATCACCGCGGCGGCTTCCGGCCCCTGCAGCGCCAGCAGCGCCCGGTCTTCCAGCCGCTCGATAGTGACCTGGGGTGCCAGCTCATTGTCGATGAACTTGAAGTCGCCGTCCTTGCAGGCGCCGTTGACGATCACGAACAGGCCATCGTCATCCGGCCGGCTGGCCATCAGATCGTCGATGATCCCGCCCTTCTTGTTGAGCAGCAGGGAATAGCGCTGCTTCCCCGGCGCCAGGCCGATGAAGTCGGAAGGGGTGATTTCTTCGAACGCCGACAGTGGCGAGACGCCCCGCAGCTTCGCCTGCCCCATGTGGCTGACATCGAACAACCCGGCATGCTCCCGCGTCCACAGATGCTCCTTCAGCACGCCCTCGGGGTACTGCACCGGCATCGAATAGCCGGCGAAGGGGACCATCCGGGCGCCGGCGGCGACATGAGCGTCATAGAGCGGGGTCTTCTTGAGGTCGTCGCTCATCAAGGGCTCTCCGGGGTCGATGCGTCCACGCCCGGCGAATGCCGGTTCGTCTTCGCCCCCGCTGTCCCTTGCGCCTGAGAGATTTCAGCAGCTCAACAGCCGCCTTGCTCCTTCGGCGAACCGCTTGCGGCGGTTCTTTCCAGCGTTCCTCGTGTGTCGCGGTCCGTTTGCCTGAGCGTTTCCGGGGCGGTTGCGCCTTCGGCCTCGGGAGGCGACTCCCGACGTCTCCCGCGAGACGGGGACTCTCCTGCGGGAGTGGGGCAGGGGAGTCAAGGCGCAGGCGCACCCGTTGCGGGAGAAGCATCGATCTGCCCCCTAACCAACCTCCAGCCG
>NZ_JAAALA010000016.1 GCF_009905535.1 Caulobacter sp. SLTY | reverse complement strand
CCACGAACACCACCGCCCCCAATATCGCCGCCGACACATAGATCTCCCGCCGCAGCAACACCGACGGCTCCCCGGCGACCACATCCCGCAACACCCCGCCGAAGGTCGCGGTCATCATCCCCATGACCACCGCCGAGATCGGATGCACCCCCAGCGACAGCGCCTTGGCCGCCCCGACGATCGCATAGGCCGCCATCCCCACCGCATCGAGCCACAGCAGGGCGCTCAACCGCGACCCGACCTTCCGCCAAGCGAAATGCCCGACCACCCAGACCGCCACCGCCGCCGCCACACAGGTCAGCAACGGCCCCGGCTGGTTCACCCAGAACACCGGCGCCCCGATCAGCAGGTCCCGCAGCGTCCCCCCGCCAACCCCGGTCATCGCCGCGAAGAAGGCAAACGTGACGATGTCATGCCCCTTCCGCGCCGCCGCCAGCGCCCCGGTCGCCCCGAACACCGCCACGGCGGCGTAGTCGAACAACAGGAAGGCGAGGTCGAGGTTGGGCAGTTCGGGCGGCATCAGCCCCTCCTAAAGCGCTCACCGATGGCTTGAAAGCACCGCCGTTCCCGCGCAACCCTGTCGTATGGCCGAGGTGATCGATCTTCGCATCCGAAAGTGGGCGCCCCGACTTGCCGCGATGCTCGGCCGCCCGGGCGAACCCCACGCCTTCGAGGACCGCACGCTTAAGGCCATCATCGAGAACAACAGCGACGCCGACCTCGAGGACTTTCTCTTGATCGCCCAGTCGCCGAAAGGCCGCTGAGCGGATTGTGGCGGCGAGGATCACTGGCCGCGTGACCTGACGCCCCCGCCACGCTAGACCCCGCCCATGGCTGAACAGAAACAAGGCTGGTTTCAGCGCCTGACCAGCGGGCTCTCTCGCTCGTCGCAGGCGATGACCCAGCAGGTCACCGAGATCTTCCGCAAACCGCTCGACCAGGCCCAGCTGGACGAGCTCGAAGAGATGCTGATCGAGGCCGACCTCGGCCCCCACGCCGCCGGCCGCATCACCCAGGCGTTCAGCGACGCCAAGTTCGGCAAGTCGGTCTCCGACCAGGAGGTCAAGGAGGCGCTGGCCGACCTGGTGGCCAAGGAGCTGGTCAGCCGCCAGGGCGACTTCGACCCGCTGTCCGGACCCAAGCCCTATGTGGTGCTGTTCATCGGGGTCAATGGCTCGGGCAAGACCACGACGCTGGGCAAGATCGCCAACGACCTGACCGGCAAGGGCGCCAAGGTGCTGATCGTCGCCGGCGACACCTTCCGCGCCGCGGCCGTCGAGCAGCTCGGCGTCTGGGCCCAGCGGGCCGGGGCGGACTTCATGAGCCGTCCCACCGGCGCCGACGCGGCGGGCCTGGCCTTCGACGCGGTCGCCCGCGCCAAGGCCGAGGGCTATGACGTGGTTCTCATCGACACCGCCGGCCGGCTGCAGAACAAGCAGGGGCTGATGGACGAGCTGCTCAAAGTCATCCGCGTCCTGAAGAAGGTCGATCCGGACACCCCGCACGAGACCCTGCTGGTCCTCGACGCCACCGTCGGCCGCAATGCGCTCAGCCAGGAAAATCTGTTCGGCAACCAGATCGGCGTCTCCGGCATCGTCATGACCAAGCTGGACGGCACTGCCCGCGGAGGGGTGCTGGTGCCGGTCGCCCAGGCTTCCGACAGCCCCATCAAGCTCATCGGGGTAGGGGAGGGGATCGACGATCTGCAACCCTTCAACGCCCGGGCCTTTTCCAGATCACTTGTCGGATTGGACGCGTAACCGATGGCTGAGCTTTCCCCCAAGACCCGGGCCTGGGTGCGCAGCGCCGTGGACTACGGCGGCCTCGTCGCCTTCCTCATCGGCTTCCTGGTCAGCCGCCAGCTGAAGATCGACCAGCCCCTGGTCGCCGCCACCTGGTGGCTGGTCGGCGGCTCGGCCATCGCCCTGCTCATCGGCTTTGTAGCCGAGCGGCGGATCGCGCCGATGCCGCTGATCGCCGGCGGCGCGGCCCTGGTGTTCGGCACCCTGACCCTGATCTTCCACGATCCGATCTTCATCAAGATGAAGCCGACCATCATGAACGTCACCTTCGGCGTGACCCTGCTGGTCGGCCTGGCGCTCGACAAGAACCCGCTGAAGCTGCTGATGGGCGACGCCCTGGTGATGAGCCGGCGGGCCTGGCGGGTGTTCACCCTGCGCTACGGCATCTTTTTCCTGGTGCTGGCGGGGCTCAACGAGGCGGTCTGGCGCACCCAGCCTGACGAGGTCTGGGTGCTGTTCCGCTTTCCCGGCCTGATCATCCTGACCCTGGTCTTCTCCCTGGCCCAGACCCCCCTGATCATGAAGGGGATGAAGGAAGCTGAGGCAGAGGGCGGCCCGCACGTCGAGCCCGAGGACATCAAGCCCCCGCCGCCGCTGGTCGAATGATCTGTCGTCAAATCGACGCGGAGTGCGTTTAAGGTCCGTCCTCGGTTCAATCGGGCCGGAGGGGATGATGGCTAAGGACAAGACGGCCAAGCGGGCGGCCGCCTCGGTGGGGCACCTGCTGCACAGGGCTGCCCAGCGGGCCCTCGATCTCTACGCCGCCGAGGCCGGCCCCGGCGCCGTTACCCAGCGCCAGCACGCCGTGCTCGCCGCCGTGGCCGAAAAGGAAGGCGCCGCCCAAGCCGACCTGGTCGCCGCCACCGGCGTCGACCGCTCCACGCTGGCCGACATGGTCGCCCGGATGATCGACAAGGGCCTGCTGGCGCGGGAGCGCTCAGCGCTTGATGCGCGGGCAAATGCCGTGCGGCTGACGGATGCCGGTCGCGAGGCCCTGGACAGCATCGGGCCGAAGACTGCGGCGGCAGACGCCGCCCTGCTGGGCCTCCTGCCCAAGGGCAAGCGCGAGGCGCTGCTGGAGGCCCTGGAAATCCTGGCCGCCGGCGAGCCAATGGCCAAGAAGGTCAAGGCGCCCAAGCCTGAGAAGGTGAAGGGCGAGAAGGCCGACAAGAAAAAGAAGAAGAAGGACAAGCTGCCGAAGGCGGCCTGACCCTCAAATTTCCACCCACCCCCCGTCATCCCGGCCGGAGCGCGTAGCGCGGAGAGCCGGGACCCAGGGGCGGCGGCCGCCAGCGGCTAAGGCCGGCTTTCAATTGTGTGCGTGAGGCCCCTGGGTCCCGGATCAGCCCTTCGGGCTGTCCGGGATGACGGGGTTTTTGACGGGATCTAGTGGACGGTGGCCGAGATCGGCATGGCCCGGCGCTGGGTCGCGATCAGGCTGGGCCAGAACACCGAGCTCTCCGGCACGTCCTCATCCACCGCAATCCGGCGGTCGCTGACCGGCGGGAACAGCTGGTGGATCTGGGCGCCCAGATGTTCCGACCGCTCAGTGACTTCCTCCGGCGTGACCAGCAGGCCCATGCGGCCGGCGGCAGCGCCCAGGTCCTTGCGGCTGGTCAGCACGGCGATGAACGGCGAGGCGATCAGCGGCAGGATGATCGGGGCGAACCAGATGGTCAGGTGCGGGGCCAGCAGCAGCATGGAGGCGAACAGCAGGCCGGTGTTGATCTCCCAGCGATGGGCGCGGAAGGCGTCCTTGTAGCTGAGGGTCTCGCCGTCGCGGGTCTGGGCGGTCCAGCCGGCGTCCTTGCCTGACAGCACCTCGAAGACGATGCGGCTGTGGCCGACCATCATCACAGGGGCCATGACAGCCGAGTAGGCGGTCTCGAAGGCGGCGCTCTTGAGGATGGCCAGGGCCCCGCCGAACTTGGCCCGCTCTTCCGGGCGGCTCAGGGTCAGGGCCAGGCCCAGGATCTTCGGGCCGATCAGCATGACCACGGTCAGCAGCGAGGCCCAGACGATGGGGTCGTATTTTACCGGCGCCAGCAGGCGCCAGTACTCGGGCATGGTCAGGGTAATCTGCGCCTGGATGGCCAGCCCGACGATCAGGCTCATCAGCCAGATCGGCGAGACGAGGTAGCAAAGCATGCCGAAGAACAGCTGCAGCCGGCTGATGGGGTGCAGTCCGCGCGCGAACAGCAACCCCAGGTGCTGCAGGTTGCCCTGCGCCCAGCGGCGGTCGCGGGTCATGAATTCCAACATCGAGGGCGGGGTCTCCTCGCTCGAGCCGTCCAGCGCGGGAGTGACATGCACCGCCCAGCCGCCGCGCCGCATCAGCGCCGCCTCGACCACGTCGTGGCTGAGGATGTGGCCGCCGAACGGCTTCTTGCCCGGCAGCACCGGCAGGCCCGCGCAGGACGCAAACGCCTTCACCCGGATGATGGCGTTATGACCCCAGTAGCTGCTTTCGGCGCCGGTCCACCAGGCGAGGCCCGCGGACGCCACCTTGCCGAACATCCGCACGCTGAACTGCTGAGCGCGGGCGTAGAGGGTCTCGGCGCCGACGATCACCGGGGTGGTCTGCAAGAGGCCCATGCCCGGATGACGCTCCATGGCGTCGACAAGCTTCATCACCGTCTCGCCGCTCATCAGGCTGTCGGCGTCGAGGATAATCATGTGTTCGTAGGCGCCGCCCCAGCGGGTCACCCAGTCGGCGATGTTGCCGGCCTTGCGCTCGATGTTCTTGGGCCGGCGGCGGTAGTAGGTGGCGCAGCGGCTGCGGGCGCGCAGGGCCGAGAACTGCACCCGCTCCTGGGCGGCGATGGCCTCGTTGGTGGTGTCGCTGAGCACGAAGAGGTCGAACCAGTGGGCGACACCCAAGTTGGCCAGCGACCGCTCGATGCGGGCCAGGCGGCCCAGCGTGGCGGCCGGGTCCTCGTTGTAAAGAGGCATCAGAAGGGCGGTTCGCACGCGCGGCTTGGGCGCGACTTCCGGGAAGTCGAAGATGTCTTCCTGGCGGTTCTTCAGCACCATGAAGCCGGCGATGGCGCTGCAGAACCAGGTCGAGATGGCGCCGACCAGCACCACGAACAGGGCCAGAGCCACGCCTTCCAGCGGGGTGAAGCCGTCACGCATGTAGAGCTGGAACGGGGTCAGGGCGATCAGGCCGGTCAGCAGCCAGCTGGCGGCGAACAGGATGGTCCGCCGGGCGGTCATGTTGGCGGGCGAGGTGGCCGGCGCCTTGGCCAGCGTGCCGGCGCTCAGCGCCTGGCGCGGCATGTCCAACGGCTGCTCGGACGGCAGCCAGGGTTCGCCCAGGGGAGCGTAGGCATGCTCATGTTCCGGCTCATACCGCAGGGCCAGATTGGTCGTGCCGTCCATGGTGGATCCGCCGTTCGTGTAGGTCCGCCCGAAACCCCGAGGCGGCTTTCGCACGACTCCGTCGGGGTTGGTAACGTGGCTATCACGGATACGTTATGTTGCGCTGCGAAGGAAGCGGAAAATCGCCATCCGGGCGACCAACGCCCTAAAATTGATCGCCCCTGGTCACATGTGACCGAACTGAGGCGAACAGGCCGATCAGAAGGCCACTTCGGGCGCCGGCTCTTGCGCCAATCTGTAGAGCCGCCGTTCAAGCGCATAGGCCGCGATTCCCGTCCATCCGACCAGCAGGATGGCGAAGGCGCGCTCCCACAGCCCGACGTTGGCGGGGTTCACCAAGCCGTACCAGATGCGGTGATTGGTGATCAGGGCCATCAATAGGTTCGCCAGGCTGATCGCCGCTAGGAACAGCTTCAGCCGACCCATGCCGGGGGTGTTCCACAGACCCCAGATCATGAACAGCGGGGCCAGGATGATGCCGAGCCCAAGGTTGATCAGCAGGTGCCAGGGATTGGGCCAGGGAATCAGGGCGCTGACCGCCATTCCGAACCCGGCCAGCACGAAGCAGACCATGACCCCGCCCGCTGCGATACGGTGGCCGCCCAGAGCGACCAGAGCTAGGCCGAACCCCACCCCCGCCGCCGCCGCGCCGAAGGCGCTGATGAACACCCCGCCGTTGAACAGCCAGGGGTATCTGGCGGTCGCCGAACCGAGGTCGCTGAGATACTGGGTGGCGTGGTTGTGGCCGGGATAGGCCAGCACCGCCATGATCACCGACAGGAAGGCGAAGATCGGCGCCACCACCCCGATGGCCAGCAGGATACGCCGCCGACGCCAGCGCTGGCCGGGCGCGAACTGGGCCCCGAGGTCGTCGAGAATCACGCCGGCAGGACCTTGGGCGGCTCGGCCGACTCGCGCCGCACCGCCTCGATCAGGGCCAGGCGGGCCGGGGTCGGCTCGGGCGGGGGTGGCGGTCCCATCGGCTTGAGGCCCCAGATCGGCCGCAACAGGTCGACGCGCCGGACCGCTTCGTAGATGGCCAGGCTGACCCCGAAGGTGATGGCGATCAGCACCGGCGCCTCGATCCAGGCCGGCATCCCCTTGGGCGCCAGCACGAACACGGCCAGCACAAGGATGGTCTGGTGCGCCAGATAGCAGGGGAAGATGGCGTCGTTCAGATACCGCCGCACCGGCCCGTCGGCGCCGCGCAGGTGTCGGCTGGCGAAACCCAGGGCCATGCAGACCGTGGTCCACTGATTGATGGCGAAGGTGGTGTTCTTGACCGATCCGAACAGGACGTTGCCGCCCGGGTGGGCATGCAGCGCCATCAACCCGACCACCGACACCGCCGCGGCGCCCAGGGCGACCCAGCGCAGCCGCTCCAGCTGGTCCCAGACCCCGGCCCGGCCGACGACCAGGAAGCCGAAAAGGAAGACGCCGAGCGAGGAGGCGTGGTTGTACCAGTCGTGCTGGATCTGGTTGGTCAGCCCGAACCAGGGGAACAGGAGCTGGCGCACGAGCGCCAGGTAGAGGATCGGCAGCACCAGCAGCTTCCAACCGGTCAGGGTGCGCTCCAGCCACGCCTCGGCCCGGGCGATCCAGTCGGGCCGGGTCAGCAGGGCCACAGCCACCAGGCTGTAGGCGGCGATGTAGAGCACGAACCACAGGTGGTTGATCGGGATGCCGTCGGCGATGCCTTTCAGGCTGAACTCGCTGAACCACCAGTGCGCGAAGCCGCCGTCGTAACCGTCCTTGGCCGTGGTCTCGGCCCAGGACTGCGGGGTGATCAGGAACAGGGTTCCGAACAGGAAGGGCGGGGCCAGTCGGGCAAATCGCTGCTTGAGCACCTCACCGGCCTGATACTTGCAGCTCATCAGCCGCAGGGCGGCGCCGGAGACCAGGAACAGCAAGGTCAGCCGCCAGGGCGAGGTGAGCAGGATCACCTCCTCCATCCAGACAAACCGGTGCTGGCTGTTCAGGTGCCAGTCCCAGGGCGTGTAGACCAGCGCGACGTGGTAGAGGATCAGCAGCCCAAGGGCGACGATCCGGAGCCAGTCGAGGTCTGCCCTGCGGGCGGATGTCGGAGCGGCGGACACGCCGGCTCTATGATGGGTTCGGACAAAAAAGTCCACGCCGCCCAGAATGGGCCCGCGCCACTGTTGATCAGGCCGCCCGGCGGACGAGCGATCTTCGGCAATCCGATCGCGGGTTCGGCCCGTATCTGAAGACCATGAGCTACGCCGCCAGTCTGCCGCGCCATGGTCGCGAGGCTCCGTCCTGGGGCCTTGTTAGCCACTCCGAACCTTGGGGGAGGGTGATGAGCATCGACCTGGACCGTGAGCGGCTACGCCGGCACCTGAAGGCCGTGGCGCAGGGCGACCCCAGCGCGCTGCGGGAGCTGTACCGCGCCACCAGCGGCAAGCTGTTCGGGGTCTGCCTGCGGATTCTGCGGGACGAGGGCGAGGCGGAAGAGGTGTTGCAGGAGGTCTATCTGACCGTCTGGAAGCGGGCCGGCAGCTATGAACCAACCAAAGCCAGCCCGGTCACCTGGCTGGCCGCCATCGCCCGCAACCGCGCCATCGACCGGTTGAGAGCGTCCGGCGCGCGCGTTCTGAGCCGGTCTGGTCCGCTGGAAGGGGCGGCGGAGATCGCCGATGCCTCGCCGGACTCGGAGGCGCAGGCCTTGCAGGGCGAGGAAGCCCGCCGGCTTGGCCAATGCCTCGAGGGGCTCGATCCGAACCAGGCAGGCCTGATCCGCCGGGCCTTCTTCGGGGGCTTGAGCTACAGCGACCTGGCGCAGGCGGCGGGGCGGCCGCTGGGCACGGTCAAGACCTGGATCCGCAAGGGCCTGATGAACCTGAAAGTCTGTCTCGAATCATGACCGCCGCCGCCCATCCGCAAGATCTGCGCGCCGCCGAACTGGCGCTTGGCGTGCTCGAAGGCGAGCCTCTCGCCGAGGCCAAGGCGTTGGCCGCGGCCGACACGGGCTTCGCCGCCGCTGTCGAGACCTGGGAGCTGCGCCTTGCCGTCCTGGCCGAAGCCATCGCCCCGGTCGCCGCGCCCGAGCGCGTCTGGCCGGCCATTCGCGACCGCCTGACCCCCGTCGCCCGGACCCGCTGGTGGGACAGCGTCGATGTGTGGCGCGGCCTGACCGCCGCGTCGGTGACGGTCGCTGCAGTCGGCCTTGGCCTGTGGATCGCGCCAGAGCCGAAGCCCGACGCTCCGCCGCCGCCTCCGATCACGGCGGCCAGCCCGTATGTCGCCCTGGTCTCCGTGCCCGACGGCGGCCCGGCCCTGGCGGCCGTTACGGTCGACACCGAGCTGAAGCGGATCGTAGTGACGCCGGTGGCGCTGACCGAGCAGCAGGCGAAATCGCTGGAGCTGTGGGTCGTGCCGGCCGACGGCGGGGCGCCGCGTTCGCTGGGCCTGGTCAAGGCCGGCGGGCCGACGGTGATCGCCGGGGTGTCCGCGCCGACCGACGGGGCCCTGGCTATCTCCCTGGAGCCCGAGGGCGGGTCACCGACGGGCGCGCCGACGGGACCGATCCTCGGGGTTGGGCCGCTGACGAAGGGCTAGTTCGCCCACATCACATACTCGCCCTTCAGGTTCCGCTCCTTGTTGAGCGGCTGGTCGATGAAGAAGGGCGCTTCGACCAGGGCGGGCCACAGGGGCTTGCCGGCGCGGCGGTCCTGTTCGTCGAGCAGGGCGGCCAGCTGGGCCTGCCGGGCCGGTTCGCGGCCGGCCAGATTGTTCTGCTCGGTCGGGTCGGCGGCGAGGTTGAACAGCCAGGTCTTCTTCGGCCGCTCCGAGGTCTGGAGCTTCCAGTTGTCGAAGATCACGCTGCGATAGTGGCCGGAGCGGAAGAACAGCGGCCGAGCCGGGCCCTTCCCCTGGGCCAGGGTCAACAGGTCCACACCATCCACTTTCGGGCCGACCGGGGCGCCGGCGGCGCTGGCGGCGGTGGCGAAGATGTCGATGTGCATGGCGCGCGACGGGGCCACCTGGCCGGGGGCGAGGCGGGCCGGCCACTTCATGAAAAAGGGCACGTTGACGCCCCCCTCGAAGAAGGTCGCCTTCCAGCCGCGGTACGGCTTGTTGATGTCCGGCAGGCCGATGTAGTTGGCCCCGCCGTTGTCGCTGGTGAAGATCACGATGGTGTTCTCGGCCAAGCCCAGCCGGTCGAGCTCGGCCAGGACCTTGCCGACGTTGCGGTCCAGCGAGCGGATCATCCCGCCGTAGACCCGCGCCGTATGGTCGGGAATGTCCGACAGGGCGTCATAGTCTTCCTTGGTGGACTGCAGCGGGGTGTGGGGGGCGTTGAACGCCAGGTAGAGGAAGAAGGGCCGGTTGGCATTGGCCTGGATGGCCTTGACCGCCTCGTCGCCGAAATAGTCGGTGACATAGCCCTTGGGTTCGAACGGCTTGCCGCCGTTCCAGCGCACCGAATAGGGCAGGTTGGGCCACAGGTAGCGGTCGATGGGATCGAACTCCTGCTTGGAGTTCACCACGTTGGGATCATTGGGCTTCAGGAACATCCCGGCGCCGGCCAGGATCGCCAGGCTCTCGTCGAAGCCCTGGCCGGTCGGCTGCATGGCGGGGGATTCCCCCAGGTGCCACTTGCCGATGTGCAGGGTGCGGTAGCCCTGGCCCTTCAGGGCTTCGGCGACCGTCGTCTCCTCGGTCGGCACGCCCATCTTCTCGACCTGCGGCATGTCCTTGGCGCGGTCGGCGTAGAAGACCGGCTTGATCGGACCGTCGGCCACATGCGTCACTTCGCGGGCGAAGGACTTGGGCACGGCGGTGAACTCGAAGCCGAATCGAGTGGGGTAGCGGCCGGTCATCATCGCGGCGCGGGAGGGCGAGCAGGTGGCGTTGGCCGAATAGCCGTTGGCGAACCGCACGCCGGTCTTGGCGATGGAGTCGATATGGGGCGTCGGCACCTTGCCAAAGACGCCCGTGCCGGTAGCGGTGACGTCGTTAATGCCCAGGTCGTCGGCCACGATCAGGATGATGTTGGGCGGGCGCTGGGCGGCCGGCGCGCCGCCAGAGGACGGCGGCGCGTCAGGCCCCGTGGCCCAGGTTACCGGCTGGTTGGGCCCGATGGGGTTCTTCAGCCGGCCGATGATGCCGGGCAGGTAGATCTTGAAGTTCTGGAAGGCGAGGTAGCCGCCTCCGCCCACTACCACGGCGGCGACCGCCAGGCTGATCAGGGTTCTGGATTTCATGACACTCTCCCCGTCGTGTTGTTGTCTAGCGGCCGAGCCGGCGGCGGTCGATCTTGGTCGATCCGGCGGGCAGGCTGATCAGGTCGCGGTCGCGGGCGATCCACAGCGGGCCGCCGAAGGTCTTGCGGGCCTCGCCCAGGAACGGAACCTCAAGCCCGCGCAGAGGCATCGGCGGAACGATATGGGTCAGCAGCACCGCCTTGACCCCCGCCTCCTTGCCCTGCCGCGCCACCTCCTCGGGGCTGGCGTGGTAGTTGATGATGTCCTCTAGGATCTTGGCGCGGTTCTTCAGGCCCGCCTCGTTGGCGGCGGCCGCCATCCGGCGGACCAGGGCTGGTTGCAGGGCGTCGTGGATCAGCAGGTCCGCGCCCTTGGAATTGGCGACCAGGTTGGGGGCGGCCGAGCTGTCACCGCTGACCACCAGGCTGCGGCCCTTGTAATCGAAGCGGTAGCCCACCGCCGGATCGGCCGGTCCATGGTCGACCTTGAAGACGGTGACCTTCAGGCCGCCGTCGTTCAGCACCACCAGCGAGTCTTGGCCGTCCGGGAAGGCGAAGGCGCGGGCCGCGAAGCCGCCGCCCGACGGTGGGGCCACCGGGGCGCCGTGGTGGGCGGTGCGATAG
The DNA here is from genome assembly GCF_009905535.1 of Caulobacter sp. SLTY. Taxonomy (GTDB): domain Bacteria; phylum Pseudomonadota; class Alphaproteobacteria; order Caulobacterales; family Caulobacteraceae; genus Caulobacter. Next base: position 83,874 of record NZ_JAAALA010000016.1, on the reverse strand, counting down.
CCGTTGTCGATGGCGTAGAGCTCGTTCAGGCCCGCGGCGATGCGCTCGACGCCGGGCGGCCCGGTCAGGGTCAGGGGCGTTGTGGCCGCCTTGCCCACCCAGCGCTGGAGAGCCACGGCGCTGAGGCCGTCCAGGTGGTCGGAATGGAAGTGGGTGAGGAAGACGCCCTCGATCCGGCCGGCCGGGATGCCGGCGCGAGCAAAGCTCTCGGCCGCGCCCTCGCCGGCGTCGACCAGGAAGATGCGCCCGCCGGCGATCACCGCCGTGCAGGGGCCATTGCGATCCTTGTCCGGCAGGGGCGAGCCGGAGCCGCAGACGAAGGCGTGCAGGCCGTCGGGCAGTTTCGCCACCGCGTCGTCGCGCATCGCCTTGTCCAGCGCCCGGTCGGTGATGGCCAAGGCGATGGGGCCGCGCGCGTACCAGACGGCGCCCAGCAGAAGGCCGATGACAATAATCCCGGCGAGCAGGCGTTTCATGTTCAGGTCTTCCCAGCGAGGGTGATGAGGTCTTGCTCGACCGCCCACAGGCGGTCCTGGCCCCAGTGGCCGGGCAGGTCTCCGACGCGGAACGACGGCACGCCCCAGAGGCCGAGAGACAGCAGTTCCTGGCGGTTGGCTTCAGCGACCGCGCGCCAGCTGTCGTCGGCCAGGCCGGCGGCGACGTCGTCCTTGGTCAGGTCGGCCCGCTCGGCCATGGCCCACAGGCCGTCGTCGGTGGTGGCGTCGATCCCATCGGCAAAGGCGCCGGCCAGGAAGGATTCGGTGAAGGCGACGCCTTTTCCGAGCGCGATGGCCCGGTGCATCACCCCCATGCCCCGCTCGACGCCCAGGCCGACGGGGTCGCAGACCCGGCCGAAGGCGATCCCCTGGCGCATGGCTTCGCGCCAGCAGTCCTTGACGATGTAGACCTGCTTCTCGCGCGGCACGGGCAGGCCGCGCATGACCATCGGCAGGATGGGACGCAGGCGGAAGGTGGCGCCGTAGCGCTCGGCCAGTTCGCGAACCCGCCTGGCGGCCAGGTGGGTGTAGGGGCTGCGCAGCGAGGCGAAGAAGTCGAGGGTGACCGGGCTGGTCGCCTGCGCCTGTGCATTCTCCTGCATCAGCCGCGCGACCGGGGCGGCGCCCGGTTTGCGGTGGGCGGCCAGGGCGGCCTCCAGATAGTGCAGGCGGTCGGGGCCCCAGAACCAATTGCCGTCGTAGTGGAAGGTGGCGCCGAGATAGTGGCCCAGCTCCAGCCGCCGCGCCTTGCCCCGGTCCAGGGCCGGTCCGGGCGCGCCGAGGGGGAAGCGTTCCAGGGCTGCGTCGTCACCCGCCCAGAGGGCGGCGCCGATCTTCACGGCGCGCTCGGCGAAGTCGGACCCCAGGGCCGCGGCCAGGGCGCCGAGAGCCAGGGCCGCCTGGTCAGGGGAGGGGGGCTTGGGCGCCGCCGGCATCTGCAGGCCGTGGGCGGCGGCCAGACGCACGGCGTCTCGCAGGCTCCAGTCGGCCAGCCGCTCGCGGTCGGGAGCTGCGCTCTCCTCCGGCGGCGGGACCAGATGGATTTCCAGGTCGATGTCGTAGGCGGCCGTCAACGGCCCCAGCAGCTGGGCCGCCAGATGGCTGTAGGGATCGTCCGCCTGATGGAAATACTGGACTGTTCCGCCCGCCGACACCCGCCCCTCCACGATTTTCCCGGAGGGCGCTTGACGCCCTCCAAACTATTGGCACTATTAATGCCAAATTATCCGTCGGCGTCAAGCCGGCCCTCAGGAGAGGCTTTCGACGTGGCTGTGTTGCGAACCCCAGACGAGCGTTTCCAGGACCTGCCGGACTTCCCGTTCGCGCCCCACTATGTGGACGTCACGGCGTCCGGCGGCCCGCCATTGCGGATGGCCTATGTCGATGAGGGGCCGCGCGAGGCCTCGCCCGTCCTGCTGATGCATGGCGAGCCCAGCTGGTCCTACCTCTACCGCCACATCATCCCCCGGCTGTCGGGCCAGCACCGGGTGCTGGCGCCGGACCTGATCGGCTTCGGGCGATCGGACAAGCCGACGGAGAAGGAAGACTACTCTTACGAAAAGCACGTCGCCTGGATGAGCGACTGGCTGGTCAAGCTGGACCTGAAGGACATCACCCTGTTCTGCCAGGACTGGGGCGGGCTGATCGGGCTTCGGCTGGTGGCGGCGTTTCCGGAGCGGTTCGCGCGGGTGGTCGTGGCTAACACCGGCCTGCCGACCGGCGCGGGGATGACCGAAGGCTTCCAGCAATGGCTGCAGGTCAGCCAGGCGATGCCGGTGTTCCCGGCCGGCGCTTTCGTCAACATGGGTTCCGGCCGCACGCTCAGCGAGGCGGAGATCGCCGCCTATGACGCGCCCTATCCGGACGAGAGCTACAAGACCTGCGCCCGCATCTTCCCCACCTTCGTGCCGGTGACGCCGGAGCATCCGTCGGTGGAGGAGAACAAGGCGGCCTGGGCGGTGCTGGAGGCCTTCGACAAGCCCTTCCTGACCGCCTTCAGCGACGGCGACCCGGTCACCCGAGGCGGCGAGCGCGCGTTCCAGGAGCGCGTGCCCGGCGCAAAGGGCCAGCCCCACGTCACCATCGAGGGCGGCGGCCACTTCCTGCAGGAAGACAAGCCGGAAGAGATCGCCGATCTCATCAACAGGTTCATCGGAGGAGGGAAACCATGAACGTAGAAAACGCAGTCATGCCGCGCCAGGAACAGCTGGCCGGCCTTCTGGGCCTGGGCGGCGACCAGCCGATCCAGATGCTGAACCTTCTGACGTTCCACGAGGTCGCGCAGTACGACGACCCCAACGAGCCGAAGATCAGCGGCCGCGAGGCCTATATGCGCTACGGCGCCCCGATGAGCGAATTCGTCGCCGGCAAGGGCGGCCGGATCATCTTCTCGGCGGCCATCGACCATCTGGTGATCGGCGAGGTTGGGGAGATGTGGGATGTCGCGGCGATCATGGAATACCCCAGCCGCGCCGCCTTCGTGGCCATCGCCACCTCGCCGGAGGTCGCCGCCATCAGCCATCACCGCAAGGCGGGCCTCAAGGGCCAGCTGCTGATCCAGTGCAGCCCGGCGGGCGGCCTCTGATGAGCCCGTCGCGGATCACGGTCGGGGTGCTGGTCCTCTTGGGCCTGTTCAACCTGGTCCGCGGCTCGCTCCACGTCTTCCTGCCCGACAGCGGGGCCGGCTCCATCGCCGGCTTCGACCTCGCCCAGGGCGGTCAGACCATCGTCTTCCTGCTGGCCTCCACCGGGGTCGGCCAGATCGGGGCGGGACTGATCGACCTGGCCGTCGCCTGGCGTTTCCGCGCCTTCGCCGTGGCGCTGCTGGCCATCGAAGCGGCCAAGGCCGCCCTGGTCATGGTCGTCGCCTTCGTGACCAAGCCGCCCCCGCACGAGATCCCCGGCCGGACCGGAATGATGGTCACCATGGCCGTGCTGGCCGCCGCCCTTCTCTGGGAACTGGCGCGGCGCCGGAAGCGGACGGATGGCTGAGGCGGCTGGACAGAACCCGCTGGCGGCTGCCATTGCGGAGGCGATGGCCGCGCTTACCCCGCCCGAACCTTCCGTCGATGGCCGCCGCATGCGGGCCGAAGCCAACCGGGCGCGCATCGTCGCGGCCATGCTGGAGCTGATCAGCGAGGGGTTCATGACCCCGCCGGCTGAGGCGGTGGCCGAACGGGCCGGCGTCGGCCTGCGCACCGTCTTCCGCCTGTTCAACGATATGGACAGCCTGTACCGCGAGATGCACGCCATGATGCTGGCCCGCATGGCCCCCATCGCCGCCGAGCCGGTGCTGGGCGAGGACTGGCGGGAACGGCTGCGCAACCTGATCCGCCGGCGGGTGCGCTTGTTCGAGGAGATGATGCCCTTCCAGGTGGCCGCCGACGCCCATCGAGCCCGCTCCTCGTTCCTGCAGAAGGAGCACGCCCATCTGGTGCGGCTGCAGCGGTTTTCCGCCACCGCCTTGCTGCCCGACGAGGTCCAGGCGGACCCGGTGGTGATGGAGATGGTCGATCTGGCCATGAGCTTCGACGCCTGGCGCCGGCTGCGGCTGGACCAGGGGCAGACCTACGACAAGGCCGAGGAGATCATGGCCGAACTGGTGTTCAGGGCGATCGGCCAATGATCCGGCGCCTGGCCCTTCTGACCTTGGTGATGGCGCTCGCCGCCTGCGGGTCCAAGAAGCAGGCCGCGGTCCCCGAATCGGTCTGTCCGCCACAGCCAACCGGCGAGGTCGCCTTGGCCGGCGGGACCTTCACGATGGGAGCCGGTGGCATGCACGGCGACGAGGGCCCGCCGCGCAAGGTTACCGTCGCCCCCTTCGCCATCGACCGCACCGAGGTGACCAACGACGAATTCGCCGCCTTCGTGAAGGCCACCGGCTACGTCACCCTGGCCGAGCGCGACCCGGATCCGGCCCTCTATCCGGGTGTGCCCAAGAGCATGCTCAAGCCGTCCTCCCTGGTGTTCGTCGGGGCCGAGGGCCTTGGCGACGGCAATCCGGCCAACTGGTGGCGGATCGTCGACGGGGCCAGCTGGAAACACCCGACCGGTCCGGGCAGCGACCTGAAAGGCCTCGGCCGTCACCCGGTGGTGCACGTCGCCTATGACGACGCCCTGGCCTACGCCCGCTGGAAGGGGCGCGACCTGCCGACCGAGGAGGAGTGGGAGTTCGCCGCCCGCGCCGGGCTGGACGGCGCGCCTTATGAATGGGGCGAGGCTTCGAAGACGCCGAAAGCCAACTACTGGCAGGGGGTCTTCCCCGCCGTCGACACGGGCGAAGACGGCTACAAGGCCCGCGCCGCGCCGGTCGGCTGCTTCCCGGCCAGCGCCTACGGCCTCTTCGATCTGTCGGGCAACGTCTGGGAATGGACCTCCGGCCGCTACGGCCCGGCGCCGGACGCGCCGAGGCTGATCAAGGGCGGCAGCTACCTCTGCGCCGACAACTTCTGCCTCCGCTACCGGCCGGCGGCGCGACAGCCGGGCCCGCCGGACACCGGACAAAGCCACCTTGGTTTCCGCACAGTCAAACGAGCGACAACGGGGGAAAAGGGAACGCCATGATCAAGAACCGCATCACCGACATGCTTGGGGTCCAGTACCCCATCGTCCAGGCGCCGATGGGCTGGATCGCCCGCGCCCAGCTGGCCTCGGCCGTGTCCAACGCCGGCGCCATGGGGATCATCGAGACGTCCTCGGGCCAGCTCGACGAGGTTCGCGAGGAGATCGGCAAGATGCGGCGGCTCACCGACAAGCCGTTCGGGGTCAACGTCGCCCAGGCCTTCGTCCGCGACCCGGACATCGTCAAGTTCGTCATCGACCAAGGGGTCAAGTTCGTCTCCACCTCGGCGGGCGATCCGACCCGCTATTGCGGCCAGCTGAAGGAAGCGGGCCTGACCGTCTTCCACGTGGTGCCCTCGCTCAGCGCTGCGTTGAAGGCTGTGGAAGCCGGGGTCGACGGCCTGATCGTCGAGGGCGGGGAGGGCGGCGGCTTCAAGAACCCGCGCGACGTCTCGACCATGGTCCTGCTGCCGCTGGTCTGTTCCAAAGTCGGGGTGCCAGTCATCGGGGCGGGCGGCATCGTTGATGGCGCCACCATGGCCGCCGCCTTCGCGCTTGGGGCCGAAGGGGTGCAGATGGGCACCCGCATGGTCTCGGCCGCCGAGTCGCCGGTGCACGAGAACTGGAAGACGGCCATCGTAGAGGCCAAGGAGACCGACACCGTCTTCCTCAACCGCTTCGGCCCCGGGCCGGCGTTGCGGGCCCTGCGAACGGAAAAGACCGCCGCCTACGAGAAGGATTCGCCGGAAGGGGGCGTGATGGCCGAGTTCGCCAACGCCTTGAAGCTCTACTTCGGCGGCGACATGGAAGCCTCGATCGCGCTCTCGGGCCAGGTCGCCGGGCGGATCGATAGCGTGCGGCCGGTGGCGGAGATCATTGCTGACACCATGCGGGAGTTCGCCGAGGTGACCGCAGAGTTGGGACGCAAGTACGGGGCCGCCTAGGCTATAGAGGGGCGTGTCGATCCCGATCCACGATCCCGCCGACCCACGCGTCGAACCCTATCGCGACATCCGCGAACGCGACCTCGTCGGCCGCCAAGGCCTGTTCGTCGCCGAGGGCGAGGTGGTGCTGCGGCTGCTGGTCCGGCAGGCCGGGTTCGAGGCGGTGTCGGTGCTGATCGATCCGCGACGCCGGGCCAAGCTCCAGCCCATTCTCGATGAGCTGCCCGCCGCCGTGCCGGTCTATCTCGCCGACCAGGCGGTGCTCGACACCATCGCCGGCTTTCACCTGCACCGGGGTATCCTGGCGCTCGGCCGCCGCGTCGATCCGCCGACCGCGGCCACCCTTCTGGATCGGCTGCCGGCAAAGGCGTTGGTCCTCGCCCTGGTCGGTATCGCCAACCACGACAACATGGGCGGGCTGTTCCGCAACGCCGCCGCCTTCGGCGTCGACGGCGTGCTGCTCGACGCGGGATGTTGCGATCCGCTGTATCGCAAGGCCATCCGGGTGTCGGTCGGCGGGGTGCTCAACATCCCCTTTGCCCGGCTTGGCGAAACCGACGATCTGATCGGCCTGCTGGGAAGCCATGGCCTTCAGCCGATCGCCCTGTCCCCGGCGGGATCGCCCCTGTCCCGGCTGGCGCCGCCGCCCCGCGCGGCCCTGATCGCCGGGGCCGAAGGGCCCGGTTTGCCCGACGCCATCCTGGCCCGCTGCACCACCGTCGGTATCCCAATGACCGCCGGATTCGACTCCCTGAACGTAGCCACCGCCACTGGCATAGGCCTGTATCACCTGCGTACCGCGAATCTCTGAGGAACAACCGCGACCAGCCGCCGTTGGGTTCGCACACTCCCTCAGAGAAAGCGCTGCCCATGGCCGACCAGGCCGACTTCAAGACTGACCGCGGCAACGGCGGCGAGACCCACCAGCACGTCGCCAAGAACGCCGATCACGAGACCGCCGAGCACCTGACGACGAACCAGGGCATCCGCATCTCCGACAACCAGAACCAGCTCAAGAGCGGCGAGCGCGGCCCGGTGTTGCTGGAAGACTTCGTCCTGCGGGAGAAGATATTCCACTTCGACCACGAGCGAATCCCCGAGCGGATCGTCCATGCCCGCGGCTCGGCCGCCCACGGCTACTTTGAACTCTACGATTCCCTGTCCGACATCACCCGCGCCGACCTGTTCCAGCGGGCTGGTGAAAAGACCCCGGTCTTCACCCGCTTCTCCACTGTCGCTGGCGGCGCAGGCTCGGTCGACACCCCGCGCGACGTGCGCGGCTTCGCGGTCAAGTTCTACACCCAGGAAGGCAACTGGGACCTGGTCGGCAACAACATCCCGGTCTTCTTCATCCAGGACGCGATGAAGTTCCCGGACCTCGTCCACTCGGTGAAGATGGAGGCCGACCGCGGCTTCCCGCAGGCGGCCAGCGCCCATGACACCTTCTGGGACTTCATCAGCCTGATGCCGGAATCCACCCACATGATCATGTGGGCGATGTCCGACCGCACCATCCCCCGCACCCTGCGCACCATGCAGGGGTTCGGCGTCCACACCTTCCGGCTGGTCAACGCCAAGGGCCAGTCCACCTTCGTCAAATTTCACTGGAAGCCCAAGCAGGGCCTGCAATCGACCCTCTGGGACGAGGCGGTGAAGATCGCCGGCGCCGACCCGGACTTCCAACGCCGTGATCTGTTCGAGGCTATCCAGGCCGGCGACTTCCCCGAATGGGAGCTGGGCATCCAGGCCTTCGACCAGAAGTTCGCCGACAGCCTGCCCTTCGACGTCCTCGATCCAACCAAGATCATCCCGGAGGAGATGCTGCCCGTCCGTCCGATCGGCCGGATGGTTCTGGACCGCTGGCCGGACAACTTCTTCGCCGAGACCGAACAGGTGGCCTATTGCCCGGGCAACATCGTCCCCGGCGTCGATTTCACAAACGACCCGCTGCTCCAGGGTCGGTTGTTCAGCTACCTCGACACCCAGAAGAGCCGGCTGGGCACGGCCAACTTCCACCAGATCCCGGTCAACGCCCCCAAGTGCCCGGTGATGAACTTCCAGCGCGACGGCCAGATGCAGATGCTGCAGCCCAAGGGCCGCGCCAACTACGAGCCCAACAGCCTGGCGCAGTTCGGAGAGATCGGCGGTCCGCGTGAATGCCCGGTCGAAGGCTTCACCAGCTTCCGGGCGGCCGAGCCCAGCGAGCAGGGCGAGAAGCTGCGCATCCGTCCCGAGAGCTTCGCCGACCACTACAGCCAGGCGCGGCTGTTCTTCCGCTCGCTCGATCCGGCCGAACAGGCCCACCTGGCCTCCGCCCTGGTTTTCGAGCTGTCGAAGGTGGAGATCGCCGAGATCCGCACGCGGATGCTGGGGAACCTGGTCAACGTCGATCCGGACCTGGCTAAGCGGGTCGCCGAGGGCCTTAACATGCCTGTTCCGAAGGCCAACCCGACCGCCGCTCCCGTGCTGGACATGGATCCCTCGCCGGCATTGCGGATCATCGGTGGCGCTTTGGAGTTCGAAACCCTTGAAGGCCGAAAGGTCGGGGTGCTGGTGGCCGACGGCTCGGACGCAGCCGAGGTCAACGGTGTGGTGAAGGCGGTGACCAAGGCCGGTGGGAAGCCGATGATCATCGCGCCCAAGATCGGCGGGGCCAAGCTGTCCGACGGCTCGCTCCTGCCGGCCGACGGCCAGCTGGCCGGCACGCCCTCTGTGATGGTCGACGCCATTGCCGTGGTCCTGTCGGAAGACGGCTGCGCCCTGCTGCTGAAGGAGGCGGCGGCGTTGCAGTTCGTCATGGACGCCTTCGGCCACCTGAAAGGGATCGGCGCCTCGGATGCGGCCAAACCCCTGCTCGATAAGGCAGGGGTCGAACCGGACGAGGGGGTTACCGGTCTCGGCGCCGACTTCGTCCCGGCCGCCAGCAAGCGGCACTGGGCGCGCGAGCCTGGCGTTCGTCTCCTGGCCTGATGCCAGGGCGGCCGGAACCTGATGGGTCCGGCCGCCGTTAGGCGCACATGCTCAAGCTCGCCGGACTATTTCTCGTCGTGATGATTGTCGCCGGCATCCTCGGCTTTGTCGTGGATGTGGCCGGCTGGATGGCCAAGGTCGCCTTCTTCATCTGCCTGATCGGCTTCGTCGGCACGATGGCGATGAAGTACATCAATCGGAAAACCGGCTGAGCCGAAGCCCAGATGCAGAAAAGGCGGTCCACCAGGACCGCCTTCACCGCCTCCCGGCCTACGCCAGGGAGGTCCCCGTGCCCCGACGGCCGCTAGGCGACCGCCGTTGAGAACACTATGCGGCGGGAATGCGGCCCGGGGCAACCGCCGCCGGACCCTGTGGCGCATGAAACCCGGCGACTGTGCTTTGACGACCACGCCGGGCGACAGGCAAAAGGCCCTGAAACCGCCCCATTCCGATCAAGTCACGGCCACACCGTCCCTCCATTACTATCAGTGTCGGCTGATCGGCACCGGTCCGGATCCTGAACAGCCCCCCCAGCCCCCCGTATCGGAAGCAGGGTCAGCCGACACCTTCCCCCTTCAGTTTGAAACGCTTCGAAGCGCGGTCCACCGCGCCGTTCGACATGTCCGCCTGGGCGGTTCATCTGGATGAACGGCCGACAACAAACGTCTCAGGTTCGTTTCAGGGACGAAATGTTTCCTTGCCCTCAGCGTTGTCGCGGTGACAGCGCGGCTGACAAGGAGTGATCCTGATGAAGACCCTGATGATTGCGGTCGCCGCTGCTGCGACCCTCGGCGCCTCCGCCCTGACCGTGGCCCCCGCTGCGGCCCAGCCCTACGGCGGCGGCTACCATGACGGCGGTTCGGTCAATGAGCGGCAGCAACGGCTGCATTGGCGGATCAGCCAGGGCGAGCGTCGCGGCACGATCAATCGCCGTGAAGCCCGCTACCTCTATAGCCAGCTGTGGGAGATCGAGCGCATCGAGGCCCGCTATCGCTACGACGGCCGTCTGAGCCGCTTCGAGCGGGCCGATCTCGACCGTCGCCTCGATCGGCTGGCCAGCCAGATCCGCTACGAGCGCCACGACGCCGACTACCGGCCGCGCTGGTAGCGCCGACCATCCTTGAGTGAACTTGGCCCCCGGCGCCTCAGGCGTCGGGGGTTTTTGTTGTCGGGCCGTCGATGTCCGGCACTTCCAGGATCGCCGCCAGCACCTTCCGCAGCGCCTGGGCCAGTTCGTTCGGGCACCGATCCGGATAGCGGATCGAGTGCATGGCCATACCGTCGAACATCATGCCGATCAGCTCGCCGCGCTGCTCGGCCTCCTCCGGCGTCCAGCCGGGGCGCCGGATCCGCTCACTGAACGGACCCTTGAACTGCTTCTCAGCCTCGTCCTTGCGGCGGAGGATTTCAGCCACCTTAGGATTGCGGGCCGCCTCGGCCATCACCTCCAGCTCCAGAGCGGCGCGCGCCGGGTCCCAGAAGCGTTCGACCGCCTGGCTGCAGGTCTCGACCATGTAGCGGGAGAAGTCGCCCTCGGTGGCGTAGAACTCGTCGAACTTGGCCCGCTTCTCGGCGATGTCGTGCTCGACGATCGCCTCGATGATGGCTTCCTTGTTCTCGAAGTAGCGATAGATCTGGCCGACGCTGAGGTTCGCCTCCTTGGCGATCTCAGCCATGCTGGCGCCGTGAAAGCCCGAGCGGCGGAAGCAGACGGCCGCGGCGTCGCGGATCTGCTGGCGGCGGTCCTCCACGGTCGGGCGTTGGGTCGGGGCGTCGATCATCGTTCGCCTATGTAGCTCCAAACTTTCCGGGCCGCTCCTGCGACATTATCGCAATCGGCCGGTTGACTTCGGGTCAGTCCATATCTAGGTGTGCCTGAACTGAGAATGAACGTTCATTCTCACATTTTGTGTGTTCAGTGCAAGGCCTCCTCCCCATGCGTCAGACCTCCCAGCGGGCCGTCGGCCCGATTCGTCCCCGGACCCTCCAGGCCGGGGCGATCGCCCTGGCGCTGGCCGCCATCGGCTTGAGCGGCTGCGGCGACGGCAACGCCGCCGCTCAGCAGGGCATGCCGCCCGCCAATGTCGGCTTCATGGTCGCCGCCGCCGAGCCGGTGGTGCTGACCCAGGAGCTGTCGGGCCGCACCAGCGCCATCCTGGTCGCCGAGGTCCGGCCGCAGGTCAGCGGAGTGATCAAGGCCCGCTACTTCACCGAGGGCGGCCTCGTCCGCGCCGGCCAGACCCTCTACCAGATCGACCCTTCCACCTATCAGGCCGCCTATGACAGCGCCCGCGCCGGCATGGCCCAGGCCGAGGCGGCGCGGGATTCGGCGAAGCTGAAGGCCGACCGCTACGCCAAGCTGGCGGAGACCGGCGCGGTCTCCAAACAGGACAATGACGACGCCCAGTCCGTCTACCGGCAGGCAGTCGCCACCGTCGCGGTCCAGAAGGCCCAGGTCGACGCCGCCCGTATCAACCTGAACTTCACCCGCGTGCCGGCCCCGATCAGTGGCCGCATCGGCAAGTCGACGGTCACCCCGGGCGCGCTGGTCACCAACGCCCAGGCCGAGCCGCTGGCCACGGTCCAGAAGCTGGACATGGTCTATGTCGACCTCAACCAGTCCACCAACGACCTGATGAAGCTGCGTCGCCAGTTCGCCAACGGCCAGCTGGACGAGGCGGCCACCGCCGAGGTCACCCTGATCCTCGAGGACGGCTCGGAATATCCAATCAAGGGCAAGCTGGCCTTTTCCGATGTGACGGTCGATCCGGGCACCGGGTCGGTCACCCTGCGAGCCGTATTCCCGAACCCTGGCGGCCAGCTGCTGCCCGGGATGTACGTCCGCGCACGCCTGGCCCAGGGTGTCGCCGGCGACGCCATCCTGGTGCCCCAGACCGCGGTGACGCGCGACGCCAAGGGCGCCGCCAGCGTCCTGGTGGTCGGTCCCGACGGCAAGGCCCAGCCCCGGCCCGTCACCGCCGACCAGACCAAGGGCGACCGCTGGGTCGTCACCGCCGGCCTGAAACCCGGCGACAAGGTGATCGTCGAGGGGCTGCAGTCGGTGCGTCCCGGCGCCCAGGTGAACGCTCAGCCGGCGGGTAAGGCCCCGGCCGCGCCGGCCGCCGGCAAGCGCTAGGAGCACCCCACAATGCTGTCGCGCTTTTTCATCGAACGCCCGATCTTTGCCTGGGTTCTGGCCATCATCGTGATGCTGGCCGGCGCCCTTTCGATCCTCAACCTGCCGATCGCGCAGTACCCCAACATCGCCCTGCCGCAGGTGTCGATCAGCGCCGTCTATCCCGGCGCCTCGGCCAAGACGGTGGAGGACAGCGTCACCCAGATCGTCGAACAGCGGATGAAGGGCCTGGACGGCCTGCTCTACATGAGTTCGACCAGCGACGGGTCCGGCGCCGCGAATACCACCCTGACCTTCAAGGCCGGCACCGATCCGGACATCGCCCAGGTCCAGGTTCAGAACAAACTGTCCGCCGCCACCGCCCTGCTCCCCACCGAGGTGCAGCAGCAGGGCCTGACGGTCTCCAAATCGGCCCGTAACTTCATGATGGTCGTCGGCCTGTTCTCGCCGGACGGATCCAAGAACAGCACCGACCTTGGCGACTACGCCGCCGCCAGCCTGGTTGACGCCATCAGCCGCGTCGACGGGGTGGGCGAGGTGCAGCTGTTCGGGTCTCAATACGCCATGCGCATCTGGCTGGAACCGGTGAAGATGGCTGCCGTCGGGGTCACCCCGGCCGATGTGTCCGCCGCCGTCCGCGCCCAGAACGCCCAGGTCTCCGCCGGTCAGATCGGGGGTCCGCCGACCGCCCAGGGCGCGGCGCTGAACGCCACCATTACCGCCCAGTCGCGCCTCAACACGCCCGAGCAGTTCCGCGAGATCGTCGTCAAGTCGGCCCCCGACGGCTCGGCTGTCCGGCTGTCGGACGTCGCCCGCGTCGAGCTGGGCGCAGACAGCTACCTTTCCTCTTCGCGGTTCAACGGCAAGCCGGCCGCCGGCTTCGCCATCCGCCTGGCCACCGGCGCCAACGCGCTGCAGACCGCCGAGCGGGTCGAAGCGGAACTGGCCGTCCAGGCCAAGACCTTCCCGGCCGGTATCGACTACGCCATCGGCTACGACACCTCGCCCTTCGTGAAGAAGTCGATCGAGGAAGTGCTCAAGACCCTGGCCGAGGCCATGGTCTTGGTCTTCATCGTCATGTTCGTCTTCCTGCAGAACTGGCGGGCGACCCTGATCCCGGCCATCGCCGTGCCGATCGTGCTGCTGGGCACCATGGCTGTGCTGTTCACCTTCGGATACTCGATCAACACCCTGACGATGTTCGCACTGGTGCTGGCCATCGGCCTCTTGGTCGATGACGCGATCGTCGTGGTCGAGAACGTCGAGCGATTGATGAGCGAGGAGGGCCTCAGTCCAAAGGAGGCCACCAAGAAATCGATGGGCGAGATCACCGGCGCCCTGATCGGCATCGCCGCGGTGCTCTCCGCCGTCTTCGTGCCGATGGCCTTCTTCGGCGGCTCGCAAGGGGTGATCTACCGGCAGTTCTCGGTGACGCTGGTCACCGCCATGGGCCTGTCGGTGCTGGTCGCCCTGATCCTGACGCCGGCGCTGTGCGCCACCCTGCTGAAGCCGGTCCAAAAGGGCCACGGCTATACGGAAAAGGGCTTCTTCGGCTGGTTCAACCGCAACTTCAATCGCGGCCGTGACAAGTATGAGAGCTTCGTCGGCTCGATGTTCGGCCGCACGGCCCGCTACGGCCTGATCTTCCTCGGCATCCTGGTGGTGATGGGCGTGCTGTTCGTGCGCCTGCCCAGCAGCTTCCTGCCGCCCGAAGACCAGGGGATCATGATGGTCCAGGTCCAGCTGCCCGCCGGCTCGACCCAGGACCAGACCCTGGCCACCCTGCGCAAGGTCGAGAACCACTTCCTGGTCGATGAGAAGGATGCGGTGCAGTCGATCTTCACCGTCGCCGGCTTCAGCTTCTCGGGCGCGGGTCAGAACGCCGGCATCGGCTTCATCCGCCTCAAGCCTTTCGAGGATCGTGGCGGCAAGGACCTGAAGGCGCCGGCCATCTCCGACCGCGCCATGGCCGCCTTCGGCCAGATCCGCGAGGCGATGATCTTCGCCATCGTTCCCCCGGCGGTTCCGGAACTGGGCACCTCGTCCGGCTTCGACCTGCAGCTCAAGGACGTCGGCGGCGTCGGCCACGAGGCGCTGATGGCCGCGCGCGGCCAGCTACTCGGCATGGCGGGCAGCGATCCCAACCTGCAGGGTGTGCGCCCCAATGGCCAGGATGACACCCCGCAACTGAAGCTGACGGTCGATCAGGCCAAGGCCCAGGCGCTCGGCCTGTCGATCAGCGACATCAACACCAGCATCGCCAGCGTGCTGGGCGGTTCCTACATCAACGACTTCGTCGATCGCGGCCGGGTCAAGCGGGTCTACATGCAGTCGGAAGCGGCCTACCGCAGCCGGCCGGAAGACCTGGCCCAGATCCAGCTGCGCAACAGCGCCGGTCAGATGGTGCCTCTGACGGCGGTGGCCCAGACCAGCTGGACCTACGGCCCCTCGCGACTGGAGCGCTACAATGGCGTGCCCGCGATGAACATCCAGGGCGCGGCGGCAGCCGGCAAAAGCTCCGGCGAGGCCATGGCGGCCATGGAGGCGATCATCGCCAAGCTGCCGCCGGGGATCGGTTACGAATGGTCCGGCCTCTCCCTTCAGGAGCGGGAGTCGGGCGGGCAGGCGCCGATCCTCTACGGTCTCTCGATCCTGGTGGTCTTCCTGCTGTTGGCGGCCCTGTACGAAAGCTGGACCATCCCGGTCTCGGTCGTGCTGGCCATCCCGCTGGGCGTGCTGGGGGCGGTGCTGGCCACCACCTTGCGCGGGCTGGAGAACGACATCTACTTCCAGGTCGGCCTGCTGACGACCATGGGGCTGGCGGCAAAGAACGCCATCCTGATCGTCGAGTTCGCCAAGGAGGCCCAGGCCAGGGGCGCATCCCTGATCGACGCCACCCTGGAGGCCGCCCGTCTCCGTCTGCGCCCGATCCTGATGACCAGCTTCGCCTTCATGTTCGGCGTGCTGCCGCTGGCCATCTCCAGCGGGGCTGGTTCCGGCGCCCAGAACGCGGTGGGCACCGGCGTCATCGGCGGCCTGCTGGCGGCCGTGGTGCTGGGCCTGATCTTTGTGCCGCTGTTCTACGTGACGGTGCAGAAGACCTTCACCCGCAAACCCAAGGCGGCCCCGGTGGTCGCCGGCGAAGAAGGAGCCTCGGCATGAGCCGTTCGCTGATCGCCGCCGTGTTGGCGGCCTCCACCGCCCTGTCGGCCTGCACGCTGGCGCCGCCCTACGAGCAGCCCCAGCTGGCCGTATCCAGCGCCTGGCCGGACGGCCTGGCGGCGGCGGAGGCGGGGCAGAGCGCGGCCGCCCTGGACTGGCGCGAGGTCTATCTCGATCCCAAGCTCCAGGCGGTCATCGCCCTGGCCCTGGAAGAGAACCGGGACCTGCGGGTCGCCGTGCTGAACATCGAGAAGGCCCGGTCGCAGTACCGGGTCCAGCGTTCGGCGCTGGTCCCGGCCGTCGACGCCGGCGTGTCCGGATCGCGCGGTCGCACCCCGGGCGATCTGTCCGGCACGGGCTCGGCCATCGAAACGGAGAGCTATAGCGCGTCGCTGGGCGTCACCGCCTACGAGCTCGACCTGTTCGGCCGGGTTCGCAGCCTCAACGAGGCGGCCCTCCAGTCCTACCTGGCCACCGCCGAGACCCGGCGGGCGGTGCAGGTCAGCCTGATCGCCGAGACGGCCACCGCCTACCTGACCCTGGCCGCCGACCAGGACCTGCTGAGCCTGGCCCGGGACACGCTCAAGTCCCGCGAGGACGCCCTGCGTCTGACCCGCAGCCGCAACGAGGCCGGCGCCGCCTCGTTGCTGGAGGTTCGCCAGGCCGAGACCCTGACCGAACAGGCGCGGGCCGACGTCGGGGCTTTCGGCGCCCAGGTGGCCCAGGACCGCAACGCCCTGCGGCTGCTGGTGGGGGCGGAGGTCTCGACCGACCTGATGCCGGCCAGTCTCGACTCCATCGCCATCCGATCCGACCTTCCGGCGGGGCTGCCCTCGGAGGTGCTGCGCGCGCGGCCCGACGTTCTGGCCGCCGAGCATCGGCTGATCGGCATGAACGCCAACATCGGGGCGGCGAGGGCGGCTTACTTTCCCAGAATCAACCTGACCGGGAATTTGGGCAGCGCCAGCGCGGATCTCTCCGGGCTGTTCGGCGGCAACTCAGGGACGTGGAGTTTCGCGCCCAGCATTTCTCTGCCGATCTTCGACGGCGGAGCTCGCGATGCGAACCTGAAGGGCGCCAAGACTGATCGACAGATCGCTGTGGCCGAGTATGACAGAACAGTCCAGGTCGCCTTCCGTGAGGTCTCCGACGCCCTGGCGGTAAAGTCCTCGATTGATGGGCGATTGGGGGCCCTTACTCGCCTGCTGGTCGCCGCTACCGACGGGGAACTTTTGTCCAGATCACGATATGATCAGGGGGTAGACTCCTATTTAGTCTTGCTGGATGCCCAGAGAACAAGATACAGCGCTGAACAAGCGTTGATTTCCATCAAGCTGACTCAGGCGGGGAACCTGGCCACTCTCTACAAGGCGTTGGGCGGCGGATCGCCCGGCTGATGGTCAACCACAGAATCCTGCCGGATCCCCCCCAATCCGATCTGGCAGGCGTCTCGGCGCATCCCCCCGCGCCCTGACAAAAAGAAGGGGCGCACCACCCCCCCGGTGCGCCCCTTCGCCTTGTCTGGGGTATGGTTTACGACAACTTCACCTAGAAATCAGCGTTCGCCGATGTGGGCGATGCTGGCGATCTCGACCAGGAAGTCGGGCCGCACCAAGCCACAGACGATGCAGAACCGGGCCGGCTTGTCGCCTGGGAAATACTCCGCATAGACCTTGTTCATCGCCGCGTAGTCGGCCCAGTCCTTCAGGAAGATGTGGTTCATGGTCACGTCGTCCATGGTCCCGCCGGCGGTCTCGATCACCGACTTGATGGTTTCGAGAACCTGCCGCGTCTGGCCCTCGGCGTCGCCGACGTGGGCGACATTGTTGTCCTTGTCGAAGGCCAGGGTGCCGGAGACATAGACCACGCCATCCGCCAGGGTTCCTGGCGAGAAGGGGGCGATGGGGGTGACAGTCCCGGGCGGGGTTATGACGGTCTTGGGCATGGGTTTCCTTTCGATCTGGGCAGCTTTGTATTGCAAAAATAGTCCGTCATCCCGGAAAGCGCGCAGCGCTTATCCGGGACCCAGGGGTTGCAGCCCACTGGCCGGCAAGCCGCCTTGGATAGCGCGATCACGCACACCTGGGTCCCGGCTCTCCGGGCTTCGCCCTGCGGCCGGGATGACGGAGGAAGAGGGCAGGGTCATATGATGCCCTGGAGCTCAGCTTGGCGGTGCCTGCGAAATAGCCCCGCAGAAGTCGGCTGTGTTGCTCACCCAGCCGAAGAACTTTTCGACGTTGTAGACGGTGGCCTCCTGCAGAAAGGCCGGGCCGGCCTGGTGCACCGCGTCCTCCAGCATCACGCTGAAGTATTCCAGGTGGAAGGCGTCGCGCAGGGTCGATTCGACACAGACGTTGGTGGCGATCCCGACGAACACCAGGTTGCGGATGCCCCGCGCCCGCAGCGCCGAGTCCAGGCCGGTGTTGAAGAAGGCGCTGTAGCGCGGCTTCTGGATGACGATGTCGCCGTGCTGGGGCGTCAAGGCTTCGACCAGGGCGTAGTCCCAGCCGCCCTTGGCCAGCAGCTGGCCCTCCAGCTCCGGTTGCTCGCGCATGGTCTTGAGGGCGTTGGACTTCCACCAGTTGGGCGATCCTTCGCCGCCGGCCTCCACGTAGGAGGCGTCCCAGCCGTTCTGGAAATAGACCACTTGCACCCCAGCGGCCCGGGCCGCCTGCGTCGCCAGGGCGATCTGCTCGATCACCGCCGCCGCCCCGCCGATGTCGAAACCGGCCTTATCGAGATAGCCGCCGGGCGAGGCATAGGCGTTCTGCATATCCACGACGATCAGCGCCGTATCCTCGGGGCTCATCGGCACCGCCTCGGGCCGGGCCGGCAGCATCAGCTTGCCCGGCCGCGCCTCCGCCATCGACTGCGGTCGATCACGCAGTCTGGACATTCGCTCTGGTCTTCATCAGCGGCTGGATGCGCTGGCCGAATTGGTCCAGCCCGACCAGGAAGTCGTCGAAGGTCAGCAGCACGCCCGCCGCGCCCTCGACCTCGGCGATCTCGTCCATCAGCTTCGCCACGGTTTCGTACGACCCCACCAGCGTGCCGATGTTCAGGTTCATCGCCGAGGGCGGGCGGCTCATGTAGATGGCGCTGACGTCCAGTGACGCGCGCGGATCGGCCTCGCCCTGGTGGTTCATCCAGGCGATGGCGTCGAGGTCGGCGCCCTCCTTGTAGTGCTCCCACTTGGCCATCGCCGCCTCGTCGGTCTCGTCGGCGATGATCATGAACAGCAGCAGGGCGCCGGTGTTGGACCCGGCCTTCTTGGCCGCCGCTACGTTGCGGGCCACAGCCTCGGCGCACTTCTTCGGCTCGTTCAGCCCCATGCCGAAGCAGAAATTGTAGTCCGCATGCTTGGCCGCGAAATCGACGCCGGTCTGGCTCTGGCCGGCGCAGACGATCTTGATGTCGGCCTGGGGTTTGGGCAGCAGCTTGCAGTCGTTCATGGTGAGGAACTCACCCTTGAAGTTCGACTCCCCGTCGCGCCAGAGCTCCTTCATCACCGTCACGTACTCGGCGCAGAAGTCGTAGCGATTGAGGAAGTGGCGCTCGCCCGGCCAGATATCCATCTGGTCGTACTCCGCCTTCTGCCAGCCGGAGACGATGTTGATCCCGAACCGGCCGTTCGAGATGCTGTCGATGGTCACCGCCATCCGCGCGGCGATCGGGGCCGGAATCGCCAGCACCGGCACCGAGGCATAAAGGCGGATCTTGCTGGTCACCGCCGCCAGACCCGCCATCAGGGTGAAGCTTTCCAGGGCGTAGTCCCAGAATTCCGTCTGGCCGCCGAAGCCGTGCAGCTTGATCATCGAGAGGGCGAAATCGAGCCCGTATGCCTCGGCCTTCAGGGTGATCTGCTTGTTCAGCTCGAAGGTCGGCATGTACTGCGGCGAGGTCGCCGACATGATCCAGCCATTGTTGGCGATCGGGATGAAGACGCCGATGTCCATGCCGCTTTAGTCCCCTGACGGTTGTGGGCGCGCATGAGGCGCCGCGTCGCCGGGGTTGGCAAGGGGGGGAGGGGGCCTCAGCCCACCTCCACCTTCGAAGAGCCTGCTTCGACGCTCACCTTCGCCCGTGTGCTGAGCGTTCCGGCTCGATCGCTGACCCGGTCCATGACCTTGAACTCGGTCGTCCACCGCTCCGGCGTCACCTCGCAGATGGCATAGCCGCGTTGGCTGTTGTTGAACTTCAGGGCCGGGTTGGCCGCCTGCACCTTGACCATGTCCGGCCGCTGATCGATCCCGTCGCCGCTGGAGCTGATCGAGGTGGTGACAAACTCAGCGGCCACCGGGGCGCCCTCCGGGTTGCGGCTGTCGAAGAACACCTCGCCGGCGTAGTTCTGATGTTCGTCGCCGGTCAGGATGATGGGGTTTGCCACCCGCCGGTCACGGATCGCCTTCAGCAGGCGGGCGCGGGGGGTGCGATAGCCGCCCCAGGTGTCGGGATTGGCCGAGTAGTCGGGTCCGGCGTCGCGGTCCAGGTCCATGACCATCACCTGCTGGGCCAGGACGTTCCACTTGGCCTTGGAGGCTGACAGGCCCTCATACAACCACTTCTCCTGACGCAGGCCCAGCACCTCGGCGTTGTCGCGGTCCAGTTCGTTGCAGACGCCCCATTTGTCGCCGCAGGGCTGGTCGCTGCGGTACTGGCGGGTGTCGAGGAACTGCAGGCCCATCAGGTCGCCGAAGGCGGCGCGGCGGTAGAGCTGGATCGAGGGCCCGACCGGCAGCGAAGCCAGCCGCAGCGGCATGAACTCGTAGAAGGCTTGGGCCGCCGCCTGGCGGCGCAGGTTGAAAATGGCCGGCGGCGTGCCGTCGGCGTCCAGATCGCCCGTCCAGTTGTTGTCGACCTCGTGGTCGTCCCAGACAACGAACCAGGCGGCGGCGGCGTGGCTGGCCTGCAGATCCGCGTCCATCCGGTACTGGGCGTAGCGGCGGCGGTAGTCGTCGAGGCCGTAGATCTCGCCGCCGATATGCCGGCGCGGGTTCTCGAAGGGGCCGCCGGCGGCGTTGCGCAGCCGCTGCTCGCGGTACTCATAGATGTAGTCGCCATAGAAGAAGACGAAGTCGAGGTCCTCGCCGGCCAGCTTGCGGTGGGCGATGTAGGTGCCCTGTTCATAGTGCTGGCAGCCGGCCACGCCGAACCGCGCCTTGGCCACCGGGGCGCCGGCCGCGGGAAGAGTCTTGGCCCGGCCTATGGTGCTGGTCTCGCGGCCACATTTGAAGCGGTAGAAGTAGGGCCGGCCGGGCAGCAGGCCGGCGACCTCGACGTGGACTGAGTGGCCCAGTTCCGGCCGGGCAAGGGCCTTGCCCTTGATCGCGTCCTTGAAGCCGGCGTCCGTGCCGACCTCCCATTCCACCTCGACCGCCTGGGAGGGCATGCCCTGGCCAGGCTCCAGGGGGCGGGGCGCCAGTCGGGTCCAGATGACAAAGCCGTCGGCGGCCGGATCGCCCGCCGCCACGCCCAACTGGAAGGGATAGTCGGCGAAGATCGGCTGGGCCAGGGCCGGCCGCTCGTCCAGGGTCAGGGCGAAGCCCGCCGCCCCGGCCGCCCCAGCGAACTGGAACAGCCGCCGGCGCGACAGGGAAAAGCGGTGGCGCAAGAGGTCGGTCATGGCGGGATCCCCGGTCAGGATTCCGCGATACCGCCTCCGCGTGACAGTTGGAAGTCTAGCGCTTCCTGACGAACACCGTGCCGGCGGAATAGCCCGCCCCGAAGCTGCAGATCAGCCCGGTGTCGCCCGGGCCGAACCCATCATTGTGCAGGTGGAAAGCGATGATCGAGCCGGCCGAGCTGGTGTTGGCGTAGTCATCCAGGATGATCACGTTCTCTTCCGGCGTCGGGTCGCGACCTAGGACGCGTTTGCCGATCATGTCGTTCATGTTGATGTTGGCCTGGTGCAGCCACATCCGCTTGAGGCCGTGGGGATCGACGCCGATATCGCCCGCGTGTTCGACGATCATCTCGCTGACCATCGGCACCACCTCGCGGAACACCTTGCGGCCCTCCTGGACGAACAGCTTGTCCTTGGCGCCGATACCCTCCGGCGCGGCCCGGTTCAGGAAGCCGAAGTTGTTGCGGATGTTGTTGGAGAACACCGTCTTCAGCCGGGTCCCGAGGATCTCCCAGCCCTGGCCGGCCGGGACGTCCTCGGCCCGCTCGACGATCACCGCGGTGGCCACGTCGCCGAAGATGAAGTGGCTGTCTCGGTCGCGGAAGTTCAGGTGGCCCGAACAGATCTCCGGGTTGACCATCAGCACCGCCCGCGCCGAGCCCGAGGCGATGAAGTCGGCCGCCGTCTTGATGCCGAAGGTGGCGCTGGAGCAGGCCACGTTCATGTCGAAGGCGAAGCCCTCGATTGCCAGCGCCTGCTGCACCTCGATGGCCATGGCCGGATAGGCCCGCTGCATGTTCGACGCGGCGCACAGCACGGCGTCAATCTGGCTGGCGTCCTTGCCCCAAGCGGCGATGGCTTCCTTGGCCGCCTTGACCGCCATCTCGGCCAGCACCGACAGCTCCTCGTTGGGGCGCTCGGGAATGCGGGGGGTCATCACCTCCGGATCGAGGATGCCGGCCTTGTCCATCACGAACCGGGCCTTGATGCCCGAGGCCTTCTCGATGAACTCCGGGCTGGACGGGGCCAGGGCCTCCACCTCGCCCGCCGCGATGGCGTCTGCGTTGGTGGTGTTGAACCGCTCGACGTAGGCGTTGAAGGCCTCGACCAGTTCGGTGTTGGAGATGGACTGTTCGGGGGTGAACAGCCCGGTGGCGGCGATTACAGCCTGATGCACGATCTTTCGAACCCCGACGCGATCCGATCCCGGACCGTCTATTTTTGCTGGGTTGCTAGATAGCACTTAACCCGCCGCCGTCACCCCCGATGACGTTTCGTGCTCGCAGAACAGCGTGTGTGCTTTGGTCGCAACGACACGCACCTGCCGCATTCAAAACCCTGAACTGCCGTTGCGTGGCCGCGTTTGGTTCATACCTAACCATGGGCAGGAGGGGTTCTGAACTACGGTACGAACTAAGGAACATAAAACAATGAAATCTCTCATGATTGCCGCCGCTTCCGTCGCCGCTATCGGCTTTGCCGCGCCCGCCATGGCGCAGGACATGACCCCCAGCGGCTACGGCACGATCGGTGGCGCCTTCATCAACGCCGAAGGCGCTGATCTAGGCGCTGTGCAGGGCCGCGTCGGGGCCCGCTTCGGCCAGTATCTCGGTGTCGAAGGCGAACTGTCGGCCGGCGTGTCCGACGACTCCACCAGCTTTGCCGGGACCCGCGCCAATGTCGACCTGAACTACCAGGCTGGTGTCTATGCGGTCGGCTACCTGCCGGTGACCCCGAAGGCGGACATCTTCGCCCGCGTCGGCTACTCGAAGTCGGAATTCGACGTCTCGATCCCTGGCCTTTCGGGCTCGGGTGATGTGGACGGCGTCGCCTACGGCATCGGCGGTCAGTACTTCTTCACCGAGAAGGACGGCATCCGCGTCGATGTGACCCGCCATGACAGCGATGATGGGGATGCCGACGTGGTGGGTATCGGCTACGTCCGGAAGTTCTAAGCTTCCAAGATCGCATCCGATGCGACGAGAGGCCCCCGCCTGGCGGGGGCCTTTTTCGTTGACGGCGGGGCCTGCAGGGTGAAATTCCCATTCCTTGGGGAATGGAGCGTCAGGTTGAACGCCATCGTCATTCAGTTGCTGGGGTCGGCCGTGGCCGTCGCGGCGATGGTCGGCATCGCCGCCTGGGCGCGAATCCCCAGGCCCTGTCCGGCTCTCGACGAAGCCGCCGCCCGGGAAATCCTCGCCGTCGAATACCCCGACCATCCGGTAGGCGCCGTCTGGTTGGCCGCTGATGGGGCAGGGGCCATCGCCCGGTCCGGCGACTTGGCGCTCGTGATCGGCCGGCTGGGCGATTCCTGGGTCTCGCGCGACCTGCCGTGGGACCGTGCCCTTGCGAGCGAGATCCGTGGCGGTCGGGTGCGCATCCGTACTGCCGACAGCGGCGCCCCGCGCCTCGACCTTGCCGTCAGCGGGGTGAACCCCTGGCCGCCTGAACACGAGCGGGACCTCGCCGCATGACTCTCGACCCCATCAAGCCGGCCTTTGACCCGGTCACCCTGGCCATCCCCCTGTTTGTGATCACCATTGTCGGCGAGATCATTCTGGGCCGGCTGCGCAAGGCCAAGGCCGCCTATGAGCCGCGCGATACCGCCACCTCCCTGATGATGGGTCTGGGCAGCAACATCGCTGGCCTGCTGACCGGCGCCGTAGTCATCGCGGCGGTCGTGGGGGTGTGGCAGTTCCGCATCTTCGACATTCCGATGACCGCCTGGTGGGCCTGGGTGGCGATTTTCTTCCTCGAGGATCTGACCTACTACTGGTTCCACCGCCTCAGCCATGAGCGACGGTTCTGGTGGGCCAGCCACGTCAACCACCACTCCAGCCAGCACTACAACCTGGCCACCGCCCTGCGTCAGACCTGGACCGGCGGGATCGCCGGCACCTGGCTGCTGTGGCTTCCGCTGGCGCTGATCGGCTTTCCCCCCGCGATGATCGCCATCCAGAAGGGGATCAGCCTCGTCTACCAGTACTGGATCCATACCGAGGCGATCGGGAAGATGCCGCGCTGGTTCGAGGCGGTGTTCAACACCCCCAGCCACCACCGCGTGCACCACGCCCGCAACCCACGCTACCTCGACGCCAACTACGCCGGCATCCTGATCATCTGGGACAAGCTGTTCGGCACCTTCATCCCCGAGACCGACGAGGAGCCGCCGCGCTACGGCCTGGTGAAGAATCTGGGCGATTTCAACATCCTGCGGGTGGCCTTCCACGAGTGGATCGGCATCGGCAAGGACCTGATGACGGCCCGCTCGCCACGCGAAGTGCTCGGCTACCTGTTCGGCCCGCCTGGCTGGAGCCCGGACGGCTCGCGGGAGACATCCAAGACACTGAAGGCGAAGTGGTTGGCGCGGCAAGAGGCGGCGAAGGAACCGGCGCCCCCGCTGGCGGCGGAATAGAGCGCTAACCCCGCCCCGGCAAACTCAAGCCCGGCGCCGGTCGCGCCTGCAGCGCCTCCCGGCGATAGCGGAAGAGCTCGGCCGGCCGCCCGCCGGTGTCGGCGTCCATCCGGCCCAGGCCCTCGACCAGTTCGGTGCGCTCGACCACCCGGCGGAAGTTTTGCTTGTGCAGGGGGATGCCGGCGATGGCCTCCACCGTCCGCTGTAGCGCCGACAGGGTGAACTCCGCCGGCATCAGTTCGAACACCACCGGCCGATACTTCAGCTTGCCGCGCAGCCGGCCAAGGCCGGTCGCCAGGATCCGCCGGTGGTCGCTGATCATCGGCTCGCCCAAGGCGGCCGAGATGGCCGCCGGCTCCGGCGGATCGCGGCCGTCGGCGCGCGCGGCGTCGCGGGCCGCTTCCGGCGCCAGGCCGGCCTCGTAGAGCAGCTCATAGCGCTCCAGCACCCGCTCCTCGTTCCAAGGCGCACCGTCCAGCGCGAACGCCAGGCGCGCGCGGGCAACGCGGCCCGCATCCTTGCCGGCCCAGGCCATCAGGGCGGGTGCGATCCCTTCGTCGATCAGTTCGGGGCGGCCCTTGCGCCAGTCCTCCCACGGAAAATACCGTGACCAGCTGGCCCAGACGGTATCCGCCGCCAGGCTGCCGCTGGCCGAGGGGGTTAGGGCCAGATAGCCCACCGAGACCACCCGAGCCCGCCCGGCCCCGACCTCGGCCCGCGGCGCGTCCCGCCCCAGGTCGCCGAAGGTGTAGAGCTGTTCCACGTAGCCAAGTTCGAACCCGGTCTGGCTGGAGACGAAGTCCCGCAACGCCAGCTCGAATGTCCGATCCTTCTCCGGCGCAAAAGGCCCGAACGGCAGGCCCGCCGCCTGGTCCGGCCGCACCGTCAGCACAACGGCCTCGCCGTCGCGGATGGCGACGATCACAGCGGACAGGCCAATGACAACGGAAAGGATCATGGCCAGGGGATAAAGGATTTTTGGACGGGTATGAAGGCGAACCCTAGAACCGCGACGGCATCTCGAACGGGGCGCCCGGATAGACATAGGTTCCGCGCCCGATCGCCCGCACCGCGTCCACCATCCGTCCGCCACGCCCCAAGACATCGTCGGCCAGCGCCACGATCAGCGGGTTCGGGGTCGCGCCCGGGGATGCCTTACGCAGAGCCTGCGCGATCGCCGCCTCCGACGCATCGGGGTTGCGGGCGCAGGCGATCAGATAGGCGGCGGCTGTCGAGCGGCTGACCCCCGCCCAGCAATGCACCAGCATTGGATCGAGGGTCACCCAGCCCTCGGCGAAGTCGAGGATCTTCCGCACCAGGCCCTCATCGGGCAGGGTCTCGCCATCGGCGGCCTCCCAGATGTCATGCACGCTGAGCTTCAGGTGGTGGTCGGGATAGAGCGCTCGCGGCGCCTGGCTCATCAGCCCTTCCTCGAGGAGGGTGATCACATGGGAAGGCTTCTTCCACTTGATCACCGTCGGCGCGTCGCGCAGCGGGCTGACGATCAGGGTCATGCCTTGCGCTCGAAGCCGGCGGCCTCCGACAGGGCGTGGAACCGAGCGACGTAGTGGGCCTGGGCGACGCTGGGCGGCTCGGGCCGGATCGTCAGCTGGTAGCCGTTCGGCGGCGCGCCAAAGAAGCCCAGGCTCTCCTCGACCGTGAAGCCGGCCAGCTGGGTGGCTTCGAAATAGGCGCAGGCGCGGTCGGCCTGTTTCAACAGCTTCTTGATGGCCAGCGGCGTCTTCGCAGGCAGGCCGAAGCGAGCGTGGATGGCGTGCTCCAGCCGCTCCTCGAAGTCCTTGTAGGACACGCCCAGCGCCGCCTTGAACGGGCTGATCATGTCACCGATCACATACTCGGACGCGTCATGGAGCAGGGCGGCCAGCCGCCATTTCGGTTCCAGGCTCGGGTCGATGTAGTGGGCGATTTCCTCGACGACCAGACTGTGCTGGGCCACCGAGAATCCGTGCTCGCCGATCGTCTGGCCGTTCCAACGGGCCACGCGGGCCAGGCCGTGGGCGATGTCTTCGATCTCGATATCCATGGGCGAAGGATCGAGCAGGTCCAGCCGGCGGCCGGACAGCATGCGCTGCCAGGCTCTGGGTGGTTCTTTGCTGCGCGTCCCCTTGGCCAATGCGTAGTTCCCCTGGCTCGACAATCGGACGGTTCAACTGGAGCATCGCTTGACAAAGATCAACGACCGGAACGGGGTATCCCCCACAATCGTTGGTTCAAACATGGAGATAAGTTCATGAGCTGGGCCCGTATCATGGCGCCGCTGTCGGGCGGCGCAGCCGACGAGACCGTCCTGGCGGCCGGCGCCGCGCTCGCCGCGCCGTTTGACGCTGAGCTGGCGGCGGTGCACGCCCCGGCCGACGTCGCGGACCTGATGCCCTGGATGGGCGAGGGGTTCATGGGCGGGGTGCAGATCACCGCCATGGACAGCCTTAAGGAGGCCGCCGCGGAGGGCCGCCGCGCCGCCGAGGCCGCAGTCGCCGCCAGCGGCTACGGCAAGGCCCGCTTCGTGCCGCTGGACACGCCCGTTTGGGCCGGTCTGTCCATGGAAGGCCGGCTGTCGGACGTCGTGGTGTTCGGCGACGAGGCCGCGCGCGGGCGTGGCCCCCTGGCCGAGGCCTTCCAGCAGACCGTCGCTGATGAACAGCGCCCGACCATCGTCGCCCGGCCCGGCCTGACGGTGGGGGGGACTGTTGCCGTCGCCTGGGACGGCGGCAAGGAGGCCAGCCGGGCCGCCCGCACCGCCCTCCCGCTTCTGGAAAAGGCCGGGCGGGTCGTCATTCTCTGCGCGCCCGATGCGTCCTCTCGCAATTTCGATGGTGGTCGGCTGCAGGCCTTCTTCGCCGCTCGCGGCGTGACCGCCGAGGTCGAGACCCTCACGGGAAGCGGCGACGCGGCCCATCTGTTGCTGGCCGCCTGCCAGCGCCTCGGCGCCAACCTGCTTGTCGCTGGCGCCTTCGGCCATCCGCGCCTGCAGGAATACATCTTCGGCGGCACCACCCGCACCCTGCTGAACAACGACGGCCCGTCGCTGTTCCTGTCCCACTAGCGCCCCCAACATTGGAGAAACAGGCATGACCCTGTCCCGCATCATCATGCGCCTTGCCCGCAATCCGGGCACCGAGTTCGCCGATGGAGACGACCACCGGGGCTACACGCTCGTCGCGCCCCTGACGGACGACGGGATGCTCAATCTCGACGCCTTCCAGAAGGCCAAGGCCGACTGCACCGTCCGCCGCTTTGCCCCCGATGAAGACGCTACGACCGGCCGCCTCGCCCGCCGCCGGGACAACTGGTACTTCGACTATGACGAAGAGACGGACACCGACGACGAAGCCGTCCACAAGCTGGGTCAGCACCGGTTCGCGGTCGGCGAATATGTCTCGGTCGCCGACGAAGACGGGCGATTGCTGGCCTACAAGGTTACCGACGTCCAGCCGGTCGCCTGAGGTCAGAGCAGCCAGGAGCCGCTCTGGCCGGTGACGTTGCCGTTGATCTTCATCAGATAGTCCGCCCTGCCATCGCCATCCACGTCCAACGACAGGCTGGTGACGCCGCCCGCGAAGGACAGCGTCATCTGGCCGGCCTGGCCGTTGAAGGCGCCGACCAGCAGGAAGGCGTCGTCCGCGCCGCCGGCAATGGCGTCGATCGCTGACAGGTCGATGCGGTCGCTCTCGACGGCGGCGTAGTCGCTGATGGTGTCGATTTCCAAGACGCGGCCCGCGGGGTTGGCGCTTGAGTAGATCGACTCCTGCCGCACGACAAAGCTGTCCGCCCCGCCTCCGCCAACCAGGATGTCCGCGCCCAGGCCGCCGATCAGGGTGTCGGCGCCGAGGCCTCCCTTGAGCAGGTCATTGCCGCCCAGCCCGTCCAGGGTGTTCGCGCCGTTATTGCCGTTCAGCGTGTTGGCCAGGCCGTTGCCGGTCCCGTTCAGATCCCCGGCCCCGGTCAGGATGAGGATTTCGACATTGTCGGAGAGGGTGACGCTGATCCCGGCCCGCACCTGGTCGGTCCCCTGTGCCGCAAGCTCCGTCACCGTGTCCCCGGCATTGTCGACGGTGTAGGTATCGTCGCCGGTCCCGCCGGTCATGCTGTCGGCGCCGGCGCCTCCGTCAAGGACGTCATTGTCCGCCCCGCCGTTGAGGATGTCGGCCCCCTCGCCGCCCGAAAGCTGGTCGGCGCCCGCGTCCCCGTTGAGGGTGTCGGAGTCGGCCCCGCCATCCAGGATGTCGAGCCCTGCCCCGCCGTTCAATATGTCATCTCCGGCGCCGCCGTCCAGGCGGTCGTTGTCATCTCCGCCGTTCAGCGTGTCGGCGCCGCCCTCGCCGAGCAGATGGTCGGCTCCGGCCTCGCCGTTGAGGTCGTCATTGCCCAGGCCACCCTTGACCAGATCGGCGCCGCCGCCGGCCAGGATGCGGTTGGCCCCGCTGTTGCCGGTGATCTGGTTGACCAGGCTGTTGCCGGTCCCATTGATGTCGCCGCTGCCTTCCAGGTTCAGGTTGTCGACATTGGCGGCCAGGGTGACGCTCACGGTGGACCGCACCCGGTCGATGCCCTCACCGCCCAGCTCGGTGATGAGATCGCCGGCGTCATCGACGATGTAGGTATCATCCCCCGTCCCGCCAGACATTGCGTCGGCCCCCGCGCCGCCGTCCAGCAGGTCCCCGCCGGCGCCGCCGAGCAGGGTGTCGTTCCCGGCGAGGCCGTAGAGCAGGTCCTTGCCGTCCAGACCGCTGAGGGTGTCGTTGGCGATATTGCCGGTCAGGGTCTCGGCCGCCGCCGTGCCGGTCCGGCTGATGTTCCCCTGCTGGCCATAGATGATGTAGGCCGCGCCCGAGAACGAGCCGGCTGCGTCATGGCCTCGCGCACCGATGACGATATCGTCAAGGCCGTCGCCGTTCAGGTCATGTCCGCCTGACACGTTCCGGCCCATCAGGTCACCGTTCGCCTCGCCGATGATTGTAAAGCCGTTCTGACCATTCAGCGAGCGCAGATCCTCAACGGCCGCCCAGCCCTCGGCGCTGCCGAACAACACATAAGCACTCCCCGCGAAGGGTGCCGAGCCGACCAACAGATCGTCATAGCCATCCCCGTTGACATCGCCCGCGTTGACGATGTCCGACGCCGTGTAGGCGTTCGTGAACTGGAACCCGTCAGAGCCATCGAGCGCGTTGAGCGCCAGCAGCGACGGACCGGAGCTCGCCCGCCCGTACAGGACGTAGCTTGTCGTCGTGTTTGAGCTGATGATCCCGACATCCTCTCGGCCGTCACCGTTTATGTCACCGAGGTTTGTCACGGCCCTGCCCAGGTTGGCGGCCAGATTGGTAGTCAACGTCATGCCATTGACGCCGTCCAGGTCGCCCACCGACAGGCTGGCCGCCCATCCCGAGGTCTTGCCGTAGACGACGTAGACCGCGCCGCTGTCGGCGGCGCCAGCGACCGCGCCAGGCGCTCCCATCAGGAGGTCGTCGATGCCGTCGCCATTGATATCCATGACCTCAAGAGACTGGCCGAGAAAATCGCCGCCCGAACCCACCACTCGGAAGCCGTTCGAGCCGTCGAGGCCACTCAACGGCCCAGTCGAAGCCCAGCCTGAGGTCTTTCCAAACACGACATAGGCGGCCCCCGAACTAGCCCCGCCGGCGTTGGAGGAGTGGTGGCTCACCACCAGATCATCGATCCCGTCGCCATTGATGTCGCCCCCGGCGCTGACGTCGTACCCTGCGTCCTGGCGATTGAAGTTGAAGCCGTTGGCGCCCGTAAAGACCGTGTAGGCCCTGGTCGCCGCCACGGCGCCGCTTTGGCCGAAGACCACCGTTGCGAGACCGTCGCTCCCAAAACCGCTGATCAACAGGTCCTGGATCCCGTCGCCGTTCACATCCCCGGCGGCCAGGGCGGCTCCGAACGCGGTGGTCGTGCGACCGGTGACCACGAAGCCGTTGGTCCCATTGAGGTCGGCCAAGCCGATGTTGGTCGGGATTCCGGAAGCCGTTCCGAAGATGACATAGGCGGCGCCGGCATAGCCGTTAACGCCTGACGCCGACACGGCCAGGTCGATGAATCCGTCGCCATTGAAGTCCTCCAGAAGGACTTGGGCTCCGAACTCTGCGCCCGCCGCCGTGCCGTTGATCTGACGCCCCGTCTGCGAGGTCAGTGACGTGAGGGGCATGATGGAGGGAAACGGCATGGGTCGACGCCTCGGCAGCGGTTACAGTCTCCCAACCCTGGCGGCCACGCCGGTGATCGATCAAATTCCAAATTGCCCGGCTGGAATTCCTGCTGGTTATGGATAACGTCCCGAACCGTTAGGGGGCGTGATGAACAGGTTGGATCCCAAGTCGCTGGAAGCATTCCGGGCGGTTATCGAGACCGGCTCGGCCACCCTGGCCGCCGATCGCCTGGGCATGACCCAGCCGGCGGTCACCAAGGCCATCGCCACCCTGGAGACCCGGACCGGCCTGACCCTGTTCGAGCGCGGCCGTTTCGGCATGCGGCCGACAGCGGAGGGCGCGCTGCTGGATGAGGAGGTTCGGCGCAGTTTCTCCGGCCTGGACCGGATCGCCATCGCCGCCGAAGCCATCCGCCAGGGCATGCGCGGGCAACTGAGCATCGCCACCCTGCCCGTGTACGCCGAAGGCCTGGTCGGGCGCGCGGTCGCGGCGCTGTCGCTCGAGGCGCCGGAGCTGAACCTCCGCATCCTGGCGGTCGATCAGGATGAGACCTATCGCCGGGTGGGCCTGGAGACCGTCGACCTCGGGGTGGTGATGGGACCGCTCAGCCCGGCGGCCCAGCTTGCCAACCATCCATTGGGCCGCCGCCGCATGATGGCGGTGATGCGCGTGGACCATCCCCTGGCCAATCGCAGCGAGGTGGGGGTGGCGGACCTGGTCGATACCGAGCTGGTCATGCTGTCGCCGCCCAATCCCTATCGCGACGCCCTCATCCACGCCTTTGCCCGCGAGGCGGCGGTGATCCGCAGCCGGCTGGAGGTGCTGACACAGAGGGGCGCCGCGCTGATGGCGGTCAACGCCCGGTCGGTGGCGGTGATCGACCAGGAGATGGCCGAGGAGATGGCCTACAACGACCCCATGGTCCACGCGGCGGCCTTCACCGCCGTCCCGCCCTGGGACGTCTCCATCGTCCACCGCCGCGACCGCCCGCTCAGCCTGGCAGCCGAGGCGGTGATGCACCGGCTGAAGCTCGCCTCGACCGACTTTCAGGCGGCCGCCTGAAGGGGCGGCGCGCCATCAAGGTCGCTATTTCTCGAAGTTGTGGCGCACCAGGGCCGTCGCGTCCTTGAACAGGCTGTTCGACCCCGTCCCGTCGCGCGGCTTCTTCGACTTGACCACGGCCACCACCAGCGGGCCGCGCGTCGGGCCCTGGGCTTCATAGCCGGCGGTGGTCCAGGCGGCGCCGGCGGTCTCGTCGGTCTTGACGAAGGTGGTCCGGAAGCCGCGCTTGCGCTTGCCGCCCATCGAGAAGCCGTCTCCATCGATGTGGGCGTCGGCGCCATCGATCACGATGTTGCCCTCGTCTCCGTCACGCCACTTTTCGCGGACGATGCGGACCTCGTTGGTGTCCTCGTTGGCGGTGATCTCCATGCCGGCGACCCGGACCTTGGCATTCTCGCCGTCGGCGTCGATGCTGACACCCGGGACGCGGATCCGGGCTTTGTCGACCCCGTCGCCTTCCTCGGTCTCGATTGAGACGCCAGGGAATTTCACCGTTTCCTTCGTGGTCTTGCCGCTGGCGACCGGTTCTGCCGGCTTGGCCGGGGGTTCGGGGGTCTCGGGAGCGGCCGGATCGGCGACCGGGGCAAACAGGCCGCGAACCTCGGCCTCGATCGGCTCCAGCGCCTTGGCGGGCTCATTGCTGACCGCCACCAGCTTCAAGGTCACCTCGGCGTCCGCCCCGCTGTAGGTGCAGGTCTGGCCGTCGGCCTCGGCGCTGACGCGCTTCAGGTCGCCCTGGGTCTCGGGACAGTCCAGCCGCGAGATCACCTTCAGCGCCTCGCGCGCATCCCGCTTGGCCCGGTACTCGGCCCGGCTCTCGCAGGCGCCCAGGGTCAGGGCGATGGCGCCGCAGCCCACGGCGGTCATCAGCATTCGTTTCATCAGTTTCAGCCCTAGAAATAGCAACGACCTCACCTGTGAGGGTGAGGCCGCGCCGCATTCCAATCCAGTGAATTCGCCGTAACCGCCTACTGGACGGTCGGATCACTGACCAGGGCGGGTCGCCCCTTCGCGCCGGGCCAGGAAGGCCAGCCGTTCGAACAGGTGGACGTCCTGCTCGTTCTTCAGCAGGGCGCCGTGCAGGGGCGGGATCAGCTTGGTCGGATCCTTTTCCTTCAGGGTGTCCTCGGTGATGTCCTCGACCATCAGCAGCTTCAGCCAATCGAGCAGCTCGCTGGTCGACGGCTTCTTCTTCAGGCCCGGCACCTTGCGCATGTCGTAGAAGATGCGCAGCGCCTCGGCGACCAGCTTCTGTTTGATCCCGGGATAGTGGACCTCGACGATGGCGTTCATCGTCTCGGCTTCCGGGAACTTGATGTAGTGGAAGAAGCAGCGGCGCAGGAAGGCGTCCGGCAGTTCCTTCTCGTTGTTGGAGGTGATGATCACCACCGGGCGGACCACGGCCTTGATGGTCTCGTCGGTCTCGTAGACGTAGAACTCCATCCGATCGAGTTCCTGCAGCAGGTCGTTCGGAAACTCGATGTCGGCCTTGTCGATCTCGTCGATCAGCAGCACCGGGCGCCCGCCGTGCTCGAACGCCTCCCAGAGCTTGCCCTTCTTGATGTAGTTCTTGACGTCCTTGACCCGCTCGTCGCCCAGCTGGCTGTCGCGCAGGCGGGTGACCGCGTCGTACTCATAGAGGCCCTGGTGGGCCTTGGTGGTCGACTTGATGTGCCAGGTGATCAGCGGGGCGCCCAGCGCCTTGGCGATCTCCTCGGCCAGCACCGTCTTGCCGGTCCCCGGCTCACCCTTGATCAGCAGCGGCCGCTGCAGGGCGATCGCGGCGTTGACCGCGACCTTCAGGTCGTCGGTGGCCACATAGTTGTCGGTGCCTTCGAAGCGGGTGGTCATCCGGCTATCCCCTCGGGGAGCGCGCCCGGCGCTCCAAACAAACGTTTCAATCAAGGTGACAGTAGCGCCGCAAACCGGGCTGTGAAGCCTTTTCGCGCGCCAATGTGAAAAAGCCGCGCACCCATGGGACGCACGGCCGGAAGGTCACCTTGGGTGAGGCTGGAGGGGTTCAGCCCGCCGCCGCCAAGCGCGGCGCCGACGCGTCCTCGCTGAGGGAGAGGCCCAGCCTGCGTGCGGTCTGCAGGATGGCGGCGGTCTGGTCGCGCAGGGTCTCCAGCCGGGCCATCAGGCTGCTCTGGGCGGCGTCGGCCATTCGCGCCTCGCCCTCGCGGTCCCCGACCGCCAGCAGCTTGCGGATGTCCTGGATCGCCAGGCCGGCGCGGCGGGCCTCGGCGATGAACAACAGGCGGCTGACGGTTTTCTGGTCGTACAGCCGGTGGCCACGCGCGTTGCGGTCCACCCGGATCAACCCCTTGGCCTCATAGAGGCGCAGGGCGCGGTGGGTCATGCCGGTCAGCTGGCGGACCTGGCACATGGCCGATCTGATCTCCAGGCCGGCGTGTTTCTTCATGGGGGTCACCGAAGCGGTCATTGTTCCATCTCTCAGGCGGGTTCGGACTGGGCGAAGCGTTCGCGCAGTTCGGCTTTGATCAGCTTGCCGTTGGCGTTGCGGGGCAGGGGCTCGCCGGCGAAGAAGACGCGGACGGGAACCTTGAACCCAGCCAGCCGCGAGGCGACGAACGCGCGCAGCTCCGCCTCGTCGGCGGCCCCGCCCTCGCGCAGCCGCACGATGGCGCCCGGCTCCTCGCCCAGCGTACGGTGCGGCAGGCCGATCAGCGCCGCCTCGTCCACCGCCGGGTGCTCAGCCAGCAGGTTCTCGACCTCGATGCAGTAGATGTTTTCGCCGCCCCGGATCAGCATGTCCTTGGCCCGGTCGACGATGTAGGCGAAGCCCTCCTCGTCCAGCCGCGCCAGGTCGCCGGTCTTCAGCCAGCCACCGCCGAAGGTCTCCTCGGTGGCCGCCGGATTGTTCCAGTACTCGATGGCCACGGTGCATCCGCGCACCCACAGCTCGCCGACCTCGCCTGTGGGGGCCTCGGTCCCGTCCGGCCGCATCACCTTCCACTCGCCCAGCGGCGTTGGCGGGCCACAGCTGTCGGGCTTTGCCAGGTAGTCCTCGGCGGTGTTGTTGGCGAACACCGCACAGGTCTCGGTCATGCCCCAGCCGGCCGAGGGCGCCGCATGGGGCCACACCTCCCGCACCCGCCGCGACAGCTCGGGCGGGCAGGGGGCCCCGCCGTAGGCAACCCGCTCCAGGGAGCTCAGGTCGTACTTCTCGCGGTCGGGATGGTCGACCAGCTGCCAGGCGATGGCCGGCACCCCACCGGCGGTGCTGATCCGCTCGCGCTCGATCAGGGCCAGAGCCTGTCCGGCGTCGAACCGGCGCATGAGCACCAGCTTGTCGCCGTTGAACATCAGGGGGGTGAGGATGGCCGAGAAGCCGGTGACGTGGAAAAGCGGCACGGCCAGCAGGGTGGCCCGCTGCGGTGCGTTGGCCGGCCGGGCCGGCATGGTTTCGCCCCGGCGCAGGAAGGCCCGGGCGGCGACGAACTGCTGGGTCAGGATGTTGGAGGTGAAGGCCCGGTGGGAGCCGACGGCGCCCTTGGGCTTGCCGGTCGTGCCGGAGGTGTAGAACAGCGTCGCCGCCGAGTCGGGGTCCATCTCCGCGCCGAGGGCGTCGATGGGCGGCAGGTCGGCGTCCGGCAGGCTGGCCCACCCGGCGACCGGGCCGATCAGCGTTTCCAGCGGCGCGGCGCCCTCGCCCCGGGCGACCATTACGTGGTCGAGATCCGGCAGGCCGGCCAGGTCGCCGGCCACCCGTTCCAGGCGCTCGGGATCGAAGATGGCCACTTTGGCCCCGCTGTCCTTCAGGCCGTAGACCAGCTCCTCACGGGACCACCAGGCGTTCAGGGGGGTGGCGATGGCCCCGATCGCGATGGCGGCGCAGACCGTGACCGGCCATTCGGGCAGGTTGCGCATGGTCACTGCCACCCGGTCGCCGGGCTCGACGCCCATCTCGACAAAGGCCGCCGCCAGCTGGGCCACGGCCTTGTGAAAGTCGCCGTAGGAAACCCGCTCATCCTCCAGGACGATGAAGGTCCTGTCTCCATGCTCGCGCACCCGCCCCAGCACATCGCGCATGGTCTGCGGCCCCTTGGCCCAGGTCTTCAGAAGCTGGCCGCGCACGGGGCGCAAGGCGGTCTCGAACGGCGAACCGGCCGCCGTCAGCCTGGCGTAGGCGTCGGCGACGGAGATCGCCGGCCATCCGGTCGCGGAGGAAATTGACAACCCTGTCTCCCGGTAAATCGTGATTTTTATAAACGTAAAGAAAAAATGCCTCGACGGTGTCTCGTGTCAAGAGGCCGGAGCGCTCGATTTCCGCCTGCCCGGCGAAAATGGACGAAGACGGCATCCAGAATGTGATGACCTATTGAACGACCAGAAAAATTCCTCTAGCCATCCTGAACAATCATAAAGGGGCGATTGAGCCCCGTCGTTTCGGGAGGGAGTTAGATATGAAATCCATGCTCATCGCGGCGTCTTCCATGGCCGCCCTGCTCATCGCCGCCCCGGCGCTGGCCCAGACCGAGCCGGAAGCCGACACGGCCGGCACCGTCGACGAAATCATCATCACGGCCCAGAAGCGGGAGCAGTCGCTGCAGGACGTGCCGATCTCGGTCACCGCGGTGGGCGGCGCCGCCATCGAGAAGGCCGGCGTGAAGGACATCAAGGACTTGACGGTCCTGGTTCCCAGCCTGAACTCGGTGTCCACCTCCTCGGAAGCCACCACCAACGTCCGGGTTCGCGGCATCGGCACCGCCGGTGACAACCCGGGCCTGGAGTCGTCGGTCGGTGTGGTGATCGACGGCGTCTATCGCCCCCGCAATGGCGTCGGCTTCGGCGACCTGGGCGAAGTCGAGCGGATCGAAGTGCTGAACGGCCCGCAGGGCACGCTGTTCGGCAAGAATACCTCTGCCGGGGTCATCAATGTGATCACCGCCAGCCCGACCTTCGAGCCGGCCATCAAGGCCGAAGCCACCGTCGCCAACTATGGCGAAGTCGGCGGCTCGCTCAGCCTCAATGGCCCGATCCTCGACGACAGGCTTGCGGGCCGCTTCTTCATCGTCGCCCGCACCCGCGACGGCTGGATGGATGTCGAAACCGCCGGCGGCCCGCGTCGCCGCAGCGACTCGCACGACCGCAACTACCTCTCCATGCGCGGCCAGCTGCTCTATCTGCCGAACGAGGATCTCGAGATCCGGCTGATCGGCGACTACAGCTATCGCGACGAGCTCTGCTGCCTGGGCGTGCCGCTGATCTCCGGGGTCAACGCCGGCCGGATCAACAGCCTGACCGGTGGCCTGGGCACCGACAGCACCCCGAAATACACCGACTACAAGGCCTATGCGAACCGCGAGGACGCCCAGACGATCAACGAGGGCGGCCTGTCGCTGGAAGCCAACTGGGACATCACCCCCGACCTGACCCTGACCTCGATCACCGCCTGGCGGGAATGGGACATCGTCCGGGGCAGCGACATCGACTACTCCGGCGCCGACATCGGCTACCGCGACAACAACGGCGACTTCGGCACCAACTTCAAGCAGTTCAGCCAGGAACTGCGCCTGGCCGGGACCGCCGGCCCGCTGACCTACGTCGGCGGCATCTTCTACGCCAAGGAGGAGATCGACCACCGCCAGTCCTGGCAGTACGGCCGTGACCTGGAAAGCTTCCTGGGCCTGCAGCTGTCGGGCGGGCTGAACCCCAACGCCGTCTCCAACTTCACCCTGCTGCCGGTCGGGACAAACTTCCCGGTGGGCCTCGGCCAACAGGACCAGTTCCTGCAGGAAGGCGACACCACGGCCCTGTTCGGCAACGTCAACTGGCAGGTGACCGAGGGCCTCGAGCTGACCCTGGGCCTGCGTTACACCCACGACGAGCGCAGCCTGGAGTCGGTGTTCTTCAACAATGGCGGGGCTCCGGCCTGCGCCGCGATCCAGACCCGGATCGCCGGTGGCGCGGTGATCCCGGCCGGCGTGATCGCCGCCCTCTGTGCACCCAGCTTCGACAGCGGCTTCAACAACGCCACGACAAGCCAGGACCGCACCGAAAAAGAATGGGGCGGCACCTTCAAGGTGGCCTACCGGTTCACCCCGGACTTCATGACCTACGCGTCCTATTCGCGCGGCTACAAGGGCGGCGGCTTCAACATCGACCGTGAGCGCCTGGCCACCACGGTCATCGATCCGGACACCAGCTTCTCGCCGGAGTTCGTCGACGCCTATGAGGTCGGCGCCAAGTCGACCCTGTTCGACCGCGCCCTGACCCTGAACACCGCCGTCTTCTGGCAGACGTTCACCGACTACCAGCTGAACGTCTATACCGGGTCCAGCTTCGTGGTGACTTCGCTGCCCGAGGTCGTCTCGCGCGGCGTCGAGGTTGACTTCTCCTGGCGCACCCCGGTCGAGGGCCTGCGGTTCGGCGGCGGCGTCACCTATGCAGAGACCCAGGCCGGCGACTTCACCGGGATCCCCGGCGTCTCGCCGGGACTGGCGGACTCGCGGATCGTCATCGCGCCCCTGTGGTCGGCTTCGCTGCAGACCGACTACACCCATGACCTGGGCAACGACCTGGAACTGCGGTTCAACCTCTCGAGCAAATACACCTCGGAGATGAACACCTCCTCCAGCCTGACCCCCGGCACCACCCGCGACAAGCTGCTGCTGATCAACGGCCGGATCACCCTGGCCAACATCGACGACAAATGGGCGCTGGAAGGCTGGGTCCAGAACCTGACGGACGAGCGGTACATCAACCAGGCGTTCGCCACCCCCAACCAGACCGGCAGCTTCGGCGCCTTCGTCGGGTCGCCCCGGCTCTACGGCCTGACCCTGCGGATGCAGTTCTAAGGCTGTTCACAGATCTCCACGGACCCCCTCCCTAGCGTCCGTGGCGAGCCGTCGGGCCGGCCAGCCGCCGGTCCGCCGATCCAAGCGGCGTCCTCCTGTCCTGGGCCGCCCGACACTAAAAGGCGGCGTGGCCCCTGCCGCGCCGCCGTTCTTTTTTCTGAGGTGACGGCATGCTGCACGGACTGAAGGTCATCGAACTGGCGACGTATGTCGCCGCCCCAGGCGCGGGCGCCATCCTGTCGGACTGGGGCGCCGACGTGATCAAGATCGAGTCGGCTGATGGCGACCCGATGCGCCAGTTCTTCGCCAGCCTGGGGAAGGAGGAAGCGGTCAACCCGGTGTTCGAGGTCGACAACCGGGGCAAGCGCTCGGTCGTGCTCGATATCGCCAGTGAGGGCGGCCAGGCCATCGTCGCTCGCCTGCTCGATGGCGCCGACATCCTGCTGACCAACATCCGCCCCGCCTCGCTGAAGCGCGCGGGCTTGGACTTCGAGACCGTTCACGTCCGCTTCCCAAGGCTGATCTACGCCTCGGTCACCGGCTATGGCCTGACCGGGGATGACGCCGACCGGCCGGGGTTCGACACCGCGGCCTTCTGGGCGCGCTCGGGCCTGATGGCCGCCTCGACCGTCAAGGGCGGGGAGCCCGGCCAGCCACGTACGGCCGTGGGCGACCATGTCTGCTCGCTGGCCACCGCCGCCGCCATCCTGGCCGCCGTGGTCGACCGCCACACGACCGGCGTTGGTCGGCTGGTGGAGACCTCCCTGCTGCGGGCCGGGACCTATGTGCTGGGCTCCGACCTGGGCATCCAGCTGCATATGGGTCGGCTGGCCTCGACCCGGGCGCGGCATGAGGCGG
The DNA here is from genome assembly GCF_009905535.1 of Caulobacter sp. SLTY. Lineage (GTDB taxonomy): Bacteria > Pseudomonadota > Alphaproteobacteria > Caulobacterales > Caulobacteraceae > Caulobacter. Next base: position 44,641 of record NZ_JAAALA010000016.1, on the reverse strand, counting down.
TCAACCCGATGAACAACTTCTTCCGCACCGCCGACGGGCGCTGGTTCGCCATCATCCCGCGCCAGGGCAGCGGCGACTGGCCCCGCCTGGCCCGCGCCGCCGGCATCGAGGCCCTGATCGAGGACGAACGCTTCGCCGCCGCCAAGGCGCGCCGTGCCAATGTGTCGGAGCTGGTCACCCTGCTCGACGAGGCGTTCGGGGCAATGGACTTCCAGGCCGCCTCCGCCGCCCTGGACCGCGAGAACTTGGTGTGGGCGCCGATCCAGACCCCTGCCGAGGTGGCCGAGGACGCCCAGGCAGAGGCCGCCGGATGCTTCACGCCCGTGCCACTGCCTGACGGTGCGACCCTGCGTTCGGTCGCCTCGCCGGCCCGCTTCGACGGCCAGGACGTGACCATCGCTCGCTCGGCCCCGACGCCGGGCGAACACACCGACAGTGTGCTGGAACAACTCGGCTTCACCGCCGATGAGCGCGCCGGCTTCCGCGCCTCGGGAGCGGTCGCATGAGCGCGCCCGACGTCGCTCTCGACCCCAACAAGTCCGCCTCGCCGATGGCCAGCGCGGCGCGTCGCTACACCCTGACCGTCCTGCTGGTCATCTACACGCTGAACTTCCTCGACCGGCAGATCATCAACATCCTGGCCGAGCCGATCAAACAGGAGCTGGGCCTCGCCGACTGGCAGATGGGAGCCATGACGGGCCTGGCCTTCGCGGCCATCTACACCTTCCTGGGCATCCCGATGGCCCGGTTCTCCGACCGCTGGAACCGGGTGTGGATCGTCTCCGCCGCCTTGGCGACCTGGAGCGCCTTCACCGTGCTCTGCGGCCTGGCCCAGAACTTCACCCAGATGCTGCTGGCCCGGTTTGGGGTCGGGGTGGGAGAGGCGGGCTGCACCCCGCCGGCCCAGTCGCTGATCACCGAGATCACCCCCAAGACCGAACGCGCTCGCGCCCTGGCGTTCTATTCCCTCGGCGTGCCGATCGGCTCGCTGTTGGGCATGGTGATCGGCGGGGTGGTGGCCGATCACTGGGGCTGGCGCACGGCCTTCTTCATCGTCGGCCTGCCCGGCATCCTGCTGGCCCTGCTGACCGTCCTTACGGTCAAGGATCCGCGCGGAAAGGCCATGGTGGCGGCGGCCCAGGCGGCCTCACCGCGCCAGACGTTCAAGGAAGTGCTGGGCGTCCTCGGCCGCAAGAAGTCCTTCTGGTATCTCGGTTCCGGCGCCGGCCTGATCAGCCTGGTCGGCTACGCCCACCAGTCGTTCTACGGCTCCTTCTTCCTGCGCAACCACAAGGCCGAGATCACCGAGCTGGCCACCGGCATGGGCTTTTCCGGCCCCATCGGCCTGATTGGCCTGTCGCTCGGCCTGATCCTGGGCGTCTCCGGCGCCCTCGGCACCGTCCTTGGCGGGCGTCTCGGCGACCATTTCGCCGCCAAGGGCCAGGGCGAGGCCGGCTACATGACCGCCCCGGCCATTGCCACCATCCTGGCCATGCCGATCCTGGCCTTCGTCTTCCTGACGCCGACCGCCGTGGCGGCCCTGGCTCTGCTGGCTGTGCCGACGGTGCTCAAGGGGCTTTGGTACGGGCCGGTCTACGCCTCGGTCCAGGGCCTTGTCGCCGACCGCTCGCGGGCCACGGCCACCGCCATGCTGCTGCTGCTGATCAACCTGATCGGCCTGGGCACGGGGCCGCTGATCGCCGGCATCCTCAGCGACCTCTACGCTCTGGCCCTTGGGCCGGCCGAGGGGCTGCGCTGGGCGATGGTGACCATCTGTCTGTTCGGGGTCGCGGCCGGTGGTCTGTTCTGGCTGGGCCGGCGCCACCTGGTGGCCGAGACCGTGTCGTGATGTTGCGGAAGCCAGCGCGATCAGCGCTATATGATGGCGCGAGCCTGAGGGGGGATTCTTGGGCCGACCAATGAGGAAGGGCGCGCAAACGCCCTCACGGGAGGGCGTGGACGAAAAATCCAGCCGTGAACATCTGCTGGATGCGGCCAGCGCGGTGATGATCGAAGAGGGCACGGCCGACGTGTCGCTCCACGCCATCGCACGCAAGGCCGGCCTGACCGCCCCCCTGGTGACCTACCACTTCGGCAGCAAGGAGGGCCTGTTGCTGGCCCTCGCCCGACGGGCCACCGGCCGGTCGATGGAGCAGCTGCAGGAACTGGTGGCCATGCCGGTGCCGCCGGAAAAGAAGCTGCGGATTCACATCAGCGGCATCATCCGCAACTACGCCCGCTATCCCTACCTGAACAACCTGCTGAACCTGCTGCTGCGCCAGGAGGCGTCAGAGACGGCCCAGTCCCTGAAGGCCGCCTTCGTCGCCCCCCTGGCCGACGCCCAGCGGGCGATCATCGAGGAGGGAGTGGCCTCGGGCCGCTTCCGCCCGATCGACCCCGCCCTGGCCTATTTCATGATCACCGGCGCGGCTCAGTCCTACTTCTCGTCCAACCGCATCACCGTGAAGCTGATCCTCGGCGCGGAGCCCGATCAGGAAGACGTGGAGCGCTACGCCCGGGAAGTCGGCAACATGATCCTGAACGGCATGCTGTTGCGAGAGTAGCCAACGAAAATCCGCCCACCCCGGGACCGGGATGGGCGGATGTCAGTGCGCCGTTACGGCTGGTCAGTCGGCGCCGGGATTGATCGACACCGGGTCGGAGGCCGGGAAGGTTTCCTTCAGCCCCTTGTCGAGCTGGCGGTCAACGTGGGGATCCTTCTCGTCCTCGGCATCCTCGCCGGGATCGCCCTGGGTGGCGTCGTTTTCACGCGTGCCGCCGGAGGCTTCATAGTTCCGGGCCCGCTCCTGGTCCGTGCCGATGCGATCCTCATCAAAGGCGAAGCTGCGGTCTTCAGACCCGGCGCGGATGCCGGTGTCATCGCGTTCCTCGGTCAAGTCTCCGTCGTCGAATTCGGCGGCCTCGAAGTCGATCTCGTCGCGTTCGGGGTCCAGGTCGTCGATGTCGGAATCGTCGGCGGCCGAGGTAGCGTCATAGACGTCCGACACGTCGTCGAAATTGGCGATGTTACGGCCATCGGCCGTCAGATTGGTTTCGTCCAGGACCTCGGCGCGATCCTGCGGGTCAGCGTCATTGTCGATGTTGGACATGGGGTTCCGTTTCCTCTTGGCGGAGCCTCTCTCCGCCCGGAATCAACCCCTCAGGTTTGCTTGTGTTCCGCCCCGAACGCGCTAGCCAGCGCCCCGGCGATCTCCTCCATCACCGCGCCCCATTCTCCATAGGCCGGCGGGTTGAACACCCGCGCCTGCGGATACCAGGGGTAGGCGTCCGTCCCCAGCATGGTCCAGCCGGCCTTGGGCGTGATCAGCCACACCGGGGCCCCACAGGCGCCGGCAAGATTGAGGGTGGCGTTGGAGAAGCCCAGTGTCAGATCGAGGGCGCAGGTCAGGGCGGCGACATCGTCCAGGTCCTGCTTCAGGTCGATGCCGGGCGGAACCCAGATGTCGATTCCTTCGGCCCTCGCCGCCGCCAGTTCGGCCTCGCAGTCGCCGTACTGCAGATTGACCAGGGTCACGCCCGGAACGCGCAGCACCGGCTCCCACTGCTCGAACGGCGAGAAGTAGCGGTGCCGCGCCCCCTTGCTGGTCATGCTCTTCCAGAGCAGCCCAACCTTGGGTCCCGCCGGCGCCGTTTCCAGCACTGACCGCCAGTGGGCCACCCGCGCCGGATCGGCTGTCAGGTAGCCGGCCCGCGCCGGAAACGCCTCGGCGCTGCTTCGGAACCGGCGCAGCGGGGAGGCGAGAGGCGCCCAGAGGTCGATGGCCGCCAGGTCCTCCGGTTCCAGGAACGGCACGACCCGAACCGTCCGCCCGTCGACGCTGAAGGTGGCATGGGCGCCGACGCGGGCCCGCGGGAAGCTGCGGGCGAACAGGGGGATCAGGCGGGGCTCGAGCGACAGGGTCAGCCTGCCGTCTGGCCCCAAGGCCTCGAGCACATCGGGAATGGCGTTGGCGAACAGCAGCTCATCGCCCAGGCCCTGTTCCCCAATCAGCAGCAGCGACTTGCCGTGCAGGTCGCTCTCGGGTGTCCACATCGGCCGATCGACCAGGAAATGGGTGACGTCGCCGAAGCTGGGGTCGCGCCGCGCCTCATAGTCGTCCCAGCCCTGAGCCACATGGCCCAGCGACAGGTGCATGGTCGAGCGGGCCAACCGCATCATCAGCTGCTCATCGGCCGGCATCGGCGCGGCCATGGCGGCGTTGCAGTCCTCCAGCGCCCCGGCCGCATCGCTCAGCAGGTGGCGGGCCGTGGCGCGGTTATAGCGGGCCTTGGGGAAATCCGGCTGCAGGCGCAGGGCCTCGTCGAAGAAGGTGGCGCTAGCGGCCGGATCGCCCTGCTCGGCCAGCACGCTGCCCAGGGTGTTCCACAGCATGGCGTCGGCCGGATGGGCCATCAACGCCGGGCGCAGGATGTCGATGGCCTCGGCATAGCGGCCCTGGTCGCGCACGGCGCAGGCCATGTTGTTCAGCGCCTCGGTGTTTTCGGGGTGGGCCGCGACGAAATGTCCGAACAGCTTTTCGGCCGTCTCCTTCATCCCCATCCGGTAGGCGAGGCGGCCCATGTCGTTGGCCACTTCGGCATGATCTGGCAACAGCATCAGGGCCTTCTCATAGGCCCGCACCGAGCTGGCGAAATCCCCCGCACGCTCCCGCGCGATGGCCAGCAGGTACCAGCCGAAGCCGGACTGCTCGTCCAGTTCCAACCCCCGGATCGCCAGAGCCCCGCCGGTGTTGAAATCGTCGGCCTGGAGGGCTGTAACTGCCTGTTGCAGCAGGCCATTTACCGACGCCGACTTCATCTCCGCCAGGGCGTCCAGCATCCGCGCCAGGGCCGCGGGGGAGCCCGCCTGACCGACGATTCCTTCCACCGGCCGCGCCGCCGCCGCCTCGCCGACCACCGGCGTCAGGCCCGCCTGGGCCGACAGGGCGGCCGCGGAAACCTGCGATTTCAACGAGCGGGACATGGGTTTTCAGCCTGATGATCGGTCGGCCGGACCCTGCCCAGTTATGGTTACCCCCGCCTTAAGACCGGCTGGCGTGACAAGGCCCTGTTAACCATAAGCGGTTACCCGTCAGTCCGGTATCGGGGAGAGGTCAAGTGCCACTCAAGCTGTCATTGAAGCCGGGCGAGCGGTTCGTCCTCAACGGGGCCGTCGTGCAGAACGGCGACCGCCGGGGCGTGCTGATCCTGCAGAACAAGGCCTCCGTCCTGCGCGAGAAGGACATCATGCAGGAGGCCGAGGCGGTCACCCCGGCGCGCCATGTCTACTTCCCCGTCATGATGATGTACCTCGATGAGGCCGGGGCGAACCGCTATTACGACGAGTTCGTCCGGCGGCTGACCGAGTTCATGAATGTGATCGGAAACCCGTCCGTGCTGTCGGATTGCGTTAACATTTCCAAGCACATCATGGAGCGCGAATACTACAAGGCGCTCATGCTCTGCCGGAAACTGGTGGACTACGAGGACGAAAGGCTGGGGAATGGGGCTTCAGGCGTATCAGCAGGCGGCGGCGAGGGCTGAGAACCCGCGCGAGGCCGAGTACCGGCTGTTCGGCCAGGTGACCCGGGCGCTCATGGAGGCCCAGCAGCTTCCCGACACCCAGTTCGAGGGGCGGGTCGACGCGCTCGACTGGAACCGTCGGCTGTGGTCGGCCTTGGCGACCGACTGCTCGCAGCCGGAGAATTCCCTGCCCATGCCGCTGCGCGCCCAGATCATCTCGATCTCCCTGTGGGTCGGCCGGCACACCAGCGCCGTGATCCGCCGCGAGGAGGAGATCGGCCCGCTGATCGACATCAACCGCATCATCATGCAGGGCCTGCACGGCGGCTCCGAAGCGGCCTAGTCGGTCAGCTTCACACTGCCCAGGAACCGCGCCACCCCGGCCGGATCGCCCCCTTGCGGCGTCAGCGCCATGGCCACCAGCACCGCGCCCGGACGGGCGATGGCAATGGCCTGGCCCTCGATGGGAAGGCTGGAGGCCTGGCCCGCGAAATCGGCCCAGCGCACCTGGCCATCGGTCCACCGCCGTTGAACCTGGCCGGACATGGCTTCCACGCCGCTGTCCAACACGCTGTCCAAAAGCGCCTCGTCGGTTTCTCCCTGGGTCGGCACCAGGAAGATGGCATAGGCGCCCTCGTCCCCGACCAGCAGCCATTGCTCCGGCTCATAGGCACCGGACTTTATGTGGGTCGCCGACCCGGGAAGTTCCGCGGAGAAGCCGGCGTCTTCCGCCTTCAGCAAGGTCCAGTCGGCCGCCGCCGCCGGAAACGCCAGGCCGAACGCCACCGCCAAAGCCGCCCACCACCGTGCCATTCTGATCCTCCGCTCCGGCTTTGGCGCCGGTTAACGAAGTCTTAAAGCAACTGCGGCGCCAGGCGCCAGTCAGCTCATCGCGGCCAGTCCGTCCTCCAGCCCAGCCACGTCCACCCCGCGGGCCGCCAGCCGCTCGCGCGCCGTCGCCCTGGCCAGCGGCCAGTCGGCGGCCAGCATTCCCAGGCCGATCACGTCCCGGAACACTCCGCCCTTGCGGACGTGCGCCCGCAGATAGGCCTCGCGCGTAAAGCCGAACCCCTCGTGGGTCTTCCAGACCGCCTCGTTTTCGACCAGCACCTCACACCACAGCCGGTTGAGCCCCAGCCGCTCGAACACGAAGCTCAGCACCAGATACTCGACCTGGGAGCCGACCCCGCGCCCCCGCGTCGCCGGGTCGGCCAGGTAGTAGGCCCATTCGCACTTGCTGTTGGCGGCATCGATCCGCGCCAGATTGGCCAGGCCGACACCCCCTCCGCCCAGCTCGATGATCCAGAACCGCCGGTCGCCGCCCGCCATCGCCCGCGCCAGCCAGCCCGCGTGCTCCGCCACGCCGATGTGGTGGTCACCATACATATAGGGCGCCACCGCCTCGCTGTTGCGCCAGGCCAGCACCTGGTCGCCGTCGGCTGCGGCCAGTGGCCTCAGGGTGACCGCCATCGGCGCCTAGAGCGGCGTAAAGCTGGCGATCGCCTGCGGGGGCAGGGCGTTCGGCATGCTCGGCTCCTGGGTGATCACCATCGTGCACAACCAGCCGTTCCGGTAGAACACCCGGACCCAGCCGCGGTTTGCGCCGTTCTTGAACTCGGCGTCTCGCCCCTGCACGCCGCCGACCCGGATGGTTTTCCGGGCGGTCTCGACGTTGCCATTCGCGCTTGTCCCGGCGGCGATGCTGCGGTCCAGGGCGCCGGTCAGCTGCTCTTCCGTCAGGGTTACCCCGAACTTCACGGCCGTGACGAGGTACCAGCCCTCGGCGCTCACCATCTCATACTGGACCTGCGGATTGCTGCCGGCGCTGGGGTCCGAGCTGCCGCGCGTTACCTTCGCCTCGCCCGGCAGGCGCACCGTAAACCCCGCCTCGGTATCCCGCACCGTCGACCAGGTCGCTGCCAGAGCCGGGGCAGCCACAGCCAGCGCCACGACTGCTGCCATCATCCAGGATCTCATCTCGAACTTCCTCCGCCTCGCCCTCACGGGAAGCCAATCACAGCCGGAACGGCGTGGGAAGGCCCGTCGCACCGTTCAACCGGGGGGTTGGTTCCCTCACAACCCCGTCAGTCAGAGTTTACCTGTATGGGAGCCGACATTCGAAACCTCCTGGCCCGTCGCGCCTTTCCACCGCCGCAAGCGCCGCATCCCGCAGCGCGCCATTGGAAAGGATCGCCCCATGAGGCTCATGCTTCCCCTCGTCGCGGCGTCGGCTATGGCCGCCGTTGCCGCGCCCGCCTTCGCCGCTCCCTGGCAGAACATCAACGCCCGCCAAGCCGAGCTGGACCGCCGGATCGACGCCGGCGTCAACCAAGGTGACCTGACCCGGGTCGAGGCGCGCCGCCTTCGCGCCGAGTTCAACGAGCTGGTTCGTCTGGAGGCCAAGTATCGCCGCGGCGATGGCCTGCAGGCCTGGGAGCGGGTTGATCTCGACCGTCGCTTCACCGTGCTGAGCGCGCGGGTCCGTTGGGATCGCAACGACGGCCAGGATCGCGGCTGGCAGAACATCAACCAGCGGCAGCGTAATCTCGACATGCGGATCGACAGAGGCGTCCGCAACGGCACCCTGACGCGTGCAGAGGCAGTCCGGCTTCGCGGCGAGTTCCAGTCGCTAGCGCGGTTGGAAGACCAGTACCGCCGCACGGGCGGGCTGCAGGCTTGGGAGCGGAACGACCTCGACCGGCGCTTCGACACCTTGAGCGCCCGCATCCGCTATGAGCGGACCGACGGGGACGGCCGCCGCTGGTAGGCTGCTGATCAGCAACGAGGAAGGGGAGCGGCTCGGCCGCTCCCTTTTTTTTCGTATTGGTCAGTCGGGCTTGTTCAGCTTGTCCGCGGTCTTGGTCTCGAAGTCGGACGCGTCGTGGCGTTCCCAAAGCTGGGTGGAGGGCTCGCCGAAGACACGGTTGACCATGCGACCGCGTTTGACGGCGGGGCGCTGGCCGATCTGGTCGGTCCAGCGCTGGACGTGCTTGTAATCCTGAACCGAAAGAAACTCACCGGCCTCATAGACCAGCCCCTTCGCCAAGGAGCCGTACCAGGGCCAGACGGCCATGTCGGCGATCGTGTAGTCGGGACCCGCCAGGTACTCGCTTTCCGCCAGGCGACGGTCGAGCACGTCGAGCTGCCGTTTCACCTCCATAGCGAAGCGGTCGATGGCGTATTCGATGCGGAACGGGGCGTAGGCATAGAAGTGGCCGAAACCGCCGCCGAGATAGGGAGCCGAGCCCATCTGCCACATCAGCCAGGAGATCGTCTCGGCGCGGGCCGCCGGATCGGTGGGCAGGAATTCGCCGAACTTCTCGGCCAGGTGCATCAGGATGGCGCCGGACTCAAAGACTCGGATGGGTTTGGCCGGGTCGCTGTGGTCGACCAGGGCCGGGATCTTGGAGTTGGGGTTGGCGGCGACGAAGCCGCTGCCGAACTGGTCGCCCTCGTTGATCTTGATCAGCCAGGCGTCGTACTCGGCGCCGCTGTGGCCGAGCGCCAGCAGCTCCTCCAGCATCACCGTAACCTTGATCCCGTTGGGGGTGGCCAGGCTGTACAGCTGCATCGGGTGCTTGCCCACGCGCAGCTCCTTGTCGTGGGTGGGGCCGGCGATCGGGCGGTTGATATTGGCGAAACGGCCGCCGCTGCCCTTGGTCCAGGTCCAGACCTTGGCGGGGACGTAGCCCTCGGGGTGATTGGCGGGAGGGGCTTCGTCGGTCATGGCGGATCCTCGTTGGGGTCGGTCTTTAATTGGGATGCTAACCGCAACATTGCCAGTGGCGAAGAGGTCATCCGGCGGCCCTGGCGGATTGGTCCGGGGACTGACAATCACCGGCGCTTGAGATAGGGTCCGCGCCCCGTGCCGCAGCCCCCATCGCCCCGTCCCGCGCATCAGATCGGCGCCCTGCCCTGGCGGCGAGGGGCCGACGGGCTTGAGATGTTGCTGGTCACCAGCCGCGAGACCCGTCGCTGGGTGATCCCCAAGGGCTGGCCGATGACCGGCCTGAGCGATCCGGAAGCGGCCGCCACCGAGGCCTGGGAAGAGGCGGGGGTGAAGGGGCTGATCGCCACGGCGCCCATCGGCGGCTTCACCTATGACAAGCGGCTCAAGGACGGGGCGCTGCGGGCCTGCCGGGTGAAGGTCTATCCGCTGGAGGTGACGGCGCACCGCGACGACTGGCCAGAAGCCAGCGAGCGCGACCGGCGCTGGATGCCGCGGGCCGAGGCGGCTGAAGCGGTGCAGGAGCCGGAACTCAGTCGCCTACTCCTGGCCTTCGACCCGGCCTGAGCGATAGCGGGCGATGTCGATGCCGTGGCGGCGCAGCTTCTCGTAGAAGGTGCGGCGGGGGAGATCGAGCAGTCGCAGGGCGGCCTGAACGTCGCCGCCATGGCCCTCCAGCGCCTCTCTCAGCAACTGCGCCTCGAAGGCCTCGACGCGCTTTGCGAGGCCCGGGCCGCCGTGGGTCGGGGGGGCGGGTAACGGCTCCTCGATGCCAAGGGTGACGCGTTCAGCGTAGTGGCTGAGCTCGCGGACATTGCCAGGCCAGTCGTGCTCTATCAGCCGGCGGCGCACCGGATCGGTCAGGGCCGGCGGCTCGCGACGGAACTTCGCAGCGGCCTGGGCCAGGAAATGGCCGAACAGCAGGGGGATGTCGTCCCGCCGCTCGCGCAGCGGCGGGATCGACAGCCGCACGACGTTGAGCCGGTAGTAGAGGTCAGCGCGGAACGCCCCGTTGGCGGCCAGGTCAGCCAGGTCCGCCTTGCTGGCGGCCACCACCCGCAGGTCCACCGGCCGGGCTGTGCTGGAGCCCAGCGGGGTGATCTCCCGCTCCTCCAGAACCCGTAGCAAGCGCCCCTGCACGGCCAGCGGCATGCTCTCGATCTCGTCGAGGAACAGGGTCCCGCGATCGGCGGACTCGACATGGCCACGCCGGCGCATCGCCCCGCTGAAGGCGCCGGTCTCGTGGCCGAACAGCTCGCTCTCGACCATGGCCTCGGGCAGGGCGGCGCAATTCACCGCGACGAACGGATGCGGCCGGCGGCGGCTCCAGCGGTGCAGGGCCTGGGCGGCTAGCTCCTTGCCGACCCCGGTCTCGCCCTCCAACAGGACATCAACGCCGGCCTCGGCGATCTGGCGCAGGGTGGCGCGCAGGCGCTGCATGGCGGGGGTCTCGCCGATCAGGGCCTGGTCGGCCTCTATGCGGCCGCTGGCGGCCATCAGCCGGCGGTTGTCGAGCACCAGCCGCCGCTTCTCCAGCGCCCGGCGGACGCTGGCCACCAGCCGTTCGGCCGGGAACGGCTTGGCGACGAAGTCGTAGGCGCCCTCGCGCATGGCCTCCACCGCCTGGGGCACGTCGCCGTGGCCGGTGATCAGGATGACCGGCAGGTCGGGGTCGAGGTCCTTCAGCCGGGCGAACAGCTGGCGGCCGTCCATGCCGGGCATGCGGATGTCGCTGACCACCACGCCCGGGAAGCCGGCATCCACCCGAGCCAACGCCGCCTCCGCCCCCTCGAAGGCCAGGACCTCCAGCCCGGCCAGCTTGAGGCTCTGGCTGTGGGCGGCGCGCAGGTCGGGGTCGTCATCGACGAAGGCGACCAGGGTCAGGTCCTCGAACATCAGGTCGCGCGCTTGAGCGTGATGACAAACCGGGCCCCGCCCTCCGGCGCGGTTCCGCCGCTGAGCTCCCCGCCGAACTCGGCGACGATATCGCGGGAAATCACCAAGCCCAGGCCGAGCCCCTTGGCCTTGGTGGTGGTGAAGGGGGTGAACAGGCCTTCGGCGGCCTCGGGCGTCAGGCCCGGACCGTTGTCGGCGACCACGATGCGGACGGCGCGGCGGTCGCCCTCGACCGTGATGGCGATACGGGGATCGGGCTGGTCGCCCAGGGCCTCGGCCGCGTTCTGCAGCAGGTTGACCAGCACCTGTTCCAGCCGCATCCGGTCGGCCTGGACCAGAACCGCGTCGGTGTCGCCAAGCCGCTCCAGGGCCACCCCCTGCTGGCGCAGCCGGGCGCCGACCAGCAGTAGGGCGCCGCCGATGGCCTCCTCCACCACCACGGCGGCGGCAGGGCCGGTCGACTTGCGCGAAAAGGCGCGCAGTTCGTCGGTGATCAGCCCGATGCGCTCGGTCAGCCCGCCGATGACGCCCAGGTTCTCGCGCGCCGCTTCGGGCTGATCGCGGTCGAGGAAGGTGGCGGCGTTGTCGGCATAGGCGCGGATAGCGGCGACCGGCTGATTGATCTCATGGGCCACGCCGGCGGCGATCTGGCCCAGCGTAGCCAGCTTGTTGGCCTGGATCAGGTCGTCCTGCACCCGCTGCAGATGGCTCTCGGCGCGGCGGCGTTCCTCCATCTCGCGGGTCAGTTTCTGGTTGGCGCCGCTGAGCTCGCGGGTGCGGGCGGCGACACGGGCCTCCAGCTCGGCGCGGGCGGCGATCTCGGCGGCCTCGCGGCTGGCCGCCCGTTGGCGCCGGCGCAGCAGCAGGGCGGCCAGGGCCACCAGGGCGAGGGTCAGCAGCAGGGTCAGCGCCCGCGCCGCCGTCTCCGCTGCCCGCAGCGGCCGGTCGGCGGCGGTCAGCACATGCAGGGTCCAGCCCGGGGAGGCGGCCGGGGTGTCGGCCGCCAGGAACCGCTGCGGCGCGTCCGAGCTGGGGGCGACCCCGATCCGCTCCTTGGGATGGTCGGGATCGGGGGTCAGGGGCAGGGGCGCCAGGCTCTCGGCGCCGAACTGCAGGCTGGCGCGCAGCGGGGCCCGCTCGGCCTCCGGCATCGGCTGCAGCGTGCGGAACCGCCAATCCGGCACGGAGGTGACCAGGACGATGCCGTGCGGATCGGTGACAAAGGCCGGTTCGCCCGAGCCCCGCCATTCGCCTTCCAGCGCGTCGAACTCGACCTTGACCACAACCACCCCCAGGGGCGCCTCGGCGGGCCCCACCCGGCGGCCGAGGAACAGGCCCGGCCGGCCGCTGACGGTGCCGAGGGCGAAGTGTTCGGACGAGCCGGTCTTCAGGCTCTCGGCGTAGTAGGGGCGGAAGTTGTAGTTGGAGCCGACGAAACTGGTCGGCAGGCGCCAGTTGCTGGCCGCCAGGGTCAGGCCCTTGGCATCGAGGATATAGATCACCGCCGCCCGCGTCTGCACGCTGAGCGCCTCCAGCTTTCGGCTCAGCGCCGCGAGGGCGGCCGGGTCGCGGCCGGCGAGGGCGTGGCCCACATCTGCGTCGGCGGCCAGGACGAAGGGCAGGGAGCGGTGCTTCTCCAGCTCGCTCCGCAGCACCGCCGCGTGCAGGGCCGCCGCCGCGTCGGCCTGGCGGGCAAGGTCGGCGCGGGCGGCGTCGGCGGCCAACTCGCCGGCCGTCCAGGTGGCGGCCCCAACGAGCACGGCGCTGGCCAGGGCGAAGGGGCCCCAGCGTTTGAGGACGGATTCGGCCAAGGCTCACTCCGTGGGCGACTTGAGCGGACTATTGCACATATCCGCCATGACGTGTGCGGATTTTTGCTCGTTGTTTTTCATGGCTTAGCCTGTTGATGAGAAAATTCAACACCTTAGGCGAACCGTTGTTATCCTTGTCGCCATCGCGCCCGATGATCGAAAGTTCAACTCGGCGTTCCCGCAGAGGCGCGCCGCGGGACGACGCACACCAGGACGACCATGATCCGCCAACCCGACGTGATCGAGCACGCCCAAGGCGACGCGCCCAAGCGCAAGGGGCTGCACCGCCAGCTCTATGTCCAGGTCCTGGTCGCCATCACGGCCGGCGCCCTGATCGGCCACTTCTGGCCGGAAGTCGGCGAAAGCCTGAAGCCCCTGGGCGACGCCTTCATCAAGCTGGTGAAGATGATCATCGCCCCGGTGATCTTCCTGACCGTGGTCACCGGCATCGCCGGCATGCGCGAGCTGGACAAGGTCGGCGGCGTGGCCGCCAAGGCGTTCGGCTACTTTCTGGCGGTTTCCAGCTTCGCCCTGCTGGTCGGGCTGGTGGTGGCAAATGTGGTTCAGCCCGGCGCCGGGATGAACATCGACCCGGCCACCCTCGACAACGCCGCCGTGCAGGGCTACGTCGCCAAGGCCCACGACCAGAGCATTGTCGGCTTCCTGCTGAACATCATTCCCAACACCGTGGTCGGCGCGTTTGCCGACGGCGAAATCCTGCAGGTCCTGTTCTTCGCCATCCCCTTCGGAATCTCCCTGGCCCTGATCGGTGAGCGCGGAGAGCCGGTGCTGACCGTGCTGGAGTCGGCTGCGGAAGCCTTCTTCAAGCTGGTGGCCATTTTCATGAAAGCCGCCCCGATCGGCGCCTTCGGGGCCTTCGCCTTCACCATCGGCAAGTACGGCATCGAGTCGGTGGCCAACCTGGCCGGGCTGGTGATCACCTTCTACGCCACCTCGGCCCTGTTCGTGGTGCTGGTGCTGGGCGCCATCGCGGCCCTGACCGGGTTTTCGATCTTCAAGCTGCTCCGGTACCTGAAGGAGGAGCTGTTCCTGGTGCTCGGCACCAGCAGCTCCGAAGCCGCCCTGCCTAGCCTGATGCAGAAGATGGAGGCGGCGGGCTGTCCGAAGTCCATCGTCGGGCTGGTCGTGCCGACCGGCTACAGCTTCAATCTCGACGGCACCAACATCTACATGACCCTGGCGGCGCTGTTCATCGCCCAGGCCGTCGGCATCGACCTGACCTTGGAGCAGCAGCTGCTGCTGCTCGGCGTGGCCATGCTCAGCTCAAAAGGGGCCGCGGGCGTCACCGGGGCCGGCTTCATCACCCTGGCGGCGACTCTGTCCGTTGTGCCGACCGTGCCGGTCGCGGGCCTGGCGCTCATCCTCGGCATCGACCGGTTCATGAGCGAGTGCCGGGCCCTGACCAACTTCATCGGCAACGCCGTGGCGACCATCGTGGTCTCGCGCTGGGAGGGCCGGCTCGATCGCGACGCCCTCGGCCGGGCCCTTAGCAAACACCCGCCGCAAACACCTGAACCCGAGGACTTGGCCCCTGCCGAGACCCCGGCCGACTGACAACCAAGAAGACTTCCAAGGGGGAATGACCATGAAGACCCGCAGCTTCCGCCAAGCCCTGACCGCCGGCGCCGCCCTTGGCGTCCTCGTCCTGGCCACGCCGGCCCTGGCCCAGCCGGCGGCAGAGCCCGCGCCGGAAGGCGATGTTTCGGAAGTCGTGGTCACCGGCTCGCGCATCGCCGGGGCGGGCGAGACCGGCGCCATCGCGGTCTCCACGGTCGGCGAGGACCAGATCGACGCGGCCGGCGCCGACACCACCGGCGAGATTATGGCCAACATCCCCCAGGCCGGCGGCATGGAGTTCAACGAGACCAGCGATGGTCCCAACTCGGCCCGCGGCGACGTGGCCACCATCAACCTGCGGGGCCTGGGCGCCGGCAACACCCTGGTGCTGCTCAACGGCCGCCGGATGACCCCCTTCGCCCGCAGCCAGGACGTCGATGAGTCCCCGCGCCAGGTGGTCAACGTCAACGAAATCCCGGCCGGCGCCATCGAGCGGATCGAGGTGCTGCGCGACGGCGCCTCGGCCCTCTACGGCGCCGACGCCACCGCCGGGGTGGTCAACACCATCCTCAAGACCGACTACGAGGGCCTGCGGCTCACCTCGCGCTACGGCGGCTCCGAGGGCACGCAGATGCGCCAGTTCTCGGTGGATATCGCCGGCGGCCTGACCTTCAACGACGACCGCACCAACGTGATCGTGGTGGCCAGCTGGTTCACCCGCAACGGACTGCTGGCCAGTGAGCGGGACTACAGCTCCAGCGTCGACACCCGCCGCTTCCTGCCGCCCAACTGGGCCGGCGACACCCAGTTCCGCAACACCTCCAACCTCAGCCCCTGGGGCACCTACCAGGCCGGCGCGGTCAACGCCCAGGGCCTGTTCGTCGGCCAGCGGGTGCGGCTGGGCAGCCCGAACGTGACCAACACCAGCGGGGTATTCCACATCCAGCCGGTCGGCGACGCCGGCACCACGGCGGTGACCGCCAACCCAACAATCGGCCTGGACGACGGCATCCAGAACAGCTCGCTGTTCTATGATTTCAACGACGTGCGCCAGGTGACCCCCGACGTCGATCGCCTGACGCTGTTCAGCCAGGTCACCCACGACCTGGGCAATGGCGTGGAGGCCTTCGGCGAGCTCAGCTTCTATGACGCCGACACCTATTCCGAACGCGCGGCCCAGCCGATCGACGACAGCCTCGCCTACATCATCGTGCCCAAGCAGAACTACTGGAATCCCTTCGGTCCGGTGGGCAGCCCAAACCGCATTGCCGGCATCACCACGGGCACGGTCACGCCTGTCCCGGCCGCCGGCCTGGACGTGCTGATCACCCAGTACCGTCCCCTCGACCAGGGCCCACGCGAGATCACCACCGAGTCGCAATCCTATCGCCTGGTCGCCGGTCTGCGCGGGCAGTGGGGCGACTGGGACTGGGAGACCGGCTTCTTCTACCACCGGGCAGACACCACCGACGTCGAGGGCAACACCATGTCCAAGACCCTGTTCGCCCAGCAGCTCGCCCTGACCACCCCCGACGCCTACAACGTCTTCGGCGGCCCGAACGGCAACAGCCAGGCGGCGCTGGACGCGGTTCGCATCAAGTCGACCAACAAGGGCGCCACCTCGCTCACCGGTCTCGACTTCCGCATCTCCACGCCGGACCTGTGGGAGCTGCCGGCCGGCGGCGTCGGCGCGGCCTTCGGGGCCGACTTCCGCCGCGAATGGTACATGGACGACCGCGACGCCCGGCTGGACGGCACCATCCGCTTCGGCGACGGCCTGGGCGGCAACCGCTCCGACATCGTGGGCGTCAGCCCCACCGACGACTCCGACGCCGACCGCAAGGTCTTCGCCCTGTTCGGCGAGGTGCTGATCCCGCTGGTCAGCCCGGAGATGAACGTGCCGCTGGTCCACCGCCTGGACATGCAGCTGGCCGCCCGCGCCGAGAGCTTCTCCGACACCGGCGAGTTCGTGGTGAAGCCGAAGATCGCCGGCAGCTGGTATCCCGCCGAATGGACCTATCTGCGCGCCGCCTATGCCGAGGGCTTCCGCGCCCCCAATCTGGTGCAGCTCTATCGCGGCGACATCAGCCGCCTGAACCTCGGCCAGGAAGACTTCTGGCGCTCCGACGTCACCCTGCTGGCCGATGACACCGGCGTCGGCTACCGGCGCTCGGTCCGGCAGGCCAACCCCGACCTGGAGTCCGAAGAGACCACCACCAAGGTGCTCGGCTGGGTGATCAAGCCGCCCCGCACCCCGGTGGGCCAGTTCCAGTTCAGCGTCGACTGGTGGGCTTTCCACCAGGAGAACGTCATCGACAACTTCGGGGTCGAGGAGGCGCTGGCCCTCGACTTCCTGCTGCGCAAGCAGGGCAGTTCCAACCTCAACGTCATCCGCAAGGCGATCACCCCGGACGACGTCGCCGCCTTCGCCGCCTGGAACGCCGCCAACCCCACCGACCAGCGGGCGCCGGCCGGGGCGGTCGACTATGTTATCGACAGCTTCCTTAACCTCGACCCGCGCGATGTCGAGGGCCTGGACTTCGCCGTCTCCTGGCGTGGCCCGCGCACGGGCTTCGGCCGCTTCGGCTTCGAGGCCGAGGCCAGCCACATCCTGCGGTACGATCAGGAGCGCAAATCGCTGGAGCCGCTGCTCAACGACCCGATCCTCGGCCCTAACTTCACCGCCCAGCAGGTCGACCGCATCAAGCTGAACGGCAATCCCGAATGGCGCGCCTCCGGCACGCTGACCTGGCGGATGGAGAATTGGGGCGCTGGCCTGGGCTTCCGCTATGTTGGGGAGTTCTACGACACCAGCGCCACCAATGACGTCACCGGCGACTTCTGGAAGGTCGACGAGTGGCTGACCTGGAACCTGTACGCCGACTACCGCTTCAAGACCCCCATGCTGGACGGCGTGCGACTGCGCGTCGGCGCCAACAACATCGAGGACAAGGACCCGCCGCTGGCCGACGAGGGCGCCGGCTACTATCCCGAGTATCACGACAACCGCGGGCGCTTCATCTACGCCCAGATCCGTCTCGACTTCTAAGGGCCTCCCCCATGACCCTGACCCGCCGCACCCTCTCCCTCGCCACGCTCGGCCTGCCCATGCTGGCCGGAACAGCCTGGGGGAGGGGGGCGGGGTTTTCAGAGCCCGTCGGGGACTATCTGTTCGACGCCTGGGCCGGCGAGCCGCTGCGGGTGTTCTACGCCGGCCCCGATGCCATCGGCCCCGACACCCCGATCGTCTTCGTCATCCACGGAGTCCAGCGCGACGCCGATGTCTATCGGGACCAGTGGAAGGATTTGGCCGCGGCCGGCGGCTTCCTCGTCCTCTGCCCGCAGTTCGACAAAACCGCCTTCCCCAAGGAGTCGGACTTCAGCCAGGGCCGGGTGCTGGGTCCCGACGACACGCCACTGCCCCGTGACCGCTGGAGCTTCTCGGCCATCGAGCCGATGTTCGACGACATCGTCCGCCGCCTGGGATCGACCCAGACGACCTACCGCTTCTACGGCCATTCCGGCGGCTCGCAGTTCGTCCACCGCTGTCTGTTCCTGACCCCCAAGGCCCGCGCCGGCCGTGTGGTGATGGCCAACGCCGGCTGGTACACCATGCCCGATCCCGCCCAGGCTTGGCCTTATGGCTTGAAAGGCCTGCCGCCCGGCGCCGCCGACCTGGCCGCCGCCTTTGCCCGCCCTTCGACGGTTCTCCTCGGCGAGGCCGACAACGACCCGAACCACCGCTCCCTGCGCCACACCCCGGAAGCCGACGCGCAGGGGATGCACCGCTTCGCCCGAGGCCACCGCTTCTTCCGCGCCTGCCGCGACCGGGCGAAGGCGATGGGCGTCCCCTTCAGATGGACGCTGGCCTACGTGCCCGGCGCCGATCACCAGAACCGGCTGATGGCGCCCGAGGCCGCCCGCCTGCTGGCCGGTCAGCCCCCGGCCCATCCCGGCGACCCTGCCCGAACCTTCTAGGCTAGCTCCCCAATCTGAGCGCGACCAACCCTGCCCGGTCCGCCGGGCAGGACCTGCCCAGTGCGACGGAATGACCGCTCGTCCGCGACCGGCAGTTTCCGATTAACCAAACAATTTCAACGGGGTTTCGCGCGCGCGCGAGTGGCGCGGCCCTTGCCATGCGTGTGACGGGCCAGAAGGCCCACCGGCCGAAAGCGCCGGATCTCCCTGCCAGAATGGAAGGACTACCGATGGCTTTGTCGGTGAATACCAACGTGGGAGCGATGGTTGCGCTCCAAAATCTTAACGCGACGAACATGGAGCTCGACAAGACTCAGAGCCGCATCAACACCGGCAAGAAGGTTGCGAACGCCAAGGACAACGGCGCCATCTGGGCTATCGCTCAGGGCCAGCGCGCGACGTCCGGGGCGCTCAATGCCGTCAAGGACTCGCTCAATCGTGGTTCCTCCGCGATCGACGTGGCCATCGCCGGCGGCGAATCGGTCTCCGACCTCCTGTTGCAGATGAAGGAGAAAGCCCTCGCGGCGTCGGACACCAGTCTCGACTCCGCAAGCCGCACCGCGCTGAACGAGGACTTCAAGGCCCTGCGTGATCAGATCAGCAAGGCCGTCGCCAACGCCGACTTCAATGGGGTCAACCTCATCAAGAGCGGCGCCACGGCGATCGCGGCCCTCGCCAACGCGGATGGTTCCTCCAAGCTGACCGTGGCCGCAGAAGTCATGGCGCTGGGCGGATCGATCGTCACTGTCGCTGCGACCGGCACCATTGGTACGGTCACCACGGCGGCGGCGATGGTCACCACGGTGAACACCTCCATCTCCAACACCAGCGCGGCTCTCGCGCGCCTCGGCACCAAGTCCAAGGCCTACGAGATGCACAGCGCCTTCATCGGCAAGCTGCAAGACAGCATCGATGCGGGCGTCGGCAATCTGGTGGATGCGGATCTGGCCAAGGAAAGCGCCAGGCTCCAGGCTCTGCAGACCAAGCAGCAGCTGGGGGTCCAGGCCCTGTCCATCGCCAATCAGACCCCGCAGACCATCACCTCGCTGTTCCGTAGCTAGCGTCGCGACGCCGGGCGGCCCTTTCGACAAGGGGTCGCCCGGCAGACCTTTTTGGCGGAACCCACCGCCTTCAAGGCCGGTTCACCATCGATGGACTGGCTCGACCCCCACATCCTCTGGCCGATCTTCGGCTCGGTCGTCGCCGGGGCGGTGATCGGTTTCGAGCGGGAATACCGCTCCAGCCCCGCGGGGTTTCGCACCCATATTCTGGTCTCGCTGTCGTCAGCCCTGCTGATGCTGGCCGCCGTGCATCAGATCCGCTGGCTGACCGACACGCCCCACGAGATCATCCGCATCGACCCCGTACGCATGGCTCACGGCATCCTGACCGGGATCGGCTTCCTGGGGGCCGGGGTGATCTTCCGGCAAGGGTTCAACATCCGCGGCCTGACCACGGCGGCGTCCCTGTGGATCACCTCGTCGCTGGGCATCCTGTTCGGGGTCGGCTTCTATGCCTTGGCCGTAATCGGCACGGTGGCGACAGTGGCGGTGCTGGCCGCCGTTGGCCTCACTGAATCCCGGCTCCCTCAGCGATCCTTTGTCGATGTGGTGGTCCGCTTTCGTCGCGGCGCGGGCGTGGGCATCGAGCGCTACCGGGCTGCGCTTGCCGCAGAGGGGCTGAAGCCCGGTCCGATCAGCGTGGAGCTCGACGAGGAGGCGGCAAGCTTCAGCGCCTCGGTCGAGAAGTTCACCGAGCGCCAGGCAGCAGCCCTGGCGGCCGCCCTGTCCGCCGATCCCGAGGTGCTCGGCCTCAAGGTGCTTCCGCACGAGCGATAAGCAAAAACCCCGCGCCGGTTGCCCGGCGCGGGGTCGTTGCTGAACGACTGTTGAGGTCGTTTAGAACTGGACGCGGAAGCCGACCTTGGCGGTCGTGCCGCTGATGTCGTCGTTCCAGCGGTAGCCGGCGTTGACGAAGGCGGTCAGGCCGCCGTCGCTGAAGACGTTCAGCTGACCACCGACATCGCCCCAGGCGCCACCGAAGTCGTCCTGCACGATCAGGGGCGTGCCGGTGTTGTTCACCGTCGTTCCCTCATCACCCTCGAACTCGTTCCAGTAGCGGCCGTAGACGCTGGGCTGGACCTGGAAGCCGGCCATCTGGAACGTCATGCCGGTCCGCAGGCCGATGCTGGCGCGCAGGCTGTCGATGTCGTCGAACTCCACCGAACCACCGGGGATGTCCATGTCGTCGAAGCTGGTGCTGGCCCAGGAAACGGTCGCCATCGGTTCGACGAAGGCCGTCTCGCCGAAGCCGAAGCGCCAGCCGGTTTCCAGCTGCACACCCCAGGTATCGACGCTGCCGGCCTCGGCGAAGGTCACGCCGGGGGTAAGGTTGCCGACCGAGTAGTCGGCGTCCAGCCAATTCCCGGAGATGTTGCCGTCGACGTAGAAGCCGCTCGCGCTGACGTAGGAGCCGTAGATCCCGGCGGTCATGCCGCTGAGGCTCAGCAGCGAGCCGCTTTCGTTGAACTTCACGTCGGAGTCGACGTAGCCGACGCTCCCGCCGACCAGCCAGCCCGAACCTTCACCGGCGTTGCCGATCAGGTCCATGCCCGCGACCAGCCCGGCGGTGTTCTGCTCATAGCCGGTGTCGAAGGTGAAGGTGGTCGTGCCGGAGGTGAAGGAGGCGCTCTCCTCCCGCTCCATCTTGTCGCCGAACATCCGCACCCAGCCACCGCCACGGTCGCCGGAGTCCAGGGAGACCCGCAGGTCCGCCTGGCGGTCGAACCAGGTTCCGGTGGTCAGGTGCCAGATTTCGCTGGCCGCCGAACCGAACTGGACGAACTCGAACGCTTCGGCGTCCGGTGCGCTGACCAGGCCCACCTGACCGGCGCCCAGCGGCGCCAGACGGTAGAAGAAGAAGCCGGTGTCCAGGGCCCCGGCGCCGCCGCGGGTGACGTAGCCCGTGCTGGCGGTATCCAGGGTGAAGGCGCCGGACGCGATGGAACCGGTCGGGCCGGCATCGACCAGCACGATCCCGGCGGTGTTCAGGCCGCCCGGTCCGGTGTTGGTGTTGTTGATGCGGATCCGGTTGGTCCCGGTGACCGAGCCGCCCGGAATGCTGAGGCAGTCGGCGGTGACCGCGGCGGCGCAGTTGGCCTGGGCCGTGACGCCCAGGTTGGCGTCCATGAACAGGGTCCCGGTCCCCGAACCGACGAAGCTCGTGCCGCCGGTGGTGGCGGTCATCACGATGCGGTCGTTGGTCTGGCCGTCCGAGCTGGTGCCGGTCAGGCTGCCGAAGAAGATCGAACCGGAGTTGTTGAAGGTCTCCAGCCCGCTCAGCGTCAGGGTCGAGGCGCCCGTGGTCTCACCGGCGACCAGTCGGCCGGTGTTGGTGAAGACATCGCGCGGAGCCACGCCGGAGTCGCCGGCGAAATCCAGCGTCGCCGTGCCCGAGGAGGCGATCAGGCCGCCATTGGTCACCAGGTCGTTGCCGCCGCTGAGGGTGGAGGTCCCGGTGAAGTGCCAGTTGCCGGCGCCGCTGAGGTTGATCTGCGCCCGGTCGGTCCCGGTCAGGGCCGCGAAGTTCACTCGCCCGTCGATGCGGCCGGTGTTGTTCACATTGACGCTGCCGCCGCCGCCCTGGATGGCCAGGTCGGCCGCCGCGCCCGCCACCGTGGCGTTGGTGGAGCGGATGGTCCCGGCGTTGTTGATCGAGGTGATGTTGCCGGCCAGGGTCTGGACCTGCACCGCCGCGTTGGCGCCACTGGTTCCGGGAGCCCGGACCACGGAGCCCGCGCCGATGTTGATCAGGCCGTTGCCGGCCCCCGTCACCGTGCTGTTGATGGCGTTGGTGTTGGCGGTCACGGCGCCGACGGTCGTAATGGTGACGCCGGTCTGGCCGCTGGCCAGGATGCCGACGCTGCCGGTCCCCGTGGCGTTGACGGCGCCGTTGGTAGTGACCGTGACGGTGGACAGATCGCTGACCGCCTCGATGGCGTTGCTGTTCGCACCGCTGGTGGTGATCGCGGCGCTGGTGATGCTCACCGTGCCCTGCGAGCCCACGTCGATGCCGTCGCTTTCCGCGCCGGTGGTGGTGATCGCACCGCTGGCCACAATCGTCGTGTTGCCGGCAATGCCGCCAACGCCGCCGACGAAGATGCCGTCAGCGTAGAGGCCGCTGGTGGTGATGGCGCCCGAATTGATGGTCACCGCACCGGTGGTGTAGGCCGAAATGCCCTTGCCGCCACCCAGCAGGCCGCCCGCCTGGGTCACGGTGACCGAGCCGGTGGTGATGCTGATCGACGAGCCGCCGGTGTTGATGGCGTAGACGCCCCAAGCATATCCGCCGGTCGCCGAAGCGGTGATCGGACCGGTCTGGTTGACCACGATCGCGCCCGGGCTGCTGGCATAGACGCCGATGGCGAAGTTGCCGGCGGTGGCGTTAACCGCGCCCGTACCGGTCACGTTGACCGTGCCGCCTGTCACAGAGACACCGTAAGCGTTGTTGCCGGCGCCGGTGTTGGTGGCGTTGACCGTGGCGCCGCCCAGATTGACGACCGCCGCGTCGGCCGGACCGGCCGCGACAACCACGCCATTGCCGGCCTGTCCGGTCACCGTGCCGTTCGACAGGACGACCGACACGTTCCCCGCGCCGCTGATCGCCACCAGGCCGTTGGTCGAGCCGGTGATCGACATGGCCGTATCGCCGGTGTCGACGTCGGTCAGGTCGATGGTGATGTCGCTGTCGGGGCTGAGCACCGTCACGCCGTTGCCGGCGGTGTTCACGACGGTCAGGTCACCCGTGCCAGCCGAGCCGGCCGGACCCAGGGTGCGGATCAGGGTGATGTTGTCGCCCAGCAGTCCGTTCACCTGAACGCCGCCCGTGGTCGTGACAACCGCTCCTGCCGCGGTCTCGTCGAACGCCAGCGTCAGGTCGCCCGCGGTGATCGGGTAGACGATTCCGGTCGGGTAGGTCCCCGGCGCGCAGACGAGAACGTCATCGGCCAGGCCGTTGGCGGCGGGATCGCCGCATTCGTCGGCCGCCAGGGCCGAGGAGGGCGCGAGGCTGACAGCCCCCGCGCCGATGATGGCGCCTACGGCGACCAGAGAGGAGGAGGCGAGCAGGCCGATACGCCGCCGCAGCCGGGTGGAGTCAAACATTTAGGGAAGCCCTCACAGCACAATAACTGAGCGCCGTATGGCCATAGTTTGAACAGGGCCGTCAACAATATTCGCCACAATCGTAAAATAAAGCAACAACAGAATATTTGTAATATGAACACAAATACCAGCCGGCTACGCAGTGTAGCCGACTGTGTCGGGTCTGCGACACAAGAGGCAACTCTCTTGTTCGCTCGCCCATAACTGACGCCACGCCTGGTTGTTCCCTAGTCAGGAAAAATTTTCTTGGAAGCTTGTGTTCACGCAGGCGCCAGCGGCCCGAATTCCGGATCGAAGGTGATCATCGTCTGCATGTCCGGCGAATCGATTCCCACAGCCATCGGGCACGCCACACCCGGCAAGGCGGCGATATCGAAGAGTTCGGTGATGGCGCCTTCAAGGCGGATCCACTCGACCGTGTCGCCGGTGCGCGTGTCGATGATGAAGACCCCGCACCACGGATCGCTGTCCTTGGCGGAGAGGGTGTCGGCCAGGTCCAGGCCGGTGAAGGTTCCCTCGTGGCGTGGCAGTGAGACGGTCACCATCGCAAACGGCCCGTGGAAGGCCAGGCCGCGCAGGAATCCGGGGCAGAAGGCGACATTCTCCGTTGCGCCGGTCTGGCGGTCGATCCGGATCAGGTAGCCCCGGCCGGAGTCGAGCGCCCAGAGCTGGCCGTCATGAATGCGCGGACTGTGCGGCATCGACAGCTGGTCGGTAACGATGCGGTCGGTACGCACATCGATCACCACCCCGCCCTCGTGCCGGCGGCTACGCCAACCGGTCAGTACGTCGCTGCGGCTGACGGCGCTGACGTAGGCGGGGGCCTCGTCCTCCATGGCCAGCCCGTTGAGGTGGCAGCGATCCTCCGGCGCCAGACGGGAGATGAAGCTGGGCTTCCACAGCGGCTGAAAGCCATGCACCGGGCTGACGGTCGCCAGGCAGCTGTACTTGGTGTTGACGAACACCAGCCGTCCGCCCCGGTCGACGGCGACCTCGTGGATATCGACATCGCCCACCGTCTGGGCGTTGCGCGGCACGAACAGCCGGTCGTGGTGATCATTGGCCAGCTGGGCCGGCCCCAGTACGTTTTCCAAGCGCCAGATCTGGTGCAACGCGCCCAGATACAGCCGGCCGGGACGGGCGTGCACGCCCATCGCGCGCTGAAAATTCTGCTGGTGGAAAGACACCACCCCCGCCGGTGTGGTCCCGACCAGGAAAAGCTGGCCGGTCTGGTAGGAGGTGAAGGCGAGGCTGCATCGGTTCTGCAGCATCCACCCGGCCAGGCCGCGTGACACCGACAGGGCGGTGGGTAGGGGCGGCGGCATCGACATACTGTTACTCATCCTGGTGCGACCTGCGGCCGCAGGCTGTGCCGCCCGCCGCGCGCGCTGTCAACGCACGGCGCCGCTGGTGCGTTTCTGCCCACCTACACCCGGCAAAATTTGCCCGCCGTGCATGGGGCTCGGCAAGATCTGCCGACCGGCGGCATGCCTAACACACCTATAACGCCGTAAAATCAAACGCTTAGAGCTTTTCCCTGCGACGGGCTCGGTGGCCCGCCGCTTGCAGCCAAACGACCCGAGCAAAATGCTCCCGGCTGTCAAAACGACGTCGGACACCTTGAATAGGAACTATCGTCATGGCGCTGAACAGCGTTAACACGAACTCGGGCGCTATGGTCGCCCTGCAAAACCTCAATGCCACGAACCGTGAGCTGGACACTGTCCAGAGCCGGATCAACACTGGCAAGAAGGTTGCTTCGGCCAAGGACAACGGCGCGGTTTTCGCCATCGCCCAAGGCCAGCGCGCCACTTCCAACGCCCTGAACGCCGTCAAGGACTCGCTGCAACGCGGGATCTCGGTGGTCGACGTGGCCATCGCCGGTGGTGAGTCGGTTTCCGACCTGCTGTCGCAGATGAAGGAAAAGGCTCTGGCGGCCGCCGACACCTCGCTGGACACCGCGAGCCGGACTGCTCTGAACGAAGACTTCAAGGCCCTGCGCGACCAGATCGGCAAGGCCGTCTCGAACGCCGACTTCAACGGCGCCAACATGATCAAGGCCAGCGGCACCACCATCGCCGCGCTCGCCAACGCCGACGGCTCCTCGAAGCTGACGGTTGCGGCTCAGTCCCTGGCCCTCGGCGGCTCTAACGTGACGGTCACCGCGACCACCTCGTTCTCCACCGCCACCACCGCCGCCACGGCGCTGGGCCTGGTCAACGCCTCGATCACCAACGTCTCCGCCGCCCTGGCCAAGCTGGGCACCGGTTCGAAGGCGCTGGAGGCGCATGCCAGCTTCATCGGCAAGCTGCAGGACAGCCTGGACGCTGGCGTGGGCAACCTCGTCGACGCCGACCTGGCCAAGGAAAGCGCGCGCCTGCAGGCGCTGCAAACCAAGCAACAGCTCGGTGTGCAGGCCCTGTCGATCGCCAACTCCTCGGCTTCGTCGCTGCTGGGTCTGTTCCGCTAAACGGCTCCATGGGCGGGGGCGGGCGTCTCGGCGCTCGCCCCCAACCATGCGCGTTCGCCCGGGACGTAAACCTCGGGCGCTTTGGCAGGAGACGCCGATCCGCAAGGACCTGGCGATTTGGGAGAGATGAGCAACAGCATAGGTTCAATTCGACAGGTTCCCGAGCCCGTCGCGGCGATGATCGCCCGGCCGGTCGAACCCACCGCTGAAACCGTCGGCCCGGCCCGCCAGGGTCAGACCGCCGACCTTCGCCTGGTGATCGAGGAAGACGAGGCCACCGGCGCCTTCGTCTACAAGACCCTCGACCGCCGCACCGGCGAAGTGGTCCAGCAGCTGCCCCGCGAAAGCGTCCTGAAGGCGATGACTTCAGACGACTACAACCCGGGCATGGTGGTCGACACGCGGGACTGACGACATCCGGCCGAGGCGCCGATTCGAACACTTTAACCGACGTCGCCCCTCGCGACGGCGGCCATCATGGTTTCTGCGGCGTTAACCATACGCACACCATCGCCCCCTTAGCCTGTCAGGGAACAGGCGGCCGAATCGGCGGACGCCGCGCGTCGAAGACGCACCGGGAGGCGGTCCATGACCATCGGCGTCCATACCAATCAGTCGGCCCTGATTGCCCTGCAGAACCTCAACAAGACCAACGACAACCTGGAGAGCGTCCAGGGTCGCATCTCGACGGGGTTGAAGGTTCAGGGCGCCAAGGACAACGCCTCCGTCTGGGGCATCGCCCAGGCGCAGCGCGCCGATATCGGCGCCCTGTCGGCGGTCAAGATGAGCCTCGACCGCGCGACCTCGATCTCCGACGTGGCGCTCACCGCCGGTGAGTCGGTCTCGGACCTGCTCAACACCCTGAAGGAAAAGGTCACCGCGGCGATGGACCCGTCCATCGACACCCAGGCCCGCACGGCGCTGGACGCCGACTTCAAGGCCACGCTGAAGCAGATCACCCAGGCCCTGACCAACGCCAACTTCGACGGCGCGAACCTGCTGAACGGCTCGCTGACCACCAACATCCGCTTCCTGGCCAACGCCGACGCGAATGCCTACATCACCCTGTCAGTGAAGAACATGTCGCTGGGTGGCTCGATCCTGACCGTCGCCGGCACCGCGTCGATCTCGACCGCCACCCTGGCCACCAGCGTGATGAGCCAGATCAACGCCTCGATCGCCAACGTCAACCAGGCGCTCGGCGACCTCGGCGCGCAGTCCAAGCAGATCCAGGCGCACAACACCTTCATCTCCAAGCTGACCGATGTGCTGAACAGCGGCATCGGCAACCTGGTCGACGCCGACCTGGCCAAGGAAAGCGCCCGACTTCAGGCCTTGCAGGTGCAGCAGCAGCTCGGCGCCCAGGCCTTGTCGATCGCCAACCAGGCGCCGCAAATCGTGCTGAGCCTGTTCCAAGGCGGCTAAAGCTGAATTAGACCGGCCGCATGATCAGCCTTCGCGACCTGGAGCCCGGCGACGAGGAGCAGCTTTACCGCTGGCGCCAGGACCCGCTGGTCGACCGCTGGATGTCCGACGCCGCCGTGCCCGACCGCGGGGCTCACCAGCGCTGGTTCGTCGATCTGCTGGCCGGCGCCGACGGCCGTGGCTGGATGATCCTCCGCGACGGCGCCCCGGCCGGGCTGATGACCCTGACGGGTCTGGCCAGCCACCATCGCCGCGCCAGCTGGAACTGGTTCATCGGTGATCCGGCGTCCCGGGGCCGTGGGGTCGGCCGCGCCGCCCAGGTGCTGGGTCTGGACAAGGCCTTCTGCGAAATGGGCCTCGACAAGGTCTGGGCCGAGGTCATGGCCCACAACGACAACGCTCTGAAGATGATGACCGCCGCAGGGTTCGTCCGAGAAGGCTACCTGCGGGATCACGCTCTGAAGAGCGGTGAGCGCCGCGACGTCGTCCTGCTTGGCATCCTGGCCCCCGATTGGTCCGGCCGCCGTGAGCGGGCTCGCGGCGACCTGGTCCAGGCGCGGCTGATCGCCGCTTAACCCCCTGTAAGGCTCGGGCGCGCGATACTCCGCGCGCGGACGCCTGTCCGCGTCGTTGGACCACCCGTGGCGATCACCCTCGATACCTCCGTTCTCCTGGGCTACTACCAGGCGCGAACCGGCCAGGCGTCCAGCCTGTCGACGGGGTCCACCGGCACGGGCAAGACCAAGTATGCCCCCACCGCCCCCTGGGCGACCACCTCGGTGGCGCCGCGGGCCAGCGCCCTGGTCGAGTCGGTCATGATGGGGCGGCGGTTCATCGACGAGAACGCGGCGGTGCTCGACCTGCCGGGGTCCAGCGCCGACTACAAGAAGCTGTTTTCCCTGTTCCAGGGGCTGAACGCTCTCACGGGGCTCGCCGAACGCATGAGCGAGCGCGGCGTCACCGACGCCGAGAAGAGTAAGATCCAGAAGGTGTTCGCCAAGGGCTTGGCCGAGACCACGGCCTATGCCGACAGCCTGAAGCTGGAGCAGCTTCGCCTGACCCGCGGCGAGGCGATGACCTCCGACAAGTCCAAGGTCGGCATCCCGCGCGCCGACTACAGCTACACCACCGCAACCCTGCACACCGGAACCTCGACCGAGGCCGTGGCGGCCTTCGGCGGGGCGGTGCAGTTCGACATCCAGGTCAAGAAACTCAACACCACCCAGACGATCAGCATCGACCTGTCGGAGATGGGCGCGACCACCCGCTCGATGAGCAATGTGAACGCCTTCATCAACGGCAAGCTGTCGGCCGCCGGGGTGGCCACCAAGTTCCAGGTCAGCCGCACGGCTGGCGAGACCAAGACCGTGCAGACCGGCGGCACCACGGTCACCCTGCCGGCCACCGGCGACAAGTACGCGTTCAAGGTGGTTGGGGACTCGGTCGAGACCGTCACCTTCGCCGCCTCGACGGCCAAGCCGGCGGTCTATGTTGCGACCACGGCGGGCAACCCCGACCCCGACAAGGACAGCAAGACCAAGGACGCGGTCTATGCGTCCAGCCTGACCAAGACCGAGGCCGGGACCGGCGGCGGGGTTGGAACCAAGGTCTTCTCCAACGGCCTGGAAAAGACCATCTCCGCGGTGAAGGCGCAGGAGATCGGTCCCGACGGCTCGGTCTACATGCTGGCCGAGGTGTCGGGCGACATCGACGGTCAGGCGATCAAGTCCGGCGAGGACGTCGCCCTTTTGAAATACGACTCCCAGGGCAAGCTGATGTTCGCCCGCACCCTGGGCGCCGTCGGCGAGACCACCGCCAACGCCCTGGCCGTCTCGGCCGATGGCAAGGTGGCCATCGCCGGCTCCATCACCGGCCAGCTTGAAGGGGCGTCCAACGGCCCGATCAACTCCGGCCCCACCTCGAAGCTGACCGACAGCTTCGTGACCCTGTTCGACGCCAAGGGCGACGAGACCTGGACCAGCCGTCGCGGCGCCCTGCAGGACGACGAGGCCACCGCAGTGGCCTTCGGCGCCGACGGCACGGTCTATGTGGGCGGCAAGGCCAAGTCCTCGATGCCGGGCACGACCGGCGGGCTGGGCGGCTGGGACGGCTACCTCACCGCCCTGACCACCGACGCCAAGGGCGCGCCCAAGACCCTGTTCACCGAGGCGATCGGCGGGGCGGGCAACGAGGCGGTCAGCGACCTGGTGGTCAACGGGAACCAGGTGATCGTCGGCTCGATGGAGGACAACAAGGCGGTCCTGCGCAGCTTCGACGTCACCGGCGGCGTCGCCGCGGCCGGGGCCACCCGTAACCTCGGCGACCTGATGGGCGGGACCCTGGCCGGGATGAAGATCGACGGCGGCGAACTCTATATCGGCGGCTCGACCCGCAACGGGGCCCTGGCCCTGGGGACGCCGACCCGGGCCTACAGCGCCGGCATGGACGGCTTCGCCGCCCGCCTGTCGACCGACCTGTCCAGCACCGCCTCCGACGCCCTGGCCTACTACGGCGGGGCCAACGAAGACACAGTCACCGGAATAGCCGTGGCCGGCGGCAAGGTCTGGCTGACCGGCCTGGCCGGCGAGGGCATGCCCGACGGCGCCGAGCCCATCGGCAAGCAGGACGGCTACATCGTCGAGCTGGACGTGGCGGCCGGGACCTTCGGCTCTGCCCAGCGGATCACCGGCAAGGACGGCTACGTCACCCCAACCGCCATTGCAGTCGACGCCACCGGCGCCACGGCCCTCGACCGCCTCGGCCTGCCCAAGGGGACGCTGGCCTATACCGACAGCCAGATGATCACCTCGGCCACCTCAGCCCGGGCCGGCGACAGCTTCCAGATCCGCACCCGCGAGGGCGGCGCCCTGTCCACCGTCACCCTGGCGGCCAACGACACGCTGGAAACCCTGATGGCCAAGGTCAAGCGCGCCGCCGGCTTCCGCGCCAAGGTCGAGATCGTCAGCGAAACCGGCTTCCGCCGCCTGAAGATCACCCCGGCCAACGAAAACGCCCAAGTCGAGATCCTGCCCGGCAAGAACGGCAAGGACATGCTGGAATCCATCGGCCTGGCCGAGGGGGTGGTGCGGCTGACCAAGGTCAACGACGCCGGCCGCACGGTCAGCGCCAATGGCGGCGGCAACGTCTACGGCCTGAACCTGGCCGGGGACATCAACCTGGCCAGCGAGGATGCGGTCCGCAACGCCCAGTTGGTGCTGTCCAAGGCGATGAGCTCCATCCGCACCGCCTACAGGGACCTGGAAACCGCCGCCAAGCCGGCCTCCGTGACCAATGCCAGCGCCAGCGGCCCGGTCCCCGAGTACCTGAGCAACCAGTTGGCCAACTATCAGGCCGCCCTGCAGCGTCTGGGCGGATAACGCCGCTCGCCTGCACCGCTCCTGTGCTTGAAAGCGTCGCATTGTCGCGGTAGCGCTGATCGCCATGGAATTGTTCAAGGACCGCCGCGTCGTCCTGGGCCTCGGCGCCCTGGCCGCCATCGTGCTGGGCGCGCTGATCGCCCTGGCCATCGCCCGTGGCTCGGACGAGCCGGACGGCCCGCCGCCGGCCTCGCAAGGCGGCCTGGTCGTCGAGCAGGGCCGCGATGACGACACCAAGCTGGACGCCGCCCGGCCGATCCGCTGCTTCGTCGAGGGCCAGTTCGTCGGCGAGATCACCCTGGCCGAATGCGCCAGGCGCAACGGCGTCGCCACCGGCGCGCTGGACGTCGGCGTCGATGAGACCGGCGCCCTGGCCGCCTCGGGCCAGACCGGCGCCATTGTCGCCCCTCTGCCGCCTCAGAGCGAACCTCAGTCCCCGATCATCGCCCAGGCCCCGACCCAGGCGCCCGGCCCGGCCACGCCTTCCACGCCCGCCCCGGCGCCCACGGCGGACGGCGCCGCCTGCTGGAGCTATGCCGGGGCCAACTGGACGAAGCTGGAGACCATGAGCCTCAGCGCCTGCGTGCAGCGGCTTTACGCTGGCAAATGCGAGCGCAGCGGCCGTGCGACCTATGGGCGGTGGGGCCAGCAGACCCTGCGCCTGGTTCCGGGCAAGGTCGAAATCTCCGACGACAACCGCCGTTTCCGCACCCTGGCGCGCCAGAGCCGCGACTGCGTCATCGATCCGGTGGGTTGAGCCGGACAGGGGAGGCGAGGTAGGGTCTACGCATGTCAAAGCACGCCCTCGCCCTGCTGGCCCTCTTCGCTCTGCCGCTCGCCGCCTGTGAGAAGTCGCCGGAGGCGCCCTGGGACAAGGGCGTCTGCTGGCACGCGGTGACCAAGGACGGCGGCAAGACCTTCCGGTTCAACAAGATCAAGTCCAACGTGCCGCAGATCGAGAACTGCGCCGCCGAACTCGAGGGCATGCGCCAGCGGTTCCTGGCCCTGGGCGGCGGCAATCGCGAACTCATCGGCGCCTATCAGGGCAGCTACCTGATCGCCAACCCGCGCGGCATCTTCCGCCGCGAAAAGTGGAACGGCGGCCAGTACTTGATGCTGGAACGCACCGGCGACGGGCGCCTGGCCCAGCCCGGGGCCATGCCGATCAACTGATCCCGCGCTGCTGGCGGGCGTTAACGATTGCTGTGGACAAGCCGGCGGAATTCAGAACATATGGGGAACGCAGGCTTGCGGCTCCTCGGGTCGCGGCCTAACAGTCGGCTTCAGATTCCGGCGCGTCTGGTCGCCGGGCGAGATGGAGAAGGTCCCATGGCGGGCAGCGTCAACAAGGTCATTCTGGTCGGCAACCTCGGCCGCGATCCGGAAATCCGCACCCTCAACTCCGGCGATCGCGTCGCCAACCTGTCGATCGCCACCTCCGAAACCTGGCGCGACCGCCAGTCGGGCGAGCGCAAGGAAAAGACCGAGTGGCACCGGGTGGTGGTGTTCAACGACAACATCGTCAAGGTGATCGAGCAGTACGTGAAGAAGGGCTCGACGGTTTACATCGAGGGCGCCCTGCAGACCCGCAAATGGACCGACCAGCAGGGCGTCGAGAAGTACTCGACCGAGATCGTGCTGCAGAAGTTCCGCGGCGAACTCACCATGCTGGGCGGCCGTGACGGCGGCGGGGCCGGCGGTGACCGCGACTATGGCGACGGCGGCTACTCGGGCGGCGGCAGCAGCGGCGGCGGCTTCGGCGGCGGCCAGCGCAACCAGCCGTCGGGTCCGCGCGAAGACTTCAGCGCCGACCTGGACGACGAGATTCCGTTCTAGGCGTGGTCACGCGCCGCTCGATCGCAGGGATGGTTGGTGCGGTCCTGGCGGTGATCGGCCTGCGGCCGGCGTTTGCCGTTGCTGGGCAGTCGGCTGCGGAAGATGAAATGCTCGACCTCGGCGCCTTTCCCTACCCCCTAGTCGCCGTTTACGGCGCCGTCGTGATGGAGACGGTCGAGCGGCTGCGCAGGGAGGGCCGAGGGTGGCCGGTGGTGATCGGCGACGACTTCTCGGCCGGCCGCGTTGCCGGGGCGCTTTCGGACGCTGGTGCTCCGCCGGCCGAGATTCTCAAGGCCGCCGCCACCTTCCGTTATCCTGAAGACGTCAAGGCTGATCGGGCGGCGGAGCGGGCCGAGCTGCTTGCGATGCTTCGGGCGGATCCGAGCATCGATCCAGCCATACTGGATGAATTCGAAGCGGGCCCCGCGGTAGGCGAATGGCCGCCCACCTTCGACGGGGTCGAGGCGTTGAGTGGGTACCCGACGATGTCGCCTGGTGACCGCATTCATATCGCCCTGCTGCCCACAAGCGATCCGACCGAGGTCCCGGCCTATCTTAGGTTCGGCGGCTACAATAGCTGCCCGCCGCCGCAAGCGCATGTCGCGACTCTGCGGAGCCTTCGCGACCGCTACGGCGCCGAGATTGTCGCCTGCACCTTCGACACCATCGAACTGCGTGTCCCTCGACGGCCTGCAACGCGCGAGGAAGCGCTCGCGCTGGCCCGCGAGCTTCATGCCTACTGCAACGACACCATCGACCAGGGCCTAGAGACCCTTTCCAACTACGCAGCTGCGCTGATGGTCAGCGAAAGCTGGCTCTTCTGGTGGGACTAAAAGCCTACCAGACAGCGCCCGGCAGGTTTTTTCGGATGAGCCGGTTGGCGGTGACCAGTCGAGCCTGCTCCGCCAACGCGGCTCCGACGACCAGTCGATCAAAGGGATCACGGGTCCAGGTCAGGCGCAGAGAATGGCTGACGACCGCTGCGAAGGAGACGTCGCTGATCGTGAGATCGACCAAACCCGCGAGGTCCAGGAGGATGTTGTCTGGGCTGGTTGTGGCGCGTCCAATGTCGTGCAGGTACTGAAGTTCGAGCAAAACGATCGGGGATACGCTGACGGGCCCGGTCTCGATGGCCGCCAGGGCGGCCCCCGATATGCGATCAACGGCGCGGTCCGCCATCCAGATGACCACATTGGTGTCGAGATGGAACACTCAGTTGTCGTCCGGCGACCAGTCGTAGCCTCCGCCGCCTTCCATCTCCTCCAGAGACAGGTTCATGGGAGGGAAGGGCGGCTTCGTCTTCCAGAACGCGCGCACCTTCTCCGCATGGGTCAGTTTCCCCGCACGCTCGAACGGCTTCCCCGCCTCCATCAGCACCATGGTCCGGCCATTGCGCTCGATCACCACCGGCTCGCCCGTTTCCAGCGCCCTGTCGGCCAGCCGGAACAGGTCCTTGCGCAGCTCGGTCAGCGTGATCTTGGTCATATGTACATGTTGACCTCGGTACATGTACATGTCAAGGCAACCGCATCGTGACCTCTTCTCGCTCCCCCTTCACCGGCGCCGAATGGGCGGCGATCTTCGGCATCATCCTGGTCTGGGGGCTTAACAACGCCGCCGCCAAGCTGGCTACCGAGGCTTTGCCGCCCTTGTTTATGGGCGGGGTGCGGTTCCTGGTGGCGCTGCTTTTCCTGCTGCCGTTCCTCAAACCCCCGTGGCCGCCGTGGCGACAGATGCTGCCGCTGGTGCTGCTGGCCGGCCCCCTGCATTTCGGCCTCGTCTATGTAGCCTTCGCCATGGTCCACAACCTCAGCCCCATCGTGGTGGCGCTGCAGCTGTGGATCCCGATGACCGCCTTGATGGCTTGGCTGGTCCTCAAGGAGACCATGCCCTGGCCCGCGGTCGTCGGCATGTTGATCGCCTTTGTCGGGGTGGCCTGGATGAGCCTCGATCCACACGGCGCCGCCGACCTACCGGGCATTGCCATCGGCGTGCTGGCCAGCGGCCTGTGGGCCTGGGCGACAGTGCTGATGCGTAAGGCGCCCAGCATCCGGCCGCTGAAGATGCAGGCTATCACCTCCCTGGCCGCGGCCCCGGTCTTGCTGGCCGCCTCCTTCGCCTTCGAGCCCGGCGTGGTCGATAAGGCCGTGGCCGCGACCCCATTCGTCTGGGGGTTGGTGCTTTTCGCCGCCTTGGCCTCCACAGTCGGGGCGACGGCCCTGCTGTTCTGGCTGGTCCAGCGGCGCGAGGCCGGCCGCGTAACACCCTGGTTCCTGCTCACCCCGCTAGTCAGCTGCACCATCGGGGTCGGTCTCATGGGCGACAGGGTCACCCCTCAGCTGATCGCCGGAGGCCTGGCCACTATGGTCGGCGTGGCGCTGGTGGCCCTGACCGAGCGGCGAGCGGCGCGTCAGGCTTCCAGCGCAACCTGACAGCACCGCCCCTTGGGTCGCCGGGGTGAGCGGTAGATCTTGAGAAGCTAGTGCCCTGCGTGCCCCGCGTGGTCCCCACCCTTGATCACGCCACAGGCCACCCGATCCCCAGCGCCGCCGATCGGCTGGCTCATGTGATCGTCCGCCTTCGCGTGGATCACCACCGCCGAGCCGTCCTTGTCCTGCAGCGCCTGCCGTCCGCCCGCACCCTTCATCGAGGTCCACGGGCTGAACACCTCGGCCTTGCCGACGCCATCGGCCCCGACCCACAGGTTGGGCAGGTCGCCGGCCTCGTTGGCGCCGTCCTTCAACAGGCCGTGGACCACCGTCCCCGCACCATGAACATGCCCGCCCGCCGACTTGAAGTCCGGCGTGCCGCAGTCGCCCTTCTCGTGGAAGTGCAGCCCGTGCCAGCCGGGGGTCAGCCCCTTGGCCTCCACCTTCACCAACACCCCCTTGGGGGCCTCGGTTAAGGTCACCGCACCCATGTCCTCGCCCTTGGCGCCCTTCAGCGGCACGGTGACCGAGGCCGGCTGGGCCAGGGCGGGCAGGGCGATGGCGCAGACAGCGACGGCGGACAGAATGAGGCGCATGGGAAGGGCTCCGTACAGGGCTAAACCGGCCGCGCGGGTGGCGCCACCGGCACTGGAATGCTAACTATGGCCCCTACGTTCCCCCATGATTCCTACGGGATTATTTCTCTCCCTTGACCGACAGCACCAATACGCCGCCCGATGACAGCCGGCGGGGCGCGGTAAGCCCCATCGCCATCGAGGACGAACTCCGCAAGTCCTACCTCGACTACGCCATGAGCGTGATCGTCAGCCGCGCCCTGCCGGACGCGCGCGATGGTCTGAAACCCGTGCACCGCCGCGTCCTGTTCAGCATGAACGAGCAGGGCCACACGCCGGACAAGCCCTACGTCAAGTCGGCCCGGGTGGTCGGCGACGTCATGGGTAAGTACCACCCGCACGGCGACCAATCGATCTACGACGCCCTGGTGCGCCTGGCCCAGCCCTTCTCGATGGGCCTAATGCTGATCGACGGCCAGGGCAACTTCGGCTCGGTCGACAACGATCCCCCGGCCCAGATGCGCTACACTGAGTGCCGCCTGACCAAGGCCGCCGAAGCCATCCTGGCGGACCTCGACAAGGACACGGTCGACTTCAAGGACAACTACGACGGCAAGGAAAAAGAGCCCGTCGTCCTGCCATCGCGCATCCCCAACCTGCTGGTCAACGGCTCGGGCGGCATCGCCGTGGGCATGGCCACCAACATCCCGCCCCATAACCTAGGGGAAATCGTCGACGCCTGCCTGGCCATGGTCGACGATGAGGACGTCAGCCTCGAGACCCTGCTGGAAATCGTCCCTGGGCCTGACTTCCCGACCGGCGGCGAGATCGTCGGCCGTTCCGGCGCCCGCCAGGCGCTGATGACCGGCCGCGGCAGCGTGATCATGCGCGGCCAGTCAACCATCGAGCAGATCCGCAAGGATCGCGAAGCCATCATCTTCACCTCGCTGCCCTACCAGGTGAACAAGGCCGCC
The DNA here is from genome assembly GCF_009905535.1 of Caulobacter sp. SLTY. Classification (GTDB taxonomy): domain Bacteria; phylum Pseudomonadota; class Alphaproteobacteria; order Caulobacterales; family Caulobacteraceae; genus Caulobacter. The sequence continues at coordinate 7,880 of NZ_JAAALA010000016.1, read as the reverse complement.
CTGATCGAACGCATCGCCGAGATGGTCCGCGACAAGCGGATCGAGGGCATCGGCGAGATGCGCGACGAGAGCGACCGCCAGGGCCTGCGCGTGGTCATTGAACTGAAGCGCGACGCCAGCGCCGAGGTGGTGCTGAACCAACTGCACCGCTTCACCGCCGTCCAGACCAGCTTCGGTGTCAACATGCTGGCGCTGGACAAGGGCCGGCCCCAGCAGATGGGCCTGAAGGAGCTCATCCGCTGCTTCGTCGAGTTCCGCGAGGAAGTCGTCGTTCGCCGCGCCAAGTTCGAACTCGGCAAGGCCCGCGACCGGGGCCACACCCTGGTCGGCCTGGCCATCGCCGTGGCCAACATCGACGAGGTCATCCACATCATCCGCAGCTCGGCCGACCCGGCCGAGGCGCGCGAGCGCCTGGTCGCCAAGGCCTGGCCGGCTGGCGACATGATGCCCCTGGTCAACCTGATCCAGGACCCGCGCACGGTCATCGAGGATGGCCCGGCCATCCGCCTGACCGACGAACAGGCGCGCGGCATTCTGGCGCTCACCCTGTCCCGCCTGACGGGCCTGGGCCGTGACGAGATCTACAACGAGGCCGGCGCCCTCTCTGGCGCTATCGCCGAATTGCTCGAGCTGCTTTCCGACCGGGCCAACATCATGCGCGTCGTCCGCGAGGAGCTGGTTGAGGTAAAGGAGCGCTTCGCCGTCCCCCGCCGCACCCTGATCATCGAGGGCGAGGGCGACATCGAGGATGAGGACCTGATCCCCCGCGAGGAGATGGTGATCACCGTCACCCACGGCGGCTATGTGAAGCGCACCCCGCTGTCGACCTATCGCTCGCAACGCCACGGCGGCAAGGGCCGCGGCGGCATGGCGACCAAGGACGACGATGCGGTCACCCGCGTCTTCTCCGCCAGCACCCACGCCCCGATGCTGTTCTTCAGCTCCGGCGGCAAGGTCTACAAGCTGAAGGTCTGGCGCCTGCCGCTCGGCACGCCCACCTCCCGCGGCAAGGCCTTCGTCAACCTGCTGCCCATCGAGCCGGGCGAGACCATCACCTCCATCCTCACGTTGCCGGAAGACGAGGCGACCTGGGATACCCTGGACGTGATGTTCGCCACCCGCAGCGGCAACGTCCGACGCAACCAGCTCAGCGACTTCGTGCAGATAAACCGCAACGGCAAGATCGCCATGAAGCTGGATGAGGGCGATGCGATCGTCGGCGTCGGCCTCTGCACCAGCGACAATGACATCCTGCTGACCACCGCCGGCGGCCGGGCCATCCGGTTCGAGGCCGACGACGTGCGGGTGTTCATGAGCCGCGGCTCGACCGGCGTGCGCGGCATCCGCCTGCTGGGCGACGACTATGTGATCTCCATGGCCATCCTGCGAGCGGTCTCCGCCACGCCGGACGAGCGCGCCGCCTATCTCAAGCAGTCTCGCGCCATGCTGCGCGCCCAGGCCGGCGAGGAGGGCGAGGACATCGAGGTCGCGGCGGAGGAGGAAGAGGAAGCCGTTTCCGACACCGCCCTCAGCGTCGAACGCTTCGCCGAGCTGGGGGCGGCCGAGGAAATCATCCTCACCATGTCTACCGAGGGCATCGGCAAGCGCTCCAGCGCCTACGACTTCCGCCGCACCGGCCGGGGCGGCCAGGGGCTGATGGCCCAGGACCTGACCCGCAAGGGCGGTAAGCTGGTCGCCGCCTTCCCGGTGGAGCAGACCGACGAGATCCTGCTGGTCACCGACCAGGGCCAGCTAATCCGCTGCCCTGTGGCCCTGATCCGCATCGCCGCCCGCAACACCCAGGGCGTGATCGTGTTCCGGACGGGCAAGGACGAGCATGTGGTCGGCGTCGAACGCTTGGCGGAAGCCGGCGGCGGCGATACGGATAGCGACGGCGAGAACGGGGACGACGAGATCCCCGCCGCTGAGTAACAATTGAACCCTTCCCGGCCGCTGGCCGGGATGCGCAGAGGGGTGGTGCGGTTGGCGAGAGTCGGACTCTATCCGGGCACGTTCGATCCGATGACCAACGGTCATCTGGACATCATGGGCCGGGCCGTGAAGCTGGTGGACAAGCTGGTCATCGGCGTGGCCATCAACAGCACCAAGGGGCCGATGTTCAGCCTCGAGGAGCGGGTGGAGATCACCCGCCGCGAGACCGAACACCTCAAGGCGCTGACCGAGATCGAGATCCGCCCCTTCGAGGGCCTGCTGATGCATTTCGCCCGCGAGGTCGGGGCCGGGATCATAATCCGCGGCCTGCGCGCCGTGGCCGACTTCGAATACGAATTCCAGATGACCGCGATGAACCAGCAGCTGGATCGCGAGATCGAGACCGTCTTCCTGATGGCCGACCCCCGCCACCAGGCCGTGGCCAGCCGCCTGGTCAAGGAAATCGCCCGCCTCGGCGGCGACGTCTCCGCCTTCGTGCCGCCGGGCATCGAGGCTGAACTGATGGCCAAGGTGCGGCAGGGATGATCGCCCTGGCGCTGGCGGCCATGCTGCTGGCGGCGCCGGCGACCGAGGCCAAGCCCGCTCCGGCGCCCGCTGACTTCGACCGCGCCTGCCGTGACGAATATGGCCGTGACCTCTGCGACGAGGCGGTACGCGCGGACATCCGCAGACGGTTTGGGGTGGAGCCGGCGGAAGCTTTGGCCGGCCGGGGCGTCGAGGGCGTGCGGGTGTTCATGGTCGATGGCTACAGCCGCGACATGCCGCTGATCTCGGTGCTCTGGGCCGACAAGACGGCCGCGCCGGTCCTCGAGACCCGCGTGCTAACCCGCGACAGCTTCCGCGTGATGACCGCTCCGGCAAACCGCTGGACGGTGGAATCGGTCGGCACCCTGATGCGCCTGACCCGGACCTCCGAGGAACGGGTCGGCCGCTATGGGCCGCCCGCGGCGGACGGCTCGCCTGCGCCGCCGGTGATGTGTCTCCACGCCTGGGTCTCGATCACCGAGGTGCTGGACGCGGGGCGGGTGCATCGCCGGATTCGCACCGCCTGCGGTGACGACCCGGTCTTCGACGGAGGTTACCTGCTTTCGACGACGGCCCTGAATGGCCAGGACGGCTGCTGGGCGCTCGACGCCTCCCTCTATCGCAACGACAGCACCCGGCTGGTCGCCTGCGCCTCGCTCATGGGCGACACCCCCTACGACGCGGCCGAGATCCACAACCGCCTCAGCGGACGGGTCTTCGCACGCCCCGGCGAAACGGCGCTGGACGATCTCTCCGCCATGATGGCCCCCGACCTGACCGTCCGCTGGCCGGACCAACCGGCGTCGCAGGGGCCGACCGCCGTCGCCTCGGCCTGGCATAAGCGGACGCAGAACCCCGGCCGCGCCAGGCTGTGGATCCAGTCCGCCACCGCCTCGAAACAGGGCGTCACGGTGACCGGCCTGCTGTCCGAACAGCGCGGCGAAGACGAGACCGTCGAAGCCGCGTTCAGCCAGACCTGGACCAAGGACAAGCGCTACATCTGGCGTCTCACCGACTGGACAATCCAGCCGTTCGCCAAGCGACGCTGAGCACCGAAATTGCCATTTGAAACCCCGACGCCGCCTTTATGCGTAGCCCGCCGACCACGGTACAATGGCGTTCAGCTTCGCGAACGCGCGCCATTTCGGCCTTGCGATCGCCTCAACCCGCCGCTACCGCCGGTTCCATGAAATCCGCCCTGATCGCCGCCGCCCTCGTCCTCGCGCCGCTCGCAGCCTCTGCCCAGGCGCCGGCGCTCAGCGCGTCCGACTGGCGCACGCCCGACCCGGAAAACATCCTGATCATCGACACCAGCCAGGGCCGCGTCATCCTCGAGATGGCCCCGCAACTTGCGCCCGCCCACGTCGAGCGGGTGCGCACCCTGGCCCGGCAGAAGTTCTACGACGGCCATCAGTTCTTCCGGGTGATCGCCGGCTTCATGGCCCAGACAGGCGACCCGAAGAACGACGGCACCGGCGGCTCGGAGCTTCCGGACCTCAAGGCCGAGTTCGAGTTCCGGCGCGGCCCGGCCGATCCCTTCGTGCTGTACGAGCGGCTGCCGGCCGGCGGCGGGACGGGGGTGACCGAGACCGGCTTCTACGGCGTGGTGCCGGTGCGCACCGGGCCGGCGATGCAGATGATGGCCTCCATCGACGGCAAGACCAACGGCTGGGGGCTGTTCTGCCCAGGCGTGGCCGGCATGGCCCGGGCCGGCTCGCCCGACAGCGCCAACAGCCAGTTCTTCATGATGTTCGAGACCAACCCGCCGCTGAACAGCCAGTACACGGTCTGGGGCCGGGTCATCGCCGGCCAGGACGTTCTGGCCAAGATCAAGACCGGCCCCCAGGAGGGCCGGGTGGCGGAACCGCGCGACGTCATGCGCACCGTGCGGCTGCTCTCCGACATGCCCGAGAAGGATCGGCCGAAGATCCAGGTGGTCGACACTCGCTCGCCGGGCTTCCAGGCTCTGGTCGCCGCTCAGAAGGCCAGGGTCGGCGGCGCGCTGACCGTTTGCGACGTCGAGATTCCGGCTAAGGTCGGCTGAAGTTCATTCTGGGGGAGGGGCCATGCGCCGCCTGATCGTCCTGACCGCCGCGGCCGCCATCGCCGCCTCGACCGCCGTCGCAGCCCCGAAAGCGCCGAAGGTCCCGCCGGCGCCCAAGGAAACAGACTGGCGCACGCCCGATCCGGCCAACATCCTGGTCATCGAAACCAACAAGGGCCGGGTGGTCGTCGAGCTGGTCCCGGAGGTGGCCCCCGAGCACGTCAAGCAGATGCTCAAGCTGGCCCATGACAAGGCCTACGACGGCCGCACCTTCTTCCGGGTCATCGACCGCTTCATGGTCCAGACCGGCGACGTGCCCGGTCCCGGCGACGGCAAGGACACCGTCCCGACCCTGAAAGCCGAGTTCACCTTCCGCCGCGCCGCCGACAGCCGCTTCGTGGCGGTGAACGCCCCGCAGGGCACGGAGACTGGCCTGCTGCTCAGCCTGCCGGTGATCAGCCAGCACATCAGCTATACCGAGATGACCGCCGACAAGAAGGTCGCCGCCTGGGGCACCTACTGTCCCGGCGTGGTCGGCATGGCGCGCGACGAAAATCCCGACAGCGCCACCAGCCAGTTCTTCATGATGCGCTACGCCTATCCCTCGCTGGACAAGCGCTACACCGCCTTCGGCCGTGTCATCTCCGGCCAGGACGTGATCCGCGCCATCAAGACCGGCGAGCCGGTCGAGGCGCCGCAAGATGTCATGCAGACCGTCCGCGTGCTCGCCGACATCCCCGAGGCCGAGCGGCCCAAGGTGCGCATCGTCGACGCCAAGAGCCCCTGGTTCGCCGCCTACGTCGCCCAGGTGAAAACGGAGAAGGGCGCGGACTTCTCGGTCTGCGACCTGGACCTGCCGGTGGAGGTGAAATAGCCGGCCGACGAAACCGGCGCGGCCGCTTCTCGTTCGATCCACGGCTAGGCTTGGCGAGGCCGAACCCCTACATAGCGCCCCAACATCACAAGGAGCCTCCGATGGCCGACGCCGAAAACACCCTGATCCTGACCCTCGACACCGGAACGGTGACGATCCGTCTCCGCCCCGACCTGGCCCCCGGCCATGTCGAGCGCATCAAGGAGCTGGCCCGGGAAGGGTTCTATGACGGTGTCGTATTCCACCGGGTGATCCCCGGCTTCATGGCCCAGGGTGGCGATCCGACCGGCACGGGCATGGGCGGCTCGAAGAAGCCGGACCTGAAGGCCGAGTTCAACCGCGAACCGCACGTGCGCGGCGTCTGCTCGATGGCCCGCTCGTCTAACCCCAACTCGGCCAACAGCCAGTTCTTCATCTGCTTCGACGACGCCACCTTCCTGGACGGCCAGTACACCGCCTGGGGCGAGGTCATCGACGGCATGGAGGCGGTCGACGCCCTGCCCAAGGGCGAACCGCCGCGCACCCCCGGCAAGATCGTCAGCGCCCGGGTCGCGGCGGACGTCTGATCCGATGACCCCGGCCCTGGAAGCGGCCTATGCGGAACCGCACCGCCGCTACCACGGCCGGGCGCACATCGAGGCCTGCCTGCGGGAGCTGGCGGCGGTCCCGGACCTTTCGGAACGAGACCGCCGGCTGCTGAACTGGGCCATCTGGTGGCATGACGCTGTCTACGACCCCCGTCGCGCTGACAACGAAGACGTCAGCGCCGAGTTGGCGCGCCGCGATCTGGCGGCGATGGGCGCCGATAAGGCCGACATCGACGAGGTGGCCCGGCTGATCCTGCTGACCAAGGGCCATGCTGTGGCGCAGGGTGATCGGCTGGGCGCCCTCCTGGTGTCCATCGACCTGTCGATCCTTGGCGCGGATACCACCGCCTACGACGCCTACGTTGCCGGGGTTCGCCACGAATACGGCCACGTGCCGGAGGACGCCTTCCGCGCCGGCCGGGCGCGGGTGATGCGCCACTTCCTGGAGGCGCCGGTCCTGTATGCCGACCCGACCTTCCGCGACCGTCTGGAAGTTCAGGCGCGGGCCAACATCGCCCGCGAAATCGCCGGGCTGGAGGCTTAACGCCGCAAGGTCACCACGACGGGATAGTGGTCTGAACCCAGCTTAGGACCCCGCTTGACACTGACCGTCTTCCAGTCGCTGCCCGCATAGACGTGGTCGATCGGCAGGAACGGGAAGGGAAAGGCGATGTGCTGGCGGGTGAAGGGCGCCGCCGGCCAGCTGGGCAGGGCGTGGGTGCGGCGCAGGAGGCCGAACTGCTTGTCCTGCCGGCGCAAGGAGAAGGACCAGGGCGTCGAGTTGAAGTCCCCCGAGACGATGGTCGAGCCGCGCGGCAGGGTGTCGATCACTGCGGCCAGGCGCCGGGTCTGCTGCTGCTGAGGCCCGGCCGGCAAGGGCCAGGTGTAGTGGACGCCGATGACGCTGAAGTCGCCGCCGGCGGTGCGGTAGGTGGCCAAGGCGGCCTGCAGGTTGGTCCGCGACACCGATCCGTTTAGCCCCTGCTGGGCGATTGGCCGGTAGCGGGACAGGATCATGGTCGAGCAAGGGAGGGGCTCGGCGCAGGTGGTCTGGTAGGGGTAGTCCTTGGCCAGGGCGCGGGCCACGCCGCCGCTGCGGGCGAAGGCCTCCTCGAAGACCAGGATGTCGGCGTCCTGAGCCTGCACCCACTCGACGATGCCGTCCGGATCGCCGGCCCGGCCCCAGATGTTGAACTGGATCAGCTTCAACGTCTCGCCCTCGGCCGGGGGGCGCGGGCCCTTCGAGCGGGTCAGTTCCGGAAGCATCAGCCCGCCGGCGGCCAGGATGGCGACCGCGGCCACGATCGGGGTCGTTCGGTTCAGCGAGCGGCCGCCGCCGATCAGCCAGACGACGAGGCCGGCCACGCCCAACAGCAGCCAGAACGGCGCGAAATGGGCGAAGACATCCAGGCGATCGCTGACCTGCCCACCCTGCGCGGCGAGCGCGCCGATCACCCCTGCGGCGGCCATGGTGAAGCCGGCGAAACGGGTCAGGGCGGCGAGGGCTTTGAGAAAGGCGGTCACGGGATCGGCGATACCATCGGGAAACGCCGGTGTCCGTCAGGACCGGTGCAGATTTGGTGAAAGGGCCGTGGTCACGAGACCACGGCCCTCACATTGTCAGCGAAGACGGCGGATCGAGCTGACCCGGTCGTTCATGTTGACGGTCTTCAGGTTCGGCGTGTCGCGATCGACGACCACGCACTGACCGCCGAAGTTGGCGTTGTTGCACAGCTCCCAACGGCCGGAGATCACCCTGACGGAAGTGATCTCATCATCGAGGCCCGAGCCGTAGAGGCTGTCGATCGAGCCGCGAACCTGCAGGCTGTAGCCGCGGTAATCGGGGTCGGCGAAGATCACCAGCCCGACCGGGCCGTTGCCGCCGCCGCCCCAGCCG
>NZ_JAAALA010000015.1 GCF_009905535.1 Caulobacter sp. SLTY | reverse complement strand
GTGATCGACCCCTCCGCCGCCAGGGTCCCGAACACCAGCGGGATATCCAGCGTATGCGGCGCCCCCCACCGCCCTCCGTCCTTCGGCGACGCCCAGTCCAACTGATAAACAAACGCCGGCGACCCCTGCGCCGCCCGCAGCTCCGCCTCGACGATCGCCGCCCGCCACGACCGCGAAGCCGTGGTCGCCGCGAAGAACACATCGCTCGCCGAGTAGTCCGGATACAGCGCCCGATACCGCGCGATCACCACGTGCGGATCGATATCCACCCGCATGTTGGGGATCAGCTTCCCCGGCAGTTCCTCCCAGCTCAGCGCATACATCGCCGGATCGCTGAAGAACCCTCGCGTCTCGTCCTTCGTATTGCCGATCATCATCGGCACACCCGCGCTCTGTGCCGGCGCATCCGGATAGAAGGGGTGCCGCGTCAAACTCCGCTCATCCAGCACCGGCCCGAAATACAGCCCCCCTGACCCGATCACGGGGTCCACCGCCCCCAACGCCTCAACGATCCGCCCCGCTGGCATCCCCGCCAGCTCTTCGGGCCGCGCCTTCAGCGCCTCCAGCAGCGCCAACGTCCGCCGCGTCGCATTCCCCGGCCCCGAGGCGGTCAACTGCTGCCCGCTCATGGTCGCGGCCCGGTGGAACAGCCCCTTGGCCGCCGGCATCGCCATCAGGGTGGCGATCTTCGCCCCACCACCCGATTGCCCGAACAGCATCACCCGTGAAGGATCACCCCCGAACGCCGCGATATTGTCCCGCACCCAGCGCAGAGCCAGCACCAGGTCCAGCATCCCGGCGTTCCCGCCATCCTCGAACCCCGGGATCACGCGGTTCAGATACAGATACCCAAACGGCCCCAGCCGGTGGTTCAGGGTGACCACCACCACATCCCCCCGCGCCGCCAGCGCCGCCCCGTCATACAGCGGGCTGGACCCCGACCCGGTCATGTAGGCGCCGCCATGGATATAGACCATCACCGGCCGCTGCCCCGCGTCCGCCCCCGGCGTCCAGACGTTCAGGAAGAGACAGTCCTCCGACTGGTCGGGCTCCTGGCCCCGCTGAGGCGAGGCGTGGCCGAAGCCCTGGCAGGGCAGGGGGTCCCGCCAGGGCGCCGGTTGCGCCGGTGGCTGAAACCGGCGCGGCCCGGTGTCGGCGCCATAGCGAACACCCTTGAACAGCAGCAGGCCGCTCTCCCGCAGCCCCTTTACCGGTCCGGCCGTCGTCCGGACAACCGGCTCATGTCGCCTCGCCTGCGCTGGACCGGCCAGAGCGGCCGCGGCCAGGGAAAGAGTCGCCAGTCTGCGGGTCATCGTCATGCGGCCATGATACCGGTTACCTATGCTCCCGACAGCCTCCCCCTTTGCGGCGCGCTGGTGTAAGCCCCTCCCATGACCTCGACCGATACCTGGACCGTCGCCGGCCGCACCTTCAGCTCCCGCCTGATCGTCGGCACCGGCAAGTACAAGGACTACCAGACCAACGCCGACGCGGCCCGCGCCGCCGGGGCGGAGATCGTCACCGTTGCGGTGCGACGGGTGAACCTGACCGACCGCACCCAGCCGCTGTTGATGGATTTCGTCAAACCGGACGAGTTCACCTACTTGCCCAACACCGCCGGGTGCTTCACCGGCGAGGAGGCGGTCCGCACCCTGCGCCTGGCCCGCGAGGCCGGCGGCTGGTCGCTAGTCAAGCTGGAGGTCCTCTCCGACCCCAAGACCCTCTATCCGGACATGGAGGAGACCCTCCGCGCCCTGAAGCTGCTCGTCGCCGAGGGCTTCGACGTCATGGTCTATTGCACCGATGACCTGGTCTACTGCCGCAAGCTGGAGGAGGCGGGCGCGGCCGCCATCATGCCGCTGGGCGCGCCGATCGGGTCGGGCCTGGGCATCCAGAACAAGGTCAACCTGCGCCTGATCGTCGAACAGACCACCGTGCCCGTGCTGGTCGACGCCGGGGTCGGCACCGCCTCGGACGCCACCATCGGCATGGAGCTGGGCTGCGACGGCATCCTGATGAACACCGCCATCGCAGAGGCCAAGGATCCCATCCTGATGGCCAGCGCGATGAAGCACGCGGTCATCGCCGGCCGCGAAGCCTACCTGGCCGGCCGCATGCCCAGGCGGATGTACGCCGACCCGTCCTCGCCCCTCGCCGGATTGATCTGAACGGGCTAGCCTACGCCATCGATCAAGGGGGGCCGATCCATGAAAACCCAACTCATGCTCGGCGTCGCCCTGGCGCTGCTCATTCCCGCCGCCCAGACCCAGTCGGCCCCGGTGTTCGACCCGCTGGCCGTCTCGCCGATCTGCCAGAGCGAATCCGGCCCCGGCGGCCTGTCCACGCTGAAGGAACCGCCCGTCCTCACCGAAGGCTTCGGCAACAATCGTTGGGACGTTGCCGCCACCAATCCCGAGGGCCAGCGCTGGTTTGATTTCGGCCTCCAACTGGCCTGGGCCTTCGCCCACCAAGACGCCAAGGGCGCCATGGCCGAGGCTGTGAAGCGCGACGCGACCTGCGGCCTCTGCGCTTGGGGCTACGCTTGGGCGCTCGGCCCGACCATCAACTACGGCCTGGACGCCAAGCAGCTGACCGATGCCCGCGCCGCCGCCGTGAAGGCCCAATCCCTGCTGGCGAACGGCTCGGAGCGCGACCGCATGCTGGCCGCCGCCCTGGTCGCCCGCTACGCCCCCAAGGGCGGCGACAGGGCCTTCGCCAAGGCCATGCAGGCCATCGCCGCCAAGTACCCGGATGACAACGTCATCCTGACCTGGACCGCCGACGCCCTGATGATCGCCGAGAAGCCGGCCCTGGCCGTGCCGATCCTCGAAACCGTGCTGGCCCGCGATCCCAACCACGCCGGCGCGATCCACTTCTACATCCACGCCACCGAATGGATCGACCAGCCGGGCAAGGCCGAGAAGTACGCTGACGCCCTGGGCGGCCTCGCGCCGAACGCCAGCCACCTCATCCACATGCCGTCGCACACCTACTACCAGATCGGCCGCTATAAGGACGCCGCCCGGGTCAACATTGAGGCCATGGACGCCGACGCCGCCTGGCTGAAGAAGACCGGCGGGGAGGGCGACGCCTTCAAGATCGGCTACCACGGCCACAACGTCAGCTACGCCCTGGGCGGGGCGATGATGTCCGGCGACGCCGCCGCCGGCCTGCGCCTGGCCGACCACTACAGCAGTCTCAAGACCCCCAGCCCCTGGTCCAAGGCCAGCGCTAGCCGCGTCTGGTTCGCCTATGGCCGCTACGGCGAGATCGACAAGGTGCTGGCCATGCCGGCGCCGGACAACTCGATCCAGAAGGCTATGTGGCACTACGCCCGCGGAGAGGCCCTGGCCCGTCGCCGGGACTCCGCCGGCGTTCGCGCTGAAGCCGCCGCCATCCTCGCCGTGAAGGCCACCGTGAAGGCCGACGGCATGGGCGACTTTGTCGAGTTCGCCGACATCGCCCATGAGGTCCTGCTGGGCCGCGCCGCCATGCTCGATGGTTTCGCACCCCAGGCCGCCAAGCATTTCCGCAAGGCCGCCGAACTGCAGGAGCGGAAGCTGGGCGATCTGCGCGACCCGCCGCCCTGGTGGTACCCGGTCCGCCGCAGCTATGCCGCCGCCCTGCTGGCCGACGGCAAGATCGATCTGGCGCTCAAGGAGACTGACAAGGTGCTGGCCAAATGGCCGCACGATCCGTTGACCTTGCTGATCGCCTCCCGCGCCACCGCCCACAAGGGCGACCGCGACGCGGCTGAGGTGAAGCTGGCCGCCGCCCGTCGCGAGTGGGTCGGGTCGTCGCTGACCGACTTCGCGCCGGCCCTTCTCTGACGGGAATTACTTGCCGCTGAGGGCCTTGGCGATCGCCGCCTTCAGCTCTTCGGGCCGGGCGCCGCTGATGAAGTCGCCTTCGACGAAGAAGGCTGGGGTGCCGTCGATTCCGAGATCCTTGGCCAGGGCTCGGACGTCGGCCAGGTACTGCTGCTGCGGCTTGCTGGCTTCCAGGGCGCGCACCGAGGCGGGGTCGATGCCGTTGCGGCGCAGCAGGTCGTCCACCATCTCGTCGGTCAGCGGCTTGCGCGACATCATCTCGGCGTGGCTGTCGGCGAACAGACCCTTGTCGCCCAGCGCCCGCGCCGCGGCCGCCGCGTATTCCGAGGTCGGCCCGAAGTTGCCCAGGGTGAAGTCCTTGAACACGAAACGCACATTGGGATTCTGGCGCGCCATCTCCAGCACTTCGGGCGCCACGACCTTACAGTACCCGCAATTGTAGTCGTAGAACTGGACCACGGTGACCTTGCCGTTCGGGTTGATCACGAAGTCCCGCCGGTCGCGCTGAATCTTGACCTTGTTGGCCTTGAAGGCCTGTTCCGTCGCGCCCTCGGCCTCCGCCATCTGCTTCAGCTGCAGGGCGTTGGAGACCTCGATCAGAACCTCCGGATTCTCCAGCAGATAGGCCCGCACCTTGTCGCCGAACGCCTTGTCCACCGCGACCTTGGGCTCGGCAGCCTTGTCGAAGACGGACTTGGGCTCCTCCTTCCCGCAGGCGGACAGGCCGGCGGCCAGGATCAGGACGAGCGGGAAGGTCAGGCGGCGCATGGGCGGCTCTTATGGTGAGGGTCAGTTGCGCCCAACGGGCGGGTTGTCCTTGGCGAGGTCCTGCAGGTCCTCGCGGCTTGGATTGGCGGTCAGTACGATGTCGGTGGCCCGGCGCCAGCCGACGGTGTCCTTGGCCAGCAGGTCACGGGCCCGCATGGCGAACCCGCGCGCCTCGTTCATCCCGCCAAGGCTGTAGTAGTATTCGGCGGTGGCGAGCCGGGCGAGGCCCTCATCGCCACGGGCGTCATAGGCCTGGGCTAGCAGCCGCCAGGCGTCCGGGATCTCCTCGTCGAGCAGCGCCCGCTTCAATTCCTCGATCCCCTCGTCCCGCTTCACCGGATCGCCCAGGTTGATCAGGGTCTGGCCGAGGTTGATGCGCAGCAGGGGGGCGTTGGGCTTGAACTTGACCGACTGGCGCTGAGGGAATTCCGCCTCTTTGGTGCGGGCGAATTCGAACAGCATCTGGCCCTTCAGTTCCCACAGGTAGGCATTCTCCGGCTGCTCCGCGAGCAGGGCGTCGACCAGGCCGACGGCGCGGTTGACGTCCTTCAGCCGGTAGTAGGCGATCGCCCGGGCATAGCGGGCGGGGTAGCTCTTGTCCGTCTCGGGAAACTCGATCATCGCCTTCTGCGGCTGGGTGAAGGCGAGGATCTTGGCCTTCATCACCTTGTGCTGCTCAAGCTCGGCAGGGGTGTCGGTGACCTCGTAATACTTCGACTGCATGACCTTGGTCCGCAGCATCTCGATCCGGGTCGAAGACAGCGGGTGGCTGCGGAAGTAGGGGAACCGCCGGGCTTCCTGGAAGACTTCCTGGTAGCGGAACTTGTCGAAGAACTCGACCAGCCCCTTGCCCGACTGGCCGCTCTTTTCCAGGTAGCTCAGGCCCGCCTGGTCGGCCCGGCCCTCCTGCTCGCGGCTGTAGCCGAGGGCGCCCAGGGTGCCCATGTAGCCGGAGTTGCCGATCAGCATCGCGCCCGCGTCCGGCGCTCCGGCCAGCATGGCCAGCACGCCCAGACCCATGGTCAGCAGCATGGGCCGCAGGCCCGCGTTCTGCAGGTCGCCCGAGCGCATCGGGTGGGCCCCCGCAATGTGACCGGCCTCGTGGGCGATGACGCCCTTCAGCTGGTTGGGATTCTCGGTCTCCAGGATCAGGCCGGTGTTGTAGCCCATCACCTGGCCCTGGGTGGCGAAGGCGTTCAGCGTCTTGTCGCCGATCAGCAGGATGGTCACGTCCTCGGGGACCAGGCCGGCCGCCGCCAGCAGCGGGTCGGCCTGGGCGTGGAGGATTTCCTCGATCTCGGTGTCACGAAGCAGGGTGACCCGGTCCTGGGTCGACGCCGGAACGGCCGCCGTCAGGGTTACGCTGAACGCCACCGCCGCCGCGATCGCGGCGCGGATCGGCCGCCAAAGAGGGAATCCACGCGAGGTCATGAGCTAAGCCTACTCCGAAAGCGCCCCCGCGCGGAATCCAACTCTAGCTGGGGACGATTACCGACGCCACCAACCCTTTTTGGGTTTTTCAGGCGGGGCGGTGATCTCGTTGGGGTCGGGCTCCTTCACCGCAGCCGGTTCCGGGGCGGCCACCACGACCGGTTCCGGCTCAGGCTGGGGTTCCGGCTCGGGGGCAGGGGCCTCCGGCTCCGGCGCGGCCTCGACGACGTCCGGCGCGGCTTCCACCACCTCGGGCACAGCCTCGGCGTCAGGCGCCTCCTCAGCCTTCTTGCCCTTGGCGCGGCTGCGGCGCGGCTTCTTGGCCGGCTCCGGCTCGCTGGGCAGTTCGACCCAGACCTCGTCGGTAAAGGGCTCGCCGGCCGCGATGGTGGAAATCGGCGGATCGACGAAGGTGTCGGCCGACTCGGCCTCCTCGGCGGCCAGCGGCGCCTCGGCGGCGACCTCGCGCGGACCACGGTCACGGCGATCGCGACGGTTGCGGCCCCGGCCACGGCCGCCGCGCTCTTCGCGGGCGATCGGAGTCGGACCTTCGTCGTCCTCGGCCACTTCGGGCTTCACATGCGGCTCATCGCCCGTGCGGACGGCCAGCATGCCGCCGCCTTCCAGCTTGGCCGGGTCGTGCCACTGGAACGGATCATCGCCGAAGGGCACGCGCGGGCGGGCCCAGGCAAAGCCGTCGCGGGGACGATCCTCCTCGCGGCTGCGGCGACCGCCACGGCGGCCCCGGCGCCGGCGACGGCCGTCCTTGTCGTACTCGTCCTCGCCTTCGGGACCGATCTCCTCGTCGGACTCGCTGACCGGAGCGGCTTCGCGGGGCGCGTCACCCTCTTCGTCGCGGCGACCACCCCGGCGGCGGCGGCCACGGCCACGGCGGCCACGCTCGTCCTCGTCACGGCGCGGACCGGCCTCCCGGCGGGCTTCGCGCGGCGCATCCTCATCCTCGTCGTCGGGGATGATCTCGTCTTCGTCCTCGTCCTCCTCGGGCGGGACGAAGTCGTCGTCCTCGACGAGGGCCTGGGTGGTCATCGCCAAGGCGGCGCTGTCCAGGGCATGCAGGCTGTGCTCGCCCAGGCTGGTGCGTTCCAGCTCATGGTCGGCGTGGGCCAGGCTCTCGTCGATCTGGATGGTGACGTAGAGGTGGTGGACGGCATGAATGCGCGCCAGATGGCCGCGCTTCTCGTTGAGGATATACAGGCCGACGGCGGCCGGCACCTTCAGGGTCAACTCGCCGCCGCCGCGCAGGGCTTCCATCTCCACCGCGCGCAGGGCCGACAGGGCGCTAGATTCGACCGAGCGAACCCGGCCCATGCCTTCACAGTGGGGGCAGGTGTGGGTGGTGCCTTCCAGCACGCCGGTGCGGCGGCGCTGGCGGCTGATCTCCATCAGGCCGAAGGCGCTGATCCGGCCCATCTGCACGCGGGCGCGGTCGTCCTTCAGATTGTCCTTCAGCACCTTCTCGACGGCGCGGTTGTTCTTCGACTCCTCCATGTCGATGAAGTCGATGACGATCAGCCCGGCCAGGTCGCGCAGACGCAGCTGGCGGCAGGCCTCCTCGGCCGCTTCCAGGTTGGTCTTCAGCGCGGTCGCCTCGATGTTGCGCTCGCGCGTAGCCTTGCCGGAGTTGACGTCGATGGCGACCAGGGCCTCGGTCTGGTTGATCACCAGATAGCCGCCCGACCGCAGCGGCACGACCGGACTGTAGATCTGGCTCAGCTGGCTTTCGATCCGGTGCGCCACAAACAGCGGCGTCGGCTCGCGGTAGGCCACCACCTTCTTGGCCTGGGCCGGCATGATCATCCGCATGAAGTCGCGGGCTTCCTTGTAGCCGGCCTCGCCCTCGACCTGGACGCTGTCGATGTCCTTGTCGAACAGATCGCGGATGGCCCGCTTCACAAGGTCCTCTTCCTCATAGATCAGGGCCGGGGCCACCGAGCCGAGGGTGGTGTCGCGGATGTTTTCCCACAGCCGCATCAGGTATTCGTAGTCGCGGCTGATCTCGGCCTTGGTGCGCTTGGCGCCGGCCGTGCGGACGATCAGGCCCAGGCCCTTGGGCACGTTCAGGCCCTGGACGATGGTCTTCAGACGCTTGCGGTCGGTGGCCGAGACGATCTTGCGCGAAATGCCGCCGCCCCGGTCGGTGTTGGGCATCAGCACGCCATAGCGGCCGGCCAGCGACAGGTAGGTGGTCAGGGCCGCGCCCTTGTTGCCGCGCTCTTCCTTGACGACCTGGACCAGCATGATCTGCCGGCGGCGGATGACGTCCTGGATCTTGTACTTGCGCATGAGGCGGCGGCGGCGGCGCTCGACCTCCTCCTCCATGTCGTCTTCATCATCGTCCGCGCCGGTCGTCTCGACACGGCGTTCCTCGCGGCCGCCTTCGTCGTGACCGTTGTCCTCGCCGCCATGGTCACCCTGGTGCGCGTCCTCGGCATGGGCGGCGTTTTCGTCGGCCTCCTCGCTGTCCTCGGCTTCCAGCACCGGATCGGCTTCGGCCTCCTCGCTGGCGACCGGCTTGGCGAGGCCGCGGCCACGGCCGCGGTCACGCTTCGGGCGCGGCGGTTCGTCCTCGTCGTCCTCGGCCAGCTCGCGGGTCAGCGCTTCGCGGTCGGCCAGGGGGATCTGGTAGTAGTCGGGGTGGATTTCGTTGAAGGCCAGGAAGCCGTGACGGTTGCCGCCGTACTCGATGAAGGCGGCCTGCAGGCTGGGTTCGACCCGGGTCACCTTCGCGAGGTAGATGTTCCCGCGGAGTTGCTTGCGGCTCTGGCTTTCGAAGTCGAATTCTTCAATCCGGCTTCCGTCCATGACGACCACACGCGTTTCTTCGGCATGTGCGGCGTCGATGAGCATTTTTTTGGTCATCGATTTTCTCTCTCCGGCATTCGGCGCGCTCGTGGCGCAGCCGCCGGTCTGGTTGATCGGCGCGCAGCACGCCGCCGGCCGCGCCTGTGGCGGGCTTCAGCGGGTAGGTTTTCGGGGCGTGCGCGCGGCCCATGAAGGTCTCTGTTGTTCCCGTCAGCGCCGTTGCGGCGCTCAGGATGCGGATGTGTTCGGCGCCCTTTCGCCGGAGCTTCCTCCAGCCAGGCCGGACACCCGCCTGTGCGTTGCGCGGAGCGACCCCGTCGGTTGCGGGATGCGGCGCGCTGGAGGTGAATATAGGCGGATGTTGGGGGATAAGGGAAGGGCGACTGTCGGCCAGCCATCAGAACCCTTGGCGGCACAAGGCTTCGCAGGGCACTCCATCGCCATCCCCATCGATCCGTGTCGCACCGCATTGGTTCAGTTGGAACACAGCTTCCTCGCAACTGGCCATCTGGCCGCATGTCTTCCGCGCGTCGCAGGTGAAGCCGCTCGCGGCGGAGGGCAGGGGAGAGGCGTCGGCGAAGGTCACGGGTTGGGCTTCGGTCCTTTCGCCGCGCCGCCAGTCCCAGGGGGCAACGATGTCTCTGGAGGATTGGGCCCAGAGGCCCGTGCGGCTGCGGCGGGCCTTGTTCTCCGTCTCAAGCAGGCGGTCGTCGGTCAGGTGGGCGCGATAGGCCCAGGCGCAGCCCTCCTCGATCATCCTGGCGCTGACATCGACATCGCCCACGTAGATTCGCCCGATGAGTCGGCCGTAGCGATCCCGGCCGCGCCCCTCAATGCGAACCGGCTTGTCGAGCGTCAGGCGCGTCAGCACCGCTTCGGAGCGGTCGCCCCAGGCCTGGTTGCTTTCGGGCGCATCGATCTCGGCCAGTCGGACCTGAACGATCTCGCCATCCAGCTCGACCTCGACCGTGTCCCCGTCCACCACCCGAGTCACGGTGGAGACCGTCACCTCGGGGGTGGTGATCGGCGCTGGCTCGTGTGGCTGGATCGCGACCCAGCCGGCGGCGGCCAGCATCAGAAGGCAGGCGGCGATCGCCAGCGCCGACAAGGGCCGGCGCCTATGGCGGAAGGGACTGACAGACACAATGGCCCCCGCGGCTCGCACGCAGGCCGCGTGCGCCGTCAGTTCGCCTTTGCGCCGGTTAGGAAATCGTCAACTCGTTCCCGGTTCGTCCAACACCGGCTCTGGCCCATCGCCGAAGTCGCGATCCATGAGGTCCTCATCCGGCGGCCCGACCGGCTCTTCGCCATAGTCCGGCGGCGGGGCGTCGCGATAGCGAGGCGGAGGCGGGCCGACGTCCCGATCGTCGTAGCGCGGCGGCGGGCCGTAAGGCTCGTCGTAAGGGCCGCCTGGCGGGGGCTCGGGAAGGGGGAAGGGATCGTCCAGCTCCGCCGACAGTTCGCCGGGTTCCTCCAGTTCGGCCATCTCGAAGTCGATGATTGGCCCATCGTCCACCGTGACGGCGCCTTTGGGGAAGTCCGGTCGGCGCATGGCGTAGGTCATGAAGTCGCGCCAGACCTGGGCGGGGATCGAGCCGCCCGTGACCCCCTTCATCGGGGTGTTGTCGTCATTTCCCATCCACACCCCGACCACCAGGTCGCCGGCGAAACCGACGAACCAGGCGTCGCGATAGTCCTGGCTGGTTCCGGTCTTGCCGAACACCTGGGGACCGATGTTGGCGGCCGTGCCGGTGCCCTGGGCCACCACCCCGCGCATCAGGGTCAACAGGCCCTCCCGCTCGCGTGTGGCCAGCCTGGCCTTTGCCGCGCCCTGCTGTTCGATCAACAAGCCGCGCGGGGTCACCGGCCCCTGGCCTGCGGCAATGGCGGCGTAGGCGCTGGTCAGTTCCAGCAGGGTCATCTCGCCGGTGCCCAGGGCGATGGTAAAGTCGTTCGGGAGGTCTGAGGTGACGCCCATATCTCTGGCCGCTTCGGTCACCCGGCGTACACCGACCTGTTGCGTCAGGCGGGCGGAGGCCACATTGCTGGACTTGGAAAAGGCCTGGAACAGGGTCACCGGCCCGCCGCTGTAGCGGCCTTCGTAGTTCTGAGGGCTCCAGTTCCCGATCTTGATCGGGGCATCCACGACGGTGCTTCCCGGCCCCATGCCGCTGCGGAGGGCGGCGAGGTAGACGAAGGGCTTGAAGGCCGAGCCCGGCTGGCGCTTTGCATCGGTGGCGCGATCGAACTGGCTCTTCTTGTAGTCGGCCCCGCCGACCAGGGCGACGACCCGGCCATCGGTGCGCATGGCGACCAGGGCCGCCTGGGTAACGCCCTGGCGCCGGCCGCTCTTCAGGCCGTTTCGGATCGCCCGCTGGGCCTGCACCTGCATCTGGCTGTCCAGCGTGGTCCAGACCTTCACCTCGCCGTAGCCGCGTCCGAACGACTGCTCGACCCGCGGCCCGATCCAGTCGGCGAAATAGGAGCCTACCGGGAGGCGCGCCCGCTCCCCGCGCAGCTTGACCTTGGCCAGCGAGGCCTTGGCCTCCTTGGCTGTGACCATGTCCTGATCGACCATGGCGGCCAGCACTACGCCGGCCCGTTGCTTCGCGTCCTTGAAATCCACAGTGGGGGCCAGGCGGCTGGGCGCCTTGACCACCCCGGCCAGCATCGCCGCCTCGCCGACCGTGAGCTGCTCCGGCGCCTTGTCGAAGAAGTGCCGCGCCGCCGCCCCAAGCCCATAGACGCCGTCGCCGAAATACACCGCCGACAGGTACCGCGACAGGATCTCGTCCTTCGACAACCGCGCCTCCAGGTAGACGGCAATGATCGCCTCCTGAGCCTTGCGCCGCAGGCTGCGCCGGTTGTCGAGGAAGGCGTTCTTGGCCAGCTGCTGGGTGATGGTCGAGCCGCCCTGGCGCACCTCGCCGCTGTCGGCATTGACCTTGGCGGCCCGCGCGATCGCCTGAAGGTCAACGCCCAGGTGGCTCCGGAACCGACGATCTTCGATGGCAATGAAGGCGTTGGGGATGTGCGCCGGCAACTTGTCGGCCTCGACCGGCGCCTCCTTGTACGACCCCCGCCGCGCGAACGGCTTGCCGTCGGCGGTCAGCAGCACCAGCGTCGGGGTCTGCAGCGGCTCCAGCGCCCGCCCGATCGGCAGGGCCCAGGTCAGGTAGGCGAAGAAGATGACCAGGACGCCGAGCGCGATCACCGTGTACGGGGCCCACCGCGTGCGAGTCCACCGTTGGAAGGCCGTGCCCCCGCGAAGGGCCAGCGCCCGCGCGGTCTGTAGGTCAAAGGAGCCGGACGCGCGGGGCGCTCCGGGGGTCTTGTCGTGATCCATGAATGCTAACTCGCCGGCGGCGTCCCGGTTGGGTAACGCGGGCGGAGTCGGATGGTTCGGCGGTGCAGGCGCGCGCGATTTCCTAACCCGCTTTAACCGCTTCTCCACTCCCTCACGCCCATAAGGGGCCGGATCGCCGGAGAGGCGGGGCGTGAAGGGCGTAAGAATGCGCGGGATTTCGGGCGGCAAGCGGTGGACTGCGGCGTTGATCGCCGGCGGCCTGATCGTGGTCGCGCTCGGGGCCGGCGCCTGGGCTCAGGCGTCCGGTGCGATGGCGGGCATTCTCAAGGTGCGCCTGGGCGGCGATGCGGCCGAGACACGGCTGGTGGTCGATCTGGACCGGTCGGTCAGCGGCAAGCTGATCGACGACGGCTCGACCGGCCGCACCGTGATCGTTTCCTTCCCGAGGGTCGGGCTGCCGGGCGAAACGCGCGGCGGCGGCCAGGGCGTGGTGCGTCGCTGGACCATGGAGAACAAGGGCGGGGCCGCCCGCCTGCAGATCGACCTGGCGCGCAACGCCCAGGTGGCGCGGCGCTTCCTGCTGCCGCCGGGCGATGGGGTCGCCCACTACCGCTATGTCATCGACCTGAAGGCCGTCGGGCCGGTCGATCCGCGGGACGCGCGCGGTCTGGGCCCGGCTCAATCGCTGCCGGTTGAGCAGGCTTCGCGCCGTGTCCCGACCGCGCCGATTCGCGCCGAGCGGTCCAACGGCCGCAAGATCATTGTCATCGATGCCGGCCACGGCGGGCATGACCCCGGCGCCCTGGGCGCGCGGGCGCATGAGAAGGACGTCACCCTGGCGGCGGCCAAGGCCCTGAAGGCGCGGCTGGAGAAGAGCGGCCGCTATACCGTCATCCTGACCCGCGACAGCGACAGGTACGTCACCCTGGAGGGCCGGGTTCAGATCGCCCGCCGGGCCGATGCCGACCTGTTCATCTCGCTGCACGCCGACGCCGGGCCGGCGTCGACCAGCGGCGCCTCTGTCTACACCCTGTCCGAAAAGGGCGAGGGGCGGGTGGGCAAGGTGCTGGGCAAGGACGACTGGCTGATCAGCGCCTCGACCACCGGCGGGGATCGCGGGGTCGGCCAGATCCTGCTCGACCTGACCCAGCGCTCGACCAAGAATCGCTCTGCCGCCTTTGCCGAGGTGCTGGTCCGCGAGATCAGCGACGTGACGCCTATGCTTCGCAGAAGCCATCGCGACGGCAACCTGGTGGTGCTGCTGGCGCCCGATGTGCCGGCCGTGCTGCTGGAGATGGGCTTCATCACCAGCCCTGCAGACGAGGCCAGGCTGACCAGCGCCGCAGGCCGCCAGAAACTGGTGAACAGCATCGGTGACGCCATCGACCGCTGGTTCGCCCGCGATATGCGGGTGGCTTCGCGCTGACGAAAAAAGGCCGCCGGCCCGAAGGGCGGCGGCCTCCGTCGATAAATCCAGAGAGCCTACTGCTTGGCGGCGTCGGCCTTGGCCTCTTCGGTCGCCTTCTCGGCTTCGTCGCCGGCCTTCTCGGCCGTCGCGGCGGTCGAATCGGCAGCGCCTTCCACGGCCTTGGCGGTGGCGTCGGCCGCGCCTTCGACGTTCTCCTTGGCGTCACCCGCGGCGGAGGCGGCGGCGTCGCCGGTCGCTTCCACGGCGGCGGCCGCCTTGTCTTCGGTCTTCTGCGAGCAGGCGGTCAGCGCCAGGGCTCCAATGGCCAGAGCGGCCAGGACAGTCGTACGCATTAGGACGTTCCCTTCGATCTTTTTCGTTGTTTGACGTCGACCGTCGATGCGGCGACTCCCCGACGGTGACACGGTCGGAAGCGACAAGGAAGCCATTGCCCGCGATCCGCCGCATTGGCGCCGTCCGCTGGGCGCGGTAGAGGGATTCCCATGTCGGAGACCAAATCTCGGGACCGCTGGCCGGTGTTCAACCCGCCGGAGCGGTGGGTGGCGATGCTGGGCATCAGTGTGCTCAGCGTGATCGCCGTGGCCGGCTTCGCCATCGCCATCTACGCGGCGGTGCTTTTCTACGACATGCCGGACGCGGGCGACCTGGTCGACTACCGCCCGCCGACCGCCACGCGGGTCTATGGGTGGGACGGCACCCTGATCGGGGAGTTCAGCCGCGAGCGCCGGATCTTCGTGCCCTATGACCAGATGCCGCCGCGCCTGGTCCAGGCCTTCATGGCCGCCGAGGACCGCAACTTCTTCCAGCACAGCGGGGTGGATGTTCAGGGACTGGGTCGGGCCATGCTGCGCAACGTGGTCAATGTGGCGCGCGGCAGACGGCTGGAAGGTGGCTCGACCATCACCCAGCAGGTCGCCAAGAACGTGCTGCTGACCAGCGACGCCACCCTCGGCCGAAAGCTGAAAGAGGCGATCCTGGCGCGTCGCCTGGAACAGACGCTGACCAAGGACCACATCCTTGAGCTCTATCTGAACGAAATCTGGCTAGGCTATCGCAGCTACGGCGTGGCGGCGGCCGCCTACAACTATTTCGGCAAGTCGCTCGACAACCTGACCCTGTCGGAGATGGCCTATCTGGCCGCCGTGCCCAAGGGGCCGGACAATTACCATCCGGTCCGGCGCAAGGCGAACGCCATCGCCCGCCGCAACTGGATCCTCAGCCAGATGGCGGAGCTGGGCTGGGTCAGCCAGGCCGAGGCCGATGCGGCGATGAAGGAAGACCTCGTCGTCCAGGCGGCCCCGACCCGCGCCAAGTACAAGGACGCCGACTACTTCGTCGAAGAGGTCCGCCGTCGGGGCCTGGGCACCATGGGCGACCGCCTGACCGAGGGCGGCTACTACATGCGCACGACGCTGGACTCGAACCTCCAGACGGCCGCGCGCATCGCCCTGATGAACGGCCTTGAGGCTTATGACCGCCGCCACGGCTGGCGCGGCGCCTGGGGGACCACCGACATGGCGCCCGGCTGGGAAGCCGCTGCCCTTAA
This sequence comes from Caulobacter sp. SLTY, assembly GCF_009905535.1. Classification (GTDB taxonomy): domain Bacteria; phylum Pseudomonadota; class Alphaproteobacteria; order Caulobacterales; family Caulobacteraceae; genus Caulobacter. The sequence goes on along the minus strand of NZ_JAAALA010000015.1, from coordinate 87,427 downwards.
GAAGTCTCCGCCGTCCGAGCGCCGCCAGTGGCGCGCCGCGGTGGTCGAACAGGTCGAGGGCGGGGTGCGCGTGCGCCCGGCCAAGGACTATGCGCCGGGCCCCATCGCCGCCGAGGACGTCGCCTGGGCCCGCAATGGCAAGGGCGGTCTGAATGTCGGCGACTTGGTGTTCGTCGAGCCGGACGAGAAAAATGCCGGCGCCTACCGCCTGAAGCAGGTTCCGCTGGTCAACGGCGCCCTGGTGGCCATCGAGCCCAACAGCGGCCGGGTGTTGGCCATGGTCGGCGGCTATTCGTTCTCGCTGTCCAACTTCAACCGCGCCACCCAGGCGATGCGACAGCCGGGTTCGGCCATCAAGCCGTTCGTCTACGCCGCCGCGCTGGAGAACGGCTACACCCCGGCCAGCATGGTCACCGACGCCCAGATCACCCTGAAAGGGGCGGTCAACGGCGAGGACTGGACGCCGGAGAACTACAATCGCCAGTATTATGGATCGATGCCCCTGCGGCGCGGGTTGGAGCTGTCGCGCAACGCCATGACCGTGCGCCTGGCCCAGGGCGTGGGCATGCGCAAGGTGTCCGACCTGTCGATCAAGATGGGCGTGACCAACGAGATGGCGCCGGTCCTGGCCATGGCCCTGGGGGCCGGCGAGACCACGCCGCTGAAGATCACCGGCGCCTATGCCGCCTTCGCCAACGGGGGCCGCCGCATCGACCCGCACCTGATCGAGCTGGTCCAGGACCGCGAGGGCAAGGTGCTGTTCCGGGCAGACAAGCGTGACTGCCCCCGGTGCAACAACGGTTTCAATGGTGACGAGAGCCCGCGCATCCCGGCCGGCGGACAGCAGGTGATCGACCCGGTCACCGCCTATCAGATCACCTCCATGCTGGAGGGCGTGGTCCAGCGCGGCACCGCCACCCAGGCCCGCGTCCTGGGCCGCCCGGTCGCCGGCAAGACCGGCACCACCAACGAGTACCGCTCGGCCTGGTTCGTCGGCTACACGCCGCAGATCGTGGTCGGGGTGTTCGTCGGCTTCGACGACAACCGCTCCCTGGGCGAAGGGGAGGTGGGGGGCGTGGCCTCCCTGCCGATCTTCATCGACTTCATGAAGGTCGCCCTCAAGGATGTGCCGCCGACCCAGTTCAAGCCGCCGAAGACCGCCAAGTTCGGCATGGTCGGCGGTGTGCGCGAAGCCTTCCGGCCGGGCAGCGAGCCCAGGGCCCCCGTCGGCCTGCCGACCGGACCCAAGCCGCCAGGGCCGATTCCCTATGAGGATGCCTTCAAGGGCCCGATCGCCCCGCCGCCCGAACAGAAGCCGCCGCCCAAGCCCAAGCAGGCGCCGGACGACCTGGACGGATTGTATTGAGGCGCGGGTGCCTGTAATCGCACCGCTCCGCGCCCCATATGGCGCGAACAGATATTGCTGGAGTTTTTCATGAGACCGGATGTCGAGGCCGCGAAGGCCGACATCGAGCAGGCGATCAGCCTGCTCAGGAGGCGACTTTGACTGGGATCCTGCCCTAAGGCGGCTCGACGAGCTCGACGCCCGATCCGAGGATCCCACCCTGTGGGACAAGCCGTCCGAAGCCCAGGCCCTGATGCGCGAGCGCCAGGCGCTGGCCGCCAAGATCGCCACCGTCCGCGCGCTTGAGGCCGAACTCAACGACGCGGTCGACTATGCCGAACTGGCCGACATGGAAGGCGACGAGGTCGCCCTTGAAGAAGCCCGCGCCCAGCTGAAGGCCCTGCGCGAACGGTCCGACCGCGCCCAACTGGAAGCCCTGCTGTCCGGCGAGGCTGACGGAAACGACGCCTATGTCGAGATCAACAGCGGCGCCGGCGGCACGGAGTCCTGCGACTGGGCCAATATGCTGCTGCGCATGTACAGCCGCTGGGCTACCGCGCACGGCTACAAGGTCGAGCTGATCGAAGAGACCTCAGGCGAAAGCGTCGGCATCAAGTCGGCGACACTCCAGGTGACAGGACCCAACGCCTATGGCTGGTTGAAGACCGAGGCCGGCGTGCACCGCCTGGTTCGGATTTCGCCTTACGATGCGGCGGCCAAGCGGCACACCAGCTTCGCCTCGGCCTGGGTCTATCCGGTGGTCGACGACACCATCGAAATCGAGATCAACCCGGCCGATGTGCGCACCGACACCTATCGCGCCAGCGGCGCCGGCGGTCAGCACATCAACAAGACCGACTCGGCCGTCCGCCTGACCCACATCCCGACCGGGATCGCGGTGGCCTGCCAGGCCGGCCGTTCGCAGCACCAGAACCGAGACGAGGCCTGGAAGATGCTGCGAGCCAGGCTCTATGAGCTGGAACTGCAGAAGCGCGAAGCCGCCGCCCAGGCCCTGGAAGACCAGAAGACCGACATCGGCTGGGGCCACCAGATCCGCAGCTACGTCCTGCAGCCGTATCAGATGGTCAAGGACCTGCGCACCAACGTCGAGACCAGCGACACCGACGGCGTCCTCGACGGCGACCTCGACCAGTTCATGGCGGCGAGCTTGGCCCAGCGGGTCGGGGCGACGCGGGAGGCGTAGGAGCGGCCCTTAAGGCCGCTTGCGCACCAACGTGTCCAGGCTCCAGGTCCCGCCCCCGGCGAAGGCCAGGTAGAAGAAGATGAAGCAGAACAGCAGGGCCGGCTCGCCGCCGTTCAGGGCGGGATAGAAGCTCTTGCTGGCGTGGGCAATGAAGTAGGCCACCGCCATCATGCCCGACATCAGAAAGGCGACGGGCCGGGTGAACAGCCCCAGCGCCAGCAGGCCGCCGCCGACGATCTCCAGCCAGCCGGCCGCCAGCAGCATGGGCGGCAGCGGGTCCGGAGCCCCCTCCTGCGGAACGGGGAAGTGGAAGATTTTCATCAGCCCGTGGGCCATGAAGGCCAGGGCGGCGACGACGCGCAGGATGCTGAGCACCTTGCCCGAGTGTGGTGCGAGAAAGTCCATCGGTAGCTCCCCTTCAAAGAAGGCGGATCACGCCGCCTTCGCCTGCGCGTCGGCCATTCGCTGGATGGCGACATAGTCGGTCTTGCCGGTGCCCAGCACGGGCACCTCGGAAACCTTGAGGATCTTGCGCGGCACGGCCAGCTCCGGCGCGCCGATCTCCTGCGCATGCTTGAGCAGGGCGTCGACGGCCGCGTCGTGGCGGTCGGTGACCAGCACCAGCCGCTCGCCCTTCTTGGGGTCGGGCATGGAGATGACCGCGTGCCGCTCGTTCGGCCAGACGGAGACGGCCAGGTCCTCGGCCGCGGTCAGGCTGACCATCTCGCCGCCGATCTTGGCGAACCGCTTCACCCGGCCCTTGATGGTGATCCAGGTTCCGTCGGGATCGATGGCCACCACATCGCCGGTGTCGTGCCAGCCGCCGGCCGGCGGATCGACGCCACCGTCCTCGCGCAGGTAGCCGGCCATGATATTCGGCCCGCGCAGTAACAGCTTGCCGCCGCCAGGAATGCCCTCGACCGGCTCGACCCGGTATTCCATGCCCGGCAGCAGGCCGCCGACGGTGCCGCGGCGGTTGTCGCCGGGCTTGTTGACCGCCACCACGGGCGAGGCCTCGGTGGCGCCATAGCCCTCCAGCACCGGCACATTGCCGAAGCGCTCGGCGATCAGGTTGTGCGTCTCGTCGCGCACCTTCTCGGCGCCGCAGACGATGAACTGCAGCCCCGACAGCTCGCCCGGATCGGCGGAGCGGGCGTACTGGTTCACGAAGGTGTCGGTGGCCAGAAGGATCGAGGCCTTGCTGTCCTTGACCAGCGGCGGGATCTGCTTGGTGTGCAGCGGGGAGGGGTATTGGAAGGCCTTCATCCCGGTCAGGATCGGCAGGATCACACCCCCCGTCAGACCGAAACAGTGGAAGGTCGGCAGCGGGTTGAACATCACCCAGTTGGGGTCGAGGTCTATGTGCGCGGCGATCTGCTTGGCGTTGGCCACCAGATTGGCCTGGGTCAGCACCACCCCGCGCGGCGCCCCGAAGCTTCCCGACGTGAACAGGATGACGCCCGGATCGGACGGCTTGGTCTTGGCCGCGAACAGCTTCGGCGCCATGCCCGCCGCAAGGGCGAACACCTTGTCCGCCAGGCCGATCTTGGACCGCACCTCTTCGAGGTAGACGATCTTGGCCGTGTCCTCGAGGGCGTCGATCAGGTCGTGCAGCTTGCCCTGCTCGATGAAGGCATGGGCGGTCAGCACCGTCTTCACCCCGGCCAGCTTGCAGGCGGCGCGCAGGTTCCGCAGCCCCGCCGTGAAGTTCAGCATGGTCGGGATACGGCCAAAAGCGTGCAGGCCGAAGAAGGTGACCACCACCCCGGCGCTCGACGGCAACAGGATGCCGACCTTTTCGCCCGACTCGGTGATCTGCGAAAGCCTGCGCCCGAGCGCGAAGCTGCCACGAACCAGGTCGGTGTAGCTCAGCGGGGTGCGGTTCTGATCCTCGAGGATCTCTTTCTTGGGCCCAAACGTGGTTTTGGCGTCTACCAGGGCGTCGAACAGCGACCGTTCGATCTCCCGCGCATCGAAAGGACGCGGCATATGGGCGTGGCTCCTGATGTTTCCCACCGTTATTGGCGGGAACCGTATAGAGCGCTTCACGGAATGAAAAGGTCCGTTACTGGCCGTGAGCGGGGAGCAATCCTTGCGCAGCAAGGCGGTCGCGGCGTCGCTCGGCAACAAAATCATCCACCAGCGCCAGCCAGACCTCGCGCGGAGAGTCGCCTTCCAGATGGGCGTAGGGACCACGGGATCCGACCGGCGGCGGCCTTGCGACACAGGCCTTGGCCTTGCCGCACGCCTCGCTGAGCGCCGGCGGCGCCCCGATCAGCAGGACAGTGCCGGGCAGGGCGGGCAGCGCCCCCAGCGCCTCGTCATAGGCCTGGGCCATGATGCGCCGCGCTCCCAGGCTCGGGCCGCCCATCCGCAGGTCGGGGTTGGCGATGGCCCAGGCTTGCTGCGTCCCGGCGCGGTAGGGGTCGCCGCCTGCAGGGCCGGTGCGATAGGGCGTCTCACGGCTCCAGCCCGGCTCGTTGAAGTCCCGCAGCCAGCCTAGGCCAATGCTGGCGGCCGCCTGATCATAGGGCGCCGCCGCGCGCGGTCGCCAGGGCGCCGAGGCGATCACACCGTCCCCGTGCAGCCCCCGGCGCGCCGCGAGCAACGCCACCAGCCCGCCTGTCCGGCCGCCCAGCACTACGACCGGCCGCCCATCCTCGGGAATCACCGCCCGCAGCATGGCCTTTACGCCGAGCAGGTCAGGCTCGAGGCTGGGGATATGGCCGACATCCCGCGCCGGCCCGAACCGCCCCGACCCACCCTGGCCGGCGCCCTCCAGCACCCAGACGGTATAGCCGCGCCGGTTGAGGTCCCCCGCCGTCTCGAACCAGGCCTCGGCGCTCTCGCCATAGCCGGGCAGCACCAGGATATGGGCCGTTGGCCCCGTGGAGGGCGAGGATACGCCGTACCGCTGGGCCGGATACGCCCCCGCCTGGACCAGCCCCCAGGTCCAGCCTTCCGGCGGATAGAACCGCGGCGCCAGGCCCGGCGGCGTCCGGCTGTCGACGAACGGCTCGCGCCCGCCGTCCTGCCCGCAGGCCGTCAGCAGCAGCGCCAGGCAGAGGAGGAGAGGGCGGAGCATTGGGCCGACTTTGTGCGGCCTTGCGGGGCGCCCGCAAGTGCTCTCCCGCCACAGGCGGAAGCATGGCTTGATCCTGGGGCCAAGAAAGCCGATTTACCGCCCATGGTCACCGTGATCGACACCCTCAAGGTCCGCCCCAGGCACCCTGAGAAGCAGGCCCGCCCTGACAGCCCCGTGCTGCGCAAGCCCGAGTGGCTGCGCGTGCGAGCGCCCGGCAGCGCCGGCTACAGCGCCACCCGCGACATCGTCCGCCAGCATGGGCTGGTCACCGTCTGCGAGGAGGCGGCCTGTCCCAACATCGGCGAGTGCTGGACCCAGAAGCACGCCACCATGATGATCATGGGCGAGGTCTGCACCCGCGCCTGCGCCTTCTGCAACGTCGCCACAGGCAAGCCTAACCCTCTGGACCCCACCGAGCCGGCCCGCGTTGCTGAAGCGGTCGCCAAGATGGGCCTCAAGCACGTGGTCATCACCTCGGTGGACCGCGACGATCTCTCCGACGGCGGCGCCCAGCATTTCGCCGACGTGGTCCTGGCCATCCGCGCCGCCGCGCCGGGGACGACCATCGAGATCCTCACCCCCGATTTCCTGCGCAAGGACGGGGCGGAAAAGGTGGTCATCGACGCCGGCCCGGACGTCTTCAACCACAATCTCGAGACTGTGCCGCGGCTGTACCTGACCATCCGGCCTGGCGCCCGCTACTACCATTCCCTTCGCCTGCTGGAGCGGGTCAAGGAACGCGACCCCACCCGTTTCACCAAGTCCGGCCTGATGGTCGGGTTGGGCGAAACCAAGGAGGAGGTCATGCAGGTGATGGACGACATGCGCAGCGCCGGCATCGATTTCCTGACCATCGGCCAGTACCTCCAGCCGACCCGCAAGCATGCCCCGGTCGACCGCTTCGTCACCCCGGACGAGTTCGCGTCCTACGAACAGATCGCCCGCGCCAAGGGCTTCCTGATGGTCTCGGCCAGCCCCCTGACGCGCTCCTCGCATCACGCCGGCGAAGACTTCGAACGGCTCAAGGCCGCCCGCCTGGCCAAGGAAGCGGCCGCTTAAGTTGCGGCATACGGTTACGCGCGTCCTGCCTCATGAACCGGACCTGCTGTTCCAGCTGGTCGGCGACGTGGAGCAGTATCCGAAGTTCGTGCCCTGGGTGACCGGCATGCGGGTCTGGAACCGGCGCGAGGTTGAGCCCGGCGTCAACCAGCTGGACGCCGAGGCGGCGGTCACTTTCTCTTTCCTGCGCGAGAAGTTCGCCACTCGCGTCCGCCGCGACGCGAATGCCCGACAGATCGATGTGAACCTGCTCTACGGCCCGTTCCGCCGCCTGCGGAACCTGTGGCGGTTCGTCCCCCACCCGGACGGCTGCGAAGTCACGTTCGAGATCGACTTCGAGTTCAAGGTGCCGATGCTCGACCGACTGCTGGCGGCCAATTTCGACACCGCCGTCGCCAAGCTGATGAAGTGTTTCGAGGATCGGGCTGCGACCCTGTCGAAGGGTCTCTGAACGAAAAGGGGCGCCCGAAGGCGCCCCCGATCCTTCGCGACAGGCGAAACCTTAGCGGTTGTCGCCCGGCCGGCTGCCCGGCAGGCCTTCGCTGTCGTCGCGGGGCAGCATGCCCCCCTGTCCGACGTTGCCCAGCAGCTGTTCGAGGATGGTGATCTCGCGGCCCCGGGTCGGCGTCTCGCGGCCGTTGAAGGCCACCACCTTGCCGTCTTCCAGGGTGTAGGTATTCACCGAAAGCACCGCGTCGCTTCCCGGGTCGAACGACACCGCGACCACGTCGCGCTTGGCCACCCGTGGCTTGTAGAAGGCCACCCGGTCGGTCACCTGGCTCATGTAGAACCACAGGTTGCTGTCATAGACCGTGGCGACGCGAATCTCCTTGCCGGCCTCGGCCGCCTTGCTCTCGGTCAGCGAGGTGGCGGTCGGTGAGCCCAGCTTGGTGATCACCGTGGTCTTGGTGTCCTCGCCGATCTTCACGTCCTTGGGGTTGGCCTCCACCACCTGGAAGCCGGAATAGGTGGTCATCGGCGTACAGGCGCCGGTCGCCACGAGAGCGGCGCTGGCCAGAAGCACGAGGGCGGTTTTACGGAACAAGTTGGCGTCTCCCGACGGTGTCGCTTTGACCTACCGCCCGCGTGGGCTTAGTTCAATGCCCGCCTTATAGGCTAAGCCGGGGCGAAATCGAGGCGGACATGTTCTTCAAGCGCTGGCGCAAGCCCAGACCGGCCCAATTGGCGGGCGAGGCCCTCTATGCCGGGGCCGTGGCACAGGCGCGCACCCCCGCCCTCTATCTGGACCTCGGCGCCCCCGACACCCGTGAGGGCCGGTTCGAACTCTACAGCCTCCACGTCATCCTGCTGCTGGATCGGCTTAAGGGTCAGGGCCCCCAGGCCGAGGAGACGGCCCAGGCCCTGGTCGATCGCTTCACTCGTGGCCTCGATGACGCGTTTCGCGAGCTGGGCGTCGGCGACATGGCGGTTCCCAAGCGGATCAAGAAGCTGGCGGAAGCGTTCTTCGGACGCGCCCGGTCGGCCGACCAGGCCTTCGACGCCCTTCCGGACCGACGGACCCTGCAGGCCCTGTTGGCCCGCACCCTGTACGAGGGGGATGATGGGAAGGCGGCCGGCATGACCGACTACGTGGTCCGGGCGCGCGAATCCCTGGCCGCCCAGCCGACGGAAACGCTGCTGGCCGGCGAGGCTGTCTGGGAGGTCTGATGGACAAGCCGCTTTGGTCCCACACCGTCACCCTGGCCGACATCGGCCGGTCACCTCAGGCCGTGACCCTGTCGGCTGACAACGCCACCCGCGTGTCGATCGCCCGCGAACTGGGCCTGGAGCGCCTCAACGCCCTGTCCGCCAACGTCCGCGCCAGGCCCTGGCTCGACGGCGCCGAGATCACCGGCGCCCTCGAGGCCGAGGTCACGCAAATCTGCAGCCTCACCGGCGAGGCGTTCGATTCGGTTTTGCGCTCCGACTTCACCGTCCGCGCCGTGCCGGAGGGCAGCGATGCCGCACCGCGCAACGATTCGGCTGAGGTCGACATCGATCCGGAAGGCGACGACCCCCCCGACGTCCTGGACGGCGACCACATCGACCTGGCCGCCTATGTGGTCGAGCACCTGGCCTTGGAGGTCGATCCCTTCCCCCGCAAGCCGGGCGCGGTGTTCGAGCCGCCGGCCGAGGAGGGCCCCAGCTCCCCCTTCGCCGTTCTGACCCAGCTGCGCCGCGACCCGCCCTCCACATGACGGGGGCCTTGCATCCACGCGGACCGGCGCTATCGTCCGGCCGCTTCGCCCGCCGGCCCTGTTCGGTCGGTTCCCTCACGGCGTCTCCGGGAGCTAACAGCCCGTCTTGTCCCCGACCCTGACCCTTTCCATCGACGCCATGGGCGGCGATCACGGCCCGTCCGTGGTGATCCCCGGTCTGGCGCTGGCCGCGGCCGAAATGGGGCCCGGCGTGCGCTTCCTCGTGCACGGCGACGAGGCGAAGATCGCCCCCGAACTTGCCCGTCACACGGCTCTCAAGGCCTTGGTCGAGATCCGCCACACCGAAAAGTTCGTGGCCATGGACGAAAAGCCGGCCCAGGCCATGCGCCGAGGCAAGGGCAGCAGCGTCTGGAATGCCGTCGAGGCCGTGAAGACGGGCGAGGCCGTGGCCGCCGTCAGCGCCGGCAACACCGGCGCCCTGATGGCCATCTCCATGCTCATCCTGCGGCTGGCGGCCGACATCAACCGCCCGGCCCTGACCGCCAGCTGGCCGACCGCCGGCGGCATCACCACGGTGCTGGACGTGGGCGCCAACGTCGAGAGCGACGCCGAGCAGCTGGTCGAATTCGCCATCATGGGCGCGGCCTTCCACCATGCCCTGCACGGTGGCGGCCGGCCGACCGTCGGCCTGCTCAACGTCGGCTCCGAGGAGCAGAAGGGCCATGAGGAGGTCCGCGAAGCCCACGCCCTGCTGCGCGCCACCGACTTCGAGTTCGACTACCACGGCTTTGTCGAGGGCGACGATATCGCCAAGGGCACGGTCAATGTGGTGGTCACCGACGGATTCACCGGCAACATCCTGCTGAAGACCGCCGAGGGGGTTGTCCGCTTCATCGCCAATGAGTTGCGCGGGGCCTTGAAATCCAGTCCGCTGAACATGATGGGCGCCCTGCTGGCCACGAGCGGACTCAAAAGCCTGCGGACCAAGCTCGACCCCGGCGCTGTCAACGGCGCCCCGCTGCTTGGTTTGAACGGCATTGTCATCAAGAGCCACGGCTCGGCCGACGCCAAGTCCTATGCCGCCGCCGTGGTGGTCGCCGCCGATCTGGCGCGCAGCGACTTCCTGGCGCAGATCGACCGTAGTGTGAAGCGGCTGACGGCCGTCCTGGCCCAGCCCACCCCCGCCCAAGCGGAGTCCGTTTAGTGACCGAAGTCCTGCGTAGCGCGATTACCGGCGTCGGCGCCTACCTGCCGCCGGATGTGGTCACCAACGAGGCCCTGTCGAAGATCGTCGACACAACGGACGAATGGATCACCGAGCGCACCGGCATCCGCCGCCGCCACCGCGCCGCCGACGACCAGGCCGTCTCCGACCTCGCCGTCGAGGCCGCCCGCAAGGCGCTGGAGGCCGCCGGCAAGACGCCCGCAGACGTTGACCTGATCGTGGTGGCGACCACGACCGCCGACCTGACCTTTCCGGCCACGGCCGCCATCGTCCAGCGGAAGCTGGGTTGCCCGGTCGGCATCGCCTTCGACGTCCAGGCGGTCTGCTCGGGCTTCGTCTACGCCCTGACGGTCGCGGACGGTTTCGTGGCGCGGGGCAATTCCCAGTGCTGCCTGGTCATCGGCGCCGAGACCATGACCCGCCTGATGGACTGGACCGACCGCGGCACCTGCGTGCTGTTCGGCGATGGCGCCGGCGCCGTGGTGCTGGAACCGGTGGCGGGGCAGGGGGCTAACACCGACAAGGGCCTGATCAGCTTCGCCCTTCGCTGCGACGGGACCAAGCAGGACCTGCTCTATGTCGACGGCGGCCCTTCGACCACCGGCACGGTTGGCAAGCTGCGCATGGCCGGCAACCAGGTGTTCAAGCACGCGGTGATCAACATTTCCGAGTCGATCGAGGCGGCCTTGGAAAAGGCCGGCCTGACCATCGCCGATGTTGACTGGTTCATCCCCCATCAAGCCAACCAGCGCATCCTGCACGGCGTCGCCAACCGCCTGGGCCTGGACGAGAACAAGGTCATCCAGACCGTCGCCGACCACGCCAACACTTCGGCGGCGTCGATCCCGCTGGCCTTCTCCGCCGCCGTGGACGACGGCCGCATCAAACCCGGCGACCTCCTCCTCATGGAAGCCATGGGCGGCGGCCTCACCTGGGGCGCCTGCCTGGTGCGGCTGTAGCCACCCCACTGCCGTCATCCTAGGCCTTGTGCCTAGGACCCATTCGTCCGCCGCACGAACCGCGGGGTGAGGGCGCGCCGCGCCCCCAGGGCAGAAGTTCGCGGCGGCTGTGCGATGGGTCCTAGGCACAAGGCCTAGGATGACGGTGCTAGGGGTAGGAGCTGGCGTGTCAAACTAACCCCCACCCTCCAATCCCGCGCGGAACCCTTTGACGCGGCGGCATATTCGCGTCATGGATGAGGCTGTTAACGGCTGGGAGGGGTCCCATGAAAGGCGCGACGCTGACCCGCGCGGAGCTGTGCGAGGCGGTCCACGAAGAAGTGGGCCTGACTCGGCAGGATTGTTCCGAGCTGGTTGAACGCACCCTCGATCTGATGGCCGAGGCGCTGGAGCGAGACGAACAGGTCAAGCTGTCCGGCTTCGGCGTGTTCCAGGTCCGCGCCAAGCGGGCCCGCATGGGCCGTAACCCCAAGACCGGCGAGCCGGCCGAGATCGAACCCCGCCGGGTGATCGGTTTCCGCGCCAGCCAGGTGATGAAGGCGCGAATCGACCGCGCCCTCGAAGGCTAAGGACAGACCTTGGCGAAGGGCCCCAACGCCTTCCGCACCATCTCGGAAGCCGCCGAGGAACTCGGCGCGCCGCAGCACGTCCTGCGATTCTGGGAGACGAAGTTCGCCTTCATCAGCCCGATGAAGCGCGCTGGCGGCCGCCGCTTCTATCGTCCTCAGGACATCGAGATTCTCCGAGCCGTCCGCACCCTGCTGCACGACGAGGGCTACACCATCAAGGGTGTCCAGAAGCTCCACAAGGACGGGGGCCTTAAACGCCTGCTGGCCGTGGCGCGGGGCGAGGAGGGGCCGGCCGTGACCGAGTCTGGCGACCTCGACCCGACAGGCGGAGACCTGACCGACGAAGCCCGGGTCCGACTGACCGAGACGCTGGGCGATCTGGAGGCCATCAAGGCCCGGCTGGACGGGCTTTTGAAGCGCTGATGCAATGGGCCAACATTGCCCGTTGCCCCCGCCGGACCTCATCCCTATAAGGGCGCTCCCCCCTGTGTCGGAGCGTAGCGCAGCTTGGTAGCGCACTTGACTGGGGGTCAAGGGGTCGCAGGTTCAAATCCTGTCGCTCCGACCATTCTCCTCTATGGACGAGGGCCTTTGGGCTCCTTGTTCATCCAGGTGAGCAGGGGGAAGAGCGGCACACCCCAGGCCGTTCCCGCGACAGCGAAATAGACGAGTTCCAAGAGGAAGTTCTTGGGCAGCAGCGCATGCAGGCTGACCGCGCCCATGGCATACAGGGTCAGAAATACCAGGATGGCCAGCATCCCGATCGCCTTCTTGGTCCTCGGTCCCATGCAAAAAGCTCCCGCCGCTGTCACCAGTGACGGGAGCCTTTATGCGCTAGTTCGCGGGGGTTCTAGCCCCGGCGGCGGAACAGGCCGATGACAAAGAGCAGGAGCACCGCGCCCACCACGGCCGCGATCAGGCTCCACAGGGTGCCGCTGTACTCGACGCCGGCCACCGTCTGGATGAGGAACTTGCCGATCAACGCGCCGACGAGGCCGACGATCAGGTTGGTCAGCAGGCCGTGATCCCGCCTCATGATCTTCTCGGCGATCCAGCCGGCGAGGATCCCGATGATTATGGCGCCGATCCAGCCCCAGAAAACTCCGTCCATTTGCAGCCCTCCATGATGTGCCCGGCTGTAACCCCGGATTGACGGGGAGGTTCCGCCTGTCCGGGGTCGGCGTCAATGACGTTGGGGCATGAGGGCCGTCAGCCCGGCCGCCAGCAGCGCCGCGATGGCTGCGCCCGCCAGCAAGGCCCAAAGCGGCGCAACCGGCCAGCCCAGCGCGCCGCTCAGCCATGGACCACCCAGCGCGCCCGCCAGGCCCGCCGCCATTCCCGCCAGCATCGCGCCGCGTCGCCGCGTGGCGAGGGCCGCCAGGGCGCCGCAGGCAAAGCTGAGCAGGATAAGGCCGAACAGGCTGGGCATGGCGCGATCATGCATGGCCCGCGTGCAGACGTCATCAAGGCGTCGAACGGCTGGACCCGCGAAGGGCAGGGGCGTAGGAGGCGCCATGACCTCGTTCCTGCGTTCCGATCGCTCGACGCCGGTCGCCATCTGGCTGGCGATTGTGGCGGTCCTCATCCTGGCCATGGTGGTCGTCGGAGGCGCGACCCGCCTGACCGGCTCGGGCCTCTCGATCACCGAATGGCAGCCGATCATGGGCGCCCTGCCGCCGATGGGTGACGCTGCCTGGGCCGAGGCCTTCGCCAAATACCGGGAGATTCCGCAGTACAAGCTGGTCAACGCCGGCATGACCATGGACGAATTCAAGTTCATCTTCTGGTGGGAATGGGGTCATCGGCTACTGGGGCGGCTGATCGGCCTCGTCTTCGCCGTCCCCTTCGTGGTCTTCCTGGTCAGCCGTCAGATCCCCAAGCGCCTGGTATGGCGCTGCGTCGGCCTGCTGGTCCTCGGCGGCATGCAGGGCGTCATCGGCTGGTGGATGGTGGCCAGCGGCCTCTCCGAGCGCGTTTCCGTCGCCCCCGAGCGCCTGACCGTCCACCTGGGCATGGCCCTGGCGCTGTTCGTGATGACGGTCTGGACCGCCCTCGAAGCCTGGGCCGGCAAGCCACGCCAGCCCAGCGACACCCCCTGGCGGACCTGGGCTCTGGTCTTCCTCGGCGCGGTCTTCTTCCAGTGCCTGCTCGGCGCCCTGGTCGCCGGTACGGACGCCGGCTTCGCCTACAACGACTGGCCGCTGATGGCCGGCCAGGTGTTCCCCCGCGACTATGCGGGCGACGGCCTCTGGCAGACCCTGGCCCATAACCAGGCTTCGGTGCAGTTCCACCACCGCGTCGGCGGCTACCTCCTGGCCCTGGCTACCGCGGTCCTCGCGGCCTTTGCCTACCGTGACCGAGTGCTGCCCAGGGAAGCCAAGCAGGCCGCCTGGATCCTCACCGGCGTGGTCGTGCTCCAGATCCTCCTCGGCATCGCCGCCCTGATGCTGGTCGTTCCCCTCTGGCTCGGCCTCCTCCATCAGGCCGGCGCCGTCTTCCTGCTGGCCGCCGCCACCCTGTTCGCCTGGCGCGTCAGGCGGTCCTAGACAGCAAGTGGCAACAGGTTAAGTCGTAAAGCGGTCCCACGGTCCGGTGATGGCGAAGGTCACGCCCGGCGTCTGGACATTGACAAACATCGTCCGGCCGTCCGGCGAGAAGCAGACCCCGGCGAACTCCGAATTGCCGGCCATAGCGTTGCGGCCGATCGTGTAGATTCGCCCGTCGGGCGTAACGCCCTTCAGGTGGTTGGGCTGGACCGGCGAATAGTTGTCCTCGCAGACGATCAGGTGGCCGCCCGGCCCCATGGCCAGGTTGTCGCCGTAGTCCATCACTCGCCGGTCGGACGGCTCGACGAACAACTGCACCCGCGCCCCAGTCTCGTCCGGCTGGCCCTCGCGATCGGCGGGGACGTATCGGACGATCTGGCCCAGCTTGCCCGGTCCCCCCGAAGTGCAGGCGAAGTAGAGCTCACCCTGGCCCCAGAAGATGCCCTCGCCGCGCGCGAAATAGGTCGCCCCGGCCGCGTGGCCGCGCTGGGCGATGTCGTCGTGCGGGTTGTCTACGCCGTCCAGGTCGATCCAGCGGGCCGCCTTCCAGTCGCCGGCGCTCCAGGCGCGGCCCTTCCAGTTGCGGCTGTCGCCCATGCCGTTCACGGCCAGGGCCTGCAGCCGCCCGCCCTTGTGCAGTTCGCCCGGCTGGGCAGGCAGACAGCGGTAGAGCAGGCTCTCCTTGGTGTCCTCGGTCAGGTAGACGATGCCGGTGCGCGGATCGATACAGGCCGCCTCATGCTTGAACCGGCCCAGGGCGGGGAGGGGACGCGCTTCCACCAGGCGCCCGTGCGCCGCCGGGACCTCGAAGACATAGCCGTGGTTCTTCGCCGTGGTCTCCTCGCAGCTCAGCCAGCTGCCCCAGGGCGTGATCCCGCCGGCGCAGTTCACCGCCGTGCCGGCCAGGCTGAGGTACTGCTGCTCGACCTTGCCATCGGCGCCCAGCACCAGCGTGGTCGTCCCGCCCGCCAGGGGAGCGCCATCCGCCCCGCGGGCATAGGCGCCCGACAGGTCCAGCCCGGCGGGCACACCGCCGGCAAAGGCGCTGATGGCTGCGTCCTCGTCATCGAGCTCGTGGTTGCGCACCAGCGCCGTGCGGCCGCCACCCAGGTCGAAGGCGCCCATGCCGTCGAACTTGCCGGGGACCCGCAGGCCATCACTCATCGTCTCGCCCGTCCGGGACAGGATGCGATAGGAAAAGCCCTCGGGCAGGTCCAGGGCGCCCGCCGCATCGCGCTTCAGGGGGCCGTAGCCGGCGACCTGGTTGATATAGCTTTCGGCGGCTTCGGCGCGGGCCAGACCGCTGAAAGCGGCGGTGGCCGAAAGGCCGGCAAGCAGCGAGCGACGCGACAGGGACACGGGCGAACTCCGGGGGTCTAGGGAGACCGTCCGCCTAACGCGAACCTGCGACAGGGGTGTTACAGCACCCAAAATGTCCGGGTATTATATTACCGTATTAATGAAAGTGCGAATTTTCAATGGCTTACGGCTATTTCGGCCTCTTCACCGCTGTTGACACTGCCCCGCCGACCCCGTATTGCCCCGCCCTCACATCGGGGGCGGTCGCCTCCGCATACTATTGGATCGAAACCCATGATGAAGACCACGGCTTCGCTGAAGCCCGCCGAGGTCGAGAAGAAGTGGATCGTGATCGATGCCGAGAACGCCGTGGTCGGCCGCCTCGCCTCGTTCATCGCCATGCGTCTTCGCGGCAAGCACCGTCCCGACTACACCCCGCACGTCGATTGCGGCGACTATGTTGTCGTCCTCAACGCGGACAAGGTGAAGTTCACCGGCCGCAAGCTGGACCAGAAGATCTACTACCGCCACACCGGCCACCCGGGCGGCATCAAGCAGATCACCGCCGGCAAGCAGCTGAACGGCCGCTTCCCCGAGCGCGTCCTGGAAAAGGCCGTCGAGCGCATGCTGCCCAAGGAAAGCCCCCTGGCCCGCGCCCAGATGACCCACCTGCGCATCTACAACGGCGGCGAACACCCGCACGAAGCGCAGAACCCCGAAACCATCGCGTTCGCTGATCTGAACGCCAAGAACGTGCGGAGCGCCTGATGGCCGAAGGTCTCGAAGCCCTGCAAGCCCTGTCCTCGTCGCCTATCGCGGCCTCGGCGGAGCCCAAGCTCGACAAGTTCGGCCGCGCCTATGCGACCGGCAAGCGCAAGAACGCCATCGCCCGCGTCTGGGTGAAGCCCGGCAAGGGCACGATCACCATCAACGGCCGCGACCAGGAGATCTACTTCGCTCGCCCCGTGCTGCGGATGATGATCGCCCAGCCCTTCGAAGTGACCGACCGCGTCGGCCAGTTCGACGTGATCGTGACCGTCGAAGGTTCGGGCCTGTCGGGCCAGGCCGGCGCCGTGCGTCACGGCATCTCCAAGGCCCTGACCTACTACGAGCCGGGCCTGCGCACCCTCCTGAAGCCGCACGGCTTCCTGACCCGCGACAGCCGCGTCGTCGAGCGTAAGAAGTACGGCAAGGCCAAGGCCCGCCGTAGCTTCCAGTTCTCGAAGCGCTAAGGCGCGGACGCAGATACGCGTTTGCGAAAGGGCGCTTCGGGCAACCGAGGCGCCCTTTTTCTTTGTCCCCTTAGGAGACCTGTGATGGCCCTTCCGAAGATCTTCATCGATGGCGAAGCCGGCACCACCGGCCTGCAGATCCGCGAGCGGCTGGACGGCCGCCGCGACATCCAGCTCGTCTCGATCGATCCGGAACGCCGCAAGGACGCCGCCGCCCGCGCCGAGCTGCTCAACGGCTCGGACCTGGTCATCCTCTGCCTGCCGGACGATGCCGCGCGGGAGGCTGTCGGCCTGATCGAGAGCCATTCGGTCAAGGTCATCGACGCCTCGACCGCCCACCGGACAGCCGACGGCTGGGCCTACGGCTTCGCCGAACTGCCCGGCCAGCGCGCCGCCATTGCCGCCTCGACGCGAGTCAGCAACCCCGGCTGCTATCCCACCGGCGCCATCGCCCTGATCCGGCCGCTGGTCTACGCCGGCATCCTGCCCGTCGACTACCCGGTCAGCGTCAACGCCGTCAGCGGCTACAGCGGCGGCGGCAAGGCGATGATCGCCGAGTTTGAAGGTGAGGGGGCCGAGGCCTTCCGCATCTACGGCCTGGGCCAACAGCACAAGCACGTCCCCGAGCTGCAGAAGAACACAGGCCTCACCGTCCGCCCGTTCTTCGCCCCCAGCGTCGGCCGCTACGCCCAGGGCATGATCGTCGAGGTTCCCCTATTCCTCGACCGGCTGAACGGCCGCCCGAAACTGGCTGACCTCTACGCCTGCCTGAACGCCGCCTACGCCGGCGAGCCCTTCGTCTCGGTGGAGAGCGGCTCGGGGATAACCGGTCTGGAACCGGAAGCGCTCAACAACACCAACCGCATGCAGCTGTTCGTGTTCGGCTCCGACGAGCAGGCGCGCCTGGTCGCCCGCCTCGACAACCTCGGCAAGGGCGCCTCCGGAGCTGCGGTTCAGAACATGAACCTGATGCTTGGCCTGCCGGAGACGGCGGGGCTGTGACCCTGCGCCTGGCCACCCCGGACGATGCGGCGGCCATCGCGGCCGTCTACCGGGTCAGCGCCTGGCACCCGCACATCCACACCCCGGAGGAGGACATCGCCTTCTTCCGCGACACAATGCTGCCCGAACAGACGGTGCGGGTCATCGAGGCCGATGGCGCGGTGATCGCCTACGCCTCCACGACCGAGGGCTGGCTCAACCACCTGTTCGTCCACCCGGACCACCAGGGGGCCGGACACGGCTCCCGCCTGTTGACTAAGGCGATGGAGGGCGAGGACGGCATCCAGCTCTGGACCTTCCAAGGCAACACCCGCGCCCGCGCCTTCTACGAGAGCAAGGGCTTCACCGCCGTGGAATTCACCGACGGCGAAGGCAACGAGGAGAAGATCCCCGACGTCTGCTACGAATGGCGCCGCTAGCCGGCCAGCCAGGCCTCTTCGGCGGCGAGAAAGGCCTCCACGGTCTCGGGCCGATCGATTCCGGCCAGGTCCGCACTCGGCGTCTTGCCGCTCTCTTCCAGCAGATAGGATAGGAACCGTAAACTGGGCCGATAGCCCGCCAGCCGCGCCGCATCCAGCACCGGCGTTTCGCCCGGAACCCTCGCCGCCATGGCGTCCTCGAAATACACCGCCCCCAGCCGGGCGATGCGCCAGACGCCGTCGCGCCGTTCGACCCGCGCATGCATCCGCGCATGGCTGGTGACCATCACCTCCACCCCGCCGATCCGGCCGCCCAGGAGGATCGCCGCCCCGCTCTCCGCCAGGGCCCGGTCGCCGTTCAGAGTGACCAGGGTCGGGGCCATCTGGTGCAGATGGCGGATGCCGGCGGCGAAGGCCTTTTCGGAGGCGGCGACGAAGTCCCGCCCGCTGGTCTCGATCCAGCTGATGCTGACCACCGAATCCGGGTGGTAGCAGGCCGCCATCCGGCCCCACTGGCCCTGGTCACGAGCAGCGCGCTCGATCTGAACGACCTCGGCGACCTCGAGCTTGTCGGACTGGAACAGGGCGGCCTCCTTGCGATACCCCTCGACCATAGCCGAGATTGTCACCCCATGGCGCAAGACCCGACTGACGACCCCGCCACCTTGGCCTTCTACGACCGGGAGGCCGAGGTCTATGTGGCCCGCGAGCAGACCGCCGATCCGGCCGTCGACCGCTTCGTCGCCCGTCTCGCGCCCGGCGCGGTGGTGCTGGAGCTGGGCTGCGGAGGCGGGCGGGACGCCGAGGCGATGCTCAAGGCCGGCCTCAAGGTCACCCCGACCGACGGCTCTGAGGTCATGGCGGCTCAGGCGCAGGCACGGCTGGGCGTCCCCGTTCGGGTCATGCGGTTCGCCGAGCTGGACGAGGTGCAGACCTTCGACGGCGTCTGGGCCAATGCCAGCCTGCTCCACGCCCCGGCCGAGGCTCTGCCGGACATCCTCGCCCGCGTCTGGCGGGCGTTGCGGCCCGGCGGGCTGTTCTGCGCCAGCTTCAAGGCCGGCGACGGCCCCGGCCGCGACAGCCTGGGCCGCTACTACAACTTCCCCTCGGCCGAGGGCCTGGAGCGTCACCTGCGAGGCGCCGGCTCCTGGTCGGACCTGGTCATCGAAAGCGGCACAGGCGGCGGCTATGACGGGGTCCAACGCCAGTGGCTGCGCGCCTGGGCGGTCACATAACCCTTGGTCACTCTTTCCCGACGCGCCACGGCGCCGTAACGGACATCCAACCAAGCTTGGGCAACGAAATCTCTGGAGGCCGCCATGGCGCTCGACGCCGAAACCCGCGATCAGCTCGTCGACACCGTCCGCCGCTTCGTCAGCGAGCGGCTGCGCCCGCTGGAGGCCCAGGTGGCCGAGGCCAACGCCGTGCCGGAGCCGGTCATCGCCGAGATGCGGGAGCTGGGCCTTTTTGGCCTGTCGATCCCCGAGGAATACGGCGGCCTCGACCTCTCCATGGAGGACGAGTGTCTGGTGATCTTCGAGATGGGCCGCACCAGCCCCGCCTTCCGCTCGGAATTCGGCACCAACGTCGGCATCGGCAGCCAGGGTCTGGTGATGTTCGGCAACGACGAGCAGAAGGCCAAGTACCTGCCCGGCATCGCCGCCGGCACGCTGGTGACCAGCTTCGCCCTGACTGAACCGGAGGCCGGCTCCGACTCGGCCGCCGTGCAGACCCGCGCCATCCTCGATGGCGACGCCTATGTGCTGAACGGCTCCAAGCGCTACATTACCAATGCCGCCAAGGCCGGCCTGTTCACCGTCATGGCCCGCAGCAACCCGGACGTGAAGGGCGGCGGCGGGGTCAGCGCCTTCCTGGTGCCCTCGGACCTGCCCGGCATCACCGTCGGTCCGCCTGAGAAGAAGATGGGCCAGCACGGCGCCCAGATCCACGACATCACCTTCGACAACGTCCGCGTCCCGGTCGAGAACCGCCTGGGTAATGAGGGCGAGGGCTTCAAGGTGGCCATGCAGGTGCTCGACAAGGGCCGGCTGCACATCGGCGCCCTTTGCGTGGGCGTAGCCGAGCGGCTGATCGCCGACTGCGTGGCCTATGCCGGCGAGCGAAAGCAGTTCGGCCAGGCGCTGAGCAACTTCCAGATGGTCCAGGCGATGCTCGCCGACAGCAAGACCGAATGCATGGCCGCCCGCGCCCTGGTGCTGGAAAGCGCCCGCAAGCGCGACGGCGGGGCCAACATCGTGCTGGAGGCCGCCGCGGCCAAATACTACGCCTCGGAGATGGTCGGCCGGGTCGCCGACCGGGCGGTGCAGATCTTCGGCGGCGCCGGCTACGTCGCAGACTACGGCATCGAGCGCCTGTACCGCGACGTCCGCATCTTCCGCATCTACGAAGGCACCAGCCAGGTGCAGCAGCTGGTCATCGCGCGAGAGACGATGAAGCGGGGCGGGTAGGGGACTGGTTGCGCGCGAAGCGGGCTACCTGTCCCCGGTCAGCGCCAGCGGCTGGGCCGGGCTCGGTCCAGCCGGTTCGCTATGTCGGCTGGAGCGGTTTTTGCTTCGCGGTCCGCGCAGACCGGGGACAGGTAGACCGCTGCGCGGTCAACCGGTCCCCAAGGGATGCACGTACACCTCGTTCTCGACGATCTTGTCGTCCTTCAGGATGACCAGGTCGAAGCCGCGCATCTTTCCGCCGCGGTCGATGTCGCAGTACCAGCGGCCGCAGAAACCGCCTTCGATGGCCCAGACGGTTTCGGGCGTGTAGGTCATCGGCGGGACGGCGGCGAACAGGCCTTCGAGGTAGGGCTTCAACGCCGCGTGGCCGACAATGCCGGCGGCAGTGTTGTTGTCCTTGTAGAGGCAGTCCTCGGCATAGAAGCTGAGCAGGGCGGGAACGTCCTTGGCGGTCCACGCCGCCAGCCAACGCCGGTTGAAGTCCTCGATGTCCATCAGTGGGCTCCCAGCACCTTGGCGCGGTGCTCCTCGGTGAAGATTTCCGGGGGGGCCATCTCCGGCCCGCCCATGACCGCGAAGCCGTGGGCGCCCAGGCTGGGGTCGGCGCCGGTGCGTTCGAAGTGGTCGCGGCGGCGGGCCTTGGCCTCGTCGCCGAACTCGCAGTCGAGGGCCGAGGTGATCGAGGCAGCGAAACGCAGGCGGCGCATCCGCTCGGCCCGCTCCTCGGCATAGGGGGCGAAGGCGGCGGGCGACCAGTCATCCCCCTGCAGGATGTCGCTGACGATCCGGACGTCGCGGTAGGTGATGGAGAGGCCCAGCCCGACGATCGGGTCGTTCCAGCCGGCGGCGTCGCCGACCAGGACCACGCCTTCGCCAAACGGCTGGTCGGTCCAGCTGTCGTGGTTGAAGTAGGAGAGCAGGGGGCCAGCCGGGGTGGCGTCGGCCAGGGCGGCGTTGAGCGGGGCGCTGTCCATCCGGAAGGCTTCGAGGAAGGCTTTCGCGCCATCGGGGCCGGCGAAGCGGCGCTTCTGCTCCAGCGGATAGCCGCCGTAGACGCGCACCCGGCCGCCGCCCTGTGGGAAGGCCAGGAAGTTGAAGTCGCCCTCAGTGCCGATGGCCTGCAGGTCGTCCGGCCAGTCGTGGGCGCCCTCAAGGAGAAGGCCGGCGAACCAGTGGTGGGGCTTGTCCTGGTGAAGCTTGATGCCCGCCGCCTCGCGCACGGCGCTGGTGCGGCCATCGGCGCCGACGATCAGGCGGCAGTCGGCACTGTGCTCGACATCGCCCTCCATCCAGCTGACGCGGGGCGAGGCGCCGGCCTGGACGGCGGTGACCTGGGCGCCGCGCCGGCCTTGGGCGCCCCGGCGGACGGCCTCGTCGAACAGGGTCTGGCAGTGGTGCGGGTTGCCGATGCAGAGGGGGCCGGGCACGTCCGGGGCGAAGATGGAGAGGGGTAGGGTGCGGGCCTCCGCCTCCGCCGGGGTGCGGCTTTCGTCATAGGTGATGTGGCGGGTCAGGTGGTGGCCGCCGGCGGCCATCAGCACGTCGTATAGGCCGACCCGCTTGGTTTCGCTGACGCCCCACGGTGCGATCCACTCGCCGCGCACCCGGTCTTCATAGACCTCGCTCTGTTCCAGCAGCAGGACGTCGACGCCCCGCCCAGCCAGCACCGCCGCCAGGGCCGAGCCGCCGATACCGCCGCCTACGATGATCACGTCGTGCCGGGCCATGTTGTTCCTCCACGCTTTTGCAGGACGGTAACGCGGTGGTGGGCCGGTTCAATGGCGCCCTGGCGTCAGCCTCTACGCTTTCCAGGGCGATAGTCCTCGACGATGTGCCCTTTTTTGAGCTGGTCCTCGGTGAACAGTACCGGCTTGAAGCGGTGGGTCGCGAACAAGGGCGCCTGGTCGGCGTAGTGCTTGGATTTGGCGTCGAGGGTCGCCGAGCCGAACTGGTGGATGCTCTGGCTTGAGAGCCGGCCCTGGCGGTCCCAGCTGACCACCATGATGAAGGTGTCGCCGGCCATGGCGGTCAGCCGGCCATCCTTGCCAGGTTTGCCGTAGATGGCCCGCAGGGTGTCCGGGCCGCCGTCGACGGGCAGGTCGACGTCTCCTCGGCGGAGGCGATTGACTTCACCCCAGGTCGGATCCATGCGCCCGAAGCCGTCGCCCAGGATATCCATAGCGCGGTACAGCGCCGGTTTCGCAGCCAGGCCCTCGCCGCCCTCGGCTTTCGGCAGCATGGCCAGGGCAGCGACAATCGGCAGGGCAGCGTTGCGGTTGCCGGCGTCGGCGCGCAGATCCCAGGACCTGACGACAAACACCGCCTCGCTCAGTGCATCGTCGGCGCCGGGATCGACCTTGCTGAGTTCGGCGACCAGCCGCGCCATCCGGGATTTCGGGCTGTAGGCGACGTCGAACTTGTAGGTGAGGAACTCCTCGGGGGTGATCGAGGCGTCGGCGCCGAAGGTCTCTACCTCGCGCCAGGAGCGGTTGGTCATGTCCATCTGCAGGCCCATCGAGGGCGGGAAATTGCGGGGGTCGAGGCCGTCGCCGGGGGCTGTGGCCTGGAAGGGAGTATTGTTGGCGTTGAACACCAGCCCGCCCTTGGGCGACCAGATCTGCGGGACCTTGTCGAACGGCAGATAGCCTTTCCAGATCAGGTCCGAGCGGTCGCCGGGCAAGGGGCCGGCCCAGTCGACCTTGGCGTCCGGCCGGTTGGGGAACAGGCCGTTGTAGACGTAGCCGATGGTCCCGGTCTGGTCGGCGTAGATGTAGTTGATGCTGGGCAGGGCCTGGATGGCCATGGCGGCGCGCCATTCGTCGGCGGTGCGGGCCAGGTTGAGCCGCCAGTACTGCAACGGCTGGCGGGCCTCGCCCATGCCGGCATAGCGCAGGGCGAACGCGCCGCCCTTCGTCTTCATCACCGGGCCATGGACCGTGCGAAGCACCTCGCGGTTCACGGTGACGTGGAAGGGGCCCCAGAGCTTGACGCGCAGCTTGGCCTGGGAGCGCTCGAAGTCCTTCCACTGGCCGTCCAGGCGGTACTGACGGGGGTTCTTCGGATTCACGACGAGGCGGTAGGTGTCGATCAGGTCCGGGGTGTTGACGGTGTTGGCCCAGCCCAGCGTGGCGTTGTGGCCGTGCAGCATGAAGGGGGCGCCGGGGAAAAAGCCGCCGGCCACATGCCAGCCCTCGCCGCTCTGGACCACGGCCTCGTACCAGGCGACCGGGCCGGTGAAGGGCTGGTGGCTGTTGACCAGCAGGCGGGTGGCGCCGTCGGCCGAACGGGAGGGGGCGACCGCGACGCCGTTGGAGCCCTTGGGCGTGGGATCGGCGGGCAGCTCGTTGAGCCGCTTCAGCTCGGCGTCGAGGCCGTAGAAGAAGGGGGTCTTGAAGATGAAGCCAGCGGCGATGTCCTTCCCGGTCAAGGGCAGCAGGCCGGGGGCGACGGCGTCCGGGTGCTCGGCGCCGTAGAGGTTGATCCCGTCCGCATAGCCTTCCAGCACAGCGCGGACGTCGGCCGGGAGGCTGTCATAGCCGCCCTCGGTGGTCTTCCAGACCTCCAAAAGGCTGACGATGTAGTCGGTCGGCGCCGCCTTCAGCCCGTCCTTGCCGGCCAGCTGGCCGCGGGTGGCCAGGGCGACATCCTGGATGGTGACGAAGTCATCCTCGGCGTGTGCGTAGGCCAGGCCGAAGGCGGCGTCGGCATTCCGACGACCGAGGATGTGCGGCACGCCCCATTTGTCGCGACGGATTCGCACTTGATAGGCCTGCGCCTTGGCCTGGATGGCGGCCAGATCGGCCTTGGCCGGGCGGTTGGGCAGGTCCAGGACCAGCAGGGCGGCAACCGCCACCACGACGAGCAGCCCAAGGCCGATCAGGCCCCTGACGATCCACCGCATCCCGTTTCCCCCGTGTTTTGGCGATCTTATGGAACGGGCGCCCAGTTGGCTATTCGGTGGGCTGACGCTTGGTCAGCCGTCGCGCTCTCATCACATTTGCCCCTTTCGGCTTGCCCCGGAACCCCCCGCCGGGCTAGGCAGGATGCGCGCAAGGGCGTGACACGGGGCCGCGCACAGACGGACCCGGCGCGTCAAAGTAACGATGGAGGGCGCCGGTTATGGGCGGCGAAGTCTCGATTCCGGGTCTCGATGAGGCCCCGACCAATCACGCCAAACTGATCGCCTGGGTCCGCGAGATTGCCGCGCTGACCAAGCCGGCGGCGGTCCACTGGTGCGACGGCTCCGACGCCGAGTTCAAGCTGCTGACCGACCAATTGGTCGAGGCCGGCACGATGAAGCGCCTGAACCCGGACCTGCGTCCCAACAGCTTCTACGCCGCCTCCGATCCGCGCGATGTCGCGCGCGTCGAGAGCCGCACCTTCATCTGCTCGGAGAAGGAAATCGACGCCGGGCCGACCAACAACTGGTCCGATCCGGCTGAGATGCGGACCCGCCTGAACGGCCTGTTCGACGGCTGCATGGCTGGGCGGACGATGTATGTCGTGCCGTTCTGCATGGGCCCGATCGGCTCGCCCATCTCGGCGCTGGGCGTCGAGATCACCGACAGCGCCTATGTCGCCATCTCGATGCGGGTGATGACCCGCATGGGCAAGCAGGCCCTCGACATGATGGGCGACGATGGTTTCTTCGTGCCGGCGGTCCATACCCTTGGCGCGCCGCTGTCGCCGGGGCAGAAGGACGTGCCGTGGCCTTGCAACGAGGAAAAGTGGATCGTCCACTTCCCCGAGAGCCGCGAGATCTGGTCCTACGGCTCCGGCTATGGCGGCAACGCCCTGCTGGGCAAGAAGTGCTACGCCCTGCGTATCGCCAGCGTCATGGCCCGCGATGAGGGGTGGCTGGCCGAACACATGTTGATCCTCAAGCTGACCAGCCCCAAGGGCGCGGTCCGCTACGTGGCCGCCGCCTTCCCCAGCGCCTGCGGCAAGACCAACCTGGCCATGCTGCAGCCGACCATCCCCGGCTGGAAGGCCGAGACGGTGGGTGACGACATCTGTTGGATGCGGTTCGGCGAAGACGGCCAGTTACGCGCCATCAACCCGGAAGCCGGCTTCTTCGGCGTCGCGCCGGGCACCGGCATCGGCACCAACAAGAACGCCATCGACGCCCTGAACCGCGACTGCGTGTTCACCAACGTGGCTCTGACGCCCGAAGGCGACGTGTGGTGGGAAGGCCTGACCGACACCCCGCCGCCCGCGCTGACCGACTGGCAGGGCAAGCCCTGGACCCCGGAGTCGCCGACCCCGGCCGCCCACCCCAACGCCCGCTTCACCGTGGCCGCCCACCAGTGCCCGGTGATCGCTGACGAATGGGCCGACCCGGCCGGCGTGCCGATCAGCGCCATCCTGTTCGGCGGCCGCCGCGCCAGCGCCGTGCCGCTGGTGACCGAGGCCTTCGACTGGGAGCATGGGGTGTTCCTGGCCTCCAACACCGCCTCGGAAGGCACTGCCGCCGCCGAGAACAAGGTCGGCGAGCTGCGCCGCGACCCGTTCGCCATGCTGCCCTTCTGCGGCTACAACATGGGCGACTACTTCGCCCACTGGCTGAAGGTCGGCGCCAACGCTCCGGACCCGGCCAAGCTGCCGAAAATCTTCTTCGTCAACTGGTTCCGCAAGGACAACGGCAAGTTCGTCTGGCCGGGCTTCGGCGACAACAGCCGCGTGCTCAAGTGGATCGTCGAGCGCCTGGAAGGCGAAGCCGGCGCGGTGGACACCGCCATCGGCCGCCTGCCGGCCGAGGGCTCGCTGGACGTCTCGGGCCTGGATCTGAGCGCCGACAAGCTGAATCTGCTGCTCAGCGTGGACGGCGATGTGTGGCGTGAGGAAGCCTCGCTGATCCCGGCCTTCTATGACCGGTTTGGTGATCGGATGCCCGCCGCGCTGTGGTCGCAGTACGAGGCCCTTGTCGAACGGCTGGGGACCGGCGCTGAAGCCGAACGCAAGGTAGAGATGGCCTGAGAGGCCGCCGCAGCCGCTAGTAGCGGCCGCTCCGACTTGGCTGGTTGTTGATGCCGTTGTCGCGCGGCGGCCGACGGTCGTTCGCGTAACCTTTCCCTCGGACGCGCGAGGGTTTCTTCGATCCGCGCTTCTGCTGCTGGGCGGTCGTCAGGGTCACCGGCGGCATGACGTTGTTGTTCGACAACAACGTTCCAACGTCCTGGAACAAGCCAGGGATGCCCTCCCGCGTCGGCGAGGTAATGCACAGGGAACGCGCCCCATTGGAAAAGGCGGTTTCTACGATGCCGGCGGTTCGCGTCGGGTTGGCTCTCAGCCAAGTCCCTATCCTGTCATAGGCGCCTCGGTCGATCTGCCCGCCTCGGTGCTCGAAGGACACAAGCATATCGCATGTCTCTGCGCTGGCCGGCGTAGCCAGAGCTACAATCAGCGCTGCGCCGCTGAACGCCAAGAAAGCCCGACACGTCTGGATCATTACGCTCCCCCTGCGCGGGAGCATTGCCAACTCTAGCTGCTGTGTCCAGGGGTAGAGTCCGGGGGGTTAATCAACCCGGCCCGCCCTTTGTGTGGAAATGCCCACCCGTCTTGCTCAGCGCCGTGATCGGGGCCTTCTTGCCCTCGACGGGGAGCAGCTTCACCACGCCGGTGAACACCGGCTTGATGGCGGCCTGTGATGTCGCGGTGACGCAGACGGTGCGTTCGCCCTCTCGGCCCCAAGGCGTGACCTTCACGTCGGTTACGAGCTTGGGATTTGCGGCCAGCCAGGACTCGACGCGGCCATAGGCTTCCTGGTCGATGCCCATGGCGTAGCTGCCGAAGGAGACGCTGACGTCGCAGCCTTCGCCGCCGGGCACGCTGGGCGGGGGCTCGGCGCCGCTGTCGGTGGCGCAGGCGGCGGCGAGCAGGGCGGTGGCGGCGAGGGCGGCGAAGGGTTTCAAGCGGCGGCTCCCATGAAGGCCGGCAGCCAGCCCTCGTGGGCGGCGCGCAGCTTGTCCAAGTCTATCGAAAAGAGCCCGCGAGAGGCGAAGGCGTTCCCACCCGCCGTGCCGACGACGCTGGCGTGCAGGCCGGCGGCGGCCGCGGCGGCCAACAAGGGGGCCGGGTCCGCTATGGCGACCAGGTAGCGGGCCTGGTCTTCTCCGAACAGGAAGGGGTGGGCGTTGTTGGCGCTGGTGGCGTCCAGGGTGACGCCGACGCCGCTGGCCAGGGCCATCTCGGCGGCGCCGATGGCCAGGCCGCCATCGGAGAGGTCGTGGACGCAGGTCAGGGTGCGTCCGACGATCTGGGCCCGCACGAAGTCGCCGGTGCGGCGCTCGAGGGCCAGGTCGACCGGCGGCGGGGCGCCGTCCTCTCGGCCGAGGAGTTCGCGCAGGTAGAGGCTGGCGCCGAGTTCTCCGTGGTTGGTCCCGATAACCACCAGGGTGTCGCCATCCTTCATCGAGCTGAAGTCGGCGCGCTGGGCATAGTCGGTGAGCAGGCCGACGGCGCCGACGGTGGGGGTGGGGGGAATGCCCTTGCCGTTGGTCTCGTTGTAGAGGCTGACGTTGCCGCTCACGACCGGGAAGTCGAGGGCGCGGCAGGCCTCGGCCATGCCCTCGATGGCCTTGACGATCTGGCCCATGATCGCCGGGCGCTCTGGATTGCCGAAGTTCAGATTGTCGGTGATGGCGATCGGATCGGCGCCGACGGCGGTCAGGTTACGCCAGGCCTCGGCGACGGCCTGTTTGCCGCCCTCGTAGGGGTCGTTCAGCACATAGCGGGGCGTGCAGTCGCTAGTCACCGCCAGGGCCTTACGGGTGCCGTGGACGCGGATGATGCCGGCGTCGGCGCCGGTGGCGCTGTCTTCCAGGGTGTCGGCCATCACGTGGCGGTCGTACTGCTCCCACAGCCAGCGCTTGGAGGCGACATCGGGGCAGGACATCAGCTTGAGGACGGCGGCTTCCCAGTCGGCCGGGGCGGGGACCTGGCCGGGGTCGATGCGGTCGAGCTTCGGCGGCTCGGTCCACGGCCGGTCGTACAGCGGCGCGTCGTCGGAGAGCGGGCTGAGCGGCAGGTCGCAGACCACCTCGCCCTTGTGCTTGAGCACGATGTGGCCGGTGTCCGTGGTCTTGCCGATGATGGCCGCGTCCAGCCCCCATTTCTCGAAGATGGCGTGGCCATCGCGCTCTCGGCCGGGCTTGAGGATGGCCAGCATCCGCTCCTGGCTTTCCGACAGCATCATCTCATAGGCGGTCATGCCCTCTTCGCGCTGCGGCACCATGTCGAGGTCGAGCTCAATGCCGACGCTGCCCTTGCCGGCCATCTCGACCGAAGAGGAGGTCAGGCCGGCCGCGCCCATGTCCTGGATGGCCGCGACGGCGCCGGTGGCCATCAGCTCGAGCGTAGCCTCGATCAGCAGCTTCTCGGCGAAGGGGTCACCGACCTGGACGGTGGGACGTTTCTCGTCGCTGTCCTCGTCGAACTCGGCGCTGGCCATGGTGGCGCCGTGGATGCCGTCACGGCCGGTCTTGGAGCCGAAGTAGACGACCGGCAGGCCGGCGGCGGGGGCGGCGCTGTAGAAGATCTTGTCGGCGTCGGCCAGGCCCACGCACATGGCGTTGACCAGGATGTTGCCATCATAGCCGGTGTGGAAGTTGGTCTCGCCGCCAACGGTGGGGACGCCGACGCAGTTGCCGTAGCCGGCGATGCCGGCGACCACGCCCTCGACGAGGCGCTTGGTCTTCGGATGGCTTGGGTCGCCGAAGCGCAGGGCGTTGAGCAGGGCGATGGGGCGGGCGCCCATGGTGAAGACATCGCGCATGATGCCGCCGACGCCGGTCGCCGCGCCCTGATAGGGCTCGATGTAGCTGGGGTGGTTGTGGCTCTCCATCTTGAAGATGCAGGCTTGGCCGTCCCCGATG
Organism: Caulobacter sp. SLTY; assembly: GCF_009905535.1. Taxonomy (GTDB): domain Bacteria; phylum Pseudomonadota; class Alphaproteobacteria; order Caulobacterales; family Caulobacteraceae; genus Caulobacter. The sequence goes on along the minus strand of NZ_JAAALA010000015.1, from coordinate 57,983 downwards.
TCGACCACACCGGCGTTCTCGCCGGGGCCGCAGATGACGCGCGGGCCGGTGGTGGGGAATTTCGAGAGGTGCTTGCGGCTGGATTTGTAGCTGCAGTGCTCCGACCACATGACCGAGAAGACGCCGAGCTCGACGAGGTTGGGTTCGCGGTTCAGCCGCTTGAGGATCACGGCATATTCGTCGGGCTTGAGCCCGAACTCGGCGGCGACCTGGTCCATGGGCTTGGCGGGAGAGGGAGCGCTCATGGAATGGGGCTTCTAGAGCGCGTTCCGACAAGTGGAAACCGGTTATCGGCAAAATCGCGCGCCCAGCTGACGGCTGCAGCGGCGTTGCTTTGGATGCCGACTCAGGTCGGGCAGCCGACGCGCGGGCGCCAAAGGCGTGATGGGCGGCCCTGGAACAGCAGAGTCTGGTCGGGGTTAGTCCATCCGAAGGCGCGAGTGGCGCGCCGGAGCGTAGAGGAAACTCCGATGGCCGATAACGAAAAGCCGCAACAACAACCGGACAACCAGGAGCGTCAGAATCCTGGCCAGCAGCAGCAACAGGGTCAGGACCGTGATCGCAAGGACGACCAGGGTCAGGGCCAAGCCGGACAGGCGGGCCAGGCCGACCAGACCGATACGGGTCGTGGCGGCCAGGGCGGCGAGATGGATCGCGACAACGATCGCTGAACCCCGCCGGACTGTGCGGAAAAGGGAAGGCCGGGTGAAAGCCCGGCCTTTCTCATGTGCGTCCAGTCAGGTGGCGGCGCTGGGCGCCTGGCGGGCCCGCATCAGCGACCACAGCACCCCGACCGCGAACGGGAACAGCATGAACAGGATCAGAAGCCCGGTGGCGACGTAGCCGGGGATGGTCATGGATTCGCCCAGCTGGATGCTCGTGCCGACGCCGTCCATCAGGTCCCTGGCAACCGGCCAGCCGAGCACGACCAGGAAGAGGACGCTGGTGACCGCGGTAATCAGGGTCGCCTCGCGCGAGCCCCGTAGGGCGCTGAAGGCGCCGACCACGGCGGTCACGAACACGGCGCCGGCCATGGTGGTCACCGTCAGGCCGGGCTCGGCGACCAGCAGGCCGAAACGGTAGCCCTCATAGCTGGGGTCGAGGCCACCTCGGATCGGGGCGGCCGTGTTGATGCAGGCGGCGATCAGGTGAGCGAAGCCGACCACCGCGCCGATGAACCCCGTCCGTCCCCGGAACAGGGCGACCAGCCAGGCAACGAACAGCACGGCCGACATGCCGCCGGCGACGTAAAGCCAGTTGATCTGACTGATATCCATGGAGCGGCCCTGCGTGTGTCGTCGCTGAACGTGCGGGTTGCGACGCCTCAGGCCAAGTTAATTCGATTTCAGGCGCTGGCGAGCGCGCTCTGGAACAGCAGGGCGCCGTCCGCGGAGCCAAGCTCCGCCTCGAAGCTGCGGTCCGGGTGCGGCATCAGTCCAAGGACATTGCCCTTGGGGTTGATGATCCCGGCGATGGCGCGGGCCGAGCCGTTGGGATTGTCCTGGTAGCGGAAGACCACCTGGCCCTCGCCCTCGAGCCGGTCGAGGGTGGCCTCGTCGGCGAAATAGTTGCCCTCGCCGTTGCCGACGGTCATCACCGCCTCGCGCCGGCCCTGGTAGGCGGCGGTGAACCGGGTCTGGCCGTTGACGATGTCGAGGCCCACCGGCTTGCAGACGTATTTGAGGCCGGCGTTGCGGAGCAAGGCGCCGGGCAGCAGGCCCGCCTCGCACAGCACCTGGAAGCCGTTGCAGATGCCGACCGTGGCGACGCCTCGCTCGATGGCGGCCTTAACGTCGGTCATGATCGGCGAGAGCGCCGCCATGGCGCCGCAGCGCAGGTAGTCGCCGTAGGAGAAGCCGCCCGGCAGGACGATGAGGTCAAGACCATCGGGCAGGGCGGTGTCGCCATGCCAGACCATCTCCACCTTGGCGCCAGTGGAGCGCTCGACGGCGACCTTGCAGTCCCGGTCGCAGTTGGAGCCGGGGAAAACGATGACGGCGGCTTTCATGGCGCGGGCCTGTAGCAGAGTCCCGGCGACGGCGCGAGCGGAAGGCTAGTCACGTCGCAAATAGGACCAGGAGTGTGCTGTTGGGGTGAGCGGGGGTGCGTTGGACCAGCGGTCGCGGTCGAAGACCAAGTAGGAGCGTTTGAAGTCAGACGCGTTGGGATCCCAGTCCAGACGGAAGTGTACCTCGTCGCCATTCCAGGTGATGCTATCGACGTCGCGCCGAGACATGAGGCCCAGCAAGACCCCGCCTCCCGGACGAGACGCGCAGCCCACGACGAGGCGCCCCTCATAGCGAAGTTCGCCGCGAGTTCCGCAACTGAGGACCAAGACAGCGGCCATCTCGAACTCGTCGCGATTGGCATCAAAGAGCGCGAGCGCATCATCCTCGTCTCGTCGCCCCACGCAGGCGGCGACTGCCAGAAGGCAAACAGCCAGAACGAGGGACCGCTTAGGCGTCACGCCACCTCGATGCGGTAGCTTTCGATCACTGTGTTTGCGAGCAGCTTGTCGCACATCGCCTTGACCTCGGCCTCGGCCGAAGCCTTGTCGCCGCCGACCTCGAACTCCAGCACCCGGCCGACCCGCACGCCGGAGACGTCGGCCCAGCCCAGGCCGTGCAGCGCGTTCTCGATCGCCTTGCCCTGGACGTCGAGGACGCCCGGCTTGAGGAAAACGTGGACGGTGGCCTTCACTAGTGCAGTCCCCCTTGGATGACGGTCGGCATGTCTTTCATGATCCCGAGGCGGCGGGCCACCTCGGCGTAGCTCTCGATGACGTCGCCCATGTCACGGCGGAAACGGTCCTTGTCGAGCTTCTCGTTGGTGACCGAATCCCACAGCCGGCAGCTGTCGGGGCTGATCTCGTCTGCCAGGATGATGCGGGAAAAGTCGCCTTCCCAAATGCGGCCGAACTCGATCTTGAAGTCCACCAGGGTGATGCCGACGCCGCTGAACATGCCGCTCAGGAAGTCGTTCACCCGCAGGGTGGTGGCCATGATGTCATCAATGTCCTGGGTGGTCGCCCAGTTGAACGCGGTGATGTGCTCTTCGGCCACCAGCGGGTCGCCCAGCTCGTCGTTCTTGTAGCAGAACTCGATGATCGAGCGGGGCAGGGGGGTGCCTTCCTCCAGGCCCAGGCGCTTGGACAGGCTGCCGGCGGCGATGTTCCGGCAGATCACCTCCAGCGGGATAATCTCGACTTCCTTGATCAACTGCTCGCGATGGTTCAGCCGCTTGATGAAGTGGTTGTGCACGCCGATCGCGTTCAGCTTGGTCATCACGAACTCGCTGATGCGGTTGTTGATGACCCCCTTGCCCTCCAGCACGGCCTTCTTCTGGGCGTTGAAGGCGGTGGCGTCGTCCTTGAAGTACTGGATCAGGGTGCCGGGCTCGGGACCCTCGTACAGGATCTTGGCCTTGCCTTCGTAGATCTTCTTGCGGCGGGTGGTCATTCGTCTCCCCTCGGGGGGTGCGGCGCGGCGGAACGAAAATCGCGCGCGGGCGAGGGCCAGCGCGCGGGGTCCGACTCGCGTCCGCGAGGATGGTTGGTCGAGGCGGAACCTACTCTCAAAGCGTCGGCAATGAAAGGCCGGGGCGCTCGTTGTCCCAGATCATCGAGATGATCTTCCAGGCGCCGTCCTCGCCCTTGAACAACTGGATGGAATTGATGCCGCGGCGCTCGGGGACCAGGTCGGTCGGGTCGCGCTTGGCTTCATACAGGCTCCAGACATGGGCCATGTTGCCGAACACCTCGACCTGGCGACCCAGCTCGACCTCGAAAAAGGGCTCGACGTCGAAGAAGGGGGTGGTGTTGGCCCGGTATTCCTCCAGCCCCATGATCACGATCCAGGGCTTTCCGTCGTCTCCCACGCCGGTGCGCATCTGGCGCGCCTCGGGGTGGAAGTAATCCGCCTGCAGAGCCCAGTCGCGCGGGCCGGCCGGGCCCGAAATCATGGCGTACATTCCGTCCACGACGTCCCCGATGGCGATGTCGTCATTGACCATGGAGGCTCCGGTTGTCATTGCGGGCCGGCGCGCCGCGCGGTATGGACCGCGCCGCACCCAGAGTTCAGGACTTCTATGACCACCTTCGACGATCGCGAAAAGGGCTTCGAGCGGAAGTTCGCCCTCGACGCCGAACAGGAATTCAAGGCCTCGGCCCGGCGCAACCGGATGCTGGGCGAATGGGCTGCCGGCCTGATGGGGCTGGAGTCCACCGAGGAATACGTGCGGGCCGTCGTGAAGTCCGACTTCGAAATGCCGGGCGACGAGGACGTACTGCGCAAGGTCTTCGGCGACCTGAAGGGCTCTGGCCTCGACACCACCGAGGGCGAAGTCCGCATGAAGATGGACGAACTGCTGGCCCAGGCTCGCGAGCAGATCAAAACCGGCGGCTGATCGCCTTCTAAGCTTCAGCAAGACCTAGCGGCCGCCTGAGCTCAGCCCAGGCGGCCGCCTTGCGTTCGAACGCCAGGGTGTAGGCCGGGCTGGAAGAGGGCAGGGCGAATCGGGCCAGGTCCGGCCGCACGTCGGCCAGCGCCTTGGCGCCAAGCTTCGTCGCCGTTCCTCCGTTGAAGGCGATGGCCTGGAGGTCTGGGAGTTCGGAGATCAGGCCCGGCAGATCGTTGGCGCGCTCCTCGCGGATTGCGCCGTCCAGGCTGCCCGGCCGGTGCGCCTCGGCGATCACGTCCCACAGGGCGATGTGGGCAGCTTTCAGGGCTTCCAGGCGGGCTTCATAGGCCATCGCCTGCAGATCGACGCCGATCACGCCGCCAACCAGCCGCCAGAAGGCGTTCTGGGGATGGCCGTAGTAGCGGCTCTGGGACAGGGAAGCGTCGCCGGGCAGGCTGCCGAGGATCAGCAGACGCGCGTCAGGCGCATAGACCGGCGGGAAGCCAGCCTTCCTCAGGCGTCGGCTCCGAACACCCGGGCGAAGATCGTATCGACGTGCTTGAAGTGGTAGCCGTTGTCGAACAGGGCCTCGAGCTCGGCGTCACTCATGTTGGCCGAGACGAAGGGGTCGGCCTTCAGGAAGTCGATGAACCGGCCCTCGCCGCGCCAGACCTTCATGGCGTTGGACTGCACGGCCGCATAGGCCTCTTCCCGCGACACATCCTTCTGGGTCAGGGCAAGCATGACCCGCTGGCTGTGGACTAGGCCGCCCAGGCGGTCGAGGTTCTTCAGCATGTTCTCGGGATAGATGACCAGTCGCTCAATCACCCCGGCCAGGCGGCGCAGGGCGAAGTCGAGGTGGATGGCGGCGTCCGGGCCGATGCCGCGCTCGACCGAAGAGTGGCTGATGTCGCGCTCGTGCCAGAGGGCGACGTTCTCCAGGGCCGGCACTACGGCCGAGCGAACCAGGCGAGCGAGGCCGGTCAGGTTCTCGGTCAGGATCGGGTTGCGCTTGTGGGGCATCGCCGAGCTGCCCTTCTGGCCGGGATCGAAGGGCTCTTCGGCTTCCAGCACCTCGGTGCGCTGCAGGTGGCGGATCTCGACGGCGAGGCGCTCGATGCTGCTGGCCACCACGGCCAGGGCGGCGAACCAGGCGGCATGGCGGTCGCGAGGGATGACCTGAGTCGAGACAGGCTCGACGGCCAGGCCCATCTGGGCGGCGACATGTTCTTCCACGCGCGGATCGACGTTGGCGAAGGTGCCGACCGCGCCGCTGATGGCGCAGGTGGCGATCTCCTCACGAGCGGTCTCCAGGCGTTTGCGGGCCCGTTGGAACTCGGCGTAGTGGCCGGCCAGCTTGAGGCCGAAGGTGGTCGGCTCGGCGTGGATGCCGTGGCTGCGGCCCGTGCAGGGGGTGAGCCTGTGTTCCAGCGCCCGGCGCTTGAGGGCGGCCAGAACCAGGTCGACGTCCTCCAGTAGCAGGTCGGTGGCGCGGGCCATCTGCACGGCCAGGCAGGTGTCCAGCACGTCGCTGCTGGTCATCCCCTGGTGCAGGAAGCGGGCTTCCGGCCCGACGATCTCGGCCACATGAGTCAGGAAGGCGATGACATCGTGCTTGGTGGTGCGCTCGATCTCGTCGATCCGGTCGCTATCCCAGACGGCGTCGCGGCCGCCGTCCCAGATCGCCTTGGCGGCTTGGGCCGGGATCACGCCCAGCTCCGCCATCTTGTCGGCGGCGTGGGCCTCGATCTCGAACCAGATCTGATAGCGGGTCTGCGGCGACCAGATGGCCGCCGCCTCGGGACGGGAATAGCGCGGGATCATGGGCGCCTAGTGGCTCCCATGCCCCGCGCTGTCAACTATCCCACCCAGTCCTTGCGCAGGGTCTTCCACGCGAACAGGAAGTGGACGGCCGCCCAGAGGTAGCCGAACAGGCCAATGAAGATCGACCAGCGCAGGCCGAACTCCGAGCCGACGGCGCAGGCGGCCTTGTTGGCGTCCAGGATGGTCTTGCCACAGTCGGCGACGGTCAAGCCCGCCGCCTGCAGGTTCATGCCGGCCAGAACGTCGCTCAAGGCGCCGATGGCCGGCGGGCCCAGGCCGTAGCCGAGCAGGTTGACGATGAACAGCAGCACCGCCGTGGCTGTTGCGCGAACGCGCGGCGCCACGATGCCCTGCACCGAGGCGTACATGCAGCCCAGGTAGAAGTAATGGGTCACCGCCCCGACGATCATGAACGGCACGCCGATCCACAGGTTCGGCGCCGCATAGCCGACGAGGTAGAAGGGCGTGGCGATGAAGAAGCCCAGGGCCGGCAGCCAGGCCAGGGCGTTGGGGTGGCGCTTGATCATCCGGTCGGCCAGCCAGCCGGCGAAGAAGGTGCCGAAGGCGGCGGCGATGCCGAGCACCACACCGGACAGCTGCGAGGCCTCCAGGCGGCTCAGCTCGTGCGTCCGGATCAGGTAGGAGTTCAGGTACTGACCAACACCGTAGCCGACGAAGGAGGCGACGGCCGAGCCGAGAGCGACGTGCCAGAAGGTCGGCTTCTTGGCGAGGATCTTGAACGCGGAGATGAAGCCGGGCGCCTCGACCTTGGCCGCGCCGACGCCGCCGCGCTCAGGCTCCTTGATCGTCAACTTGATGACGATCGCCAGCAAAAGTCCGGGCAGCCCGAGCACCAGGAAGGCTTCGCGCCAGCCGAAGTACTCCAGCATCAGGCCGCCGCCGATCGCCGCCAGCATCGAGCCCACTGGCACGCCGAGGGCGTAGATCGAGATGGCCGTGGCCCGACGATCCGCGGGGAAGTAGTCGCTGATCACCGACTGGGCAGGCGGGGTGCAGCCGGCCTCGCCGACGCTCACCCCGACCCGGGCCGCGAACAGGGTGGCGTAGGAAACCGCTACACCACACAGGGCGGTCATTCCGCTCCAGAGCGCCAGGCAGATGGCCAGAATGGTCATCCGGTTGTGCTTCTCGGCCAGGCGGGCGATCGGGATGCCGAGGAAGGTGTAGAGCACCGCGAAGGCAGGCCCGCCCAGAAGGCCCAGCTGCAGGTCGGTCAGGCCAAACTCCAGCTTGATGTCCTCCTGCAGGATGGCCACCACCACCCGGTCGATGAAGTTGAAGGTGTAGACGGTTAGCAGCGCCATCAGCACGTAGGCGCGATATCCCGGCGTGCCTTGGCCCGGATAGGGCGCCGGCGTCTCCGCCGCAGGTGCGGCGCCCTCGACAACTTCGGTCATTCTCGTTCCTTCCCTGGCGCGCCCCCGCGCCGTTTTGATCTAGCTGACCATCTCTTCGCGGATCGTCTTGCGAGCCAACCAGAAGAGGGCAAAGGCGAGCACGTTGAAGGCCATCGACACGATAAGGGCCCAGCGGAGTCCCTCGGCCTCGGCGACGCCGCAAGCGGCCGCATTAATGTCCAGCATGGCCTTGCCGCAGTCGGCGGCCACGAGGCCGGACTGCTGCAGGATGCCGCCGGCCCAGAGATCGCTGAGGATACCGACGAACAGCGGCCCAAGACCCAGCCCGACCAGGTTGATGATGAACAGCAGCACCGCCGCGCAGGTCGCCCGCATCTGCGGCTGCACGATGCTCTGGGCGGTGGCGTAGACCGGGCCGTACCAGAGCGAACCGATGATGGCCGGCAGAGCCAGAAGGAGCAGCGCCCCTGTGGCGCTGGGGATCGAGACCGCGGTGATGTAGATCGGGATAGTGATCAGCGAGGCGATGGCCGGGACGACCACATAGGCCCGCAGGTCCCTGGCGCCCAGCTTGTCGGCGATGACTCCGCCCAGCCAGACCCCCAGCACGCCCGCCGTCCCGCTGACCACGCTGAGCGCGACGCCCACCGTGCCGATCGGGCCGATGGAGAAGCCGGTAAGGCCGGTGATCCAGGCCGACAGCTCGGCGATCTGGTCCGCGTGACTGCGGAAGAAGAAGCTGGCGGTGAACGGCGCATGGCCGTAGCCGATGAAGGCCTTGATGGCGGCGGCGAAAGCGATCAGCCAGAAGGTCTTCTTGGAGACCAGAACCCGCATCGCCTCGCGCAGCGGCACGCTAGCCGTGGCCTTCGCGGCCATGATGGCGGACAGCTTCTTTCGCGGCTCGGGCAAGGTGAAGATGGTCAGCACGGCGAAGAACAGGCCCGGCGCGCCCGCCACCAGGAAAGCGGCCCGCCAGCCGTAGGCGTCGGCGATCAGCCCGCCCATGGCCATGCCGATCAGGCTGCCGAGGGGGGTGCCGATCGAGTAGAAGGCGATGGCCGAGGCCCGCTTCTCCCTGGGAACATAGTCCGTAATCAAGGAGTGGGCGGGCGGGGTGCAGCCGGCTTCGCCGACGCCGACGCCGATCCGGGCCAGCACAAGCTGCCAGAAGTTCTGGGCCAAGCCGCAGAGCATGGTGAAGCCGCTCCATACCGCCAGCGCGGTCCCGATGATGATCGGGCGATTGGACTTCTCCGCCTTGCGGGCAATGGGGATGCCGAGGACCGTATAGAACAGCGCGAAGGCCAGGCCGGTCATCATGCCCAGCTGCCAGTCTGCGAGGTGCAGGTCCTTCTTGATTGGCTCGGCCAGGATGTTGACGATCTGCCGATCCAGGAAGTTCAGCGTGTAGATGATCATCAGGGTCCAAAGCGCGTAGCGCCGGAACCCTTTGCTGAGTGGCTCAATGCCTGGACCGTCGTCGGCGCGATCGATCAATTTGGACTCAAGCGGCGCCGGGCCGGCGGCGTCGGTCATGGGCGATTTCCTCAAACGCTTGTTCTAAACCATTGGGGCCACTAGAGCCCGGATAAGGGACGGCGCCAATACCCGTCCTTCGAACGATGGGATGCAACGATGGAACTGGTGATCGGAACCAAGCGGTGGTCGACCTGGTCGATGCGGCCCTGGCTGGCGCTGAAGCGCACCGGCGCGCCGTTCGTCGAGACCCTGGTCCAGCTGCGGGAGGTGGAGACCTCGACGGTCGAGATTCGCCGGCATTCGCCGTCCGGCCTAGTCCCGGCCCTGAAGGACGCCGGTGTGGTGATCGGGGATTCTCTGGCGATCTGCGAGTACCTGGCCGAGCGATTCCCCGAGGCGGGCCTGTGGCCGGCTGACCCGGTCGACCGGGCGCTGGCCCGGGCGGCGGCGGCGGAGATGCACAGCGGATTCGGCGCGTTGCGCCGCGAGTGCCCGATGGACCTCGGCCAGCGGATCGAACTGACCCTGTCGGAGGATGCCGAGAAGGATGTCCGGCGAATCGTCGCGCTGTGGCTGGAATTGCTGGACCGCTCGGGCGGCCCCTTTCTGCTCGGCGGCTGGGGCAACGTCGACGCCTTCTTCACCCCGGTGGCGACGCGCTTCGAAACCTATGGCGTGGATTTGAAAAACTACGGGGACGACGGGCGCGGCGAGGCCTACTGGAAGGGCCTCTTGCAGAAGCCGGAATACCTGGCTTGGCTCGCCGAAGCCTGACGCAACCTCAAACAGGAGAGACCATCATGACCACGGGCCTTGAACTGCGCTCGAAGATTACCTCGAGCGGCAAGCTCGAACTGTCGTTGGAAGAGGTAGCGATTCCCGAGCCGGCGGCCGGGCAGGTCCTCATCCGCGTTGAGGGCTCGCCGATCAATCCGTCGGACCTCGGCCTGCTGACCGGGCCGGCGGATCTGTCCACCCTGGTCGCCGGCGGAACCGCCGACCGCCCGACTCTGACCGCCAACGTCGCGCCCGAGCGGCTGCCGATGGTGGCTGCCCGCTTCGACCAGTCGATGGCCGTGGGCAATGAGGGCGCCGGCACGGTGATCGCGGCCGGGGCTGGGGCCGAGTCCCTGCTGGGCAAGAAGGTCGCCACCCTGGGCGGCTCGATGTACGCCACCCACAAGCTCTCGCCGGCCGGCGCCTGCCTGCCGCTGCCCGATGACGCCACGGCGGCCGACGGCGCCTCCTGCTTCGTCAACCCACTGACGGCGCTGTCCTTCCCCGAGACTATGCGGGCCGAGGGCCACAAGGCCATGGTGCACACGGCGGCGGCCTCGAACCTCGGCCAGATGCTGGTGAAGATCTGCCAGGCCGACGGTATCCCGCTGGTCAACATCGTGCGCAGCGCCGAGCAGGTGAAGCTGCTCAAGGAGCTGGGCGCCAAGTACGTACTCGACAGCACGACTGCCACCTTCAAGGCCGACCTTGTGGACGCCCTCGCCGAGACCGGCGCCACCATCGGCTTCGACGCCATCGGCGGCGGGCCGCTGGCCGGCGACATCCTGGCCTGTATGGAGGTGGCCCTGAACCGCACCGCCGGCGCGTACAGCCGCTATGGCAGCAGCACGCACAAGCAGGTCTACATCTACGGCGCATTGGACCTGCGCCCGACCGAGATCGGGCGCAATGTCGGCCTGTCGTGGGGCACGGGCGGCTATCTGTTGACCTACTTCATGCAGAAGGCTGGTCCCGAGGTCATGAACCGCCTCCGCGCCCGCGTCGCCGCCGAGCTGAAGACCACCTTCGCCAGCCACTACACGGCCGAGATCTCCCTGGCTGAGGCCCTGAACCCCGACACCCTCAAGGCCTACAGCCGACGGGCGACGGGCGAGAAGTACCTGATCAACCCGGCCAAATAGTTCAGAGGCCGGCCCCGACCCGGAAGGCCTGGATCGCCTCGATGCGCTCCAGGTTGACCGGGTCGGCCGCGTACTTCTTCCGCAGGCCGGGCAGGCGCGCCTTGGCGCCATCGCAGTGCTTGCGGAACGCCGCCTCGATCTGACGCCGACGATCGGCGTCATAAGGCTCCTCGCCGGCGAAATGGATGCAGGTTTCGATGTCTTCCTGGAACCGCGTCACGTCGGCCGGGTAGACGCGAGGCTGCCCGGTCTTTGGATCGATCACCGGGCAGACCTGCAGGCTGGCGTCGCAGGGCATCGGCGCCGTGTCGGCGGCGCTTTCCGGGCTTGAGGACAGCAGGACGGCGGCAAGCAGGGCGAGGAACATCGACGATCGGCTCCGGTGATAAGGGGCGGCGCGCATGATGACCCGGTCGGGGTGGCTTGGCGAGCCGGCTACATCAATCCCAGCGCCTTGAAGCTGGCCACGCCCTCGCGTCCGACGACCAGATGGTCATGCACCTCGATCCTCAGGGCCCGGCCCGCCTCGACGATCTGGCGGGTCATGTCGATGTCAGCGCGGCTGGGAGTGGGATCGCCGCTGGGGTGATTGTGGACGAGGATGATATTGCTGGCCGACAGCTCCAGCGCCCGGCGCATCACTTCCCGCGGATAGACCGGGGCATGGTCGACGGTGCCGTGGTTCTGGACCTCGTCAGCGATCAGCTGGTTCTTCTTGTCGAGGAACAGCACTCGGAACTGCTCGCGCGGCTCATGGGCCAGGGCCAGTTTCACATAGGCCAGCAGCGCGCTCCAGGAGGAGATGACGGTGCGCTTGACCACCGGCTCCCGCCCGGCCCGCAAGGTCGCCTCATGGAGGGCGCAGAGGTCGAGGGCCACCGCCTTGCCCACTCCCTTGACCGTGCAGAGCGCCTCCGGCCCCGCGGCCATCACCGCGCTCAACGAGCCGAAGCGTTCGATCAGCCGCTTGGCCAACGGCTTGACGTCGCCTTGGGGAATGGAGCGGAACAGGAAAAGTTCGAGCAGCTCATAGTCGGGCAGGGCGCCAAGGCCGCCCTTAAGCGCCCGATCCCGCAAGCGCTCGCGATGGCCGACGTGGTGCGACGGCGGCGCGGGCTCAGACCAGAGCAGCGGTGCGGCGATGTCCTGGACAGCGGTGCGCATGAGGACAATGTTCCTCAAATGTTCGCGGCTGGCAAGGGGGCGTCAGCGACGCCATTCCATCAGTACGAACCAGGGCGCCCGGCGATGCCGGGCCGCCATGCCCGGATCGCCGCCCTGGGCTGCCGGCTCGGCGAAGTGGGTCAGGGAAAGCCCATTGGCAAGACACAGCGAGAGGTAGCGACTGAGCGGGCGATGCCAGTTGCGGATCCGGATGCCCCGCCAGGCCACCCACTCCGCCCGCTCGTCGAGATAACCGTCCAAGGCATAAGCCCTTCGGCCGTCGGCCAGGTCTGACCAGCCGAGGTTCATCCCGGCCGAGACGAAGCTGTTGAGGTTGGCGATCAGTAGCCGCCCGCCCGGCTTCAGCACCCGCGTCATCTCGCCGATCGCCGCCTCAGCGTCGGGAATGTCAATCAGGGTGAGGTAGCTGACGACCAGGTCGAAGCTGGCATCCGGGAAGTCGAGCGCTTCGGCTCGGCCAGGGCGGTAGTCACCTTCTGGATCAAGCCGGCGCGCGGTGTCGAGCAGGGCGGCGGTCGGGTCGATGCCGATGGCGTCAATGCCTTCGGCCCGAAGCATGCGGCAGAACCGTCCTTCGCCGCAGCCGACGTCCAGCGCGGTCGTCGGCTGGGCGGCGCGCACGCGCTCCATCATCGGCGCGTCGAGCACGAACTCTCGGCTCCAGTCGCCTTGCGAGCCCATGCTGGCGACCCAGGCGGCCGCCGAGTCGTCCCAGCCGTCGGTCAAGGGACGGCTCAGTCGGCCTGAATCGGCGGCTGAAACTGGCCAGTGGGCGAGGCTGTGAAGATTTCGATGCCGGTTTCGGTAACGCCGACCGAATGCTCGCACTGGGCCGACAGGGACTTGTCGCGAGTCACCGCCGTCCAGCCGTCGCTCAGGACCTTCACGTGTGGCTTGCCGATGTTCACCATCGGCTCGACGGTGAAGAACATGCCGGGCTTCAGCACCTCGCCCGTTCCGGCTCGGCCGAAGTGGACCACGTTGGGCTCATCGTGGAAAATCCGGCCCAGGCCATGCCCGCAGAAGTCGCGCACGACTGAGAAGCGGTTGCCCTCGACATGCTTCTGAATCGCATGGCCGATGTCACCGAAGGTAGCGCCCGGTTTCACCTCGGCCAGACCCAGTTCCAACGCCTGGTAGGTCACGTCCACCAGCCGCCGCGCGCGGGCGGAAACCGCGCCGACGCCGTACATCCGGCTGGTGTCGCCATGCCAGCCGTCGACGATCACGGTCACATCGATATTGACGATATCCCCTTCGCGAAGGGCCCAGTCGCCGGGAATGCCGTGGCAGACCACGTGGTTGCGCGAGATACAGACGGTGTGCCCATACCCCTTGTAGAACAGGCAGGCGGGCAGGGCGCCGTTGTCCAGCACGAACTCCCGAGCCAGCCGGTCGAGCTCCGCGGTCACCACGCCGGGCTTCACGTGGGGCGCCAGCATGTCCAGGCACTCGGCGGCCAGCCGGCCGGCCCGGCGCATGCCTTCGAAGCCCTCGGGGCCGTGCAGCTTGATCTCGCCCGTGCGGGTTTCGAAGGTGATGTCGTCGGTCGTCATGGCTTGGTCCGGGGCGGGCGGTTGCGCCCTATGTCGCAATCCTACCACGGAAGTTCAATGCGGCGGCGCGATCAGTCGAAGACCCCCTCGACGTTGTTTGGCTGCAGCGACTTCAGTTCGCTGACGGGAATCACATAGGTGCCGGCCGCCATGTCGCCCAGCCGCCGCCGCTCCGAACTGCACAGCAGCACGATGCCGGCCGGGATGCCGCCGAACAGGAAGGGGTTGACCTCGATCAACCGCAACAGGGTGCGAACGATGGCCCAGCCGATGCCGGGATAGGCCCCGTCAGCCCGCAGCACCACGGTGCCCGTCACCAGCTTGCCGAGCGAGCGACCCCAAAGTCCCTCGGTGATGGGGAAGTAGGCCAGGATGATCAGTCCGGCGACCCAGAAGACCGGCTCCGGCGTCGCCTCGCCGAAGAACAGGATGGGCAGGACGATGATGCCGCCCAGCAGCAGCAGGTCGATCCAGCACCCCGCCCAGCGCCGCAGCAACATTTCGCCGGCGCTGAGGCTGCCCGCGACGCTCTTCACCGTGCGTCTGCGCGGCGCATACGGGCTGAAGGCGGCCGGATCGAGGTTGTCGATGCTCATATGGATTTCCCCCCAGCCCTGTGTCGCGCGGCGGAGGGGCGCGTTGCAAGGCGATGGAGGGGGTGGGTCAGCGATCCCCAGGTCGGCGTGGGCTCCCGGACACAGTGACCCTAGGGCGCATCGGCGGCGACCGCCGCGTAGGGTTGGGGTCCCTCGGGCAGCAGCGGGGCGGGGACAACGCCGCGCCGCACGTCGCTGGACAGGGTGATGGGCGCCTGGCCCTTGTTCAGCCGGGCGCGATAGACCTGCACATTGGACATCACGTTCATCACATAGTTCCGCGTCTCGGCGAACGGGATGCATTCCAGGAAGTCGAGCGGATCATTGTTGGGGTCGCGCGGGTCACCGCAGAAGCCGATCCACTGCACCGGACGGCCTGGGCCGGCGTTGTAGCCCGCCGCCGCCATCACATAGCTGCCGCCGAAATTGTTGGTCATCTGGCCCAGGTACCGAGAGCCGATCCGCATGTTGTACTCCGGCTCGTACAGGCGGGAGGCGTCGAACGGCACGCCGATCCGGCGCGCCACGTCGCGGCCGGTGGGGGGGATGACCTGCATCATCCCGCGGGCGTCGGCATGGCTGCGCACACGGGGGTCGAACTGGCTCTCCTGGCGCACGATGGCCAGGACGAAGGCGGTCTCGGCCCCGCCATCCACATAGGGTGGGGTCATCAACGGATAGCCCCGCTCGTGCAGAATCAGCCCGCGCTGGGCGCCCCTGCGGTAGGCGATCAGCGAGACTTCCTGCTCATCGATGCTCTGCAGGGTATCGACCAGCATCGCCAGCTCGAGCGGCGATTCCACAGTCTCACCCAGGTAGAGGCCGAACACGCGGACCAGATTGCGCTCGCCGGCGGCGGCCAGCAGCCGCAGGGCGCGGGTCGTCTCCCGGGTCTCGAACTCGACGACATCGCCGGATGTCGGCTTGGGATCGGGGATGATCACCAGCGGCCGGCCGGCCTTCTCGGCGGCCAGCTGGCCATAGAAGGTGGTGGTGTGCTCCGCGCCGGCTTCATAGAAGGCGCGCGCGCGGGCGGTGTCGCCCATCGCCTCGGCCGCCCGGCCGCGCCAATAGGCAGCGCGCGCCTTGCTGACCGGGCTCCTCACGTTCTGCTCGAGCCGCTGGAAGTGGATGTCGGCCTGGCGCGGGTCGCGCAGCTTGTTCAGCGCCAGCCAGCCTGCATAGGATTCCGCCTCGGCGAAGTCGACGCTGCCCGGCGTGAGGTTGTGGTTGCTGATCGCCCGATAGGCTGCGGCCGAGTCACCCGTGCGCAGCGCGTCGTTCATCCGCAGGCGCAGGCTGGTCAGCCCGCCGCCGCCACTCGTCGTTCCCTTGACCGCATTGTAGGGCACCGGCCCGGGGGGCAAGGCGGCCGTCTTGGCGTCCTGCAGGGCCTGGAGCCGGCCCTCGGGGCGGGGCCAGCCGGCGAAATCGGTCACCGCGCGGGTCAGCTCGGCCTCGCCAAGGTCCTTGCCCATCACATCGATAATGGCCCAGTCGATAATCCGCCGGGCGACCGGATCAGTCAGGCCGGCCTGTAGCGAGCGGGCGGTGGTCAGGTCCCTGCGCCGCACGGCCTCCAGGGCGGAGCTCAACGTGCGGGTCGGGGAGGCGGCGGTCGCATAGGGGACGGGGGCCGTGGGTGTCGTATCGGCCCCGGGACTCGGCTCCTGGGCGACACCGACGGTGAGCGCCAACGCGATCGACAGCAACACTTGGATCAAGATCGACCCCTCCCGAAATCCTCACCATGACGGGCCGGCAAGTCGCCGGCGCGGCCATGCGTTTCCTGAACGCATGTCTCAATAGCCCGCAAATGCAGCAAGGAGTGGGCCAAGCACGAAAAGTTCAGAAAGGTGTCATCCGCCCGCAGGCGGATTGACTCATTACGTTGATATCAACTTAAATAGACATATGAGCGCGCCCGCGGCCATGACCTATGACGCCACCCACCACGTGCGGGACCACTGCCTGTGCCTGCATGCCCAGCGGGCGGCGCGGGTCCTGGCCCGGCGGTTCGATGAGGCGCTGCGACCGGTCGGCCTGACCAACAGCCAGTTCTCGCTGCTCAACGCCCTCAACCGCCCGGCGGCGGCGTCGATAGGGGATGTGGCCCGCCTTCTGGGCGCAGACCGCACCACCCTGACGGCGGCGCTCAAGCCGCTGGTCCGCGACGGCCTGGCCCTGATCAGCCCCGACACGGCGGATCGCCGCGCGCGCCGCCTGGCCCTGACGCCGGAGGGGCGGGAGCGGCTGGCCCAGGCCCTGCCGATCTGGACCGCCCTGCATGCCCAAGTTGAGGCCGAACTGGCGCCCGACCAACCCGAGACGCTGCGGCGAGGTCTGCGCGACCTGGCCGCGCCGGCCCCCGATCCCTGTTGAGTAAAGGAGCGTTGCGATGACCGTCGAAGTATCCGCCTACAAATGGGTGCCCGATTTCGCCCAGGGGTTCGTGCGAGACCTGCGCGTCCGCTGGGCGCTGGAGGAGGCCGGCGTGCCCTACAGGGCCGACCTCATCGATGTGATGAACAAGGGCGCCGCCTACAGCGACTGGCAGCCCTTCGCCCAGGTGCCGGCCTATCGCGACGGCGAGGTCGAGATGTTCGAGTCCGGAGCCATCGTCATCTACCTGGCCGGCAAGCACGAGGCCCTGGCCCCGCGCGACGGCGCGGGCCAGGCGCGGGTGATCACCTGGGTGCTGGCGGCCCTGAACTCGATCGAGATCCATGTCGCCCAGCTGGGCGCCATCGACGTTTTCCACGCTGGGGAAGCCTGGACCAAGGAGCGCCGGCCGCAGGTGATCGCCGACATCACCCAACGCCTGCAGCAGCTCAGCGACTGGCTCGGCGACAAACCCTACCTGGAAGGCCGTTTCACGGCCGGCGACCTGATGATGGCCACTGTGCTGCGCGAGCTCGACCGCACCGAACTGTTGTCGAAGTACGCCAACCTCGACGCCTATCTGGACCGGTGCACGGCTCGCCCGGCCTTCAAGCGCGCCATGGACGCGCAGCTGCAGCCGTTCCGCGAGAACGAACCCGCCTGACCTTGAACGAGGAGTTTCCCATGCAAGAGTACATCTGCCTTTACGTCGGCGAGCCCGGCGATGGTCCCGGCGACATGAGCCCCGAAGACATCGGCCGCGGCATGCAGGCCTGGGGCCAGTGGCACGAAGACCATGCCGATGCGATCGTCGTGAATGGCGGCCCGGCCGGTCGCACCAAGAGCGTCGCCAAGAATGGCGTCACCGACATCCGCAACACCGTCGCAGGCTTCGTCGTGGTAAAGGCCGAGAGCCATGAGGCCGCGGCCGCCATGTTCGAAAACCACCCCCACTTCTCCATCTTCCCCGGCACGGCCGTGGAGGTGATGCCGGTGATGCCGGTCCCGACGATGGACTAGCCCGCAGGGCCGGGGACCTGGCGGATCAGCGCCAGGGCCTCGACCGGCGGCGGCCGTTCGGTGCGCCGATAGACACTGCCGTCCCGGTTGCGGGTCAACAGGCCCATGTCGACCATGTCCCGCCGCAGCAGGGCATGGTCGCCGAACAGGTGGCCGGCCTTCAGCCGGTCGTTGACCTGGCGCTCTGTCAGGTCGGTCTCGGCCGGCAGCCGCGACCACAGCAGCCACAGGCACAGGCGCTGCTGGCTGACCTTGGCGGGCCAACTCGCCAGCCTTCCGGAGGCGTCGAAATACCGGGCCGTCCTTTCGACCAGCAGGTGGTCGACCGGCGGCGCCGGCGCGGCCAGTCGCCCGCCGGCGTCATGCTGGGCTTTCAGCGCCTGATAGTTCCGGTGACCGGCGGCGCGGGCCAGGATGTTCAGCATCTGGACGTGGCCGGGAGCGGTTTCGAGCGCACGGATTTCGCGGCTCAGGGTCTTGGCCAGCGCCGAAATGTCGGGCGCGGCGAAGGGCAGGGGGTCTCTCATCACTCATCCTCGTCGTGCCGAGGGCGATCCGGTGAGGATCGGTCGTGGTCGCTGACTTACGACTTCGGCACGGGACAAGCGGGTGACGAAGGGTTTCGAAGTGGCAGGTTTAGCTTCCCGGATGGGACAGCGACGCCTTGGTGAACTGCCGACCGAGGCTGGCGATAACACAGGCGGCCCCCGGTTGACAGAGTCGCGGCCGTGCTAAATAGTTCGCCATATGGTGAACTATCAATCCAACGCCATGGATCGCACCTTCTCGGCCCTGGCCGATCCGACGCGGCGCTATGTCCTCTCGCGGCTGATGGACGAGCCCGGCCTGTCGGTCAGCGAACTGGCCCGGCCGACGGCCCTGAAGCTGCCCGGCCTGATGAAGCATCTGGACGTGCTGTCCGACGCCGGCCTTATCACCCGCACCAAGACCGGCCGCACCGTCTCGGTCCAGCTCACCGCTGGGCCGATGCAGGAGGCCATGGCCTGGCTCGAGCGCTACGAACGATTCTGGACCGCCAGCCTCGATCGGCTGGCCGCCCTCGTCGAACAGGACCCGGACGCGTGAGTCCGCCCAGCGTGACCCTGGTCCGCCGTATCAAGGCCTCGCCCGCCCGCATCTGGGCGGCGATCACCCAGCCTGACCAGATGCTGCAATGGTGGGGTCCTGACGCCGGCCCGACGCTCAGCGCGGAGGCCGACTTGCGGCCTGGCGGTCGCTACAGCATCGTCTTCTGCCTGCTGGACGGCCATCAGGCCAACCCGACGGGCGTCTATCGCGAGGTGATCCCGGAGCGGAAGCTGACCTTCACCTGGGACCTGGACGACTGGCCCGATACCGAGACCCTCGTGACCTTCCTGCTCGAGCCGATCGAGGGCGGCACGGAACTGACCCTGACCCACGAGCACCTCCCCACCGCGCCCCTTCGCGACAGCCATCAGCACGGCTGGCTCGGCTGGCTGGGCCAACTCGCCACCTTCCTCGGAGACGCCCCATGAGCGACATCGTCCTTGTCACCTACGACTGGGTGCCGGAAATGCCTCGCGGCCATGTCCGCGACATCCGCGCCCGCTGGGCGCTGGAGGAGGCGGGCCTGGCCTATCGGGTGGAGAGCACGCCGTTCAGGGATCGCGGCGCGGAGCACCTGTCCCACCAGCCGTTCGGCCAGATCCCCTGGCTGGTCGATGGCGACCTGTCGATCTTCGAAAGCGGCGCGATGCTGCTGCACCTGGGCGAGAAGAGCGAGGTCCTGATGCCCGTCGACCGCAAGGCCCGCGCCGAGGTCAAGGAATGGCTGTTCGCCGCCCTCAATTCGGTCGAGGCGGCGACCCAGCACTGGACCCTGCTGAAGATGATGGGGCACGACGAAACCAACCCGGCCTGGGCGTTCATCGACAGCTTCGCCACCATCCGCCTGCAACGCTTGGAGCCGGTGCTGGCGGCCCGCGAGTGGCTGGCGGGTAGCTTTTCGGTCGCGGACATCCTGATGGCCGACGTGCTGCGTATCGTCGACCGCCTGGACGGCTTGGCCGCCTACCCGGCCGCCAAGGCCTACGTCGCCCGCGCCACGGCCCGACCGGCATTCAAGAAGGCCCACGCCGACCAGATGGCCCACTTCGCGGCGGCGGATTAGCGCCGCCAGGGGATCGGTCGTTCGATCTCTATTCGGTCTGTCCCCATCGCGCAGGCATAGATCAGCACCTCGACGCCTGCGTCCGCCGCATGGTCCAGCGCCGCCGCGAATACTGGGTCGAGATCATGGCAGGCGGCGAAGGCGTCACAGTCGGTCCGCTGAATCACGAACAGCACCACCGCCCGGTCCCCGACGCCGACCATGGCCTCCAACTCCCGCAGGTGCTTAGCCGACCTTGCGGCCACACAGTCGGGAAACTCGGCCAGCGCCCCCTCGCGGCGCAGGTGGACGTTCTTGACCTCCAGCCAGCAGGACGGCCGGTCCGGGTGGGTGAGCAGAAAGTCGATCCTGCTGGCCTCACCGTACTTCACCTCCGGCCGTACGCTGGCATAGCCGGCCAGCTCCGGAATCCGCCCGCCCGCCAGCGCCTCGGCGACCAGCCTGTTGGGCAGCATGGTGTTGACCCCGGCCAACCCGTCGCCCGTCTCCACCAGTTGCAGGGTGTGGGCCAACTTGCGCTTGGGATCGTTCGAGACCGATAGCCAAACCCCCATCCCCGGCTCCTTCAGCCCCAGCATGGCGCCGGGGTTGGGGCAGTGGGCGGTCACCACCCGGCCGTCATCCAGGATGACGTCGGCGAAGAAGCGCTTGTAGCGGCTGACGAGGCGGCCCCTCAGCAGGGGTTGAGGCAGGTCCATGAGCGCTCTAAGTCGGATGCAGCAGCGGATGTAGGCGAGGAGCGGGGCAATGGCGAGCCAGGAACGGGTGACGGCCGCCGTGCTGATCATCGGCGACGAGATCCTGTCGGGTCGCACCCAGGACACCAATCTCAACAGTATCGCCCGCTACATCGCCCAGTACGGCGTCGATCTGGCCGAGGCGCGGGTCGTCGGCGACATCGAGGAGGAGATCGTCACGGCGGTGAATCACCTGCGCGGCCGTTACGACTACCTGATCACCACCGGCGGCATCGGCCCGACCCACGACGACATCACCGCTGACTGCGTGGCCAAGGCGTTGGGCGTGCCCCTGCACGAGCATCCCGAGATTATCGCCATGATGTCCGCCCGCTGGGGCGATGAACTCAACGCCGCCCGTCGCCGCATGGCGCGGGTGCCCGAGGGCGGGACCCTGGTGAAGAACCCGGTGCAGGGGCCGCCGGGCTTCCAGATCGGCAACGTCTTCGTCCTTGCCGGGGTGCCCAGCATCATGCGCGGCATGCTCGAGGATGTGGGTCACCGGCTGCGGGTCGGGGCGGTCGTCATCTCCCAGACACTGCGGGTCGAAGGCTCGGGGGAGGGGGTGATGGCCGCGCCGCTGGAACGGGTGGCCCGCGCCTATCCCGACCTTTCGATGGGCAGCTATCCCTTCTTCTCGCCCGCCGGCT
The DNA here is from genome assembly GCF_009905535.1 of Caulobacter sp. SLTY. GTDB lineage: Bacteria > Pseudomonadota > Alphaproteobacteria > Caulobacterales > Caulobacteraceae > Caulobacter. Next base: position 36,703 of record NZ_JAAALA010000015.1, on the reverse strand, counting down.
ACGGCAGCCAACTGGTCATCCGGGGGCGGGACCTGGCCCTGGTCGAGGCGGCGCGCCGCGATCTTGAGCAAGCCCTTGTCGCGGAAGGCGTGGGAAACATTACTTTTCTTGACAGCGACGGCCGCTGACGCTCTCCTCGGAACCTGAGTTCACACGTCATCCGAGAGTTCTGTTTATGCGCATTGCTGTCATCGCCTTCGCCGCCGTGGCCCTCGCCACGCCCGTCCTGGCGCAATCGGGCGCCGGCGCGCCAGCTCCCGCGCCGGCGGCCACCCCGAAGAAGAAGATCGACGATCCTAACCGCATCGTCTGCAAGCGCGAGCATGTGGTCGGCTCCAACCGTCCCCAGAAGGTCTGCATGACCGTCGCTGACCGTGAACGGTTGAAGGACCAGACTGATCAGTTGACCGATCCGGGCCGCCGCTCCGCCGGCACGGCCGAAGACTTCAAGAACGGCCCAGCCCTCTGACGCGGGTTTCCGCGAACCGCTGATTGGCGTATCCTCCCTCGGCATTTGCTGAAGGGGGGCGCCATGACTCTTGTGGGTACCGCATTGTTCGCCGTCGTGCTGGCCGGTTCGGCCGTGGCCCAACCGACCGGCGTCAGCCCGGTTCAGGTCGCCAAGCCGGCCGCGCCCAAGCCGATCAAGCCGGCCAAGAAGAGCGGCCTGGACGATCCCGACCGGATCGTCTGCAAGCGCGAGCATGTGGTCGGCTCCAACCGGCCGCAGAAGGTCTGCATGACCGTGGCCGATCGCGAGCGCCTTAAGGACCAGGCCGATCAGCTGACTGATCCGGGCCGCCGCACCGCCGGCACGCCCAATGACTTCAGCGAAAACCCGCAACCCTGATGAGGCCGGCCTGAGCCGGCTTTTCGCAAACCATTGATTGGCGTATCCTCCGCGGGCATTCGCAATGGGAGGACGCCATGGTTCTCGTAGGTACTGCGTTGTTCGCCATCTTTCTGGCCGGCCCGACCGACATGTCGGCGACCAAGGTCAAGGCTGGGTCAGTCGCCCGGACCGACTTCGCCATCGGCACGCCGGGCAAGCTCGATCACGACCGCATCGTCTGCCGCAAGTCGACGATCGGCAGCCGCCGCGACCGCAAGGTCTGCCTGACGGCGCTGGAGTGGACCCGCATCGAGGACTCTGCCCAGCGCAATCTGGACACCACCCTCTATGGCCAGGGCGTCGAGCGTCAGCCTAAGCAGCCGAAGAACCCCTGATCGCCACCCTTGCCATCCCCGGCGTCGGCTCTAAACAGGTCGATCCTTCGGGGACGTGGCGGAATGGTAGACGCAGCGGACTTAAAATCCGCATCCGCAAGGAGTGTGGGTTCGAGTCCCACCGTCCCTACCAAGGCCGGCGGGCAGGCGCTGCCTTGACCTCGCCTTTCTGTGGTGGTCTGTCCGGCGGCTCGTAATCGACGAGTCCAAGCCATGTCCCTGCTTTTGCCCGCCCTGCTTCTCGCCTTGGCCGCCGAGCCGGCCAATGTGTCGCCGGTCGATGTCCGGAAGCCGGTGGGCCAGACCAGTGTTCGAATGCCGGTCGGCAAGATCGGCGTGAACGACCTCGACCGGATCAGCTGCAAGCGGGAAGCGGTGGTCGGCAGCCGGCGTCAGAGGAAGATCTGCGACACGACCGCCGGCTGGCAGCGTCGCGCCGACGAAGCGGCCATGGCCATGGATCCGGGCCGTCGCACGAGCGGCCGGGACAACTAGGCTTCAACGCCGCGGGGCGACCAGGCCCGCCCGGCCCATCCGTTCGACCAGGCCTCGCAACGCCGTCTCTTCCGCCTGGGGGAACCAGGCGGCCAGTTCCTGCAGGGTGAAGGCCGGTCGGCCGAGAATCCAGGCGGCGGGCTTGTGCAGGCCGTCCAGCGGCATCAGGCCGGCCTGGGTGCGCAGGACCCAGCCGTCGGCGTGGCGGACGACCTCGGCCGGTCGTGGCGCGACCTCGAAGGCCTCCAGCGGCCCGACGGCGGGCAGGGCGTATTCCGACAGCTCCCCGAAGATCGAACGCTGCAGGTCGGCGACCTCCCCCTGGAAGACGCGGGTGGTGGCGATGGCTTTCAGCCGATCGGCGAGATCGGCGAGGCGCTGGGCGAGCGCCGCGCCGCCGTCCTGGGCCGGGTTAGGTAGCCAGGCGCGGAAGGCGCTGTCGTTCATCGCCTCCTGCTCCAGCAGGCGGAACAGGATGCGGGCGGTGCGCGGCTCGACAGAGAAGGTGACGTGCAGCGAGGCCTGGGAGCTGGCCAGGGCGTCGTGGAACTGGCCGCGCGGGATGTAGAGCAGGTCTCCCGGCCGCATGGTCACCTCGCGCAGCAACCGGCCCTTCTGGCGGTCCAGCTGCTGCTGCACCTCGGGATGATCGGGCGGGCCGGCGATGGGGTTGTCGGCCCGGCCTTCATAGATCCGCCAGACCTTCTCGCCCTCGGTGTGGAAGGCGAAGACCTCGTGGCTGTCATAGTGGCTGTTGAAGGCCCGGCGACCGCCGAACGAGCAGTAGATGTTGGCGCTGGTCAGGCCGAGCAGGGCCTGTTCCAGGACGCCGGCGGTGCGGCGCAACTCGGGCGTCAGGGTCTCGACCGCATTGGCGACAAGGCTGGCGCCCATCGACAGGAAGGTTCGCACCTTGCGCGGGTTCACCCGCCGCATCTCGCCGTCCAGGGTGTTGACCGTGTCGCAATAGTGCTCGGGGCCGATGCGGCGGCCCTCGATGAACAGCTTCAGGCGCGGCTCGGTCCAGGCGGTGGAGACCGACAGGATCTCGTTCAGCCGGTCCCAGGTGAGCAGGCCCTGGCGCGTCCCGCCGGCGGCCGGGATGTGGAGGGGCGTCTTGCCGTAGTAGTCGGCGAAGAAGGTCTCGGAGGTAACGGGCGCCAGCAGGGCGGCGAAGTTGTCCATGCCCTTCGATAGCCGACCGTTCGGGCAGCGAAAAGGCCGCCGCGACGGATCGCGACGGCCCGATCGATCCTTGGAAGGTCCGGCCCTAGGGCAGGGTGGTCTTCAGGGTCAGGACGACCTTCGAGCCGCAGAGATCGCCGCACTTCAGGTCGCTGTCATGGTACCGCAGGTCCAGGGCCAGCTTGTCCAGCGGAGCCCAGCCAACGCCCAGGTTCCAGGTGGTATAGTCGCCGGCGAGCTCAGCGTCCTGAATGCCGACGGCGCCGCCGACCGACCACTTCTCGGCGAACGAGTAGCTGGCGTTGATTTCGCCGTACAGCGCCTCGTCTTCAATGCCGAAGAAGTCGGGTGAGTAGTACCAGGCGGTGCCCAGGGTCACCGGGCCGGCCGGGATCGAGGCCGCAACCTTGAACTCGCTGTAGGCATAGTCCGCGCCGCCCGGCTCACCGACGTAGCCGTAGTAGATGTAGGCGAGGTCGAGAGTCACCGGACCCAGCTCAGGCTTCACGCCGACGTAGAGGTCGATTTCCGCATCGGTGTCATCGCCGAAGTCGACGTTGGACACCCAGGCGCCGGCATAGATCGGGCCGTTGCTGAAATCGACGCCGCCGAACACCTGCGGGCCGTCCGTCTGGCTCACGCCGCGGAAGATGTAGTCCGACGCAATGCCGGCGTTGAAGCTGAACGACGCCGTGCTCTCTTCTTCCTGAGCGAAGGCGGCTCCACCAAGGGCCAGGGAGGCGGCAGCGCCCGCCAGGGCCAGTTTCCAGAATTTCATAGCTATCCCCTATTGATTGACGCCCGAGGGCGCCTGCGCGCCTGGAGCGTTGCCCGCCGTCTCTTCGATCGAGGGTCGCGCTCAGGATGGGCGAAGGGTTCCCGGCTCGCTAACCTCAGTCAGGTCGGGGCCGCAAAGCCGGCTCCGGCTGTTGGGAATCTGAGCGCGGCCGGAGCCCGTCGCCTATCTTTTAGGCAGCCGCCGTGTGCCACGACTCGACCGGGCCACGCCATGCCGGAAGGGAAGGCGCCGCATAAAGACGGTATGCGTGGCTTCAGCGCATCGCCATGGAGGCGAAGCCCAGGTGAGTCCCGGCATCAACCAGAAGGGTTTCGCCGGTGACATGGCGCGAGGCCGGGGCCGCGAGGAAGACGGCGGCGCCGGCGATGTCCTCGGCGGTCGAGGCGGCCTGCAGCGGCGTGGACCGGATGACGCCCTCGCGCATTCGGTTGACCGTGTCGTCGGCCATCGACTTGCCGAACCAGGGGGTGTCGATGAAGCCGGGACAGACGGCGTTGACCCGAATCTTGGGGGCCAGGCCCCTGGCGAGCGACAGGGTCATGGTGGTCATCGCCCCTTTTGAGGCGGCGTAGGCGACAGAGGAGCCGATGCCGGTCACCGCGGCGATGGAGCTGGTGTTGACCACCGCGCCTGGCTGCGGCGCGGCCTCGAGCAACGAGCGGGCGGCGCGGACCATCTGGAAGGCGCCGACCACATTGACCGAGTAGAGCCGCAGGAAGTCGTCGCTGGTCAGGGCGTCGAGATCCCCATGGTTTGGGGCGAACTTGGTCATGCCGGCGTTGTTGAACAGGGCGTCGATCTTGCCGAACGGCTCGGCCGCCGCGGCGATGGCGCGGCAGGCGGCATCATCGGAAACATCGCCCTGGGCCAGGACGCCTTGCGCGCCCTCGGCCTCGACGAGCCGGACGGTCTCGGCGGCCTCGTCCCTGCTGCTGGCGTAGTTGATGATCACCGCCTTGGCGCCGCGCTGGGCGGTCTCCACCGCGATCGCCCGGCCCAGGCCTGTCGAGCCGCCGGTCACCACAACTACGAAACCGCCGAAGTCCTTGCCCGCCATCTGGCCTCTCCCTTTCAATGTTGCGCCGGTCTTAGCGTGGCCCGGCGGCCTTGTCCCCCCTTCGGCGCGGGTCTAAATCGCGGCGATGGAAGAGACCCATCTCACTCAGCTCGGCCGCCAGACCGAGGCGCCCCAGCGCCCCGAGGACGCCATCCTTGAGCGCGTGCCCAACCCCCAGGCCGGGACCCTGTACCTGGCCCGGTTCGTCGCCCCGGAGTTCACCTCCCTCTGCCCGGTGACCGGCCAGCCGGACTTCGCCCACCTGGTCATCGACTATGCCCCGGCCGATTGGCTGATCGAGAGCAAGTCGCTGAAGCTGTTCCTCGGCGCCTTCCGGAACCACGGCGCCTTCCACGAGGACTGCACGGTGGCGGTCGGCAAGCGGATCTTTGATACCGCCGAGCCGAAATGGCTGCGCATCGGCGGCTACTGGTACCCGCGTGGCGGCATCCCGATCGACGTCTTCTGGCAGAGCGGCCCACCGCCGGAGGGGCTGTGGCTGCCCGACCAGGGGGTGGCGCCGTACCGGGGCCGGGGCTGACCGGCCTTCGGATGAAGCCGTTCCACCACCTGCTGGCCAACAACCTTGTGGCCAACGTGACCAACTTCACGGTTTGGTTCGCGATCACTTTCTGGGTCTACCTGGAGACCCGGTCGGTGTTCGCCACCGGGATGATCGCAGGGGTCTATCTGGTGCTGACGGCGGGCCTGGGCTTCTGGTTCGGCAGCCTGGTCGATCATAACCGCAAGACCGTAGCGATGCTGGGCTCCAGCGTGGCGTCGTTCGTGCTCTACGGCCTGTCGCTGGCGGTGCTGCTGGTCGCGCCCGAGGGGGCGATGAAGCAGCTGTCGGGTGTCTGGCTATGGCTTTTCATCGGGCTGGTAATGATGGGGGTGATCGCCGGCAACGTGCGCAGCATCGCCTTGCCGACCCTGGTGACCATCCTGGTTCCGGAGGATCGGCGCGACAAGGCCAACGGGCTGGTGGGGATGGTCAGCGGCGTCGGGTTTCTGACCACCTCGGTGATCAGCGGCTTCCTCGTGGCCTGGGGCGGCATGCTGCTGACCCTGGTGTTCGCCCTAGCCGCGACGGCGGTCGTGTACGTCCACCTGCTGTTCGTGCAGGTCGATGAGCCGAGGGCCACGCCGGGCGAAGGGGCAGAGCCTGGGCGGATGGACATTCGCGGCACCATCGCGGTGATCGCCGGCGTGCCGGGGCTGTTCGCCCTGATCCTGTTCGCCACCTTCAACAACTTCCTGGGCGGCATCTTCATGGCGCTGATGGACGCCTATGGCCTGTCGCTGGTGAAGGTGCAGACCTGGGGCCTGCTATGGGCCTTCATCGCCACGGCCTTCATCATCAGCGGGCTGGTCATCGCGCGGACCGGGCTGGGGTCAAACCCTCTGCGGACTCTGTTGCTGGCCAATCTGATCGCCTGGGTCGTCTGCATCTTCTTCACCCTACAGCCATCGATCTGGCTGCTGGTCGCCGGCTGCTACAGCTGGATGTTCCTGGGGCCATGGGCAGAGGCGGCAGAGCAGACCACATTGCAGAAGGTCGTGCCGTTCGAGCGTCAGGGCCGGGTGTTCGGCTTCGCCCAATCGGTTGAACAGGCCGCCTCGCCCCTGACCGCCTTCCTGATCAGCCCCCTGGCCCAGTTCGTCTTTATCCCCTTCATGACCGACGGGGCAGGGGCCGACGCCATCGGCGACTGGTTCGGCCGCGGCGAGAACCGCGGCATCGCCCTGGTGTTCACGGTCGCCGGGGTGGTGGGGACGGTGGTCACCCTGCTGGCCTTCTGGTCACGCTCCTATGGGCGACTGAGCGCCGTTTACGCTGACGGCTCAGGCGCTGGGTCGTAGAAAAGAACGACTGTGACCTGCGTCACGGCCGTTGGCCGCTGACCCGATATGGTCTCCGGACGTGAGATTGCATTTCGGCCACACCGCCTATTCAATCACACGCGGAGTGCGACATGACCGACGCGAACAACGACAGCAAGAAACCGAAGACCGCAAAGCGCGATCTCGACAGCCAGTACGCGCCCTATGTGGTCTCACCGCAGCTCCTGAACCGCTTCGGTGTCGAGACCGATGCCCCTGAAGCGGAAGTGCCGCCCGCCCCCAGACGGGACGACGTGTCGAAGCTGCTCGCGGCCATCGAGCCCGAGGAGGTGGAAGAGCCGGCGGCCCTGCCGATGGCCAGGACGATCATCGACCCGAACTTCGACTACTTCGGCGGCAAGCCGATGGCGCTCAAGGCAATTCGCGCCCTGGTCGAAGAGGTCGGTGGAGAGGTGCTCAGCCAGTCCACCCGCCAGCATGTGGTCGCCCTGCTGACCCTCAAGCAGATCACCAGCCTGCTCGATGGCGACGGCTCCGGCGCCAACCGGGCGATCTACAAGATCTGGCCGGACAATGAGCTCGACGTCCACCTTCACCGGTCCGTCCGGCTGGTGAAGGCCGAGGCCTGCGTCCGGGCCTTCGGCGCGGAGGGGGCGGGGATCACCTGGGCGGTGATCGACAGCGGCATCGACGGCTCCCATCCGCACTTCGCCATCTATGACAACCTGTCCCTGCAGCCCCCGGCGGCGGCCACCGAGGCCCAGGCCAGGCTGATCGACCGCGTTGAGCACATGAGCTTCCTCGACAAGGATTCCAATCCTCTGGTCGACCTCTATGGCCACGGAACTCATGTGGCCGGGATCATCGCCGGCGCCACGCCTTGCGACGCCGCCCAGGCGGGCCGCGGCGACAACCAGCCCAAGCCCAGGGATCCGGGCGCGGCGCGGTTGGTCCGTCGCCGCAACGACCGGGGCAAGGTCCGGCTGCATCACGAGGCCCTCGAGCATGGCCTGACCGGCGTCGCGCCTCGCTGCAAGCTGGTCAGCCTCAAGGTGCTGTCCGACGAGGGCAAGGGGCACGAGAGCGCCATTCTGGCCGCCCTGGACTATGTCGACCAGCTCAATGAGGACGGTGAGCGGATCCGCATCCACGGGGTCAACATCAGCATCGGCTACGGCTTCGACGCGGAGTGGTACGCCGCCGGCCACTCGCCGGTCTGCGCGGCCGTCAACCGCCTGGTGAAGAACGGCGTCGTGGTGGTGGTCTCGGCAGGGAACGACGGCTCGGTGATGCTTCAGCCGGAGGGGGCCGGGGCCCTGAAGCGGGTCGGGCTCGATCAGTCGATCGCCGATCCAGGCAATGCCGAACACGCCATCACCGTCGGGGCTACCCACCCGGAGAGCCCGGACAAGTACGGCGTCTCTTATTTCTCCTCCCGCGGGCCGACCGCCGATGGGCGACCCAAGCCGGACATCGTCGCCCCCGGCGAGCGGATCCTGTCATGCGCTTCCTGGAGCACGGTGCAGCAGGCGGCCAAGGACGACTTCCTTGAGGGGACCTTCGAGCCCGTGAAGGGCGTCGCCTACTATCGGGAGGAAAGTGGAACCAGCATGGCTGCTCCGCATGTCTCCGGCGCCTGCGCCGCCTTCCTGTCGATCCACGAGCGCTACATCGGCGACCCAATGGAGGTGAAGTCCGCCCTGATGGACAGCGCCACCGACCTGAAGCGCAAGCGCGACTTCCAAGGCGCCGGCATGCTCGACGCTTTCCGCGCCATCCAATCCCGCTAGAGGAGCCCGAGGAATGACCCAGATCGCCGGCCTGCCGTACAAACGGCTGAACTTCACCCTTGACGATGGCAAGGTGAAGTCCCCCCCAGCTCCGGCCCTTCCGGCCGGGATCACCGATCTGATTGTGGTGTCCCACGGCTGGCACATGGACGCGGACGCCTCCGAGGCCCTGTACCAGACGCTGATCGGCAACCTGGTGCAGGTCGACGCCGGTCGCTGGGACGCCAAGGCGCGCAACGTGGCCGTCTGGGGCGTCTTCTGGCCCTCAGACCGTTTCCGCGATGACCTGGGCGCCGAGACGCAACAGGTGGTCGGCGGCGCCGCGGCCTCGGCCGGCGGCGAACTGCACCGGGAGGTGCTGAAAGCCCAGGCCCGTCAGATTGCCGACTTCCTGGGGATCAAGGATCCCGAATTCGAGAAGCTGGTGGTCCGCGCCACTGCCAGCGAGCCGGACGCCGACGAACTGGCCGACGTCCTTCGCCAGGCGGTCGGCCTGAACGACGCCGATGAGCAGACCGCGCTGGACCACAAGGAACTGGCGGAGCCGGGCAGCCGGATCGTCGCCAACCTGTCCCGAGCCCTGACGCCCGCCTCGCCGGCGGCGTCCGCGGGCGGCGGCGGGGCGCCCGGCCAGGCGGCGGGCTTCTTCAGCGGCGCCAGCGCCGGCGTCGCCAAGATGCTCAACCAGTTCGCCTATTTCGAACTGAAGAAGCGGGCGGGCGCGGTGGGTGAAAGCCTGGGCGCGCTGCTCGACGCCGCCGCCGGCCTGGACATGGTGCGGATTCACCTGGTCGGCCACAGCTTCGGAGCCCGCCTGGTCACCGCGGCGGCGGCGAAGATGACCCGCAGTCCCCAGAGCATGACCCTGCTCCAGGGGGCCTTCTCGCACAATTCCTTCGCCGAGAAGATCAGCTACGGCCTGCTCTACAAGAACATCGTCGGCGGCTATCGCAAGGTGATCTCGGGCAAGAAGATCAACGGGCCCATCGCTATCAGCCACACCTGGAACGACGAGGCGGTGGGCCTGGCCTATCCGAGCGCCTCGCGGGTGTCCCAGACCGTGGCCAACGCCATCGTCAAGGTCAGCGCCAAATTCGGCGGAGCCAAGGACGTGTTCGGCGGCCTCGGCGCCAATGGCGCGCGCGGCCTGCCCAAGGCCGAGGGAACCGATATCGTCTACGACGGCGTCTCGGCCCTAACGCTCAAGCCGGGCCACGTCACCAACCTGCAGTGCGACTTCATCACCGGCCACAACGACGTCGGCCGGATCGAGGCGGCGCGGGTCCTCCACGCAGCGATGGAATGAGTACGGCGCCCTCGCAGGCCCATGACGCCCCCTTCGCGCCGTTCGAGCAGGATGACGCTTTCAAGGGCCTGCTGCGGCTGATGAAGAGTGATCGCCCGCCGATCGCCCTCGTCGGCGCCGGCGCCAGCGTCAACTCCGGCTACGTGACCTGGAAACAGCTGGTCGAGGAGATGGAAAAGCGCGCTGGCGACAGCGGCGGACGCTGGAAGACGATCCTCGCAGATCTGAACGACGCGCCATGGACAGCTCAGGTCCACCGCCTCTCTATGCGGGAAGCGGCCTTCCACGATCTGATCACCACCCTGTTCCAGTCGCGGGGCGCCCTGGCCGAGCCGCATATCAGCCTGGCGGAGATGCGCTTCCGGCATTTCCTGACCACCAATTACGATCCCTGCATCGAGGAGGCGCTGGCGCTGGCTGGACAGACGGCCTGGCGGGTCAACTGGACAGACCAGGCGGCGCTGTCGGAGTTCCTGATTTCGCTGAGCGAACCTCAGCCGCGCAAGGCGGTGGTCTATCTCCACGGTCGGTTCGACAACCCGGCCGACATCGTCCTGACCGAGCGGTCCTACGTCGAGCGCTAAATCTCCAGCGACGACGCCCGCCGCAAGCTGCTGGCGATCTTCATGACCCATCCGGTGGTGTTCGTCGGCTTCTCGATGACCGACCCGGACTTCGCCAACCTGATGCGGGAGGTCACCGCCCGGCTGAGGTCCAGCCCGCCGGCCCACTACGCCCTTCTCGGTTACAGCACGATCGAGGAACGCGAGGCCTACGCGCTCCGCATGACCGACAAGTTCGGCGTCCGGCCCGTTTTCTACAGCCTCAAGGTCGCGCCCGGCGAGGATCGGTACGCCAATCTGATGCTGTTGCTCGACGCCCTGGCCGAGAAAGATCGGCCGGTGCGGAAGCTGGCGACGGTCGAGCCTCCCGCCTCCGCGCCCGGCCCGGTGGACCCTAACGATCCCAACAAGCGGCAGTTTGGTGAGCAGGCCGAACGCAACGGCCGGCGGCTGACCGCTCGCCCCCTCAAGCAAGCCGGCGACTGGGTCAGGTTCGAACTGGTCGTCAAGGCCACGGACGAGCGCCCCATCCGGGGAAGGGTCGAGTTTCACCTCCACCCGACCTTCGACGAGCCGGTCGTACGCGTTACCGCGGACAATGGTTCGGCGAGCTTTGTGGGCATGTCCTATGGCGCCTTCACCGTCGGCGTGGCGCTGGACGGCGGCGAGACGCGACTGGAGCTCGACCTGGCCTTCCACCCCGATTTCCCAGTCGGGTGGCGGCAGCGATAGCTACGCGAGCCCTGTCGGCGAGGCCTCTACCTGACCTGAACCTGCCCCGGGAAGCAGCGCCCGGGCGGGCCCGCCGTATCGTCGTCCTGGAAGATCTCCTCGCGGCCCGGCGAGCAGGAGGTCTGGCGTTGCACGGCCACGGTCCAGGTGAAGCGGGCGCCTTCGGGGGAGGCGCCGTCGGCACGCTGCACCCGCGCCTTGGCCATGGCGTCGGCGGCCGCCTTGACGAACTTGGGGGCGTCCGGCGTGACCTCGGCCGTCGTGCAGGTCAGGCGTCCGCTGGCGCGGGCGACGCAGTCGAAGCGGGCGCTGAAGGTTTCGTGCTTGTCCTGGCCCTGCATGTTCCAGTTGGTCATGGTCGGGAAGCGCGACCAGGTCAGGCCGTTGCCCGGCTGGAACTTGGCCGGCAGCTCGGAGGCCGGCCAGGCGCCGAATTTCAGGCGAAAGCCGAAGGTGCGGCCGGCCGGGTCGGCGCCGTCGACGGCCTCGACCCGGGCGCGCTTCATCACAGCCAGGGCTGAGGCGCCGAAGCCGAGATTGCCTTCGGTTTCATCCACGACTTGACAGTCGAGGCGGCCGTCGGTCTTGGCGGTGCAGGAAACGTCGGCCATGCCGCGGCCGACCTGCTTGGCCTTCGCGCGCACAGGATAGTGGCGGGCCATGTCGATGACGTTCGGCGGGGTTCTCCACTTCAGCCCGACCTGGTCATAGGTCGGCAGCGGAGCGCCGGCGCTGGCTGGCAGGGCGGCGGCGGCGAGGAGGACGGTCGCGGCGGCGGCGAGACGCATGGGGAGCAATTCCTGGAAGAGAAACAGTTGGTTCGCAGCCTAGCCTAAACCGGGGCGTGTGGCCATCCGGCGGGCGAGGCGAAGCTAGGCGGGGGGCGGTGTCCAGCGCGTGGTGAGGGCGGTCTCGTCGGGGCGCACCCGCTCGGCCGGCGGCTCCGAGGCCGTGCCGATGAAGACGAAGCCCGCGACGCGCTCGCCTTCGGCCAGGCCGAGGACGGCCGTGGCTTCCGGGTCATAAGCGTACCAGTCGGTGATCCAGTTGGCGCCGTAGCCCATGGCGCCGGCTGCCTGGAGCAGCAGGGTGCAGACCGCGCCGGCCGACATCAGCTGTTCCCACTCGGGAATCTCGCCCGCTCTGGGGCTGGCGATCACCGCCACGGCCATCGGCGGGGCCTTCAGCTTGCCGAGCTTGGCGATAAGCTTGGCGGCATCCGGGCGGCCGGCGGCCAAGGCCTCCAGCCGGATGGCGAAGGCGGCCTTGTCCTCGCCATCGAGGATGACGAACCGCCAGGGCGCCAGCTTGCCGTGATCGGGCACGCGGGCGGCGATGCGGATGAGGTCGGCCAGCTGTCCCTCGCTCGGGGCCGGCGCGGTCAGGGTCAGGGCCGAGGCCGAGCGGCGGCGAGCCAGGAAGTCGAGCACCGGCTGGGACGGCGCGACCGGCAGGGGCTCGCCGAACAGCGGGGCGGGGGGCAGGGAACTCACGCGATCAGACGTCCAGGGGCTCGAGCTCGGGCCCTTCGTCAGGGCCGCGCAGGTGAATGGTGTCGCCCTTGTCGAGCACCCGGTAGTCGGCGTCGAGGGCGGGGTCGCGCTGGCCATCGACGGTGACGGTCGTGGTGATCTCGCCGGTGACGGTGTCGCGCTGATAGGTCTCGCAGATCGTCTTGCCGTTGAACTCTTCCAGCGAGGACTGCAGCATGATGGTCAGCGGCAGGGACTCCGACATCGGGGCCCGGTCCCCGTCGCGCAGCACCACCACGTCGATCTCGTCCCAGCGGAACACGGCGCACAGGGCGTCGCCCTCGAACTTCACCGTCTGGCGCATGGCGATTTCGTAGTCGTCGGAGAGCTTGAACCGATAGGTTTGGCGCACCTGGCCGTCGGCCAGCACCTCCATGAAGCCGATGTCCTCGCAGCTGTCGTCCTTGGGCCGCCATCCGCCGCACAAAGGCTGGCCGGTCCTGGCCAGCTCGACCAGGGCTGTGCGGCCGAGCGTGGGGCTGTTCGCGCCGGACCCGCCGGGCGAGGCGGCGTCGGCCGCGAACGCGCCGCCGGCCAGTGTCAGCGTTGCAATACCGGCGAGAAGGGGCGAGGACTTCATGCGGGGGCTTTCGATCACAAACGCGGCGAGGCTAAGGCGGCGTCCCTGGCGGCGCAACGGGGAGCGGCAAAAGGTCGTGCGTTAACGCTGGCATTGCCGCGATCCGCTACCATATGCGTTGAAAGGGCGAGGAACGGACAATCCGGCGCGGATGTGCTAGGAGCGCCGTCGTTCGGACAGGGAGGCCGCCGATGGCCAAGCATCTGGAAGTCGTTGAGCCGGCCGTCGCGCCGCCGGTCTGGGCCGCGTTGCGCAACGAGGCCGAGCGGGCGTCGCGGGACGAGCCGTCGCTGGCCAGCCTGCTGAACTCGGTGATCCTTTCGCACGACAGCCTGGCCGATGCGCTGAGCTATCAGATCGCCCGCAAGCTGGGCGACCAGGAGCTGCGGGCGATGAGCGCCCGCGAGTTCGCCGAAGAGGCCTTCGAGGCCGATCCCAGCATCATTGCCGCCGCCGAGGCCGACCTGAAGGCGGTGTTCGAGCGCGATCCGGCCTGCAAGGGCTATGTCCAGCCCTTCCTGTTCTTCAAGGGCTTCATGGCCCTGCAGACCCACCGGGTGGCCCACTGGATGTGGACCCATGGGCGAGACACCCTGTCCTTCTACCTGCAGAGCCGGATGAGCGAGATCTTCCAGGTCGACATCCACCCGGCCGCCAAGATCGGCGCCGGCGTGTTCATCGACCATGGCACCGGGATCGTGATCGGCGAGACGGCCGTGGTCGGAGACGATGTCTCCATGCTGCATGGGGTGACCCTGGGCGGCACCGGGGCCGAGCGCGGAGATCGGCACCCGAAGATCGGCAAGGGCGTGCTGCTGGGCGCCGGGGCTAAGGTGCTGGGCAACATCAAGATCGGCGACTACGCCAAGGTGGCCTCGGGCTCGGTGGTGCTGAAACCCGTGCCGGCCGGCTGCACCGCGGCCGGCGTTCCCGCCCGCCTGGTCAATTGCCCGACCTGCGAAGAGCCGGCGCGGACGATGGACCACACCCTGGCCGATATCGTCTACGACTACGTGATCTGACCTTTTGGGGTTGCGCGTCGCGCGCGCCTGACTAGGTTCCGCGCCAATTCCCCTGTTTGTTTTTTCCGGAGCGCTCCCGTGGACGACGTCGCTATCAAGAAGGTCGAAGCCCACCTGAAGCGGACCTTCGGCAACCCGCACGTGGCGGTGAAGGCCCGCAAGCAGAAGGACTCCGCCGAGGTCGAACTGAAGGGCGAGTTCATCGGCGTGATCTATGAGGACGAGGACGAGGCCGGGTCCTACATGTTCGAGATGGCCATCCTGGCGGAAGACCTCGAGTAGGTGAGATGATCCCGCGCGAAGCCTACAGCTATCGCCGGGACCCCGCCGTTCCATCGTTTCCAGACGACAAGGCCGTGATCGTCTTCGACGGTCATTGCGCATTCTGCAGCGCCGGCATGCGCAGCGTCCTGCGCCTGGACCGCCGGGGCGTGTTCCGCCTGCTGCCCGCCCAGACGCCGCTTGGCGAGGCGCTATACCGCCACTACGGGCTCGATCCCACGGACTATGAGAGCAACATCCTGATCGAGGATGGCGTGGCGCGGTTCAAGGCCGACGGCTCGATCCGCATGGCAGAACGGTTGGGCTGGCCGTGGAAACTGGCCGGCGTGGGTCGGTGGCTGCCGCGGCGGTGGGCCGACGCGCTGTATGAACTGGTGGCCCGCAACCGGATGAAGATCTTCGGGCGCAACGAGGTCTGCTGGCTGCCTGAACCTGGGCAGGCCGACCGAGTGCTGGGCTGACGGGCATGCGAATTTTGATCGTCGGCGGCTATGGGGTCTTTGGGGGGCGGCTGGCCCGGCTGCTGGCGGATGACCCCCGGCTGACCCTGCTCATCGCCGGGCGGTCGCTGGAGAAGGCGGCGGCGTTCCGGGCGGCCTGGGCCTTGCCCGGCGGCGCTGTGATGGAGCCGGCCCGGTTCGACCGGAACGGCGATGTGGCCGCCCAGCTGGCGGCGCTGGCGCCGGACCTGGTGGTCGACTGCAGCGGACCGTTCCAGGGGTATGGCGCGGCGCCGTATCGGCTGGTCGAGGCCTGTCTTGAGGCGGGCGTCGACTATCTGGACCTGGCCGATTCCACGGACTTCGTCCTGGGGATCGAGCGGTTCGACGCCGCGGCCAAGGCGAAGAACGTCTTTGCGCTCAGCGGGGTCAGCACCTGTCCGGCGCTGACGGCTGCGGCGGTCGCTGGCATCACCGATGGCTGGGCGCGGGTCGACGACATCGCCGCCGGGATCGCGCCGTCGCCCCATGCCGACGTCGGGGTCAGCGTTCTGGAGGCCATCCTCAGCTATGCGGGCCGGCCGGTGACCCGGCTGCGGGACGGGCGGACCGGTTCGGGCGTGGGGCTGGTCGAGGCACGACATGTCACCGTGGCGGCGCCCGGCCGCTTGCCGCTGCACAGCACCCGGTTCTCGCTGGTCGATGTGCCGGACCTGACGGCCCTTGCCGGCCTGTGGCCGGGAGTTCGTGAGATTTGGCTGGGGGCGGGGCCACGTCCCGAACTTCTGCACCGGATGCTGAACGCCCTGGCCTGGCTGGTCAGCGTCGGCCTTCCTATTCCGCTGGTGAAGCTGGCGGGGCTGTTCCACGCGGTGAAAACCCAGCTGAAGTGGGGCGAAGATCGCGGCGGGATGTTCGTGCGGGTGACCGGGCTCGACGCCGACGGCCGGCCGGCCGCGCGCAGCTGGAACCTGACGGCGGAGGGTGACCACGGCCCCTTCATCCCGGCCATGCCTGCGGCGGCCCTGATCGCCAAGCTGCTGGCGGGCGACCGGCCGGACAGCGGGGCGCGGACGGCGGCGGGCGCGGTTAGCCTGGACGACTACGCGCCCCTGTTCGCCGCCAGGCGGATCGAGACCGGTGTGCGGGACGAGCTTCAGCCGTCCGCGCCGGTCTATCGCCAGGTTTTGGCCGGGGCCTGGGAGGCGCTGCCGGCGCCGATCCGGGCGATGCACGACCTTCCCGAGGGCGGCAGGATGGCGGCGGAGGGCCGGTTCGACGTGGACCGGGGCGGCAATCTCCTGGCGCGCCTGGCCGCGGCGATCGTCGGCTTCCCCGGGGCCCAGAGGGATGGGCGGATCCGGGTGGAGTTCTCACGAAAGGACGGCGTGGAAACCTGGACCCGCCGATTTGGCGACCAGAGCTTTTCCAGCCGCCAGTGGGCGGGGCGGGACAGGGCGGCGCATCTGGCGGTCGAGGGGTTCGGGCCGATGGCCTGTGGCATGGCGCCGGTGCTGGACGGCGGGCGGCTACGGCTGATCGCGCGTCGCTGGACGCTGTTCGGGGTCGGTCTCCCTGCCTGGCTGTTTCCGCGCGTCGAGGCCTGGGAGGAGGTCGACGGGGAGGGGCGGTTCCGCTTCCACGTCGACCTGTCGCACCCGCTGACCGGGCCCATCGTAGTCTATCGGGGATGGTTGCTGCCGGCGCCTTCAGGCAATCCGGAAGAGGTCTAGCGCCGTCTTCCCAAGGATCATCTGCGCCGTCTCAATGTCGGTTGCCGCGAACACCGCATCGATGGCGCTGCGGGTGTAGCCGAAGGTGCTCTCCTGGTGGGGGTAGTCGGACGACCACATCACCGTTTCCGGCCCGATGCGGTGGAGCATCTCCAGCCCGACCGGGTCGGTCATGAAGGTGGCGTAGCAGTGGTTTCGCCAGTACCAGCTGGGCGGGTGGGCCAGCTTCGGCGAGATCGAGGTCGGGAAGCTGTTGTAGATCATGTCGGCGTCGTGGAGCATGCCGGGGATCCAGCTCAGGCCCCCCTCGACGAACACGCAAAGCAGGCCCGGGAAGCGGTCGAACACCCCGCCGAACACCAACTGGCCCCAGTTGTGCCGGAAGCCCTGCATCTGGGTCAGCACCGACACACCGACGGCGCCCGGCTCGGCCGTCGGGATGGCCTCGCCGATGTGGAAGGCCAGGGGCAGGCCGCTGGCCTCGATGGCGGCCCACAGGGGGTCCATGACCGGGTGGTTGTAGTGGATGGTGCGGCCGTTCTCGAACTTGCCGGGCTTGATCGGGATCATCAGGCAGGCGGCGCCCAACTCTACACAGCGCTGAATAGAGGCGGAGGCGCTCTCCGGATCCCAATAGCTGGGGATCATCACCGGATAGAGCCGCCCGCCCGACTTGGCGCAGACTTCGCCGATGTGTTCGTTGTAGGCCCCGAATACGAGTTCGCGATTGGTCAATTCGCCGAACATCAGCAGGCCGAACAGGCGCTGGGGGAAGATCAGCTCCTTCTCGACGCCCTCGATGTCGAGATCACGGAAGCGGGTCTCTTGGTCGGTCAGGCCGGGGTAGCATTCCATCTGCTCGCACAGAGAGGCGGCGACCTCCGGCGGAGTCATCGACTTGCCGGCGATTGAGAGGTCCCAGCCGCCGTCCTTGAACACCATGCGCGGCGCCTGGTCCTTCAGGTGCTCGGGGAAGCGGTCGATCCAGCAATCGGTCTCCAGCATGTGGCTGTCGGCCGAGACGATAACCGTGCCTTCGGGCCAGCTCTGAGCGCCAGCCTGCGGCTGCCGCTGGCGGGCAACAGGGATGCCGACCTGCTTGTCGATCTCCAGGATGAAGCCGTCCGCCATGACGTGTCTCCCGTGGCTCTGATGGCCGTTGACGGAAGTAAGCGCCCCGTTCCTGGGGGTGGCAAGGCAGACGCAAGGGAAGCCCCGGGCCTCAATTCGACCCGGGGCACCCTGTCTTCGGTCAGATGACGCCCAACATTTCCGCCACCAGCGGGTGGCGGACGATGTCGCGGTCCTCCAGGCGCACGACCGAGATGTTGCCGACGGCCTCCAGCTTTTGCGAAATCTCGGCCAGGCCCGAGAGGGTGGGCAACAGGTCCGACTGGGCCGGGTCGCCGGTGACCACCATGGTCGAGTGCCAGCCCAGGCGGGTCAGCAGCATCTTGAGCTGCACATAGGTGCAGTTCTGGGCCTCATCGATGACCACGAAGGCGTTGTTGAGGGTGCGGCCGCGCATGTAGCCGACGGGGGCGATCTCGATGAGGCCCTCGGCCATCAAGGCCTTGACCCGCTTCATCGACAGGCGATCCGACAGGGCGTCGTAGAGAGGGCGCAGGTAGGGGGCCAGCTTGTCCTCCATGTCGCCGGGCAGGTAGCCGATCGATTCCCCGGCTTCGACGGCGGGCCTGCTGAGCACGATGCGGCCGACCTTGCCGGCCTCCAGCGCCTCGACGGCCTTGGCGATGGCCAGGTAGGTCTTGCCGGTGCCGGCCGGGCCCAGCGCCATGATCAGGTTCTTGCTGTCGATCGCCTCGATCAGCGCCTTCTGGCCCTCGGACTTGGGTTTTATTGTCTTGAGATACCCCTGGTCCCGATCCTCCTGTCCATGACCTCCCAGCGGGGACCAGCCGGCGCCGACGGGCAGACGGCGTACCTTGCCGTCCTCCGCGAACTGACCGGCATCAAAGGCGCCTTCGCGGGCAACGCGCTTCAGGGCTCGCTTGGTCATCTAGACAGCCTCCACAGGGGCAAGAAAAAAGGGCGTCGCCACAACGGCGCGCCCTCGGGTCGGGACAACGGTGATGGGAGGGCGTGCGCGGCCCGGAGGTCCGCCTTCGCTCGGTGCATGGGGCGGTGGATACCGCCCGGACTCAAAACGCGACACCCAGGTCTCCGTCGTCAGGAGTTCGCGACCGAAAAGCCGGCCGCGACGGGATCGGAGAGGTTTTGATGGCCCCTTCGAATCGCCCGACTACAATGATGCTAACTTGGTTTATGGGCGGTTAAGCAAGGGCCGTCCGACAATATACGGGGTGCACGGATGACTGCTTATGCTTTGGGCGATCGGCGCCCCACGTTGCCCCCGGCGGGTGAATACTGGATTGCGCCCAGTGCATCCGTGATGGGCAGCGTGGTTTTCAAGAAAAATGCCAGCATCTGGTGGGGCGCCACCGCGCGAGGCGACACCGATACCATCACCATCGGCGAGAACAGCAACGTCCAGGATGGTTCTGTGCTTCATGCCGACTATGGCGTGCCGTTGAACATCGGGGCCAACTGCACCATCGGCCATCTGGTGATGCTGCACGGCTGCACCATCGGCGACGGGTCGCTGATCGGCATCGGCTCAATCATCCTCAATGGCGCGAAGATTGGTCGCAACTGCCTGATCGGCGCCAACTGCCTGATCACCGAGGGCAAGGAGATTCCCGACAACAGCGTGGTGATGGGCGCCCCGGGCAAGATCGTCCGTGAGGTCAGCCCCGAGCAGGCGCGCGTGCTGGAGGCCTCGGCGGCTCACTACGTCGAGAACTGGAAACGGTATGCGCGGGAGCTGACCGTCATCGATTGACGGACGCGGGGTAAGCTCTCCCTGATGGCGGCAACAAGGGAGCACGCCATGGCCTACGAGTTCATCACGGTCGACCGAGAAGGGCCGGTCACCATCTTCACCCTCAACCGGCCGGAGGTGATGAACGCCCTCCATTCGCCGATGCATTTCGAGCTGGACGAGGCCTTCAACGCCTTCGCCGCCGATCCGGAACAGTGGGTGGGCATCGTCACCGGCGCGGGGGAGAAGGCCTTTTCAGCCGGCAATGACCTCAAGCACCAGGCCGGCGGCGGCAAGATGGGCAGCCCGCCCTCGGGCTTCGCGGGGCTGACCAGCCGGTTCGACCTCAACAAGCCGCTGATCGCGGCGGTGAACGGCGTGGCCATGGGCGGTGGGTTCGAGATCGCCCTGGCCTGCGACATCATCATTGCGTCGGACAAGGCGGTGTTCGCCCTGCCGGAACCGAAAGTCGGCCTGGCGGCCCTGGCCGGCGGTCTGCACCGGCTGCCGCGGCAGATCGGGCTGAAGCGGGCGATGGGGATGATCCTGACCGCGCGGCGGGTGTCGGCGGCCGAGGGGGAGGCCCTTGGCTTCGTCAACGCCGTTGTCCCGCCCGAGCAGCTCATGGCTGAAGCGAAGAAATGGGCCGGGCTGATCAGCGAATGCAGCCCGATGTCGATTCGCGCGTCGAAGGAGGCGGTGATGCAGGGCCTCGACGCCGCGTCGCTGGAAGCGGCGATCAAGGACCAGTTCAAGCACCCCGCCGTGGCGGCGCTGTTCAAGTCCGAGGACTTTGTCGAGGGTCCGATGGCCTTCGCCCAGAAGCGCGCGCCCCAGTGGAAGGGGCGGTAGCAGCGTAGCAGGACGCTCGGCGGTTTCGCTCTCCGCCCCCGAGAGGGGGCGGAGGACGGTTGGGAGCGTGAGCGACGGACCAGGAGGCGGGGCAGCGCCGACGTCAGGGGTTGGCGGTCCACCGGCGGTGGGGACCCCCTCGGTTTGGCTCGCTTGCAGCGCTCGCCAAAGGTTGGTTCCCCCATTGCATGGGGGAGAGCGAGGCCCAGCGCGTGAGAGCACCCCCTCGCATTTCCGGCGTGGTCGCCTATCTAGACCCCCTCATGACCCAATCTCCCCCCACCGACGACCTCGTCGCCGCCTTCCAGATCGAGGGCTGGCCGGTGCGCGGCCGCATCGCGCGGCTCGGCGACTCCATCCATGAGGTGCTGACCCGCCACGACTACCCCGAGCCCGTCGCCAACCTGCTGGGCGAGGCCTGCGCCCTGGCGGCGCTGGTTGGGTCCAGCCTGAAGTTCGAGGGGCGGCTGATCGTCCAGGCGCAAGGCGATGGTCCGGTGCGGTACGTGGTCTGCGACTACGACACCTCAGGCCAGTTTCGCGGCTATTGCCGTTTCGACGCCGACGCGGTGGCCGCTGTCAGCCAGGGCTTCGCGCGGCCCGGCGCCCGCACCCTGCTGGGCGATGGGCTGTTCATCATGACCGTCGACCAGGGCGGCGACATGGACCGCTATCAGGGCATCACCAAGATCGAGGGCGAGACCCTGGCCCTGTGCGCCGAGCAGTATTTCGACCAGTCGGAACAGACCCCGACTCGCATCCGCCTGGCCGTCGGCCAGGTCGATTCCGGCCAGGGCCCGACCTGGCGCGCCGGCGGCATCATGATCCAGAACATCGCCTCCGACGACGCCCGCGGCTCGACCGAGGACGCCTGGTTCCGCGCCCAGGCCCTGTTCCAGACGACCGGCGAGGACGAGCTGGTCGATCCGACCATCCCGGCCGACACCCTGCTGTGGCGGCTGTTCAACGAGGACGGGGTGAGGGTGTTCGAGCCGCTGGCTCTGAAGGCCTTCTGTCGCTGCTCGTCCGAGCGGATCGCCACCGTGATCGAGAGTTTCTCCGAGGAGGAGAAGGCCGACATGGTCGAGGACGACGGCAAGATCCGGGTCACCTGCGAATACTGCAGCCGCACCTACGCGCTCGATCCCACGGCCTGAGTTTCGGCCGTGTGACGGCCGGCGCCCGCTCTGTGTCAGACTGAAATTTCCGTGACCCACTAACGCCGGAGCGGCCCGGCACGAACCGGGGATCGTATCTCCAGTTCCAGGGTCGCCCGCATGCTCCGTCGTCACCTGGCCGCCTCCGTGGCGGCCGCGCCCCTGCTGCTGTTCGCCAGCGGCGCCTTCGCCCAGACGGTGATCGAAGATGACGAGGGCGTGCCGGTCGCCACCTCGACCGCCGGCGACGTGACTGTCGAGGACGAGGGCGAGATCGAGCTGACCGCCCCCGGCGCCGCCATCACGGTCGACAGCAACAACACCGTCGTCCACGACGGCTTCATCATGGCCGACGATGTGGACGGGGTGACGGGCATCCTGGTCAACGGCGGGCTTACGACCAACGTCACCAACAACGGCTCCATCCGGCTATCGGATGACGACTACGATCCCAACGACAGTGACAACGATACGGACAATGATGGTGATCTGGACGGCCGGTTCGCCGTTGGCGAAGACCGCTACGGAATTCGTGTCATCGGCCCCGGAACGGTGACCGGGACCATCCTCAGCGACTACGGCTCGGGCATCACCATCGAGGGCAACAACTCCTTCGGCATGAGCCTGGAGACCGGCCTGACCGGCGACTTCATCGCCCGCGGCACGATCACCGTGACGGGCGACAACAGCATGGGGCTGAAGATCGCGGCGCCGGTGACCGGCAATGTGGAGGTCAGTGGCGGTGTCACCGTGCAGGGCGACCAGGCGGTCGGCGCGGCGATCGACGCCGATGTCTCCGGGTCGCTGCATATCCAGGGCGCGGTGACCGCCACCGGCTATCGCTACACCACCCGGCCCAACGTGGAGGCGCGCGAGCTGCTCGACGCGGATGACCTGCTGCAGGGCGGGCCGGCGGTGCGGGTCACGGCCAGCGTCGCGGGCGGCATCCTGCTCGACACCACCGCCGATACCGATTCCGACCTGGACAATGACGGCATCTTCGATTCCGCCGATGAGGATGCGGACGGCGACGGCATCCTCGACGAAGACGACACCGACCTCGACGGCGACGGCATCACCGATGACGATTTCGACAATGACGGCATCGAGAACGACGAAGACGAGGATGCGGACAATGATGGCGTCGCCGACTATGACGAAGACGACAACCTGGTCGACCTCGACCGCAACGGGGACGGCATCCCGGACGCCGACCTCGACCAGGATGGCCGCGACGATACCGCCGAGGGGGCGGCGAACCTGCTGGTCTATGGCGGCTCACCGGCGCTGTTGATCGGGTCGCGGACCCAGGACGTCACCATCGGAAAGGTCGGGACCGGCGAGGAGGCCTACGGCCTGGTGGTGCGCGGCACGGTGTCCGCCGACGGGGTTTATGACGATATCGACGCCACCGGCATCCGCATCGGCGGGGAGGGCGGCTTCTCGACCCTCATCCAAGGCGGGGTGCGGAACGAGGGCTACGTCTCGGCCATGGCCTACGACGCCGAGGCGCGGGGCCTGGACATCGCCGCCGGGGCGGACGTGCAGGCGCTGGTCAATACCGGGACCATCTATGCCAGCGCAGCGGCAACCTCGGCGCCCCTGGCGGAGGAGGCGGAGACCCACGCCATCGCGGTCAGGATCGACGCCCAGGCCAGCGTTTCCACCTTCACCAACAGCGGCACGCTGAGCGCCCTGGTGACCGGCGAGGCAGCCAACGCCACCGCCCTGATCGACCGCAGCGGTGGGCTGGCCTCCATCGAGAACACCGGCTCCATCGTCGCCCGGATCTATCTCGATGACGATGAAGATGACACGGACGATGAAAACGAGGACTCGAGCGACGAGGAGGTCACCGGCCGCGCCGTGGCCATCGACGTCAGCGCCTCGACCACCGGCGTCAGGATCGTGCAGTACGCGGAAACCAACAACGACCGGGACGGTGACGGCATCCCGGACGATCAGGACGCGGACAGGGACGGCGACGGCGTTGTCGATGATGAGGACGATGACTTCGACCTCGACGGCATCGCTGACGACGACCCGGAGGACGACGAGGACGACCTGGATGCGGACGGCGACGGCCTGGTCGACAGCCAGGAGCCGTTGATCGAGGGGGATATCCTTCTGGGGTCCGGGGATGATGTCATCGAGCTGCGCAACGGGGCGGTTGTCGGCGACATCGCGTTCGGGGACGGCGCCGACAGCCTGACCGTGGGCTCTGCCGAGGGCTTTGCCCATGTGGTGGGGGACTTGAGCGACAGTGACGGCCGGCTGGATATCGACCTGGCCAACGGCCAGATGACGGTCACCAATGCTGAAACAATCCTGGCGACCAGCCTGACGGTCAGCGGGTCCAGCTCTCTGATCGTCACCGCCGATCCCGGAGAGGGAGGCGTGACCAGCTTCCAGGTCTCCTCGGCCAGTTTCACGGACGGCGCCACGCTTGGCCTGCGTATGCTGGACCTGATCGATGAGCCGACCCGGTATATCATCGTCCACACTGACACGCCCGGCGGCCTGATCGTCTCAGGGATCGACACCAACCTGGACGAGGATTCCCCCTACCTGTTCGTCGTCACGGCCGGGGCCGACACGACGGCGGGCGAGGTCTATCTCGACGTTCGCCGGCGCACGGCCGGCGAGATGGGCCTGACCGGCAGCAAGGCGCTGGCGTTCGATGCCGTCTATGCGGCGCTCGCCGGCGATGAGGACGTGCGCGACTCTTTCCTGGGAGCGCAGACGCAGGAAGATTTCCTCGACCTCTATGAACAGATGATGCCGGACCAGGGGGAGGGGCTGTTCTCGGCGCTGGATCTGCTGACCCGCAGCGTCACCCGCCTGACCGCCACCCGGCCGAACCTGGGCGACACCTATGGGCCGGACAGCTTCTGGGTCCAGGAGATCAACCTGGGCATCAACCGCGAGGGCGGCATCACCGCCGGGTCGGAGACCAAGGCCTTCGGCTTCGTGGCCGGCTACGAGAGCATGCCCAGCGACGGCGGGGCGCTCGGCGCCACCCTGTCGTTCATGAACGCCGAGGAGAAGGACGAGGTCGCCCAGGCGGGGGAGGAGACCTCCATCTCCCTGGCCGAGGCGGGCGTCTATTGGCGTCGCTCGATCGGCGGCCTGACCTTCCACGCGCGCGGGGCGGGCGGCTTTGCCTGGCTCGACGGGGACCGTCTGTTCGTCGATCCTGAGACCGGCCTGGTGGTGCAGGCCGATTCAAGCTGGACCGGCTACCTGGGCGTCGCCAGCCTCGGGGCCAACTACGAGGCTCGGATCGGCCGCTACTACGTTCGGCCCACGGTCAGCATCGACTACCTCTACTTCCATGAGGGTGAGCGCGTGGAAACCCGCGGCGGCGACGCCTTCAACCAGACGGTCCAGGCCCGCGAGAGCAGCCGCCTGTCCGCCCTGGCCGAACTGACCTTCGGCGCCACCTACGGCCGCGACAGCTGGTGGCGGCCGGAAGTGCGCATCGGCTATCGCCAGCATCTGGCCGGGGAGGTGGGCGACACCACCTTCCGTTTCACCGACGGCGCCTGGGTGACCCTGCCATCCAGCGAGCCGGGCGATGGCGCCGTGCTGGTCGGCTTCTCGCTGCAGGCCGGGACATCGATGTCCTACCTGGCGGTCGAGGGTGACTATGAAGCGACGGACGGCGAGGACCGCTACAGCCTGCGGATGGCGGGGCGGATGATGTTCTAAGGGCGCCCCGCAAATGGGGATACCGCTGGGCGCTTCGACAGCCCAAAACCGGCGGCATGAGTTTCTCCGCCTTGCCGCCGGGCTTCCGAATGATCGCCGCGCCGGACACGGCGGCCATGGAGCAAATCTACCGACTAAGGGTCAGGGCTTGGCGTGCGCGCAACGCCAGCTTTCCCGACTTGGAAAGGTGGGCCGACGCGGAGGACGAGGATAGCCTCCACTGGTGCATTGTCGATGGGCGCGACGCCGTGGTGGCGGCGGCCCGACTGTCTCTTCATCCTCGGTTCGACGAGATCCCGGACGCCGAAATCTACCCCCGGACCTTGGCCGCCCTGACCGGCCCCTTCGGCTCGATCAACCGGTTGGTCGTCTGTCCTGACCATGGCGGTGCAGGTTTCTCTCGCGCCCTCGACGAGGCCCGGATTGCCGCCGCTTCGACAGCCGGATGCCGGTTTGTGGTCGGCGCCACCCGCGCCGGCGCCAGTCGCTCGAAGTCGCTTGAAAAGCTGGGGTTCCGGGCGCTCGGTCACGCGCTCCAGCAGCGCTCAGGACCTCTGGCCCTTGCGAACGGAGCAGCTTCCGTTTTTCTTCTCGAACTCGAGGGGGGCGGCATGACGGACTTCGTCGCACCCGGTTTGCTAGGGGGGCGCAGTCAATGAGTGGATTCCAAAAAGGCGCGAATGGGAACCGGCGCCTGGGGATGAAGGCCCTGCTGGCGGGGATGCTGCTTCTTTTGGGGGGCGCTGTGATATCCGCACCGGGGGGGACCATGGCCCAGGTGTCTGACCTCAACGCAGACAGCTGTATCCGGACCACCGCCAACGCCGGCTACATGACCGTGACCAACACCTGTTCGGAGCCGGTGAAGGTCAAATACTGCAAGCGGCCTCTAAGCGGGCAGGGCTGTGCCTCAGCAAATCTGTTTGCCGAGACCAGCGTTGCGCCAGGCAGCTATTTCAATGTCAGCGACCCGAACGGCTTTTACCTGCGCTGGTTCGCCTGCAAGACAGGCGCGGATTTCTACGAACGGCCATACGATCCCTTCTTCGACAACGAGCGGCAGGTCCGATACCTCTGTACGCCCAGCGCGGCGACGATCGCTGCTCGGCAAGCCGCCGATGAGGAATACGGACCCCTGCACGCCGACGTCTGGTCCGTCCGAGAGGTCAGCGCCGTGACACCCAGCGGCAAACGCACCTGCAAGATGGCGATGAACCACGGCGCTTTCGGCCTCGATCCCGCCGGCAGCCAGTTCACCAAAAGGCGGTACCCTGAACCGGGGCCCTTCCAGCTATACTGGCGCGGCGCCTGTGATCACGCAGGGTGGATCGACGGGCCCGGCAAACTCGGCCTGCAGTCCATCGACGACTATGAGGGCGAGGTTGCGCGCCATATCTATTCGGGCAGGGCGGTGCGAGGCCGGCTGACGGGGCCGACGAGCTACACCCGGATTTACAGCTACTGCGATTACGGGGAAGCCTGTGATCCCTTCACGCCGACCAATGACGACGAACTGGGGATCAAGCTCAATCTGACGTTCGTCGATGGCTGCAACAACTGGAAGCGGAGCGCGCCGTCGCGATGCGTCGCCGCCCGAGGTCTGGCCCTGGTCGGTTCCGCGCCGACGGCCCCACCGGCCAAGCCGACAGTCGGAACGCCGGCGTCGGTTCCCTCCGTCGCCTCCACGACGCCCAAACCGCCCCGCGCCCATCCGGCCGCCGAGTTCGCGCGGCCGACGGTGTCGATCAACGGCCTGTTCGGCACGGTGGGCTATCCCGAGCTGGCCAAGGCGCGGCAGGAGCAGGGGCAAACCAACTACAGCCTGACGGTCAACGGCGCCGGCTTGCCGACTCGATGCGACATCACCCGCTCAAGCGGGTCGGCCGTTCTGGATGAGCGGACCTGCCAGGTCGTCATGCAGGGGGCGCGCTTCGCGCCGGATCCGGCCGGCCCGTCAGCAATTCTGCGCCGATACGACGGCGGGGTGTCCTGGAAGCTGCCCTGAGCCTCAGTTCAGCTTCTTCGACGCGCCCGGAAGGTGCAGCGAGAACTCGGGGATCTCCGCCTCGAACGCCTCGCCATCGTCGGTGAGCATCTGGTAGGCGCCGCGCATCAGGCCCGACGGTGTATCCAGCGGGCAGCCGGAGACATAGCGGAAAGCCTCGCGGCCGCGCAGGATCGGCTGTTCGCCGACCACGCCCTGGCCTCGCACTTCTTCGCGCTTGTTATGGGCGTCGGTGATCTCCCAGCGGCGGGAGACCAACTGCACCGTCTCCTGGCCGTGGTTCTCGATCTCGACGGTATAGTTCCAGAAATAGCGGCTCTCGACCGGGTCCGACTGGGCCGGGGCGTAGATAGCCTTTACCCGCACCACGACGTCGCGCGTACGGGCTTCGTAGACCGGGCTGTCGGTGGTGCCACGCTTGTAGATGGGTCTCATGCGTCGTCCAGGGCCCCCGTCACGTCCCGACTCAGGTCGGCGATGTCCTCCAGCCCCACGCTCATGCGCACGAAACCTTCGGTCAGCCCGATCTCCAGCCGCTTTTCCTCGGGCATGGCCCGGTGAGTCGTGGTGGAGGGATGAGTCGCCATGGACTTGGCGTCGCCCAGATTGTTGCTGATGTCGACGAGGTTCAACCGGTCGAGGAATCGCCATGCCGCCTCACGCGAACCGAGGTCGAAGGCGATCAGGTTGCCGAACCCGCTCATCTGGGCCCGAGCAACCTCAGATTGAGGATGATCGGCCCGGCCCGGATAGCGGACGGACTTCACCTTCGGATGGTCGCCGATCAGGTCGGCCAGCACCGCGGCGGTCTCGGTCTGGCGGCGGACGCGCAGGTCGAGCGTCTCCAGCCCCTTGAGCAGCACCCAGGCGTTGAACGGGCTGATCGCCGGGCCGGTGTGACGCAGGATGTCGCGGTAGGACTCCTCCATCAGATCCTTGGCGCCAAGGATGGCGCCGCCCAGCACCCGGCCCTGGCCATCGATATGCTTGGTGGCGGAATAGACGACGATATCGGCGCCGAGGACCAGCGGCTGCTGGAAGATGGGGGTGGCGAAGACGTTGTCGACCACCACCTTGGCGCCGGCGGCGTGAGCGATCTTACACACCGCCGCGATGTCGGTGACCTCCAGCAGCGGATTGGCCGGGCTTTCAAGCAGCACCACCTTGGTGTTGGGCCGCATGGCCGCTTCCCAAGCCTTCAGGCCCGTCGCGTCGACGAAGGTGGTCTCCACCCCGAACCGGGGCAGCCACTGGCTGACGATCCAGTTGCAGCTGCCGAACAGCGCCCGGCCGGCAACCAGATGGTCGCCGGCCTTCAGCAGGCCGGTGAGGGCGACGTGCACCGCCGCCATGCCGCTGGCGACCGCGCGGCAGTATTCAGCGCCCTCCAGCAGCGCCAGCCGCTCCTCGAACATCTGGGTCGTCGGGTTGGCGTAGCGGCTGTAGACGAAGCCCGGATCCTCTCCGGAGAACCGCCGGTCGGCGGCGGCGGCGCTCTCGTAGACGAAGCTCTGGGTCAGATAGATCGGCTCGGCCGTCTCCCCAAAGCCGCTGCGCATCGCCCCGCCCCGGATCAGCTTGGTCGCGGGTTTCCAGTCTTTCGGATCTTGGGCCATGGCGCGCCTCCTCTTGTGCGGCGCCGCATGAACCGCAAGGCCGGGTCCCTGGTCAAGCCGGGGTTTACCGAAGGAGGTTTCAGCCCGCCTGGAAGCGCAGCCATGCCAAGCGTCGAGTGCCCGACACTTTCCGGGGGAACCGCGTTCTCCGACGCGAGTTCAACGTTAACCTGGCGCTAGCCACTGCCTGACTGGGGAGTTCAAGCCTTGCTACTGACGACGATCTTCCGCGTGTTCGCGGCCATCCTGGCGCTCTTCGGCATCGTCAACTTCGTGCTGCTGATCCTGGCTGATCCGATCGGACGGTTCTCGCCGGTGGCGGTGGGCGCCACCACCAGCCTGACGGACGCCATCCTGCTGTTCGGCGTCGGGGCGGGGGTCTGGGTCATCGGCCACGGCGGCGGGCATAAATCCCACCATTAGGGGATTTGGCGGGAATCTCTTGCCAGACGCACGCGTCGCGGCGAAGGTGCGCCGACGATGAATGACACACCGTCCGCGGGCATCCTGCCCTGCCAATCGATCGAGGACCTGGTCGCGCAAGGCGCCATCACCTCGCTTACCCCTTTCGACCATGACCAGGTGCAGCCGGCCAGCCTGGACCTGCGGCTGGGCGAGCGCGTCTGGCGCGTCCGGGCCAGCTTCCTGCCCGGCCTGAAGCGCAAGGTTCGCGACCGGCTGGCCGACGTGGAGATGCACGAGCTCGACCTGACCAAGGGCGCGGTGCTCGAGCGCGGCTGCGTCTATATCGCCGAGATCCAGGAGCGGCTGGCCCTGCCGCCGGGTGTCTCGGCGCGTGGCAACCCCAAGAGCTCGTCCGGCCGAGTCGACGTCTTCGTGCGACTGCTGACCGACCATGGCCCGGCCTTCGACGACGTCACCGAGGGCTACACCGGCCCGCTCTATCTGGAGATCGCACCCCAGACCTTCTCGGTCCTAGTCCGCACCGGCACCCGGCTGAACCAGTTGCGGCTCAAGCGCGGCCGCCCGCCGATCCTCGAGACCCGCAGCGTCGGCGTTGACCTGTCCAGCGGCGTCGCCGGCTTCCGCGGTCGTCGCCACGCCGGCATCGTCGATCTCGACAAGGAGGACGGCCACGATCCGCGCGACTTCTGGGAGCCTCTGGAGCCGCGCCGGGGCGAACTGCTGCTCGATCCCAATGAGTTCTATATCCTGGCCTCCAAGGACGACATCGAGATCCCCGTCCTCCAGGCCGCCGAGATGACCCCCATCGACCCGGCGGTCGGCGAATTCCGCGTCCATTACGCCGGCTTCTTCGACCCCGGCTTCGGCACCGCCGAGACTGACTCGGTCGGCTCCAAGGGCGTGCTGGAGGTCCGCAGCCACGAGACCCCCTTCCTGCTGGAGGACGGCCAGACCGTCGCCCGGCTGGTCTATGAGCCGCTGACCGCCCGCCCGACCCGTCTCTATGGCGAGGACGGTTCCCACTACCTGCGCCAGGGGCTGAAGCTCTCCAAGCACTTCAAGGTCTGGAAGTAGTCAGGCGTCCGCGACATTGTGTCAGGGACGCTTGACATGCTTCGCGAGTCCGTGTGACAAGCATCCTTGTCATAACGACAAGGGTGGCAGACATGATCAAGGCGCTGGACAAACAGCCGCGACAGCGGCGCAACCGGATCATGCTGGCCATCGCGCTTATCGGCGCCATTGCCGGCGTGGTGGTCGCCTTCATCTCGCTGCGCATCGAAAACAGCTTGCTCGGCCTTCCCATTGCCTTCGCCGCTCTGGGCCTGTCGCTGCTATCGCTGCACGCCACCCGGCGCTGGTGGGGCGATGTCGACGAGGCGGTGCGCGAGGCGCACAAGACCGGCTGGTACTGGGGCGGGTCGGTTGGCCTGGGTGTCGCCGGGGGCATCGCCGCCTTGTTGTTCACCCTGGAGCCGACCGTTTCGCTACGCCAGTTCGCGGTGTTTCCCGGTGATGCCGGCCTGATCGCCACCGGCATCCTGCTGGCCACCGTGCTCGCCTTCATCGGCTACGGCGTCTGCTGGGCCGGCTGGTGGCTGAAACACGGCCGATAGGGGAGGGGAGCATGACCAACAAGGAAAAGCTCAGTCCCGCCATGCGGCGCTACATGAGCCGCTTCATGCCGACCATGGCGGCCTACATCGCGGTGCTGCTCGCCTGCGTCTTCGCCATCGACCAATTTTCGCCGACGGGCCCGCTGCTCTGGCTGCTGGCCGTGGCGCCGGCCCTGCCGATGATCGGCATCATCGTGGTCATGGGCCTCTACCTGATCGAGGAGACCGACGAGTTCCAGCGCAACATCCTGGTCCAGTCCCTGCTCTGGGGCATCGGCGTCACCCTGGGCGCCGCCAGCATCTGGGGCTTCCTGGAGAACGAGCGCCTCGTCCCCCATGTCCCGTCCTTCCTCTGGTTCCCCTTCTTCTGCGGGGCAATGGGCCTGGCCCAGCCCTTCGTCCGGTGGAGGTATCGGTGAAGAACCGGCTGAAGGTCCTCCGCGCCGAGCGGGACTGGAGCCAGGCGGATCTCGCTGACCGGCTGGAGGTCTCGCGCCAGACCATCAACGCCATCGAGACCGGCAAGTACGACCCCAGCCTGCCGCTGGCCTTCAAGATCGGCCGCCTGTTCGGCCAGCCCATCGAAACCATCTTTGACGACGAGACCGCGTGATGAGCACCGGAGACGACATCATGACCGCGACCCCCAAGCTCTCCCGAACCAACCGCACCCGCCTTATCCTCATGGCGGCCGGCCTGGTGGTCGGCGGCGTCCTCGGCGCGGTGATCGCCCGCGTCGAGCATCTGGACGCCCTGGTCCAAAGCCTCGCCTGGTCGGACCATCTGGCCGCCTTCCTGGCCTTCTGTTTCCTCAGCCTGGCTCTGATCATGACGATCGCCAGCTTCAGCCCCAAGCTCGCCGCCCGCATGGTCGATCCGGAAGCCACCGGCCCGGCCAAGCCGGCGCAGGCCTCCTTCCTGCGTATCCAGGCCGCCGTCCTGGCTCTGGCCGGGGTGATGATGGCCGTCCCGGTGATCGCCTTCGTCGCCTACCGGGGCCAGACGCCGGTTGTGATGGGGTCGGTGGCCATGATGGGCATCGTCGCGGCCCTGCTGGCCCAGACGGCCGGCAACCTCGCCCTCTGGCGCCAATCGGACGAGCTGCTGCGCAAGTCGATGGCCGAGACCGGCTCCATCTGCTTCTGGATCCTGCAGGGCCTGCTGTTCCTGTGGGCCGCCGCCGAGAAGCTCAGCCTTGTTCCCGCCCTGTCGTCCTGGGACATGATGACCCTGTTGATGGCCTTCTACCTGGTCGTCTCCTCGCTGGTGGCCATGCGCCGGGGCCTCGCCTGACATGCCGTTGAAGGAAATCCACCCCATGTTGAAGGCTATGCGCCTCCTGACCCTGATCCTCGCCTTCTTCGCCCCGGCCCTAGCCGTCCAGGCGCAGGACCGCTTCACCGTCGAGGTGCGCGGCAAGGGGCCGGATGTCATCCTGATCCCGGGCCTGACCTCCAGCCGCGCCGTCTGGGAGACCACGGCCAAGGCCCTGGAGGGCCGCTACCGCCTCCACATCGTCCAGGTGAACGGCTTTGCCGGCGCCCCGGCCGGTTCCAACGCGGAAGGCCCGGTGGTCGGCCCCCTGGTCGAGGACATCGCCGCCTACATCGCCGCGAAGAAACTGAAGCAACCGGCGGTTATCGGCCATTCGATGGGCGGCTTCACGGGGCTCAAGCTGGCCGTGGACCATCCGGACCTGGTCGGCCGGGTGATGGTGGTCGACGCCCTGCCGTTCTTCAGCGTGCTCATCAACCCCGGCGCCACGGCTCAGTCCATCGAGCCTCAGGCGGCCAAGACCCGCGACAACTTCATCAGCATGAGCGACGCCGACCTCGCCAAGGTTCAGGCCCAGACCATGCAGCGGCTGGTCAAGGGCGAGGCCGACCGCAAGACCGCCGTCGACTGGTCGCTGGCCAGCGACCGTCGCGTGGCCGGCCAGGCGACCTATGACATCATGACCAGCGACCTGCGCGGCCAACTGGCCGGCATCAAGGCCCCGGTCACCGTGCTCTACGCCAAGGACGACAGCATGGGCTTCGTCGCCGCCTATGTGGATGGCTTCTACAAGACCAACTACCAGACCCTTCCGGGGGTGAAGCTTGTCCGCGTCGACGGCGCCCTGCACTTCATCATGCTGGACCAGCCGGAAAAGTTCCTGGCCGAGGTCGAGGCCTTCCTCAAATAGTCCCAACAATCCAAGTGTTTCACCAGGAGTACTTCATGTTCAGACCGCTCAAGGCCCTTGCGGCCCTCGTCCTGGGGCTTGCCGTCATGGCCGGCTCGCCCGCCCTGGCCCAGCCGGCCATGTGGGTGATCAAGGACCACGACTCGACCATCTACCTGTTCGGCACCGTCCATCTGCTCAAGCCGGAGACCAAGTGGCGGACGCCCAAGTACGACGAGGCCTTCAAGGCGTCGGAGGAGATCTGGCTGGAGATCAATGACAGCGACGACATGGCCGCCATGCAGAGCCTGATCATGCAGATCGGCATGGATCCCTCGAACCCGCTGTCCAAGAAGCTGACGGCCGAGGAGTACAAGCGCCTCTCGGACGCCTCGGGCAAGGTTGGCCTGCCGGTCACCGCCATCGATCCGATGAAGCCCTGGATGGCCGGGATCATGCTGTCGGCCATGCCGATGCTGAAGGCCGGCTATGACCCGAACTCGGGCGTCGAAAGCGTGATCAAGGGCGACAGCAAGGTCGGCTCCAAGCCGGTCCGCGCCTTCGAGACCAGCGAGCAGCAGCTGCGCTTCTTCGACTCCCTGCCGGTTCCCCTGCAGGTCGAGTTCCTGATGAGCGCGGTCGATGACCTCGACGAAGGCCCGACCGTTCTCGACAAGCTGGTGGCCGACTGGGCCAAGGGCGACCTGAAGGCGCTGGAGGACGACATGGTCACCCCGATGCGCGAGGAGTACCCGGCGCTCTACAAGGTGCTGCTGGTCGACCGCAACGCCGCCTGGGCCGTGGCCCTGGAAGAGCGGCTGAAGGGCAAGGGGGTCAGTTTCGTCGCTGTCGGCTCGGCCCACCTGATCGGCCCGGACAGCGTCCAGTCGCTGCTGGCCAAGCGGGGGATCAAGGCTGAGCGGTTCTAGGCCAACTCGGCAACCCTAACCCTTCCGTGTCATCCTTCGGCCGCCGCAGGGTGGACCGGAGGACCCACGGTGGGGGCGGGATCGCCTGGATTCGGCAAGCCCTCGTCCACGGCCGCACCGTTCTTTGGGCGTCATGCGCCAATCTTTGAAGTGGGTACTCCGGTCCGCTACGCGGCCGAAGGATGACAGCGGTGGGTAGACGGGGGAGGGGCGCTTACCCCGCCACCAACGCCGCCAGCTCCTCCGGATGCGAGTAGAACGGATACAGCCCGCCCTCGGCGAAGGCGCTGAACCGCACGCCCGGCAGTCCCGCATAGGCCTCCTCCAGCCCCTCCAGCGGCATCTCGGTGAACTCCACCACCCGCCAGGGCGCGGTTCCCAGGTCCGCCGGGATCGTCCAGCCCTTCACGTACAGGCTCTGCTCCTGGGCGAACCCCCGGATCGACCGGGCTGAAATCGCCTGGATGTCGCGGACGATGGAGGTCAGCACCATCGGCTCGGCGACGATCGCCGCGTCGGCCGCCACATTGGCGGCCGCCCGCAGGGTGACTTCCTTCAACAGGTCGGTGTGGTTCTGCCGGCGCATGGTCTCGGCGATCAACCCCACCAGGTCCGGCTGGCTGACGAACAGGCGCTTGACCGCCCCGGTCACCGTCCCCGCCGCCCGCACCCGGCTGCCCGGCGCATGGGGCCGCAGCAGCAGCCCGTCGGTCAGCCGGCCCGCAAACCGCGCCGCGAACTCCAGCGCCGCCGCCGCCCCGGCGTCCCGAGCCACGATCCGCACCTTGTCGAGCCGCAGGGCGTCCAGCACCACGGCCATGTCGTTGGCGCAGGCTTCCAGATAGTCGCCCTTGGCCGGATCGGTCAGCCCGAACCCCGGCCGCTGCGGCACGATCGGCCGCCAACCCCTGGCATGCATGGCGGACACGAAGGCCGGCGGCAGGGTTCGCCCGGTGATCGCCCCATGCATCACCAGGATCGGCCGCGAGCCCCGCGGGCCATAATCCCAATAGGCCACCTGCCGGCTGTCCGGCGCCTGGGCCACTCGCAGCATGCCGGTCAGGCTGTCGGGCTGCAGGGCGGTCTCCGCCCCCCGGGTCATCGAGGCCATCGCCCCGGCTTCGGTGACGATCCGTACCAGGTCGCGGCCCCGGCCGACGCCGGCCTTGGCGTAGAGCGCCTTCAGCTGGCCACGCACCGTGGCTTCCTTGACCCCCAGCCGGTTGGCGATCTCGCCCGCGCTCAGCCCCTCGGCCACCAGGGCGCCGACCCGCGCCTCGGCCGGGGTGGCGCCCAGCGCCCGCACCATCACGGGCTTCAGGTCCGGCTCCAGGAAGATGTCGCCGCACATCAGGGTCATCAGCTTGCGGACCACGTCGGAGGTGCGCCGCACCCCCAGCCGCTTCTGGATCTTGCCCAGCGCCTCGCGGGCGGTCTCATAGCCGACCCCGATGCGCTCGGCGGCCAGCTGCACCGTCGGCGCATCCAGCAACGCTTCGGCCAGCCGGGCCTCCAGCGGGGTCAAGCCCAGGATCTGCGCCGCCCGCAGGGCCAGCGACGGATCGCGCGAGGGTGCGAAGGCGATCAGCACCGTCCGCCCGCTGCCGCCCGCCAGCGCCTCCAGCACCGGGCCGGGCAGGGGCCAGCCGGCCGCAGCTTGCGCTCCGGCCGCACAGGCGGCGACGGCCGCGCCGTCGTTGGCGTCGACCAGGCCGGACGCCTGGCCCTGTCGCACCGCCAGCTGGGTCAGCCGCCGAAAGCCGGGATGTCCGGTAGGGTCGCCGAACCAGTCCTCGAACCGCGCGTCGCAATAGTGCCGCCGCCGGTCCAGCCCGACCACGGCGATGCCCAGGGCCGAAGCGGGCACCAGGCTGACGAAATCGTCGACCTTGGCCTCGACCCCCATCCGCAGCGCCTCGGCCAGCGCCTCAGGCTCCCGCTCGCACGTCGTTTCCAGGAACCGCCAGTGGTCCAGCACCGCACGGCTGGCGTGACCGTCGGCCAGGCGGCCGAGCAGGGTTTCGGAAGGCGACGCTTCGAGACCGTCAAACACGCGACTGTAACGCTCCCCCGCGAAGGCTGCGGATGGAGCTATCCCTAACATGGGTATGCGGCTTCGTCAGTCGGCGTTTTGCCGGAGGTAGATCGACCGCTTCGGAACCGCCAGCACCCGCTGCAGCATCGGCGTGAACGCCTCCAGCGGCATCGACTTGAAGTTGGGATCGAACGCCTCCTGGTCGAACAGGTGGCAGAACTGGGCGGTGTATTCGAAGTCAGGATGCCCCCGGAACTGGTCCCGCATGTTCCGGTCCAGGCCCAGGTGGTGGAAGAAGTAGTAGCCCTGGAAGATGGCGTGGTTGGCCACCATCCAGTGGTTCCGCTCCGAAACGTACGGCTGGACGATGGCCGCCGCCACGTCGGCATGGTTCCGCGGACCCAGGGTGTCGCCGATGTCGTGCAGCAGGGCGCAGACGACATACTCCTCGTCCATCCCCGCTTGGTGCGCCCGCGTCGCCGTCTGCAGGCTGTGCTCCAGCCGATCCACCGCGAACCCGCCGCAGTCGCCTTCGAGCAGCTTCAGATGGGCGATGATCCGATCGGGAAGTCCGCGCCCGAACTCGGCGGCGGCGCGCGAAATGACCATCCACTCTTCCTGAGTGCCGTCGATCATCGCATGGAACTTCGCCCGCGCTTCGGGCCCGTGCTCGCCATCCGCCATGATCCGCTCCTCCAAACGGTTGTTTGGAGCATGGTGAGGGAGGGGAGGGCGGGGGTCAACCATCGAGGAAGACTGGAG
>NZ_JAAALA010000014.1 GCF_009905535.1 Caulobacter sp. SLTY | reverse complement strand
ACCTTCGGCCTGCGCTACAGCTTCGCCCCGGCGGCGGCGGGGCCGCAGCCGGGGCGAAGCTGTAGCGCAGGCCGAAGGTCAGGGACTGATCTTCGTACTGGCCTTCGATGTCGCCGGGGGCCGGCATGCCGGGCGGGGTCGAGACGTAGTCGGTCGAGAACCGCAGGTCGTTGCCGTCCAGGTAGCGGTAGGTGACGTCGGCCGTCAGGCGCTGGGTGATGTCGAAGGAGACACCGCCGATGAACTGCCAGGCGAAGGCCGTGTCGCTGTCATCGATCCGCCAGCCACCGAAGGCCGGGGCGTCGTTGAAGCGGCCGCCGATGTCCATCTTCACCTTGTT
The DNA here is from genome assembly GCF_009905535.1 of Caulobacter sp. SLTY. Taxonomy (GTDB): domain Bacteria; phylum Pseudomonadota; class Alphaproteobacteria; order Caulobacterales; family Caulobacteraceae; genus Caulobacter. The sequence continues at coordinate 102,993 of NZ_JAAALA010000014.1, read as the reverse complement.
GACGCCGATACCGGCGCCGACGAACGGACGGAAGGACGAGGACGGGAAGAAGTCATACAGGACGTTCGCCATGAACGTGTACGACTCGACGGAGCCCTGCGGGGCGCTGCAGGTCGGACCGACCGGGACGGTCGGCGAGCAGACCGCGTCCGGAACCGTCAGGCGGTTCGGGTCGCCGGTGATCGACTCGATGTCGCCGGTGCGCACGCCGCCTTCCAGCTCGACACGCCAGTTCGGAGCGAACTGGTAGCCGAGGCGGGCGAAGCCGGCCAGATTGTCTTCCTGCTGGAAGTCATACTTATAAGGGGACCCGTCGACGGCGATGCCTTCCGACGAGGTTTCCATGCCCTCGGGCCAGTGGTAGCCGAGGTCGAACGCGCCGTACCAGCCGCGTTCCTGAGCCATGGCCTGGGGAGCCAGCGCCAGAGCGCCGAGCACACCGCCCAGCAACAGTGCTTTCTTATTCAAGGTGAGCCCCTCACTCTATAGTTTGCCAACGCGCCATCGCCCGGCATGATTTTGTACCGCACGATCCCCTTAAGAACCCCTTTCGCCAGGCCAATGGCCAAGCGAAACGAACCCCTCCGGATACCGCCGCCGACTGCCAAACGCCGAAGGGAAGGTTGGGTTCCCGACGAAAATTTCAGCTATCGACTGCTTGTACAGAACCAAGCGCGATGCCGCGACCTTACGCCACGCCGACGGCGTTTGCCAGCCTTGCTTGCCCCTGCGGAGGCAGGGTTCAGGGCTTGTCGGGCGTGTTCGCCTCAAGTTCGGTCAACCAGGCATCGACCCGGGCGTCCGACGGCATCCGCCAGTCGCCCCGCGGAGATAGAGCGCCCCCGGACGAAATCTTCGGGCCGTTGGGGACGGCGGAACGCTTGAACTGGTTGGCGAAGAACCGGGTCAGGAATAGCCGCAACCAACCCTTGATCGTTGGCAGATCGTAGGTTTTTCGATCTTTTTCAGGGATTTCGGACGGCCAGGGCCGGCTGCTGTGGGGGCCCCAGGCCTCGTGCGAAAGATAGGCGATCCGCGAGGGCGCAAAGCCGTAGCGGGCGAGGTAATGCAGGTTGAAATCCTGCAGCGCATAGGGGCCGATGGAGGCTTCCGTGGACTGGGTCTGGCCGCTGTGGCTTGCCGGTATCAGTTCGGGAGAAATTTCGCTGGCCAGCACGGCAAGCAGCACGTCCGAGGTCGCCGCGTCCACTTCACCGGATCCGGCGACGTAGCGGATCAGGTGCTGGATCAGCGTCTTGGAGACCGATCCATTGGGGTTGTAGTGGCTCATGTGGTCGCCCACGCCGTAGGTGCACCAACCCAGCGCCAGTTCCGACAGGTCCCCGGTCCCCACCACCAGCCCGCCGTGCTGATTGGCCAGCCGGAACAGATAGTCGGTGCGCAGGCCGGCCTGGACGTTCTCGAAGGTCACGTCATGAACCGGCTCGCCCTTGGCGAAGGGATGGCCCATGCCCTCGAACATGGTCATGGCCGTGGGCCGGATATCGAGCTCGGCCCCGGTGACCCCCAGGGCGTTCATCAGCCGCCAGGCGTTCGACTTCGTCCCCTCGGAGGTGGCGAAGCCTGGCATGGTCCAGGCCAGGATGTTGCTGCGCGGCCAGCCCAGGGCGTCCATCACCTTGGCGCTGACCAGCAGGGCCTGGGTGGAGTCGAGGCCGCCGGAGACGCCGATCACCAGCTTCTTCAGGCCGGTGGACTTCAGCCGCTGGGCCAGGCCCTGGACCTGGATGTTGTAGGCCTCGTGGCATTCCTCGGCCAGGCGGGCCGGGTCGCTGGGCACGAACGGGAAGCGCTCCAGCGGGCGGGCCAGATCCAGTTCCCCGGCCGGGGGCTCCATCGCGATGGCGATGCGGCGGAACGGGTCGCGGGGCCTTGAGGCGGCGGCGTCGCCGAAGGTCACCGTGCGGCGGCGCTCCTGGCGCAGGCGCAGGATATCGACATCGGCGGCCACGAAGGCCGATCGGGTCGGGAAACGCGCGGTCTCGACCAGCTGGGCGCCCAGCTCGAAGACCGCCGCCTGGCCGTCCCAGGCGTTGTCGGTGGTCGATTCCCCCGGGCCGGCGGCGGAATAGACATAGGCCGCCTGGCAGCGCAGCGACTGGCCAGCGCAGAGCAGCTGGCGCTCCCTGGCCTTGCCGATGACAATGTTGCTGGCCGACAGGTTGAGCAGCACCTCGGCCCCGGCCATGGCGGCGAAGGTGGAGGGCGGTTCCGGCGTCCAGACATCCTCGCAGATCTCGATCCCGAAGGTGGCGGCGGTTCGGCCGAACAGCTCGATGTCGAAGAGCAGATCGGTCCCGAACGGCGCCTCCTGGCCGGCAACTTTGAGGGTCCGGCCGACGACGCCCAGGCCCGAGGCGAACCAGCGGCGCTCATAGTACTCACGATAGTTGGGCAGATAGGTCTTGGGGACCACGCCCAGGATCCTGCCGCCCTGGATGACCACCGCGCAGTTGTAGAGCCGGCTTTCACCGCGCAGCGGGGCGCCGACGACGAAGGCCGGGCGCAGCTTGCGGGTTTCTTCGGCCAAAGCCGCGATCGCGGCCTCGACCGCGTCCAGCAGGGCCTCCTGGTGGAACAGGTCGTCGATTGAATAGGCCGACAGCCCCAGTTCCGGGAAGGTCATCAGCGCGACACCCGCCTCATGGCCCTCGCGAACCAGGGCGGCGGTCTCCCGCCCATTGGCGGCCGGATCGGCCACGGCGGTCAGCGGCACGCAGCCGGCGACGCGCACGAAGCCGTGGCGGTAGGGTGATCGGAACGGCAGGTCGGTCGGGGCGCGGTGAGCCATGGCGTCTATATAGAGGGCCGCGCCGAAATGCGGGAGTTCCTAAGCGGTCAGGCCATTTCCCGGGCGGCGACCTCGATCACCGGCGCATTGGCCGGGGCAGCCGCGTCGGGGATCAGCCGCAGGGCGACCAGCAGCTCGCGCAGCTCCTCCTTGGCCGCGGCGCGCGGGGTGCTGATGCTGACAGGCCGCACACCGGGCGACAGGTCGGCGATGGTCAGGCCGAAAGGGAACATCTCCCGATAGGCGACCCGGTCGCGCAGCCAGGGGCCGATCCGGAAGCCGGCGGTGTCGGCCAGGGCTTCCAGGCCCTGGGTGACGCGTTCACGATTACGGACGTCGGCGCCGGCCATGCGGTTGCGCAGCACCACCCAGTCGAGCGACCGGCCGTGGGCCTCACGCGTCCGCCGGGCCTCCTGCACCACGCGGGTGTAGAGGCTGGGGCGAAGCAGCTCCAGGCTCATCGGGTCGACCTGGCCCAGCACGTCGAAGTCGACGAAACTGTCGTTCATCGGGGTCACCACAAGGCTGGCCTGCAGGTGGGCGGATCGCGAAACGGGCGTGTCGGACCCGGGGGTGTCGACCACCACCAGATCCGCGTCGGCCATGGCCAGGCCGATCGCCTCCTCGAAGCGGGCCACGGCTTCGGCGGGATCGCCCATCGCCAGGGCCATGGTGTCGTCAGCCAGCTTGTATTCGAGCGGCACCGGCGCATCGACCCCCGCGGCGGGAAGCCAGCGGCGGCGGTTTTCCAGGAAGCGGCCCAGGGTCTGTTGGCGCAGGTCGGTGTCGATCACCGCCACCCGGCTGCCGCGATACATCATGGCGGTGGCGATCAGCGCCGCGACGGTGGACTTGCCGGCGCCGCCCTTTTCATTGCCGATCACGATCACCCGGCCAGGCGGGGGCCGGCTGGTCTGGTCCTCGACCTCGCGGTCGTTGCGCCACCACATGTTCATCCCCGTGCCCCAAATCCGTCCATGACGGAGGGCCGCCTGCAACAGGCGGGCCACAAGGCCTTGTAGCATAAGGGAACGCCCGGCGCCGAATCCGGGCGAACAGTGTGCGGCGATTTGCCTAATCTCTAATCGGGGAGCCCGGCGACTACCGGAAAACGCCCTCGACGAAGAGACAGGCCAGCGCGACCCCCGCGACCAACGCCCAGGGCGCGGCGGCGACCAGCACCTGGCGCGGCGTGGCCGGCTCGTCCGAAGCGAGCGGCGAGAGGGTGATCAGATTGAACAGCCGCATGGCGCGACATCCCCAATGACGACGTTTCTTATAGTGGGCAGACGTTGACGCTGGTTGAAGATGTCGGGAATGCGACATCTTTGTCCAACTGGATTTTTAGCACCCAGTTTGGGTATCGCCCGCCGGCGCTCCGGGGATTGCCGGACGTTCATTTGCGCGTCAGCCGGGGATCGCTATCGTAGCGCACCTTTCGGAGTGCCCTGATTGTCCAGTTCCAATGCCCCCGTGCTTTCCCTCCGCGACCTGAAGGTCAGCTTCGACACCCCCGACGGCGTGGTCGAGGCGGTGCGGGGGGTCTCCCTCGATGTCGGGCCGGGCGAATGCCTGGGCGTGGTTGGCGAAAGCGGCTCGGGCAAGAGCCAGACCTTCATGACGGTCATGGGACTGCTGGCCCAGAACGGCCGGGCCAGCGGATCGGCCACCTTCGAGGGCAAGGAGCTGTTGACCCTTTCGCCTCGGGCGCTGAACGGCATTCGTGGGTCGAAGATGACCATGATCTTCCAGGACCCGCTGACCGCCCTTACCCCCCATGTGAAGATCGGCGAGCAGATCGCCGAGCCGCTGCGGCTGCACCTGGGCCTTTCCGACAAGGAGGCCAAGGCCCGGGCGCGGCAGTGGCTGGACCATGTGCGCATTCCCGAGGCCGCCCGGCGACTGAACCAGTATCCGCACGAACTGTCCGGCGGCATGCGGCAGCGGGTGATGATCGCCGGCGCCATGGCCTGCGATCCGGCCCTCCTTATCGCTGACGAGCCGACAACGGCCTTGGATGTCACTGTGCAGGCCGAAATTCTCGACCTCATGGCCGAGCTTCAGCGGGAGACCAAGACGGCCCTCGTGCTGATCACCCACGACATGGGGGTTATCGCCCGCCTCGCCGACCGCGTCTGCGTGATGAAGGACGGGGCCTATGTCGAGGAAGGGCCGGCCGCAGAGCTCTTCGCCGACCCGAAGACCGCCTACACCCGCGCCCTGCTGGACGCGATCCCGCGCCTGGACCGTCCCGATCGCGGCGGGCGGCCGACCACCGAAGCGGTAGCCGAGGCGGCGCCGGTGATCGTCGAGGGCCAGGACGTCAAGGTCTGGTTCCCGGTGCGCCAGGGCGTGCTGGGTAAGAAGGTGATGCTGCGGGCCGTCGACGGGGTCGATTTCGCCATCAAGCAGGGTGAGACCCTGGGCGTGGTCGGCGAGAGCGGTTGCGGCAAGTCCACCCTCAGCCGGGCGGTGCTGCGCCTGCTGCCGCCGGGCAGCGGCGAGCTGGACGGGACCATCACCGTGCTGGGCCGCGACATCACCCACGCCGACCAGGAAGAGATGCGCAAGGCCCGGCGCGACCTGCAGATCGTCTTCCAGGACCCGCTGGCCAGCTTGGACCCCCGCTCGACCATCGGCGATTCCATAGCCGAGCCGCTGCGCGTCTTCCGCCCCGAGTTGAACCGCGCCCAGCGCGAAGTCGAAGCCGCCGCGATGATGGAGCGGGCCGGCCTGTCGCCCACCCTGATCAACCGCTATCCGCACGAGCTGTCCGGCGGCCAGAACCAGCGGGTCGGCATCGCCCGGGCGATGATCCTGAAGCCAAAGCTGGTCATCTGCGACGAGGCGGTCAGCGCCCTGGACGTCTCGATCCGGGCCCAGATCATCGACCTGTTGATCCATCTCCAGAAGGAGATGGGCATGGCAATGATGTTCATCAGCCACGACCTGGCCGTGGTCCGCGAGATCAGCCACCGGGTGATGGTGCTCTACCTCGGCCGGGTAATGGAGTTGGCCAGCCGCGACCAGCTCTATGCCGATCCCCGGCATCCCTACACCAAGGCCCTGCTGTCGGCGGCCCCGATTCCCGACCCGGCCATCGAGCGTCAACGACAGCGCGTCCGCCTGACCGGCGAGCCGCCCTCGCCGCTCGACCCGCGCGCGGCCTTGCGTTTCCTGCCGTCCAGGCTCTCCGACGATCCGAACGAGCCGGTCTATAGTCCGCAGCTGAAAGAGGTGGCCCCCGGCCACCTGGTCAGCGAATTCGATCCCGCCTGATCCACCGTTCTTGGGGCCTTTTCACATGATCCGCCGAATTCTGCTCGTCTCGGGGGCCGCCGCCGCGCTCGCCCTGCCCTTCGCCGCCGTGGCGCAGCAGGCCGCGCCGCCGGTCGAGAAGCGCCAGCAGGGGACCCTGTCGCTGGAAAACGTGCCGGTCACTCCGCCCGAGGTACGCGAAGGCCTGCGCCGCTACCAGAACGCCCGCTCCGCCAGCTTCCAGGGCTGGCTGGGCGACGGCTCGATGCTGATCGGCACCCGGTTTGGCCAGACCGGCCAGATCCACAGGGTGGCCAAGCCCGGCGCCGACCGCACCCAGCTGACCTTCTTCGATGAGCCGGTGGGCGGGGCGGAGGGCATCCCCGGCACGGCCGACCGCTTCATCTTCGTCAAGGACACCGGCGGGGACGAGTACTACCAGGGCTACATCGCCGGCCTGACCGGACCTGAGGTCGCCTTCACCGAGGCCGGGACCCGAAACCAGGCGATGGTGTTCAGCAAGGACGGCAAGACCCTGGTCTGGGCCCGGGTCGGCAAGGGTGATCCTGACTACGACATCGTCATGATGGACGTGGCCGACCCGTCCAGCCGCCGCAAGATCTTCGACGCCAGCGGCGCCACCGCCCCGATCGCCCTGTCGGATGACGGCAAGACAGTGCTGCTCGGCCGCTACTACTCCTCGACCTCCAGCAAGCTGTTCCTGCTCGACGTGGCCAGCGGCAAGCTGACCGAGCTCAATCCGTCCAAGACCGAGATCTCCTACCAGGGCGGGGTCTTCACCCCGGACGGCAAGTCGATCCTGGTGCTCAGCGACCAGGGCTCGGACGTCAAGCGGCTGGTCAGCATGGACCTGAAGACCGGCAAGTCGGTCCCGATCACCCCCACGGACCTGAAGTGGGACGTCGAGACCTTCGAACTGTCCGACGACGGCCGCCTGCTGGCCTACAGCGTCAACGAGGGCGGCCAGAGCCGGGTGGTGGTCCAGGGCTTCCGCACCAAACAGGCCGTGCCGCAACCCAAGCTGCCGGTCGGGGTGCTGGCCGCGCTGAAGTTTTCGCCGGACGGCAAGAGCCTGGCCATCGGGCTGAACACCGCCACCTCGCCGGCCGACGTCTGGAGCTTCGATGTGGCCGGGGGCGAGCTGACCCGCTGGACCTACAGCGAGGCCGGCGGGCTGGACCTGTCGACCCTGCGCGAGCCGGAGCTGGTCAGCTTCAAGTCGTTCGACGGGCTGGAGGTGCCAGCCTGGGTCTACAAGCCCGGCAAGATCGACGGCAAGGCGCCGGTGATCATCGACATCCATGGCGGACCGGAAGGCCAGGACCGGCCGGGGTTCAACACCCGCCGGCAATACTGGGCCCAGGAACTGGGCGCGGTGACCATCGCCCCGAACGTTCGCGGCTCCGACGGCTACGGCAAGCGCTACATCGCCCTCGACAACGGGCCCAAGCGCCAGGACAGCGTCAAGGACATCGGCGCCCTGCTCGACTGGATCGCCACCCAGCCGGACCTCGATAAGGACCGGGTGGTGGTCTATGGCGGGTCATACGGCGGGTTCATGGTGCTGGCCTCGCTGGCCGCCTACAACGACCGGCTGGCGGGGGCCGTGGACATCGTCGGCATCTCCCACTTCAAGACCTTCCTCGAAAACACCGAGGGCTATCGCCGCGACCAGCGCCGGTCGGAGTACGGCGACGAGCGGGATCCGAAGATGGCCAAGATCTTCGAGGAGATCTCGCCCCTGAACCTGACCGACAAGATGAAGAAGCCGCTGTTCGTCATCCAGGGCCGCAACGATCCCCGCGTGCCCTGGACCGAGGCCGAGCAGATCGTCGCCAAGGTGCGCGCCCAGGGCGGCGAGGTCTGGTACATGATCGCCGCCGACGAAGGCCACGGCTTCCGCAAGAAGCAGAACATCGACGCCCAGCGCGAGGCCGAGACCCTGTTCCTGCGGAAGGTGTTCGGAGAGTAGCCGGCTACTTCGGCCGGACCTCCATGCGGTAAGGAATGTAGAGAGCCAGCTCGAGGGGGCCCGACTGGTACCAGCTGATCGGCAGTTGCAGCCCTTGGGCCGTAACGCCGTAGCCGTCACCGAAGGCGGCGGCGGACTTGAGCGAGTCCTTGGCGATTAGGGCAATGACCTCGCCCCGGTACTGCTCCGGCTGGATGATGCTGAGGTTCACATCAGAGCTGGTGGTGATCTCGGTGCGGCCGGATTTCGGGGTCTTTTTCACGAAGTCCTCGATCCGCTGGCTGGCGCCGTCGAGGGTGTCCGCGGGGCCGATCCGGGTCTTGATCAGCAGGGTGACCTGTTCGGTGTCCACCCGGCTCGACGAGCTGATCAAGGACTCGATCATCGTCTCATCAACCTTCCCGACGATTTCTTCGCCGATGCCCAGTTCGATGCTGGGGTCCTTGGCCGCGGCCGCGATCATGCTGCGCAAGGTGGCCTTCAGCTCGGCACGCCGCATCGCCGGGTCTCGGGTGTCGCAGACGACATAGGTTTCGACCAGCAGGTTGTCGGCCCGCTTTCGCAACACGACATGCGGCGTCTGCGTCGCGTCGTACTCCGAAATCCGCGAGCCGGTGACAACGATCTCCTCGACCTCCTGGGCCAGGACGGGCGCGGTTAGCAGCCCGGCGATGGTCAGGCCGATGATAAGTTTTCGCATGATGAGTTCCTCCCGGCGCCAGTTGCGCGCCGGGAGCCGACAGTCGTCAAGCGGGGCCGGCTATTTCGGCTGAATCTCCAGCCGGTAGGGGATGTAGAGGGCCAGCTCCAGCGGGCCGGAGCGGTACCAGGTGACCGGCAGGTTGAGGCCGCCGACCGAGACGCCGTAGCCCGCGCCGAAGGCGGAGGCCGAGCCCAGCGCGTCCTTGGCGATCAGCGCGATGATCTCACCCCGGTACTGCTCCGGCTTCACCAGGGTCAGGTTCCACTGGTTGCCGCCGAGGATTTCGGTGCGGCCGTCCTTGGGGGTGGACTTGATGAAGGCGGCGATGCGGGCCGAGGCGCGGTCGAAGGTATCGTCAGGCCCGATCGGCGTCTTGATCTGGATGCGGGCGCTGGAGGTGTCCACCTTCGACGCGCTGCCGATCACGCTGTCCAACATGGTCTCGTCGAAGGGCGCGATCACCTTGTCGCCGACCCCCAGCTCGATCCCCGCGTCGCGGCCGGCGGCGCGGATCATGTTGCGCAGGGTGGCCTTCAGCTCCTCGCGGCGCTGGGCCGGGTCGCGGGTGTCGCAGATGACCGTGACCTCGAGGATCAGGTTGTCGGCCCGCCGCCGCAGCACGACATGGGGCGTCACCGCCGCGTCGAAGGTATTGGCCCGCGAGCCGGTGACGTTGACCTCACCCGCGTAGCCGTCCTGGGCTCCCGCGGGCATGGCGATGAGCCCGGCGAGGGCCAGGCCGAGAATGAGTTTGCGCATGTTGAAATCCTCCCGGCGCTGAGTGCGCGCCAGGACGGGCGGATCGTCAACCGTTGTCGGCCAGGCAGCGTTGGTAGAGTTCGTAGTCACGGGCGCAGAGCCGCTCGATCTTGGCGCGTTCGTCGGCGCTGATGTCAGACCGGGCGATGGTCTGTGTCTTGTTGTGGCGACCGAAGGCGACGGGCTTTCCCATCCGCGCGGTCAAGCGAGCGGCCAGCTTGTCGGCCGTTTCCAGGGTGGCCCAGTCCCAAAGGGTTTCCGTCAGATGGGCGTCCAGACTCTTGCCTTCCGGCCAGCCGAGATAGGCGGCGGCCAGGTCACCGAACACCTCTGGATGGTCGAGCTGGAAGTCGAGGAAGCCGGCGAAGTCATAGCGGCCCGCCGCGCCGGCCAGGATGTGGGCGTCGAACCGTTGCCAGGGCTTCTTCTTCAGATAGCCGGCACGGGCGTAGTTGTAGTCGCTGCGGGCCCGCTCGGCCGGCTCGCGCATCAGGGTGACGAACCGCACCGGCAGGGTCACGCGGCGGCGGACCGTGGCGACATCGCTGTGGCCCCCGGCGATCAGGTCGCCAGGCCGGCCTTCGGCTTCAATCTTGCGAAGGGCGGCGTCGAGGGTCAGGACACCGAGCTTCTGGACCAGGTTCTGGGTCTGGGAGCGCCAGAGTCGGAAGGCCTGCCAGCCGCTCAAGCTCGCTTCCCGGCGCAGGGTGTCGGGGAGATAGAACCGGCCGCGATCCTCGAACGCTTGGCCGAGCATCCGCGTCAGGCTGGTCGAGCCGCTCTTGGGAATCCGGATGCAGTGGACGAGGGCCTCGCTCATGACCCCATCGGTAGCAGGCCCGCCAGGACCGTCAATCAGGCCGCCGCCGCGCGATGCGCCGGGTTGCGGACATAGAGGCCCGGCCGGCCGGTCACCGGGCGGAAGGCCGTGGTGATCGTCTCCGCCGCCTCGCCCGCCCCCAGCATGAGCAGGCCGTCGGCCGGCAGGAGGGCGGCCAGGCTTTCCAGCACACGCCGGCGATAGGGCGGCTCCATGGCGCTGAGCACATTTCGGCAGAAGATGACGTCGAACCGGCCCATGACGGTCAGGTCGCTGATCAGGTTGACCCGCCGCCAGCGGACCCGCTGGCGGATGCGGGGGGTCAGGCGCCAGTTGTCCTCGACCTTTTCGAAATGAGCCAGCAGCTGCCGGATCGGCAGGCCGCGCTGGACCTCGAACTGGGTGTAGAGGCCCGACTGCGCCTTCTCAAGCAGCCGTTCGGAGAGGTCGGAGCCATAGATCTCCACCTTCGTCCCCGGGGGCAGGCCCTCGCCCTGTTCGGCGATCATCGCCAGGCTGTAGGCTTCCTGGCCGCTGGCGCAGGCGCAGCTCCAGATACGGATCGGCTCCTGCCCGCGCAGCCGCGCCAGCGTCGGCAGCAGCTCACGCTGGAAGGTGGTGAACGGCGCGCGGTCGCGGAAGAAGGCGGTCTCGCCCTGGGCCAGGGCCTCGACCACCGCCCAGATCAGCTTCTCGTCCCGTTGGCTGCGCAGGGCGGCGGCCATCTCCGGAATCCCGGCGAAGCCCTCGCGGCGGGCCAGGGGGTTGAGCCGGCTTTCCAGCAGATAGGTCTTGCCGGGATCCACCTTCAGGCCGGCGCGGGCGCGGGCCAGGGCGGCGAACAGCTCGATGTCCTGCGGGCTCAAAGCACACCGGCCTCGGCGAACTTCGCCTCGATGATGTCGCCGTCGAAGGGCTTCATGATGTACTCGGTCGCGCCGGCGTCGAGGGCCTCGCGGATGCGTTCGGGGTCGGTCTCGACGCTGCAGAACACCACCTTGGGATGGTCGCCGCCGGGCTCCAGCCGCAGCTGGCGCAGGAAGTCGATGCCGTTCATCAGCGGCATGTTCCAGTCGAGCAGTATGGCGTCAGGCATGGCCGCGCGGCACCAGGCGAGCGCCTCCATCCCGTCGGCGGCCTCGGCGATCTCGAAGCCGAGGTCCTCCAGGATGCGGCGGGCCACCTTGCGGATCACCCGGCTGTCATCGACCACAAGACAGGTCTTCACGACGCGAAAAGCTCCTTCCCCAGCAGGCGATGTTGTGGGGCGCGTCGGTTAAGAGAGGATGAGGGTGTTAAGAAATTTCCGTCCCTCATCCCGCCGCTGAGCGGTCGCTAGGCCGGAACCCAGGCCGCCAGGGTCAGCCCCTCATCCGAGGTCTCCACGGCCACCTGGCCGCCGGCCTGGGCCACCAGACTGTGAACGTAGAAGGCCTGAATCCAGGCGCCGCCCATGGCGTCACCCTTGGGCTTGCCAAGCAGGCCGCCGGCCACCTCGGGCTTCAGGCGCACGCGCGGGCCGGCGCCCTCGACGCTGAGGGCGATGCGGCCCCCGGCCTCGACCGCCTTGACCGTCACCGTCCCACCGGTGGGCAGCGCCGAGCCGGCGATCTGGGCCAGGTTGAGCGTGGTGCGGGCGGCGGGCTTGTTGAGGCTGGCCGGGATCACCTCCCAGGCCAGGCTCGCCTTCATATGGCCGAACACCCCCTGGGCCAGGGTCTCCAGCTCGCGGGCGTCGAACACCTCGGTGGTCGAGGCCGAGCCGAAGGCGGCGCGGCAGAAGGCTAACAGGTCGGCCAGCTTGCGAGCGGACTGGGCGATCAGGGCCATGGCGTCTTCGCGCATGTCCTGGGCGGTCGGATCGTCCAGCAGGTCGAGGCCGGAGACGATGGCCGAGGCCGGGCTGATGAAGTCGTGGCAGAGGCGCGCCGCCAGCTGGGCCGCCAGGTCGACCGGGTCGGCCGGTGCGGCGGTGAGGTCGGCTTGGGCGAGGGTCTCGGGCGCGTCGGTCATGCCCAGCCTTCTAGCTGTGATTTGGCCGGCGAGCCAACGGCGACAAACGGTTGGCGCGGGCCGGGCAAAACCCTTATGGCCTTGGCGATGGACGCCGATCCCTTCCTGGAGCCGGGCGCGCTGGTGCGCCATCCGGGCCGCCCCGACTGGGGCCTGGGGCAGGTGCAGTCCTGCATCGGCCACCGGGTGACCGTGGACTTCGAACAGGCCGGCAAGCAGGCCCTCGATGCGCGGACGGTGCGGCTGGAAGTGGTCGAGGATGGGGAGAGTTGAGTGAGCGCTGATCCGGACAACATCGGGGCCGTCCTGGCCGACATCGTCGAGGAGGCCGGGCGGCTGATCCTGCCATTGTGGCGCACGGCGCTGACGGTGGACGCCAAGGCCGACAACAGCCCGGTGACCGAGGCCGACCGCCAGGGCGAGATCCTGATCACCCAACGGCTGAAGGAACGCTTCCCCGACATTCCGGTGATCGGCGAGGAGCACGCCGCCGAATACGGCACGCCTGACCAGATCGGACCCCGATTCTTCCTGGTCGACCCGGTCGACGGCACCAAGGCCTTCGTACGCGGCGATCCCAGCTGGACGGTCAACATCGGCCTGATCCAGGATCGCCACCCGGTGGCCGGCGCCGTCTGCAGCCCGGCCAGCGGCGAGACCTGGTACACCTCGGACTCGGGCGCCCTGAAGCGCACGGGCGGCCAGCCCGCCCAGGCCTGTCGCGTCCGTCCCTGGCCCCAGGGCCAGTCGGTGGCCCTGATCAGCCACACCATGAAGGAAGAGACCACCCGCAAGCTGGCGGAGGAATACGGTTTCGACACCACCCTGGCGATGGACTCATCGGTGAAGCTCTGCCGCATCGCCGAGGGCACGGCCGACATCTATCCCCGCCACGGTCCGACCAGCGAGTGGGACATCGCCGCCGCCCAGGCGGTGCTGGAGGCCGCCGGCGGCACGGTGCGCACGCCGGACGGCACGCCGTTCCTGTACGGGAAGGCCGACGAGCAGTTCAAGAACGGCTGGTTCGTGGCGCGGGGCGGCTAGAGCAGGGCTCGATTTGATGGAATCAAATCGCGCTGCTCTAGGTTCTTGCTGGTCGCGCGTTTGACCCGATTACCGGTCCCCACTAATCGGAACGCGCTCTAGTCGCCTGTCCCACTCGTTGAGCCGCAGTCTCACCCGCCGGGGTTCATCCCGGCTGCGCGTTACCGGCTCCCTATTTCCGGCCCCAGACCGTCAGGGCCAAGGCCGCCAACCCGGCCACCGCCACGATCGGCACGGTGGACATCACCACGTCGCCGCTGGTCGCGCCGGAGCCCAGCAGCATCCCCGCCACCAGCGGCCCGAACACCGAGCCCAGGCGGCCGGCGGAGACCGCCGCGCCCACACCCACGCCGCGCACCTTCTCTCCATAATGCTGGGGCGCCAGGGCGTAGAGGCCGAACTGGCCGGCCATGATCAGGAAGCCGGCGGCGAAGGCCATCAGGGCAAGGGGCGTCGTCCCCGTCAGGCCCGACAGCACGATCAGCACAAGCATCAGCATCAGGAAGATGCCCAGGAACGGTCGCTTGGCGCCGATCCGGTCGATGGCCCAGCCGGCGAACAGGCCGCCCAGGGCCCCACCGATGTTGAATAGAGTCATGATGCCGGCAGTGTCCTTCGGCGCCACCCCCCGCTGGCCGAGCAGGATCGGCAACCAGTTGAGGAAGAGATGCAGCACCAGGGCGATGGCCGCGAAGCTGATCCACAGGCTGGCGGTGGTGGCCAGGCGGTCGCGGCCGAACAGGGCGTGCAGGCTGTCACCCGTCAGCACGTCTTCGGCCGACTTGGCCTTGGTCTCGGGCAGCAGGAAAAGCAGCAACGCGGCGAGAATCAGCGGCGCCACCCCGCCGACGATGAAGATCAGCCGCCAGTCGGCCTGGGCCGCGTCGGTGCGGGCCAGCAGGCCGACCAGCGCCCCGCCCAGAGGGAGGCCGGCGGTGACCAGGCCGACGGTAAAGGCCTTGCGCTTCTCCCCCGCCAGCTCCGCCGACATGGCCAGCAGCATCGGCATGGCGCCGCCAAGCCCCACGCCGCAGAGGAAACGGACCAGCAGCAGCACATCAAGGTTGGGAACCCAGGCGGTGGCGATGGAGAACAGCCCGAACACCACCACCGAGGCCAGCAGCACAGGCTTGCGGCCCAGCCTGTCGGCGAACGGCCCTGCCATCAGGGCCCCGACGAACAGGCCCAGCGGACTGGCGCTGAACGCCGCCCCCGCCTCTTCCGGCGACAGTCCCAGATCCGGCAGCATCCTCGGCCCCGCCACCCCCATGGAGGCGATGTCGAACCCCTCCAGCATGGCGGCCAGCAGACAGAGGCCTATGGCCATGGCGGGCGTTGTCGGTTTGGTCATCGAGGTCTCCCCGCCGGGACCTTGGCACATCCCGTGGCGCCGTCAATCGAGCCGAAATCCTGTGGCCCCGGAGGCCCCGCCGGGGGTAGGAACGCGCCATGCGCATGAGACTCGCCACCTGGAACATCAACTCCGTCCGGCCCCGGGGGGAGCTGATCGGTCGGATGATCGAGGAGATCGCCCCCGACGTCCTGGCTCTGCAGGAGATCAAGTGCCAGGAACATGAGTTCCCGCGCGAGATGTTCGAGGCGCTAGGCTATCGCCACTTCCGCATCCATGGCCAGAAGGGCTGGCACGGGGTGGCCATCGTCTCGCGCCTGCCGATCGAGGACAGCCCGCCGCTGAACGTCTGCAAGAACGGCCACGCCCGTTGCGTGGGCGCGGTGATCGGCGGGGTGGAGATCCAGAACTTCTATATCCCGGCCGGCGGCGACATCCCCGACCGCGAGCTCAATCCCAAGTTCGACCACAAGCTCGATTTCTTCGAAAAGCTGACCGCCGAGTTCGCCAAACGCGATCCCCGCAATCCGTTGATCGTCACCGGCGACCTCAACGTGGCCCCCGGCGAGCACGACGTCTGGAACCACAAATACATGTCCAAGGTGGTCAGCCACACCCCCGTCGAGGTGGCGGCCATGGAGGCCCTGGTGGCGTCCAACAACTTTATCGACCTGCCGCGCGAGGTGGTGCCGCCGTCGGAAAAGTTGGCCAGCTGGTGGAGCTATCGCGCCGCCGACTTCCGGGCATCCAACCGGGGCCTGAGGCTCGACCACATCCTGGTCAGCCCCGGCCTGCGCGAGGCGGCCTTCCACACCGGAAAGGCCATCTCCAAGGTCCACGACGATGTGCGCGGCTGGGAAAAGCCCAGCGACCACGCGCCGGTCACCGCGGATTTCATGGTTCCGTGACGACTGAGGCCTACCTGCAGTCAGCCGTCCAATCCCTACAAGGGACTATCTTCTATCAAGTGACCCTAGGACTAGATGGTGTCGGCCTGATCTGTCAGGCCACAGATCGAACGGACCTTCGCATTCTTGCGGACGCCGTCGGCCAAATCGACACGCCCATCCCTAATGACGATGGCCTTACGGCACTGAATGCGCTGCTGGTCGAGCTGGTGACGCCACTTTTCGGCTCCAGGGTCACAGGCCTTCGACGCCGCGACGACAACGCCTACCTGCTGACCTTCGAGCACGGCGAAGTGCTCAGCCTCCTCAGATCCTCGGACGACAACATCACTGACAACATCGTCCGTATTGTCGGGTCGGAACTTTATTTGCTTCTCGACCAGACCCTACGGCTGCAGCCGATACCCGCCGGCCTCGGTGACCAGCAGCTTGGCCTGGCCGGGATCGGGCTCGATCTTCTGGCGCAGGCGGTAGACGTGGGTTTCCAGGGTGTGAGTGGTGACCCCGGCGTTGTAGCCCCAGACCTCGGTCAAGAGTTCCTCGCGGGCGATGGCCTTGGCCCCGGCCCGGTAGAGGTATTTGAGGATGTTGGTCTCTTTTTCCGTCAGCCGCACCTTCTTGCCTGCCTCGGTGACCAGCAGCTTGGAGGCCGGACGGAACTCGTAGGGGCCGATGCGGAAGATGGCGTCTTCGCTGGCCTCATGGCTGCGCAGCTGGGCGCGGATGTGGGCCAGCAGCACGGCGAAGCGGAAGGGCTTGGTCAGGTAGCCGTTGGCCCCCGATTCCAGGCCCAGGATGGTGTCGGCGTCGGTCGCGGCCGCGGTCAGCATGACGATCGGACAGGTCACCCCCTGCTTGCGCATCATCTTGCAGGCCTCGCGGCCGTCCATGTCGGGCAGGTCGACGTCGAGCAGGATCATGTCCGGCCGCACTTCGCGGGCCATGGCCGCCCCCTCGGACGCCGTGCCGGCCTCCAGGGTGGCGAACTCCTCGTGCAGGCGAAGCTGTTCGGCCAGCGCGCCGCGCAGGTCGGTGTCGTCGTCGATGATCAGGAGGGTCTTGCGTTGCGCCATGCGGGGGACCATGCACCGTTTCGCACCATTAGGCCAAGCATCGCGGCTCGACCCCGGAGCGTCAAAGTTGAACTTCACCGCCCATTCCGACGGCCGTTTTCAGATAGGAGACCGAACCGTCCCCTGCATCCTCGGGAAGGGTGGCGTCCGTATGGCGGCCGACAAGCGGGAGGGCGATGGCGCTTCGCCGCTGGGCGTCTGGCCGATCCGCCGGCTGCTGTACCGGCCCGACAAGGCGCCGCCGCCGAAGACCGGGCTGGCCGTGCACGCCATCCAGCCGAACGAGGGCTGGTGCGACGCGCCGGAGGATCCCGACTACAATCGCCCCGTCCGCCTGCCCTATGCCGCCAGCCATGAAAAGCTGTGGCGGGAGGACGATGTCTACGACCTGGTGCTGGTGCTCGGCCACAACGACGACCCGGTGGTTCCGGGCATGGGCTCGGCCATCTTCCTGCACCTGACCCAGCCCGACCGCCGACCGACCGAGGGCTGTGTCGCGCTGGACCGGCCCGATATGCTCGACCTGCTGGCGCGGGCCAGGCCTGGGGATGCGGTGGAGATCGTCCGTGACTAAGGGGGTTGAGGGGCCGCTGGCCGGCCTGACCGTCATCGAGATGGGGACCCTGATCGCCGGGCCGTTCTGCGGCCAGATCCTCGGCGACTTCGGGGCGACGGTGATCAAGCTCGAGGATCCCGGCAAGGGCGATCCGATGCGCCAGTGGGGCCGCAGCCTGCCGATGGGCCACAGCCCCTGGTGGCCGGTGATCGGGCGCAACAAGCGGTCGGTGACCCTGAACCTGCGCGACCCGGAGGGGCAGGCGATTGCGAAGCGCCTGATCGCCGGGGCCGACGTGCTGGTCGAGAATTTCCGGCCGGGCGCCTTGGAGAAATGGGGCCTGGGCTATGAGGCGCTGAGCGCCGAGAACCCCCGCCTGATCATGGCCCGCGTCTCCGGCTTCGGCCAGACCGGACCCTATGCCCAGCGGGCTGGCTACGCCCTGATCGGCGAGGCCATGGGCGGCCTGCGCTACATTACCGGCGAGCCCGACCGGGCGCCGGCGCGGGCCGGCATCTCGATCGGCGATTCCCTGGCCGGGCTGAACGCGGCCCTGGGCGTGATGATGGCCCTTCATGCGCGGGAGCGCACCGGACGTGGACAAGTGGTCGATGCGGCCATCTATGAGAGCGTGCTGTCGGTGATGGAGAACCTGATCACCGAGTACGGCCTGACCGGCTATGTGCGGGAGCGGTCGGGGGCGGTGCTGCCGGGCATCGCGCCGTCCAACGCCTATCCGACGGCCGACGGGGCGCTGGTGGTGATCGGCGCCAACCAAGACACCCTGTTCGCCCGGCTGTGCGAGGCCATGGGCCGGCCTGGGCTGGCGAGCGATCCGCGCTACGCCGGCCATGCGGCGCGGGGCGAGAATCAGGCCGAGCTGGATAGCCTCATCGCCAGATGGACCGCGACCCTGGACGCTGAGGTCCTGCTGGAGCTGATGCGACAACACGGTGTGGCGGCGGGCCGCGTCTATCGCGCACCGGATATGCTGGACGACCCGCAGTTCGCGGCGCGCGAGGCCATCGTCGAGACCCCCCATCCGGTGTTCGGCGCAGTGAAGATGCAGAACGCCTTTCCCCGCCTTAGTGAGACGCCCGGCGCCGTGCGCTGGCCGGGGCCGGGGCTGGGCGAACATACCGAGGCGGTGCTGACCGAACGAGCCGGTGTGGATGCGGGCGCGCTGGCGGGCCTGCGAGCGCGCGGCGTGATCTAGCGTCCCACGGCCTCGGCCACGGCGCGGACGATCTGCTGGATGTTGTAGGGTTTGCGGACGATGGGGGCGGAGAAGCCGCCGGGGGCGCCACGCTCGCCATAGCCGGTGGCGAAGACGAAGGGGATGCCCCGCGCGGCCAGCCGCTGGGCCACCGGGGTGACCAGCTTGCCGCCCAGGTTCACGTCCAGAACGGCGGCGTCCAGCGTCACCTCGGCAAGACCGAGGGCCTCGTCCACATCGCCGGCGGTTCCGACGATGGTCGCGCCGGCCTCGACCAGCCCCGCTTCGAGCTCCAGGGCCAGCAGGGTGGCGTCCTCGACGATCAGCAGGCGCAGGCCATCGACCCCTCCGGCGACGCCGGCCGCGCCGATCGACACTCCGCTCTTCTGCTCGGCCGCCTCGGCCAGCGCCGCCGCCTCGGCGCGGCCGACGCCGGGTTCGGCCAGGGCGTCCCGGGCGGCGGTGATGTGGGCGCGCAGGCCCTCGCGGGGATAGCTGATCTTGCCGACGCCGCCGAGTTCGCGGCCGGTGACCCGATCCAGCAGCACGGCGCCGAAGCCGGTGCGGGTCGGCGGCTGCACCGGCGGTCCGCCGATCTCGGTCCAGTCGAGGGCGAAGCCGCCGTCGGGCCGCTTGCGCCAGTCGAGCATGACCCTGCCGCCATCCATGGACAAGGCGCCGTACTTGATGGCGTTGGTGGCCAGCTCGTGCAGGGCCAGGGACATGGCGTTGGCCGCGCGGGGGGTGAGGAAGAAGTCCGGCCCCGACCACACGGCCTGTCCCTGACCGAGACCCCCGAGCTCCGCCTCGACGATGGATCCCAGGCTCGCGCCGCGCCAGCGGGTGGCGGTCAGCAGTTCATGCGCCTTGGCCATGGCTTTCAGCCGACCCGAGAAGCTTTCCATGAAGGCTTCGGCCGAGCTGGTCCGGCGGGCCGACTGGGCGGCCAGGGACTGGACGGCGGCCAGCACGTTCTTGATGCGATGGTCCAGCTCGGCCATCAACGTCTCGCGCTGGTCCTCGTCGCGCTTGCGGTCGGTGATGTCCTGGACGACGCCGATGATCTTCCGCGCCTTGCCGTCATCCCCCAGCACCACGGTCCCGGCGCCCAGCATCCAGCGAACTTCGCCGCTATCAGGCCGCTGGATGCGGTATTCGGCGCGGTAGCGGCCGGTTTCGCGCAGCGAACGGTCTACCTCGGCGCGCAGCCGTTCGCGGTCCTCGGGATGGACGAAGCGATAGGAGAGATCGCCGCCCTCGCCGCCGGCGCTGTCGCGGGTCAGGCCCGTCATGGTCTTCATCTGGTCGTTGACCACCATCCGGTCGTCGGCCAGGTCCCATTCGAATTCGCCCAGGCCCGCCGCCTCCAGGGCCAGGTCTCGGCGCTGCCGGTCGAGGCGGCGGCCGCGCTCGACCGCCAGCCGGTGGGCGTCGGCCATCAGATGATCGGTGGCCATGTCGGCCAGATCCTTCAGCGCGGCCAGCTGGTCGTCTGTCCCGTCGGCATGGGGTTCAGGGTCGCCCACGGCCAACAGCCCCACCACCGCCCCGTCGTGCGTCGTCAGGGGGGCGCAGGCGTAGAATGTGACATCGACCTGGGTCAGCAAATCGCGGACGTCGTCGAATCGCGCATCCTTGCCGATATCGCCGCTGATCAGAGCCTCTCGCCGGGCGATCATCACATCGGCCAGGGAACCGGCGCGGGGATACTCCCGCCTGGGCAGGCCTATGATCGACTTGTGCCAGAGCCGGTCGCGGTCGACGAGCACGATGGCGGCCCGTGGCGCGCCGAACAGGGCCGCGGCCAGCCGCGTGACCCGGTCGAAATGCGGATCGGCTTCGCTGTCCAGCGCGCCGAGGCCGCGAAGGACGGCCAGCCGATCCTCCTCGGTCATTGCCGCGTCGGGTGCGACATTTTTACTCATCTGGGCACCATAGTCCGCATTCACGCACTAAGCGAGCGGTGGCGCGTAGAGGTCTGGTATCCTACATTGGAACCAGGCCGTGACCCCGACGTTGTCGGGGCGTCATCGACGACGCCCCGGGTCCGGGGTGCGAACCCTAGCGGAGTGATCCCATGACCAACGTGCCCACCGGCGCCGAAACCGAGGCCGCCAAGGCCAAGACCGCTCTGAAGAGCGCCGCCAGCCATGCCGAAAAGAGCTTTGCCGAGGCGGCGGAAGCGGCCAAGTCCAGCATCACCGAGGCGGCCAACCGCGCCGAGGTGGCGATCCGCGAAGGCCTCGAGACCTTCCGCGCCCAGAGCCGCACCTATGCCGACACGGCCAGCCATCAGCTGGATGTGACCCAGCGCTACGTCTCCGAGCGGGTCAAGGAAAAGCCGATCACCGCCACCCTCGCGGCGGTGGGCGTCGGCCTGCTGCTCGGCCTGGTCCTGGCCGGCCGCGGCGACCGGCGTTGATCGTCGAACGCACGCTTGCGGCATTGGCGACGGCGGCGGCGGTAGTCGCCGCCGTCTTCGTGTCCATCGTGGCGGTGTTCTTCACCGTCTACGCGCTGGTCGAGCCCCACTGGGGCGCGGCCGGCGCGGGCGCGGTGGTGGCCGGGACGGCGGCCCTTCTGGCCGCGATCATTGCCATGATCGCCGCCCGCAGGATGGAGGGCGACCACCGCCGCAAGGCCGAGGAAGCCCAGGCCAGCCAGCAGGCGGGCGGGCAGCCGGACATGGTCCAGGTGCTGCTGCATGTGGTGAAGGACCGTCCCTTGCTGTCGGCCGGGGCGGCTATCGCGATGGGCGTCTACGCCATCCGCAATCCGGCCCTGATCAGCGCCGTTGTGCGCGGCTTCATGGATACCCGGTCCAAACCCTAATCCCTCCTGCGCGTTCAGCAGGTGGCGCGGCGCCGGCCTCCGGCGCCGCACGTCGTTCTATTCAAACAGTACGAGGCGCGCATCATGTTCATCCTCCCCGATCTTCCCTACGCCAAGAACGCCATCGAGCCGGTCGTCTCCGCCCGGACCTTCGAGTTCCACCACGGCAAGCACCACAAGACCTACGTCGACACCCTCAACAAGATGCTCGAGGAAAAGGGCGAGCGCCCTGAAAGCCTTGAGGCGGTGGTCAAGGCCGCCGGCCCCGGCAAGCTGTTCAACAACGCCGCCCAGGCCTGGAACCACGGCTTCTTCTGGGAATGCATGACCCCCTCCCCGGCCGCCCCGGCGGGCGACCTGGCCGGCGCCATCGAGGCGTTCGGCGGGCTGGAAGCGCTGAAGGCCAAGTTCGTCGAAACCGGCGTCGGCCAGTTCGGCTCCGGCTGGGCCTGGTTGGTCTGGCAGGACGGCAAGCTGGCGGTGATCCCCAGCCACGACGCCGAGACGCCGATCAGCGACGACAAGGCCTTCCCGCTGCTGGTCTGCGACGTCTGGGAGCACGCCTACTACCTCGACCACCAGAACAACCGGAAAGGCTTCCTCGAAGCCTGGTTCGACAAGGCGGCCAATTGGGCCTTTGCCGAACGCCAGTTGGCGGCCGCCAAGGGCGACGGTGAAGGATATCGTTATCCGGCGCCGAAATAACGGGAACCTGTAAGAAAGAAGGCCGTTCTCACAATCGACGGCGCGACGTCTTCGCGCCCCGATCAGAGGAAAGGTTTTCCAAGATGCTCAGGTGGGCGCTTATCTTCCTTGTCGTGGCGCTTGTCGCGGCAGTTCTTGGCTTCGGCGGTCTCGCTGGCGCTGCGGTAGACATCGCGAAGATTCTGTTCTTCGTGTTCTTGGCTCTGTTCGTGGTCTCGCTGGTCATGAACCTGGTCAGAGGCCGGGCGCCTTAGCCGCAAAGGCTTAGACGCAGGTCTTCAAGAGGGGCGGCGCTGAAAGGCGCCGCCCTTTTTCGTGGGCACGGCTCTAGTCGCACCGCCTCTGGGGTGCTGTCCGACGCGAACTCTTTTCGTCGTCCCCGTTGCCCGCCAATGCTAAAGCTCGCGATCCTTCAAGGAGCCGCGTGTTGAACCTCCCCGCCAAGATCCTGGCCCTGGCCCTGCTGGCCGCCGTTCCCTCCAGCGTGGCTATCGCGCCGGTCGCTGTCGCCCAGGTCCAGGCCAAGCCCAGCGCCCCGCCGATCAAGTTCCGCGAGCGGACCCTGCCCAATGGCCTGAAGGTGATCAGTTCGGTCGATCGCACGACCCCCAACGTCACCGTGCAGGTCTGGTACGGCGTCGGCGGCAAGGACGATCCGGAGGGGCGGACCGGGTTCGCCCACCTGTTTGAGCATCTGATGTTCAAGGCCACCCGCGACATGCCGGCCGAGACCCTGGACCGGATGACCGAGGACGTCGGTGGCTTCAACAACGCCTTCACCGCCGACGACATGACCGCCTACTACGAGGTGGCCCCGGCCCATCACCTGGAGCGGCTGCTGTGGGCGGAGTCCCAGCGGCTGGGCTCGCTGGTGATCGATGAGGCGGGCTTCGCCTCCGAGCGCGACGTGGTGAAGGAGGAGTTGCGCAGCCGGGTGCTGTCCAACCCCTACGGCCGGTTCGTCTCCCTGCTGATCCCTTCGGCCAGCTACAGCGTCCATCCCTATCGCCGGCCGGTGATCGGCTCGATCGAGGACCTGGACGCGGCCACCGTCGATGACGTGCTGAACTTCCACGCCGACTACTATCGGCCGGACAACGCCGCCCTGATCGTGGTCGGCAATTTCGACGAAGCGGCGCTGGACGCCTGGGTCGACAAATACTTCGGGCCGATCAAGACGCCCGCCACGCCCCTGCGGCGGGTCACCGTGGAGGAGCCGGCCCGAACCGGCGCGAAAACGGTCACCGGCTATGCGCCCAACGTGTCGCTGCCGGCCATCGCCATTACCTGGCAGGCGCCCCGCGCCGCCCATCCGGACGCCGCGCCGCTTATGGTTCTGGACGCCATCCTGTCGGGGGGAAAGTCCTCGCGGCTGTACAACAGCCTGGTCTATGACCAGCAGCTGGCCCAGACCGCCTTCTCGACCGCCGAGCTCAACGCCCAGCCGGGCCTGTTCTACGTCGGCGCGATCATGGCCGGCGGCAAGACGCTGGACGAGGGCGAGAAGGCCCTGATGGCCGAGGTGGCCAAGGTACGGGCCGCCCCGCCGACGCCTGCCGAACTGGCCGAAGCCAAGAGCGAGATGATCGCCGGGGCCGTGCGCGAGCGCGAGACGATCGAGGGTCGGGCCAGCGTGCTGGGCGGGGCCCTGCTCCTGGAGGGCGACGCCGACAAGGCCAACACCGGCATCGCCGAACTGGAGGCGGTGACCGCCGCCGACGTCCAGCGGGTGGCGGTGAAGTACCTGGATCCGGAGCGGATGGTGGTGATCCGCTATCTCGACGAAAGCCAGCGGCCGGCCGGCCAGGCCGAAGCTGCGCCCCCGGCGACCGCGGTTCCCAGCCGCCCGTTTACGGGCCAGCGGGTCACCCTGCGGCCCGAGGGCGAGCGCGAGAAGCCGCCGGCCCTGGGCGAGCCGATCGCCCCGGTGCTGCCCACGGCGTCCGAAAAGACCTTGCCCAACGGGCTGCGGGTCATTGTCGCCCGGTCCAGCGACCTGCCGCTGGTCACCGTCGACCTGACGGTGCGGGCCGGCTCGATCTTCGATCCCGACGGCAAGGCGGGCCTGGCCGGCATGGCCGCCGACCTGATGACCGAGGGGGCCGGCGGCAAGACCGCCACCCAGATCGCCGCCCAGACCGAGGCGCTGGGCGCCGACCTGTCGGCCGGCGGCGGCTCGGAGTTCACCTCTGTGACCCTCAATGTGCTGTCGTCCAACCTCGACCCGGCCATCGGGCTGATGGCCGACGTGGCTCTGCGCCCCGCCTTTGAGGCCGATGAACTGGACCGCGTCCGCGACCAGGCCATCGACGGCTTCCAGGTCTCGCTCAGCGAGCCGGGCTCGGTGGCCGGCTATGTGGTGGCCCCGGCCGTCTGGGCCGGCACCCCTTTCGGCGATATCTCCACGCCGACTACCCTGAAGGCCCTGACCCGCGACGACCTGGCCGCCTTCCACAAGCGCTGGTTCCGGCCCGACAACGCGGTGCTGGTGATCGCCGGCGACATCACCCCGGAGCGCGGCTTCGCCCTGGCCGAAAAGGCCTTCGGCGCCTGGAAGGCCCCGGCCGACAGGCTGCCGCCGGCGCCGCCGGTCACCGCCGCCTCGCAACCCCGGATCATCATTGTGGACATGCCCGGAGCCGGCCAGGCCAGCGTGATCGTCGCCAAGCGGGCGATCACCCGCGACGACCCCCGCTATTACGCCGGCCTGGTGGCCAATAACGTCCTGGGCGGCGGCTATAGCTCGCGGCTGAACCAGGAAATCCGCATCAAGCGGGGACTGGCCTACGGCGCCGGCTCCTCCCTGTCGGTGCGCAAGGGCAGCGGCGGCTTCTCCGCCTCCACCTCCACCAAGAACGAGACTGCGGGCGAGGCCGCCGACCTGTTGCGGGCCGAGATGGGGCGTTTGGGAACCACCCCGCCGACCGCGGACGAGATGGCCGCCCGCAAGTCGGTGCTGATCGGCAGCTTCGGCCGGGCGCTGGCGACCACCGATGGGTTGGCCAGCACCCTGGGCTCCCTGGCCGCCTACGGCATCGATCTGGGCGAGATCAAGGTCTACACGGCAAGGATAGAGGCGGTTACGCCCGAGCAGGTCCGGGCCTTTGCCGCCCAGGTGCTGAAGCCCGGCGAGACCAGCGTGATCGTGGTGGGCGATGGCAAGCTGTTCGGCGAAAGCCTGAAGAAGGCCCTGCCGAACGCCGAGGTCATCCACCTGTCCGAGCTCGACCTCGACAGCCCGACCTTGAGGAAGCGCAAGTGAGGGGCCGCGTCCTGATCATCGCCGGCTCCGACAGCGGGGGCGGCGCGGGCCTGCAGGCCGACATCAAGGCCGTGACCATGCTGGGCGGTTATGCGGCCACGGCGGTGACCGCCATCACCGTGCAGAACACCCTGGGGGTCACCGGCGTGCACCCCATCCCCCTGGAGTTCGTCGAGGCCCAGGCGCGGGCGGTGCTGGACGATATCGGCGCCGACGCCCTCAAGACCGGCATGCTGGGCGATGCGGCGACGGTCGCCGTGGCCGCCCGGATCATTGACAGCGCCGCCGGCGTCCCCGCCGTGATCGACCCGGTGATGATCGCCAAGGGCGGGGCCTCCCTGCTGGACGCCCGGGCTGTCGAAGCGGTGCGAACCGAGCTGATCCCCCGCGCCGCCCTGTTGACCCCCAACGCGCCGGAGGCCGAGGCCCTGACGGGTCTTCCCGCAACCACCACCGACGATCTGCGCCGGGCCGGCGAGGCGCTGCTGCGGCTGGGCGCCAAGGCGGTGCTGATGAAGGGCGGCCATGTGGCCGGCGAGCGGCTTGTCGACATCCTGATGACGCCCGAGGGCGAAACCGCTTTCGAAGCCGAGCGGATCGACACCGTCCACACCCACGGCACAGGCTGCACCCTGGCGAGTGCGTGCGCCGCGGGCCTGGCCCAGGGGATGGAGCTCACCGCCGCCGTCGCCCGCGCCTGGGACTATGTCCACCGGGCCATCGAAACCGCGCCGGGGCTGGGAAGCGGCCACGGGCCGCTCGATCACGGCTGGCCGCTGCGCAAGCGATAGGCGCCCTTAACCTCTTAGAAAACCGCGACAACTTGCGCGGTGACGGCCTGGCCGGCCCATGTTTTGCTTCCCCCAAGTCGGGAGGTTTTCATGCGCATGCTTGCTGCGTTGGCCGCGCTCGCGGTCCTGGTTCCCACCGCCGCTTCGGCGGAAACCTGGTTGGCCATAGCCAAGGCCAACGGCCATGCCTCCTATGCGGATCCGGACGCCATCGCCGGCGACGACCGCGAGGCCACCGTCCGCGAGATGAAAATCTACGACCCGCCCCTGACCCTGGACGGCAAGACGGTGCGGGCCCGGATCGTCAACTACCGGTTCGACTGCGAGACCACCCGGTTCAAGATCCTCAGCGTCGAGAACCTCGACACCGCCGGGACCAGCGTCGGCCTCTTCCCGATCACCGAGGATTTCCGCGAGCCGGCCATCCAGGGCACCGTCGGGGAGCGGCTGGCCGCCTTCGGTTGCGGGTCGATGGCCATGGACCCGATGGCCGCCCGCACGCGCGACGAGGCGATTGCGGATGGTTTGGCGATGTTGGAGCCCTGAACCCCCATTTCCTGGGGATGTCGGCCCCGCCATGGCCTGCGAGTGTGCCCGACATGAGAACCGCCAGGAAAACTCGCCCGGTCGTCGCGCCCGCCATCGGTCTGGCGATCCTGGCCCTGACAGTCTCCGCCGTCCCGGCTCAGACCGCCAGCCAGTGGCGGCACTACAGCACCACGCAGGGCTTTGTGAGCTACCTCGACACCGGAACGATACGGCGGCAGGGCGACCTGGTCACCTATCGCACGCTGAGGTTCTATCGCACGCCGCAGCAGGGCCGGATGGCTCGGCATGCCTGGATCACCTGGTCCGAAGCCCGGTGCACGACGTTTGAGGAGAAGGACTACCGGATGGACGGCCTCGAGGCGGACGGCAGCATCGGCGAAACCAATCGCCAGGGCGGTGTCCTGATCGCCGCCACGCCAGGGACGGTGGGTTATTCCACCATCTCCCATGCCTGCGGCAAACCCCTGACCTCGCCGGCTCTGGCCACACCGGCCGCCGTCGTTGCGGACGCCAAGGTGCGACTGGGAATCCGCTAGAGAATCGACGAAGACAGTCGGCCCGCTCGCAAAGGCCGACCATGCTGAACGCCCGCCTAGAAGAGATCGTCCGCGCCGCTCCCACCCTTATGACGGCGCTCCATCACGCCCGCGATCTCGACCTGCCCGATTGGCTCTATGTCTCGGGCGCTGTCTACCAGCGGGTCTGGAACCACCTGACCGGCCGCGAGGCCGACTACGGGGTGCGGGACTACGACCTCGTCTACTTCGACCCCGACACCAGCTACGAGGCCGAGGACGTTTTCATCAAGCAGGCCGCCGGTCACTTTCCGCCGCCGCTGAACGAACTGGTGGAAGTCCGCAACCAGGCCCGCGTCCACCTGTGGTTCGAGGACCACTTCGGCGAGCCCTACGCCCCCCTGTCGAACAGCGCCGAGGCCCTGTCGCGGTTCGTCGCTCCGGCCTTCAGTGTCGGCATCCGGCTGGAGAAGGACGACCGCCTGACCATCGAGGCCCCCTTCGGCCTGGACGACGTCTTCGCCATGACCCTGCGGCCCAATCCGAACCGGCCGCTGGCCAAGGGCTGGCCCAAGACCACCGCCTCGGCCAAGGCCCGCTGGCCCGAAATCAAGATCCTCGAGCCCTAGGGAGCCCCCATGCGCCAGTGGACCATCGACGCCTTCGCCGCCGCCCCGTTCAAGGGCAATCCCGCCTGTGTGGTCGCGCCGTTCGACGCCTGGCCGGACGAGGCCTGGATGCAGACCCTGGCGGCAGAGAACAACCAGGCCGAAACCGCCTTTCTGCTGAAGACCGACGATGCGGCCCGGTTCGGCCTGCGCTGGTTCACCCCGGCGCTGGAGGTGCCGCTGTGTGGCCACGCCACCCTGGCTTCGGCCCATATGCTGTTCGCGGAACTGGGCCTGGACGCGCCGCAGGTCGCCTTTGAGACCAAATCTGGGGTGCTGACCGTGAGCCGCGAGGGCGACCTCTACGCCATGGACTTTCCGGCCAACCCGCCCAGACCCACGGCCGCTCCGAGCGGACTGCTTGAGGCCCTTGGCGGCGTCCAGGCGGAGGTGTGGGCCGCCAGCTATCTGGTCGCGGTGCTGGGCAGCGAGGCGCAGGTGCGCGCCCTGACCCCCGATCTCGCCGCGATCAACACCATCGTGGGCGAGGCGACCGGCGGACGGGGCAACCTGGCGGTGGCGGCGCTGGCGGATGAGGGCTCGCCCTACGACGTGGTCAGCCGCTTCTTCGCCCCCGGCTCCGGCATCCCGGAGGACCCGGCGACCGGCTCGGCCCACTGCATCCTCAGCCCCCTGTTCGCCGAAAGGCTGGGCCGGGGCCGCCTGCGCTTCCACCAGGCCTATCCAGGCCGGGGCGGCGACCTGGATTGCGAGCTGGTCGGCGACCGGGTGATGCTGCGCGGCAAAGCGGTGACGGTGATCGAGAGCCAACTCAGGCTCTGAACAGTAAAACGCCCCCGCTCCGTGGGGAGCGGGGGCGCCGGACGGGCCGCCTTGGAGGGGGAGGTACGCGGCGGCCCGTATTCTCAGATCCCTAGTAGCGGCGGCCGTCGCGGTCGCGGCGCTCGTAGCGGATCTTGGCGCTCAGCACGTCGAAGCGACGGTCGAGGTCACGGCGTTCCCACTGTTGCAGGCCGCCGGTGGCCCGGTAGCGGGCTTCGAGGCGGGCGATGCCGCGGAATTCTAGGCGCAGGTTGGCGGCTTCACGGCGGCTCAGCGCGCCGGTGCGGACGCCCTGGTCGATCCGACGATCGAGGTTGGCCTGGCGTTGGTTGATGTTCTGCCACGGGGCGGCGAGGGCGGGGGCGGCGGTGGCGGCCAGGGCCGACGCCGCGACGATGGCAATAGCGATCTTTTTCATCGGTTTGTCCTTCCTTGAGCACGCCGCCGGGAGGTGGGGTGGACGACGTTGAGGACAGTTAAACACCCGGCGCCTGAAACGGTTCTGACCGGTTCGTTGTCTGGCGTTCAGGAATGGAAAACTAGGCGACCGCCGCCTGGCCGGTATTCGAGGTCGCTTCGCTGACGCCGGCCAGAGCCTGTTCGATCGCGACATACAGTCGCTGCAGCTCGATCGGCTTGGAGACGTGGCCGTCCATGCCGGCCGCGAGGTACTGTTCGACCTGGTAGGTCATGGCGTTGGCGGTCAGGGCCAGGATGGGGATACGCGGCAGGTTGGCCCGGCGCTCCTCGGCGCGGATGGTCTCGGTCGCCTCGACCCCGTCCATCACCGGCATCTGGATGTCCATCAGGATCAGGTCGAAGCCGCCGGTGCGCCAGGCCTCGACCACCGACTGGCCGTCGGGGGTTATGGTCAGGTCGACGTCAAGTGGGTCGAGCACGGCGCGCAGCACCTTCTGGTTGGTCAGGTTGTCCTCAGCCGCCAGGATACGCAGCGCCCGGCCGCCCTCGGCCTCGACCTCGTCCTGCGGCAGGGCGGCGGGGATGACCGCCTCACCCCGGGCCAAGGGCAGATCGACAACGAAGGTCGACCCCTCGCCCGGCGCGCTGCGGGCGACGATCTGGCCACCCATCAGCTGGGCCAGCTCGCGGCAGATGGCCAGGCCAAGGCCGGAGCCGCCGAACTCGCGGGTGCTGGAATTGTCGGCCTGGACGAACTTGTCGAACAGGGTCGGCAGCTTGTCAGGGGCGATGCCGATGCCGGTGTCGGCCACCGTGAGACGGAGCCCGCCGGCCGGGTTCAGGCTGAACCGGGCGCCGATCGCCCCTTCGACGGTGAACTTCACCGCGTTGCTGAGCAGGTTGCCGAGAATCTGGCGCAGCCGATCGCGGTCGCCCTTCCAGGCCCCGGCGGCGTCCGGCTCGACGGTCAGGTCGAAGCGCAGGCCCTTTTCCTGGGCCAACACCGTGAAGGCGCGGCGGCAACCCTCGGCCAGCTCCTCGAGGTCGAAGTCGCCGGGCTTCAGCTCCAGCTTGCCGGCCTCGATCTTCGACAGGTCCAGCACGTCGTTGAGCACGGCCAGCAACAGCTCGCCCGACTCGCGAATGACACTGAGGCGTTCGCGCTGTCGGCCGTCCAGCTCGCCCCGGCTCATGACATCGGCCATGGCCAGCACGCCGTTCAGGGGCGTGCGGATCTCATGGCTCATGTTGGCCAGGAACTGGCTCTTGGCGACGTTGGCGCTGTTGGCCACGTCGCGGGCCACGACCAACTCGTCCAGGGTGTGGCGCAGGTCAGCGTCGTTGGCTTTCAACTTGGCCAGAAGCTGGTTGAAACTGCCCGCCAGGCTGCGGAACAGGGCGTCGTCGGTGGCCTTCTCGGCGACCGGCTTGAACTGGCCGCTGGCCGCGACCTCTTCCATGGCCCGCGACAGTCGGTCGACCGGGGCGGTGATCCGCCGGGCCAGGCCCCGGGACAGGAACAGGGCCGCGCCCGCCGCCCCGAAGAACAGCGCCATGGTCAGGGCCAGAAAGCGGGGCAGCATCTTCGCCAGGCTGGGGTCGGTCACCCCGATCCGAAGTTCGCCGACCTTGCGGCCCTGGAAGATTACCGGCTGGACCAGGGTCTTGGTCGCCGTCAGGTCGGAGTCGGTCTTGGCGGCCACCTCCCGTCCCTGAGGGTCGATCAGCCGGGCCGAAACCACCGATTCCGGCTTGGCGGCCGCCTCGACGGCGGCCTGGGCCGCGACCACATCACCGTCGGCCATCGAGGGCGCGGCGACATTGGCCATGATGCTGGCCAGCAGCTGCTGAGTGTTGCTGGTCTGCTGCTTGGCCACCGACCATTGCTGGAACAGGAAGCTGGCGCATGCCACCAGCAAGACGGCCAGGGTCGTCACCAGCGCGACGCTGGCGATCCGCGCCTGGAAGGGCGCGTGGTGAGCCGTCTCCTGCGATGACGTCGGTTGCTGCATTTGCCCGAGTTCTTGGCCCCGTTTCCCGGGCGTTATCGCGCAATCTTCCTAACGCTTCGCTTCCAGCGCGAATGTTCGCGATGCGACAAATTAACCCTTGATTCACGTTGGAGGACGTTAAGATTTGGTTTACTATCCTTACTAAGCCATTAACGGCTTCAATGGAGGGTAGAGTGGATAAGGCATTTGTGGCGCAGCGTGTGGCCACCAAGCTGTTCTCGACCGAAAAGGCCATCGATGCGGCCATGGTCGAAGCGGCCGAACTCCTGGCCGGCGCTGTCGAGGCCCGCGCTCAACTGAAGCTGTCCGCCGTCACCGGCGACTCGGCCCAGGCCAAGCTGGTGGAAGCCATCGCCGCCCTGGCCGAAGCCCGCACCGCCATCGTCGGCATGCACAACGAGATGGCCGAGCTGAAGCTTCGCGTCGGCATCCGCACCAAGCTGATCGGCGTGGAAGACAAGCCGGAGCCGGACGAGAAGCCGAAGGGCTTCCTGCGCGACGTCGGCTAAACCGACCTCCGGGTTCGAAAGTTTGGGGCGCGCCGGCCAAAGGTCGGCGCGCCCTTTTCCTTTTGACAGTCGTCTGCCGGGCGCTTTCGTCGAGCCCCGTTGATTGCAGATGCAGCAAATATTTCGGCTGTGCGACAAATCGACGTTATGCCGCGACTTGCCGGGCTCCGTTCAACCAAGGTTGCGATAGTTTAACTGGTGTCATGCCTAATTCAGCCTAGAGCCTGACACAGACATGCCCAGTTATATCCTTGTCCTGATCGTATGGGTTGCCATTCTGGCAACCGTCCTCTTTTCCGTGTGGAAAGGCGGCGTTGCGGAGCGTTGGGCCGGATGGCTGGTCGGGGCGGGGGCGCTCTACGCCTTCCTGGTGGCGAGATTCCTCGGCGACGAATGGCGCACCCTGGCGTTTCTGTCCGGAGATTTTCTGTTGGCGGCCGGCTTCCTGGCCCTGGCCGTGCGCTACGCCAGCCTGTGGCTGGGGGGGGCCATGCTGCTACAGGCGGTCCAGTTCACGCTGCATGCCTGGTACATGCTGGGCGAGAAGAAGCCGGACTTCTTCCACGGCGTGGTGAACAACGCCGTTACCATGGGCATCCTCCTGTGCATCGCCTTCGGCACCGCCACCGCCTGGCGCCGCCGGGTGGCCGCCCAGAAGGCGGAAGCAGCCCGACTGGACGCCTCACCCGCCGCGGTTTGACCGCCACGTCGTCAGGCCCACGCCCATCAGGATCAGGCCGAGCGCCGCAAAAGTGGTCCAGCCCAGCCGCTCTCCCATCAGCGCCACCCCGACCAGGGTCGCCCACAGCGGGGCCAGGTACATCGACATGCTCATGAACACCGGCCCCCGCCGTTGGACCAGCCAGACGTAGCCGACGCTGCCGAGCGCGGTGGAGAAGACACCCAGGGCGGTCACCGCCGCCAAGGCCTTCAGCGGCGGGATGGGCGGCAGAGGGGTGGTGGCGAAGGCCCCGACCACCGCGAACACCAGGCCGGTCAGTACCATCAGCAGGGCGCTGGCCGTCGAGCTGAGCGGCGGCGCCTTGCGGGTGATGATGTTGGAGGCGGCGTAAAGCAGGCCGCCGAGGATGGCGGCGCCCAGCGCCAGGCCCTCGACCGCCCCGCCCGTCGCCGCCCGAGGCCAGACCAGCACGACCAGACCGACGAAGCCCAGCGCCACGCCGGCGCCCCGGCGAAGGTCCAGCCGGTCGTCGGCCAGCATCAGATGGGCCAGGGCGGCGGTGAACAGCGGCGAGCAGCCGTTGCAGATGGCGTTGATGGCGCTGGGCAGGCCCTGGGCGGCAAAGGCGAACAGGAAGAAGGGCGCCGCCAGCCCGATCAGGCCGAAGGCCGAATACCAGGCCCAGGCCACGTCCGGCCGGGGCAGAAGTCGCGGCAACCGCTCACCCCGCGCCGCGCAAATCACCCCCAGGGTGATGCTGGCCACCAGCAGCCGCAGCACCGTGTTCCAGGCCGGCGGAATATCATGCACCGCGATCTTCAGCACCGCGAACGCCGACCCCCAGGCGATCACCAGCGCGGCCAGCACCAGCCAGTCGACGATCGGCGGCGCGGCGCGCGGAGAGGCGGCGGAAACGGTCATGGCCGGGGTGATAGGGGGCGTCGAGGTCAGTGTCGTCTCAATCCTGGTTTCGGATCGTGAAGCGGGGACTGGTTCGCCGCCGCGCCGTCGGCAACGGCAGAACACTGGCGTCGCCCGGCGTACCTGTCCCCGACGTGGCGCACCGGGGACAGGTACGCCGGGCGACCACCGAGACCTCTCCATTCAGGCCAGCGAGGCGGCGAACCAGTCCCCTTCAACCCGGACCAGAAAATCTCCCCTTGCGGCGGCGCATAATTTCGGGTCTCTGGCCGGCGGGCCAGGCCTCCCCAACGAGGCCCAGTCCATCTGTGAGGATGGGAGACATCGCTATGACCACGACCCCGGCCACGCCCGGAGTGCGCCCCGCGCGCCCTGAATTTTCGTCCGGCCCCTGCGCCAAGCGCCCCGGATGGACCCCCGAAAACTTGAGTGACGCCGTCCTCGGCCGCTCGCATCGCGGCAAGCCCGGCAAGGCCGCCCTCAAGCGCGCCATCGACCAGACCCGCGAGATCCTCGAGGTTCCGGCCGACTACCTGATCGGCATCGTCCCCGGCTCCGACACCGGCGCCGTCGAGATGGCCCTGTGGTCGCTGCTCGGCCCCAAGCCGGTTCAGCTCCTCGCCTTTGAGTCCTTCGGCAAGGATTGGGTGACCGATGTCACCAAGCAGTTGAAGCTGCCCGACGTCGAGGTGCTCGACGCCCCCTACGGCCGGCTGCCGGACCTGACCAAAGTTCGCCCCGACGTCGACCTGGTGTTCACCTGGAACGGCACCACCTCCGGCGTCCGCGTGCCGAACGGCGACTTCATCGCCGCCGATCGCACCGGCCTGACCATCTGCGACGCCACCAGCGCAGCCTTTGCCCAAAAGCTCGACTGGGCCAAGCTCGATGTCGTCACCTACAGCTGGCAGAAGGCGCTCGGCGGGGAAGCCGCCCACGGCGTCCTGATCCTCTCGCCCCGCGCCGTCGAGCGGCTGGAGAGCCACACCCCCGCCTGGCCGATGCCGAAACTCTTCCGCATGACCAAGGGTGGGAAGATCAACGCCGAGATCTTCGAAGGCGCCACGATCAACACTCCCTCCATGCTCTGCGTCCAAGACTATCTCGACGCCCTGGCCTGGTCGAAGGATGTCGGCGGCCTCAAAGGCCTAAACGCCCGCGCCGACGCCAACTTCGCGGCCCTGGCGGCCTGGGTGGAAAAGACCCCCTGGGTCGATTTCCTGGCGGTCGAGCCCGCCACCCGCTCCAATACCAGCGTTTGCCTCAAGGTCGTCGATCCCGCGATCGCCGCCCTGCCGGCCGACGCCCAGGCCGACTTCGCCAAGAAGCTGGCCTCCCTGCTGGAGAAGGAAAAGGCGGCCTACGACATCGGCGGCTATCGCGACGCGCCTGCCGGCCTTCGCATCTGGTGCGGCTGCACCATTGAAACCGCCGACGTCGAAGCCCTGACCCCCTGGCTGGACTGGGCCTTCGCCACCGTCTCCGCCGAACTCGCCTCGGCCTGAACCCACACTCCGTTTCAATACGCACACGAGGAGGCACCCATGCCCCGCGTCCTGATTGCTGACAAACTCTCGCCCGCCGCCGTCGAAATCTTCGCCAAGCGCGGCGTCGAGGCCGATGTGAAGACCGGCCTGTCCAAAGACGAACTGCTGAAGATCATCGGGGACTACGACGGCCTGGCCGTGCGCAGCGCCACCAAGGCCGACAAAGATGTTCTGGCCGCCGCGACCAAGATGAAGGTCATCGGCCGGGCCGGCATCGGGGTCGACAATGTGGATATCCCTGCCGCCACGGCCAAGGGCATCGTGGTGATGAACACCCCGTTCGGCAACTCGATCACCACCGCCGAGCACGCCATCGCCATGATGTTCGCCCTGGCCCGCGAACTGCCCGCCGCCGACGCCTCCACCCAGGCCGGCAAGTGGGAGAAGAACCGCTTCATGGGGGTGGAGCTGTTCAACAAGACGCTGGGCCTGATCGGCTGCGGCAACATCGGCAGCCTGGTGGCCGAGCGGGCCCTGGGCCTGAAGATGAAGGTCGTCGCCTACGACCCCTTCCTGTCGGCCGAACGCGCCGTCGAGCTGGGTGTCGAGAAGGTCGAGATCGACGAGCTGATCGAGCGGGCCGAGTTCATCACCCTGCACACTCCGCTGACCGACAAGACCCGCAACATCCTGTCGGCCGAAGCTCTGGCCAAGACCCGCAAGGGCGTGCGGATCATCAACTGCGCCCGCGGCGGCCTGGTCGATGAGGCGGCCCTGCGCGCCGGCCTGGACAGCGGCCACATCGGCGGCGCGGCCTTCGACGTCTTTGTGCAGGAGCCGGCCGGGCCTGAGAACGTCCTCTTCGGCGCCCCCAACTTCATCGCCACCCCGCACCTCGGCGCCAGCACCGCCGAGGCCCAGGAGAACGTCGCCCTGCAGGTGGCCGAACAGATCAGCGACTACCTGCTGACCGGGGCGATCACCAACGCCCTGAACAGCCCCTCGATCACCGCCGACGAGGCGCCCAAGCTGAAGCCCTTCGTCGCCCTGGCCGAAAAGCTGGGTCTCTTCGCCGGCCAGATGATGGACCCGGGCCTGAAATCCATCGAGGTCGCCTACATCGGCGAGGTCGCCAAGCTGAACGTCAAGCCGATGACGGCCGCGGCCCTGGCCGGGGTGCTGCGCCCGATGCTGGCCGAGATCAACATGGTCAGCGCCCCCGCCATCGCCAAGGAACGCGGCGTGACGGTGTCGGAGAACCGCCAGGAGCTGTCGCCGGTCTATGACAGCCTGATCCGCATCACCATCGGCACGGAGTCGGGCGAGAAGTCGTTCGCCGGGGCGGTGATCGGCGGCATCCCGCGCATCATCGAGGTCAAGGGCATGGAGCTGGACGCCCCATTCGGCGCGGCCATGCTTTACGTCAACAACCTCGACAAGCCGGGCTTCATCGGCGCGCTTGGCGGCATGCTGGGCGAGGCGGCGGTCAACATCGCCACTTTCAACCTCGGCCGTGTCGGCGCAGGCGACGACGCCATCGCCCTGGTCGGTGTCGACCAGGCGCCCGACGCCGCCCTGCTGGCGCGGATTCAGGCTCTGCCGCATGTGAAGGAAGTCCGCGCCCTGGTGTTCTGACCGGCGCGCTTGACGGTTTCGGCCTCCCCGTTCCTACTCGGCGCGGGGAGGCCGTCATGATCAGCCGTTTCTTCCGCCTGGCGGAAAACAACACCACCGTACGCACCGAGCTGCTGGCCGGGGCGACCACCTTCCTGACCATGGCCTACATCGTCCTGGTCAACCCGGCGATCCTGGGCCAGGCCGGCATGCCGGTCGCCGCCGTGGCCGCAGCCACCTGCCTGGCGGCCGGGATCGGCTCGATCCTGATGGGGACCATCGCCAACTATCCCATCGCGTTGGCCCCCGGCATGGGGCTGAACGCCTACTTCACCTACACCGTGGTGCTGGGCATGGGCCTGCCCTGGCAGACGGCGTTGGGGGCGGTGTTCATCTCCGGGGCGGCCTTCCTGCTGATGACCCTGGCGGGCCTGCGTCAGCTGATCATCGGGGCCATCCCAAGGCCGCTCTATGCCGCCATCGCCGCGGGCATCGGCCTGTTCATCGCCTTCATCGGCCTCAAGAGCGCGGGTATCGTCGTGGCCCACCCAGCCACCACCGTGGCGCTGGGCGACCTCAAAAGCCCCGCCGCCCTGGTCGCGATCGTCGGCCTGGCGCTGATCGCCCTACTGCAGGTCTGGCGGGTGCGGGCGGCCATCCTGATCGGCATTCTGGCGGCCAGCGCACTCGGCTGGCTGCTCGGCCTTGTCGTCTTCAAGCCCGAGCCCTTCGATCCGGCGGTGATCACCGCCACCCTGTTCCAGGCCGACATCCCGGCCGCCCTCGGCCTCGGACCGAACGGCAAGGGCCTGACCATCGGCCTGATCGAGATCCTGTTCGTCTTCCTCTTCGTCGACCTGTTCGACAACCTGGGCACCCTGGTCGCCGTCTCCAGCCGCGCCGGCCTGGTCCAGCCCGACGGGACCATCCCGCGCCTCAACCGCATCTTCGTCGCCGACAGCCTGGCCACCATGGTCGGCGCGGCCGCCGGCACCAGCACCACCGTCAGCTACATCGAGAGCGCCTCGGGCGTCGCCGCCGGCGGTCGCACGGGCCTCACCGCCGTGACCACCGGCGTCCTCTTCCTCGCCGCCCTGCTGCTGGTCCCCTTCGCCGCAGCCATTCCCGCCGCCGCCACGGCCCCGGCCCTGATCCTCGTCGGCGCCCTGATGATGGCCCCGCTGGCCCAGGCCGACTGGACCGACCCCCAGGTCGCCATCCCGGCCTTCCTGACCCTGATCATGATCCCGCTGACCTTCTCCATCGCCAACGGCCTGGCCATGGGGATCATCGCCTATGCGGTGCTGAAACTGGTTCGGCCCAAACCGGCCGAACGCCCCGACGAGGCGCGACCCGAGGGCTTCCTCACCCGCCGCCTGCTGGGCGTCCCCTTCGGCGACCTCTTCCTCTACCTCCTGGCCGCCCTCTGCCTGGCCCGCTTCATCTGGCTGGGCGCGGAATAGCTGTTTGCGAAAACGACCCCTTTCCGGTAGAGACCCGTTTCCCTGGATACAGGCACCCGTAGCTCAGCTGGATAGAGCGCTGCCCTCCGAAGGCAGAGGTCACACGTTCGAATCGTGTCGGGTGCGCCAGGGTTTCCAAAACACACAATTTGGATCGCCCTTCGGGTGAACAGCTGGCCGCTGGCCTTGGCCAGTCTAAGTCTGGCTCACGCCGCCATCTCCAGGGCCGGCCGAAGGTGGGCGCGGTAGGCTTCGTAGCAGCGGCGGCCGCAGTCGAGGCGCATTAACGCGCCCTCGGCGATATAACGGGCGCAATCCGGGTCGGCCTCGACCAGCGGGCGCAGCACTTCGGCGTTCCAGGCCTCGGAATGCTTGATATCGAGGGTGGCGTGGAGGGCGAAGTAGCGTCGCTCCTTGCCGACGCCGAGCCGCTTTAGCCCCTCGGCGACATGGGCCGCACGCCAGGGGGCGGTCAGCTCCACGGCGCCGAGCGCGCCGATCGCGTGATAGGCGTAACGGCGGGTGGTGGCGAAGGCGACCAGGGCGTTGCCGAGCGCCAGGGACGGCGCCAGTGTCGTGGGGATCGTCGGCTTGAGGTCGAGCGCATGGGCCAGCTTGTCGAGCATCGGCCCGTGCATGCCCGGCGCGCCGCCATGGCCCATCTCGTCCCAATAGTTGCGCGCGAGTTCCAGCTTGGCGCGGACCGGCATCTTGACCTGGGTATAGGCGACCAAGTCGTCGAACCCCGCCTCGCCGGCGACTTCCTGCTCGAGGAACCAGCGCATCTCTTCCAGGCTGGCCTGCTCAGCCAGCCAGGGGAACAGGGGATCGTTCTGACCCGGGCCGGTTTCCTTGAGCGCCTCGAACCAGGCGTTGAACCCCTCCGGATCGGTCGGCACGCCTTTGACCCGGTCATGGACCTGGGTGCGGAAGGCCTCGATGAACTGGCCTTCCAGCCGGCGCATCTCAAAGTCCTCGACGAGGTCTGCTTCCCAGTGGGGACTGGGCTTGCCTACAGCGAGCCGCTCATGGTTCCAGCGAGAAAGCCGCCGCTGGACCTCCGCCGAAAAGATATCCGGCGTGTGCACGTCGGCGATGTTGTAGTCGCGCGGATACATCAGGTGACTCCATCCTCTCAAGAGCAGCCAATACGCGCCAGAAGGCGGGCGGTTCCAGGGTCGCGGCGCCGACATAAACCTATGATAAGTTGGGGAAAATTCCCCTCCTCCGGGCCCGCGGGCCTAGGAACCTAAACATCTGATCGCCGTTCAGACTCGCCTCGAAAGCCAAGTGGAAGCGAGACGGACGGTCATGGCGCCAACAGCAGGGACGAAATTCGCGATCGAGCCCGCCGACGGCGGCTGGCGTTGGGCGACCTTCGATCTGTCCGGAGCGCCGCTGGAAAGCGGCCGCGCCGGGAGCAAACGAGAGGCCGCGGCCCTGGTTATCCGCCGAATCCTCAAGGCGGCGCTGCCCCAATTGGACGCGCCGATCATTGTCGAGCATCGGAAGGCCGCATGATCCGGGTGCTCGAGGCGGCCGTCTATCGGGGTCCTCACTATTACAGCACCCGGCCGATGATCCGGATCATGGTCGATCTGGGTCCGCTGGAAGACTTCCCGTCGGACCGGCTGCCAAATTTTGCGGACGAGCTGCTGGCGCGACTGCCGGGCCTGGAACGCCATGGCTGCAGCTACCGCCAGCCGGGCGGCTTCGTTCGCCGGCTGCGGGAGGGAACCTGGCTTGGCCACATCGCCGAGCATATCGCGCTGGAACTTCAGACACTGGCCGGGGCGCCGGCCAGCCGGGGCAAGACCCGGTCCGTGAAAGGCCGACCAGGTGTTTACAACATCCTCTTTTCCTATCGATCCGAGGCCGCCGGCCGCCTGGCGGGGCGTTGCGCCCTGGATCTGGCCAATTCCTTGCTGCCGCCTGACCTGCAGGGGCTTGAGGGACTCGATCTGATCTCGCCTCCCCCCAAGGCGCTGGAGCAGCCGTTCGACCTGAACATGGCGGTCGCGGAGATCGCCGCCCTGATCCGAAAGGAGGCCTTCGGGCCCACGACCCAGTCCCTGGTCGATGCGGCGCGCCGGCGGCGGATTCCGGTGACCCGGCTGAACGAGTATAGCCTGGTTCAGCTCGGCTGGGGCGCCCGGCGCAAGATCCTGCGGGCCAGCATCACCGGTGAGACCTCGCTGATCGCCGTCGAGACGGCCGGGGACAAGAGCCTGACCAAGGCCCTGCTGGGCCGCGTCGGAGTTGCCGTGCCTAAGGGCCAAGTGGTCCGGACCGCTGACGAGGCGGTCGCCGCGGCGCAGCGGATCAAGGGGCCGGTGGTGGTCAAGCCGCTCGACGGAAACCACGGGCGCGGGGTCAATCTGGACCTGCGTAGCGAGGATCAGGTCCGCTGGGGCTTCGAGCAGGCCGTCCCACATTCGCGCCGGGTGATCGTCGAGCAGCACTACACGGGCCGGGACTATCGGATCCTGGTCGTCGGCGGCCAGGTCGTGGCGGTGGCCGAGCGCCGCCCGGCCGAGGTGGTCGGCGACGGTCGGCACAGTATCGCCGAGCTGATCGCCCAGGTGAATGCGGACCCGCGCCGAGGCGTCGGCCATGAAGCGGTGATGACCCGGATCGTCATCGACGCCCACGTCGAGGAGATGCTGGCCCGGGTCGGGATGACGGCCGAGACCGTGCCGCCGCGTGGCAAGGCGGTGCAGCTGCGGGCGACGGCCAACCTGTCGACCGGGGGGACGGCCGTCGACCGCACCGACATCATCCATCCCGACAACGCCGCCATGGCCAGGCGCGCCGCGCTGACCGTCGGTCTCGATGTCGCCGGTATCGACTTCATCGCCCCGGACATCACCCGCTCGGTTCGCGAGACCGGGGGCGGGATCGTGGAGGTCAATGCGGCGCCGGGCTTCCGCATGCATCTGGCGCCTTCGGAGGGCAAGCCCCGCGACGTGGCCCAGGCGGTGATTGATCTGCTCTATCCGGCAGGCTCCCGCGCCCGCATTCCGATCGTGGCGGTGACCGGCACCAACGGCAAGTCGACGGTCGGGCGGATGATCGCCGCCATTCTGCGCCGCCAGGGTCTGACCGTCGGGCTGACCAACACCAGCGGCGTCTACGTGAACGACGAGCGGCTGGTCGCCGGCGACGCCAGCGGGCCCCGGAGCGCGCGGATGGTGCTGGCCGACCCGACCGTCGAAGCCGCCGTGCTGGAGACCGCCCGGGGCGGCATCCTGCGCGAGGGCCTGGCCTTTGACCGCTGTGACGTCGGGATCGTCCTGAACATCGCCGCGGACCATCTGGGCCTAAAGGGCATCAACACCCTGGAGGACCTGGCCAGGGTCAAGTCGGTGGTGACCGAGTCGGTGTCGCGGCGCGGCCTGAGTGTGCTCAACGGCGACGATCCCCACACCCTGCGGATGGCCCGCCACGCCGGCGGGCGGGTGGCCTATTTCACCATGGCCGGCGGCGAGGCGATGTCGCCGCTGCTGCAGAAGCATCTGCTCGCGGGCGGCATCACAGCCTCGGTCGAGGACGGGATGATCGTCATCCAGGAGGGCCCCAGGCGCACCGAGGTGATGGGCGTCGACGATATCCCCGCCACCCTTAACGGCGCCGCAGCCTTCAATGTGCAGAACGCCCTGGCCGCCGTCCTGGCCGGCCATGGCCTGAAGGTCCCGGTCGCGACGGTGCGCGAGGCGCTGGCCGCGTTCGGCTCGTCCTACGAACAGAACCCGGGTCGGCTGAACATCCATGAGGTCGGCGGCGTGCGGGTGATCCTGGACTATGCCCACAACGGCGAGGCGGTCCGGGCTTTGGGCGCGCTGCTCGACCGGATGCGGCCCAGCCACGGCCGGGTCATCGGTGTCGCCAGCATGCCGGGCGACCGGCGGGACGAGGACATCCGCGAGATGGGCGCCCTGGCCGGCCAGATCCTCGACCGCGTCGTCTTTCGCGAACGGCCCGACGGTCGCGGCCGGCCGACCGGGGCGGTGCTCGCCCTGCTGACCGAAGGCGCGATCCAGGCCGGGGCCGACCCCGCCCATATCGAGCAACACCTCAGCGAGCACGACGCCGTCGACGCCGCCCTGCGCGCCGCCAGGCCTGGCGACCTGGTGGTCATCATGCCCACAGAGGTCGAGGCCGTCTGGCGCCAGATCCTGGCTTACGAACCCGATTTCCGGGCCCCGCCGTCCAACCCGGAGCTGCTCCATGTCTGAAGGCCCCCTGTTCATCATCGGCGGACACGAGGACAAGGAGGGTAAGCGCCGAATCCTCAAGGCCATCGCCCGTGAGGCGCGTAGCCGCCGGCTGGTGATCGCCACGATCGCCTCGCACGCGCCTGAAGGCTATTTCGACTCCTACCAGAAGGGGTTCGAGGGGCTGGGCGTCGGCGAGCTGGTCGAGCTCTATGTCGAGGATCGGGCCGAGGCTCACGATCCTGCCAAGCTGGCGCTGCTCGACGACGCGGCCGGGGTCTTCTTCTCCGGGGGCGACCAGCTGAGGATCAGCAGCCAGATCGGCGACACCCCCCTGGAGGCCCGCATCCGGGAGATCTGGCAGGGCGGCGGCTTCCTGGCCGGCACCTCCGCCGGCGCCTCGGTGATGAGTGACACCATGCTGGTGCGCGGGACCAGTTCGGAGAGCCATCGGCTGGGCGATCTCCACATGGCGCCGGGCCTTGGGCTGGTGCGGGACGTGATCATCGACCAGCATTTCGCCGAGCGCGGCCGTATCGGCCGGCTGCTGGGAGCGGTGGCTCAGAGCCCGCGGGTGCTGGGGATCGGCATCGACGAGGATACCGCCATCGTGCTGCGCGGCGGCGCCTTCGAGGTGCTGGGCAGCGGGGCGGTCTATGTGGTCGACGCCTCGGGGGTCACCGCGTCCAATGTCGCCGAGGGCCGGGCCGACTGCGCCCTGTCGATGTTCGACGTGCGGATGCATGTGCTGGCCAACGGCGACCGGCTCGACCTGACGACCCGCCGCCCGGCCGACCAGCCGCTGCCGGTTGAGGCCATCGCGGACGCCTCTACGCCGGGCGGGTGAGCACGGCCCCGACGGCGGCGATGCGCTCGACATCCTGGTAGGCTTCGCGCCCGAGCTCGCCGCCGAAAATGTCCGGATCGAGCTCCTGGTAGGTGAGCGAGCAGCCCGCCTCCCTGGCGGCGTCGGCGAGCAGGCGTCCCAGTTGGTCCTCGCCGCCGGTCAGGATCGGACTGCCGGTGTAGAGCAGCAGCCGCCCGCCCGGACGCAGCCGCGTCATGCCTTCGACGGCCCAGTCGAGTGACAACCGCGCCCCGTGAAGGTCGCCGCCGTCCCGGTAGACGCGACCCGAGCCGCCGGCGATGAACGGCGGGTTAGCGAGGATCAGGCCAAAGCCGTCGCAGACGGCGTCGTATCCCCTGGCCTCGCAGAGCTGAACCGTCTGGCCCGCGTGCTC
Organism: Caulobacter sp. SLTY; assembly: GCF_009905535.1. Classification (GTDB taxonomy): domain Bacteria; phylum Pseudomonadota; class Alphaproteobacteria; order Caulobacterales; family Caulobacteraceae; genus Caulobacter. The sequence goes on along the minus strand of NZ_JAAALA010000014.1, from coordinate 59,819 downwards.
GGCATTGGCGGCGGCCAGGGCCAGGGCGGCCGGATTGGGGTCGCTGAGCGTGACCGCCGATCCAGGACACCGGGCGCCGGCGACAAGGCCGCCGACCCCCGATCCGGTGCCGATATCGAGGATCGGTCCTTCCGGCGTGCGGGCCATCAGGGTCGCCTCGATCAGGTTCGCGAAGCGGTAGGAATCCGGGCCGAGGAACACGGAATCGGCCGCGTCGGTCGGAAAGGCCGAATGCAGGAACAGCAGATCACCGACCGAGGAGCACCGCAGCCGACTGCGCAAGCCCGCCTGCGTCCGCTCAAGCCCATCGGCAGCCTCGAGGGATTCCGTGAAATCCGGGTCCAACGCCCCCTCGGGAAACGGCAGCGACCAGCCGAAGATGTCGCGCAGCGTCGGCGACGCGGGCGGGCCGCGACGGTGCATCCGGCGGATTGTCCCAGTGTTCGGCGTGACGAAGCGATAGCCGCTCGACTGGAGCAGCGATAGCAATCGGACGCGAGCGTGGTGTCTGGTATCCGGCATGGCTGACCCCCGATGCGGCTTGGCTCGACGCCAATGCCCGGGCGCGCGGTGTGTTCCGGCCGGCGCCGACGAATGGGGCGCTGAGGTCGAAAGGACTCTCGGGCCCGCGGCGATCACCGTCTGCGGACAGGTCTGCTATAGCGCTTGGGTGCGCCAGGACCTCCGCCAATGACCGATCCCGAAGGCCCGCCGCCGAAGCCAGCGGACAAGCCGGCGATCGGGCCCGTCCGACGGCTGCTGCTGCGATCGCTTGGCGTGGTGATGGTGGGGCTTGGCGCAGCGGGCGCCTTCCTGCCGCTACTGCCGACCGTGCCCTTCCTGCTGGTGGCGCTGTGGGCCTTTAGCGCCAGCTCGCCGGAGTGGGCGGAAAAGCTGCGGCGGCACCCCCGGTATGGGCCGTCGCTGATCGCCTGGGAAGAACGGAAGGCGATTCCGACCTCGGCCAAGATCGCGGCCGGAACCATGATGGCGGTCAGCTGGACGATCCTGGCCGTGAGCTATCGCAATCCATGGGTCGTCGGCGGTGTCGGGGTGCTGCTGCTGGCGGTGTTCGCCTATGTCGTCACCCGGCCGAGCCGTTAGATCGAAACGCGCACTAGACCTGCCGCCCCTCGTGGCGGGCCCGAAGCTTCAGCGAAATCTCGTCATGCACGGGACGGCTGATGGCGTAGGGCCACAGCAGCGCCACCCCGACGCAGGAGATCGCCGCCGCCAGGGGACCATGCACCAGCACCAGTCTGATCAGGGCCTCCGGCTCGACCACGATGTCAGCCGTGGCCTTGGCCGGCATGCCCATCAGGTCCAGGCCGATGCCGGCCAACAGCACGCCGATGCCGCTGGCCGCCTTGGCCGCGAAGGTGATGCCGGAGAAGTAGAGACCCTCGCGCCGATGGCCGAAGCGCAGTTCATGCTCGTCGGCGGCGTCGGCCATCATCGCCGGGAAGGCGACCAGCACCAGACCGATGCCGAATCCAGCCACCAGCATCATGGCGAACAGGGGCGGCATGGCCGCCGGGCCGGAGGGCCGGAACAGGCCGCTGACCCACAGGATCGGCATCACCAGCCAGACCAGGTTGAGCAGGCTGACCCCGATCATCACCACCGACCGCTTCTCGAACCAGCGCGACAGGGCCGGGGCCATGGGCACGCCGATCACCGTGCCGATCAGCAGCACGAAGGTCAGCAGCTTGATCTCCTCGGTGCCGATCTTCCAGACGAAGGTGTTGTGGTGCGCCCCGGTCGTGCCGTTGACCCCGATCGCCACCATGATCAGCAGGCAGGAGAACAGCAGGATGCGGAACGATTTGTTGGAGAAGATCTCCTTCACCTCGCCGGGCAGGCGGCTGAGCATCGTGCGTTCGGTGGTGTCGGCCTGCGGCAGGCTCATGGCGTAGCGGGCGACGCCGGCGCAGCAGAGCACCATGCAAACCGTCAGCAGCGCCGCCACCGACCAGCCGAACGGCGGATAACCCTCCAGCCTGAACAGCTCCTTGGGCGGGACCAAGAAGACGTTGTAGGCCAGTAGAATGACCCCGACGACCGACGCCAATCCGATCAGGGTGCGCCAGACGACGATCCGCGAGCGCTCGATATAGCCGTCCGACATCTCGGCCCCGAGGGCGATGAAGGGCACGTTGAAGAGAGAGGTGGCGCCGCGCGCCAGCAGCGAGGCGCCCAGCAGCCAGAGGAACAGCATGGTGTGGTCCAGCCCCTGGGGCGGGGAGAAGATCAGGCCGAAGCCCAGCGCCACCAGCGGGATGCTGAGCACCATCAGCGGTAGACGCCGCCCGAACCGCGAGCGGATGTTGTCGGAGATCGACCCGACCAGCGGGTCCATGATGGCGTCGACGCAGAGGCTGAGGCCCACCGCGATGCCGGTCAGGATGCCCGACAGGCCCAGGACCTGGGTGTAGTAGAAAAAGGTGAAGGGCAGGGCGACGTCGAACCCGCCGCTCTGCACCGCCTGGCCGAGACCGTAGGCGAACTTGACGTGGATCGGGGGTTTGAAGGCGGCCGCAACCGGTGTCGCCCCTGCCGTCTCGACTGCGCTCACCGACGTCTCCCCTTGTATTTTGCCGTCAGGTTGAGGCCGCCGGTGGGGCGAGGCAAGGGTGACGTGGCGGCAGGAAATGCCCGGGTTTCACCGCCTCTTCAGCCATCCGCCGACCCACAGGGCCAGGACGACCAGCACCGGCTGGAACGCCAGACGGGGCGCGTGATACCACCAGCTGTCCGGCAGGCCCGGCACGTGCACGCCGTTGAAGGCGTGGTGCAGGTTGGCGGGAAACACCCCGACCGCATACAGCGCCAGCCCCAGGCCCGCCCACCGCCGCAACCCGGGGATCAGGAGGCCAAGGCCGCCGGCGATCTCGGCCAGGCCGGTCAGCTGCACCGCCAACACCGGATACGGAACCCAGGGCGGCATGATCGGCAGAAAGGCCGGCGTTTCCACGAGGTGCAGCACCCCGAAGGCGGCATAGGCCGGCCCAAGGATCCAGCAGGCGATGACGCGGGCGCGGCTCATGTTTCCAAAGCGACCATCGGTTAGCCTTAGTTGCCGCTTCCGCCGCATTCAAACGCTTGTTAGGCTTAGGTCATGTCCGATGATCTGACCGAGGCCCAGACGGCCGATATCCCACCGGGATACTCCATCCTCAACTGGACCCGAGGGTTCGGCCGCCAGATCGGACCGCTTTACGAAAAGCATGACGACACCGGCGCCACCCTGGCCTTCCGGGTCGAGGAACACCACACCAACGGCATGGCCAACTGCCACGGCGGCATGCTGATGAGCTTTGCCGACATGGCCTGGGGGCGGGTGATCAGCGTGGCGCGCAGCCACTACTGGGTCACCGTGCGGCTGACCTGCGACTTCCTGTCGGGCGCCAAGCTGGGCGAATGGATCGAGGGTCGGGCCGAGTTGGTAGCCGAAGAGGACGATGTCTTCACCGTTCGCGGCCGCATCTGGGCCGGCGACCGGGTGATCATGACCGGCACGGGGATTTTCAAGGCCATCGGCCCGCGCCCGCCGCGGCCCGGCGAGAAGGCGTTCGTGGAAATGGAGACGGCCCGTGGCTGACGGTCCCGGCGCCTGGCCGGAGCATCCTCCGCCCCTGGCCCCCTACAACGGCGAGACCCCGCCGGCCCCGGCCTGGTTCACGGCCGCCCTGGCGGTTGAGCCCGAGCGCAGCCGGTTCGAGGTGCTGGGCGCCAGTATCGAACTGCTGACCTGGGGCGAAGTGGGCAAGCCCGGCCTGCTGCTGCTGCACGGCAACGGCGCACACGCCGACTGGTGGAGCTTCATCGCCCCCCTGCTCAGCGAGGACTACCGGGTGGCGGCGATCAGCTGGTCGGGCATGGGCGACAGCGACTGGCGCCCCAGGTACAGCGCCGAAATCTTCATGGCCGAGATCCTGGGCGCCATCGAGGCCGCCCAGCTGGAGGCCGACGGCGGCAAGACCCGGGTGGTCGGCCACAGCTTCGGAGGCTTTCCGACCCTCTACACGGCCGTCCACAACGGTGACCGGCTGGCCGGCGTCGTCATGCTGGATTCGACCATCCATCCGCCGGAGCATCAGTGGAACGGCCCGCCCCGGCGAAACGGCCCCAACAAGGTCTATGCCGATCTGCCCAGCGCCCTGGCCCGCTTTCGCCTGGCCCCGCCGCAAGCCTGCGAGAACGATTTCGTCGCCGATTGGATCGCCCGCAAGGCGCTCCGCCAGGCGCCGATGCCCGACGGCTCGGGAGTGGGTTGGACCTGGAAATTCGATCCGGAACTCTGGCACAATTTCACCATGCCGGCCCTGGGCGAGCTGCTCAGCCAGGTGAACTGCCCCGTGGCCCTGGTTTGGGGCGAGCGGTCGAAACTGATGTACCCGGCCACCAAGGCCTTCATGTTGCGCGAACTGCCGGACGATATCGTCAAGTTCTCCATCCCCGACGCCGACCATCACGTGATGATCGATCAGCCGCTGGCGACAGCGGCCGCGCTGAGGGCGCTGCTGGCGAGTTGGCCGTCCTGATATCCCGTCATTCCGGAAAGCGCGCAGCGCTTATCCGGGACCCAGGGGTGGCAGGTCACCTGCCGCAAAGCTGTGTTGGATAGCGAGATCACGCACTCCTGGGTCCCGGATAGTCCGCTTCGCGGCCTTCCGGGATGACGGAAAGTGTGCGGTGTCCCTGAGGGGATCAGAACTTGAAGGTCGTTTCCAGCCGGACCCGGGGCGCTTCATCGCGCTCGTTGGGGCGGCGAACCGGGTTGTCGCGCTCGGAAGCCAAGCCGACGGCCCCGCCGACACGGAGGCTCGGGGTGACCTTGAAGTAGGCGCCGGCTTCCAGGTCCTTGGCGTCGGCTTCGCGGCCGACGGGAGAGCCGAGGCCGACCTTGACGCCCCATTTGCCCGTCTTGGCGTCGAACTGCAGGCTGCGGTCGGAGCGGTTGGGGCCAAGGCTGCGGTCGCGGAGGTCGAAGTCGCCGCGCACGCGGAACTCTTCGCCGGGCTTGGCCTGGGGCTTCTGTTGGGCATGCGCCGTCCCGGCCGATCCAACGAGGATCAGCGCGGTTGCCGCCGCCATGTAAAGCGCCTTGCTCATAACCTGCTCTAAAAAGCCCTGCCCCAAGCTGAACTTGTCCGCCTGGGGGCCAGGCCGTCAGCTCCTCTTCCCACTATATAAGCGATCTGGGCGACTTTGGGTCAACGCGGCTTGGTGAACACGGATCGATTCCCATCTCGCCTGTGGCGGGAAGGCCACGAGATTCGGCATTGGACCGGCGGCGGCCATGATGTAGACGCAACGCCGAAGCGTAAATGCGTGGGGGTGGGACGCCTGTTCGCCGCAATTGCGCTGCAACTCTTGGCGACACCTTCCCGATCTGGAAGGGTTTGCGCCGTCCTTAAGAGGACCGGCGCGGCGATTTGGAGCGATACGGCATGCGGTTTGCGCGCGGGGCGTTCAGGTTGGGCGCGGTGGTGGTTCTGGCGGGGGCCCTGGCGGCCTGTGGCTCGAGCGGCCCCAAGCAGGTCAAGGACGGCAACGGCGGCTTCCTGGGCATCGGTGGCGGCAAGAAGGCCCCCAAGGGCACGGAGATCGGCGTCAACAGCTACCTTTGGCGCGCCAGCCTCGACGTGCTGAAGTTCATGCCCCTGGCCTCGGCCGACCCCTACGGCGGCGTGATCATCACCGACTGGTACACCGACCCGCAGACCCCCAACGAGCGGTTCAAGGCCACGGCCTACATCCTCGACACCCGCCTGCGCGCCGACGCCCTGAACGTGACCGTCTTCAAGCAGGTCAACCAGGGCGGAACCTGGGTCGACGCCCCGACGGCGGCCCAGACCGAGGTGGACATGGAAAACGCCATCCTCGACCGCGCCCGCAAGCTTCGACTTGCCAACATCGGCGAAGAGTAGACGCTAGCCTTCTCCGTGGGCGCAGGGGGAGGATTGCCCCCCGTTCCCCGCCGCCCTAAAGACCGGCCATGGCTCGCTACAATCCCAAGGAAACCGAGCCCAGGTGGCGCAAAGCCTGGGCCGACGCCGATGTGTTCCGCACGGCTGACGACGACCCGCGCCCCAAGTTCTATGTCCTGGAGATGTTCCCCTATCCGTCCGGGCGGATGCACATGGGGCATGTGCGCAACTACACCATGGGCGACGTGGTGGCCCGTTATAAGCGGGCGCAGGGCCATGCGGTGCTGCACCCGATGGGCTGGGACGCCTTCGGCATGCCGGCCGAGAACGCGGCCATGGAGCGCGGCGTCCACCCCAAGGGCTGGACCTATGACAACATCGCGGCCATGCGCGAGCCGTTCAAGGTGCTGGGCACCAGCATCGACTGGTCGCGCGAGTTCGCCACCTGCGATCCCGAGTACTATGGCCAGCAGCAGCGCTGGTTCCTGAAGCTGCTGGACAGTGGCCTGGTCTATCGCCGCGAGGCGACGGTGAACTGGGATCCGGTCGACATGACCGTGCTGGCGAACGAGCAGGTCATCGACGGCAAGGGCTGGCGCTCGGGCGCGACGGTCGAGAAGCGCAAGCTGACCCAGTGGTTCCTGCGCATTACCGACTATGCCGACGAGCTGATCGAGGGATTGAGCACCCTGGACCGCTGGCCTGAGAAGGTCCGGACGATGCAGGAAAACTGGATCGGCCGCAGCCAGGGCCTGCGGATGACCTGGGCGTTCGATGGCGTTGCGCCGGCCGGCCTGGAAGGCGGGCTGGAGGTCTACACCACCCGTCCCGACACCCTGTACGGCGCCAGCTTCCTGGCCATCGCCCCGGACCACCCGCTGGCCGAACAGCTGTCGGCCGATCCCAAGGTCGCAGACTTCATCAAGCAGTGCCGCGCGGGTGGCACCAGCGAGGTTGAGATCGAGGCCGGGGAGAAGCTGGGGCTGGATACCGGCCTGAGCGTGGTTCACCCCTTCGACCCGGACTGGAAGCTGCCGGTCTGGATCGCCAACTTCGTGCTGATGGACTACGGCACGGGCGCCATTTTCGGCTGCCCGGCCCACGACCAGCGCGACCTGGACTTCGCCCGCAAGTACCACCTGCCGGTCAAGCCGGTGGTGCTGCCCTCCGACGCCCACCCGGCCACCTTCATGGTCGGGTCGGAGGCCTATGTCGGCCCGGGGAAGATCTTCAACTCCGACTTCATGGACGGGATGACGGTGGAGCAGGCCAAGGCCGCCGCCGTCAGCCGTGTCGAAGCCCAGGGCCAAGGCCAGGGCGCCACCGTCTATCGCTTGCGCGACTGGGGCGTGTCTCGCCAGCGCTACTGGGGCTGCCCGATCCCGATCATCCATTGCCAGGCCTGTGGACCGGTCCCCGTGCCGGACGACCAGCTGCCCGTGGTGCTGCCCGAGGACGTCACCTTCGACGTTCCCGGCAATCCGCTGCTGCGTCATCCGACCTGGAAGCATGTGAAGTGCCCGTCCTGCGGCGCCGATGCGCAACGCGAGACCGACACGCTGGACACCTTCGTGGACTCGAGCTGGTACTTCGCTCGCTTCGCCAATCCGCATGCGGCCGAGCCGATCGACAAGGCCGCCGCCGACAAGTGGATGGCGGTCGACCAGTACATCGGCGGGGTCGAGCACGCGGTGCTGCACCTGCTCTACGCCCGCTTCATCACCCGCGCTCTGAAAGACCAGGGGATGCTGAGCGTGGCCGAGCCCTTCGCCGGGCTGTTCACCCAAGGCATGGTCACACACGAGACCTACAAGACTGCTGAGGGTGACTGGGTGGAGCCCGCAACCGTCGACTTCGTCACCGTGGACGGCGCGCGCCAAGCGCGGATGAAGGTCAGCGGCGAGCCTCTGGTCATCGGCGACATCGAGAAGATGTCGAAGTCCAAGAAGAACGTCGTCGCGCCCGAAGGCATCTTCGAGACCTACGGCGTCGACGCCGCCCGCCTGTTCGTGATGAGCGACAGCCCGCCCGAGCGGGACGTCGAGTGGACCAATGCCGGGGTCGAGGGCTCCGGCCGCTTCGTGCACCGCGTCTGGGCCGAGTTCGATGCTCAGCCGGAGGGTCCCGCGCCGGTCTTCGATCCGGCGGACGCCGCGGCGACCGAGCTGCGTAAGGCCACCCACAAGCTGATCGGGCCGGTGACCGACTCCATCGAGCGGTTCCGTTTCAACACCGGCGTGGCAAAGCTGTACGAGTTCCTGAACATCCTCAAAGCCTATCCGGCCGCCGACGCCTCCGCGGGCGTGCAGGCGGCGCGGGCCGAGGCGCTGGACGTCCTGGCCCGGCTGATCGCCCCCTTCACCCCCCACCTGGCCGAGGCCTGCTGGGAGCGCCTGGGCGGCGAGGGCATGGTGGTCAACGCCGCCTGGCCCAAGGCCGACCCGGCCCTGGCCGCCGACAACGAGGTCACCCTGCCGGTGCAGATCAACGGCAAGCGCCGCGGCGAGGTGGTGGCCCCCAAAGGCGCCGCCAGCGCCGATGTCGAGGCGCTGGCCCTGGCGGACGCCGGCGTTTCGGCTCATCTTGCCGGCCTGACCGTTCGCAAGGTGATCGTGGTCCAGGACCGCATCGTCAACATCGTGGCCAACTGATGATCCGACCTGCAGCTCTTCTCGTGCTTCTCGGGGCCCTGGCCCTGCCGCTGGGCGGCTGCGGGTTCACCCCGCTGTACGCCGCGCCGGGGGTCTCCCCCGGCCTGTCGGCCATCGAGACCATCGCCCCGGAGGGCCGCGCCGGCGCCCTGCTGCGCGAATCGCTCGACGACGCCCTGGCCCGCGACGGTCGCCCGGCCGAGTGGCGGCTGGAGCTGGTGCTCAAGGAAAGCCGCATCCCGCGCGGCCGCCGCCCCGACGGGGTGGCCAGCCGCTACGAATATGTGGTCACCGCCAACTGGAAGCTGATCAGCCGCGCCGACGGCTCGACCGCGACGCAGGGCGTCAGCTACGCCGAGGTCACCTTCGACCGCGCCGACCAGCCCTATGCCGCCATCAGCGCCCAGCAGGACGCCGAGCAGAAGGTGGCCGACGAGCTGGCGCGGAAGATCCAGATGGATCTGGCCGTCTGGATGCTGAAGCGAAACGGCTAAGCGGCCGTCGGGAAGGGCATCAGAAACTGCTGCGCCGTCGCCTCGGCGACCAGCTGGCCATCCTCGCGGCGGAACTCGGCCCGCACGGTGATCACCTGCCGGGTCACCGCCACCACCCGGGCGTCGATGTTCAGCGGGACCAGGCGCGTCACCCGCACGAAGTTGAGCTGCAGGTTGATCGTCCGATAGGCCTGTTCGTCGCTGACCACGGTCATCGCGGCAAAGGCCAACGCCTGGTCGGCCAGGGCCGCCAGGTAACCGCCGAACATTGTGCCATCGGCGTTCTCGAGATCGGGTGAGGGCCACCAGGTCTTGCGGATCCACCCCTCGCCCCAGGCGTCGAGCAGGCCGAGCTTCAAGGTCCTGACGACCGACGGTGGTTCAGAGCCGCCGGCGACGAGAGCATCCAGACGGTCGGTGGCCCAGGTCATGCGGCGATCCTCAAGCCGTTGGCGAGGCCATAAAGATGAGCAATGCTCACCTTTTGGCTACTCAGCTTTGCCCGTTCGGACCGATGACCGACCAAACCCCCGCCGTGCGGCGCGTTGTCCCCCGTCAGGCCCGCGCCCAGGCCTGTGTCGAGGCGATCCTCGAGGCGGCGGCTCAGATTTTGGAGTCGGGCGGCGAGGCGGCCTTCAACACCAACGCCATCGCCGAACGGGCCGGGGTCAGCATCGGCGCCATCTACCGCTACTTCCCCGACAAGCAGGCCATCCTCGTGGCCATGTCCCAGCGGGAACAGGCCAGGATCGATGAGGCCGCCCCCGCTGGCGCAGACGGTCAGGCCGCCGACCGGACGATGATCCGCGCCTTTCTCCGCGCCTTCGACGGCCGCCGCGTGGCCCGCCGGGCGGCAGTCCGCGCCCAGCTGGCGATCAGCGATCCCAAGGCCCTGGCGGCCGGCTTCGACCGTCTGCCGCCGGTCCTGGACGCCGAGGGCCGGCCCCTAACCCCCGTCCAGCGGTTCGTCCTCTCCCGCGCGATCCACGGGGCCATGCGGGCGGCGGTGCTGGAGGACCAGCCCTTCCTGCATTCACAGGAACTGGAGGATGAACTGGTGCGATTGGGCCGCGCCTATCTGGGCCTTCGGCGCCAAAGCCAGTAGGTTGGCGATCAGATGATCGTCTCCAAACGCCCCGACGTCGACCGCATCCTGAAAGGCCCGCCGGACAACATCCGCGCCGTGTTGCTCTACGGCCGCGACCGCGGCGGAGTTCGGGAACGGGCTGATGCACTGGCCAAGCGGATCACGCCGGACCTCAACGATCCCTTCAACGTCGCCATGCTGACCGAGACCGACCTCGACCAGGCCGGCCGGCTGGAGGAGGAGCTGACCGCCCTCTCGATGATCGGCGGCCGGCGGCTGATCCGGGTGCGGCTGACCGGGGAGCGCACGGCGCCCGACAAGACCGCCGCCGAAGCCCTGGCCGCCCATTCGGAAGGCAAGCTCAACCCCGATGCCTTCCTGATCGTCGAGGCCGGCGCCCTGGGCCGCGACTCGGCGCTGCGCAAGGCGGCGGAGAAGGCGGCCGCCTGCGCCGCCATCCCCTGCTACGAGGACGAGCAGGGCGACGTCGCCCGCATGGCCCGCGAGGCCTTGGGCGCCGACAAGGTCAGCCTGGATTCGGCGGCGCTCGATCTCTTCGCCTCGCGCATGCCCAAGGAGCGGGGGGTCGCCCGCCAGGAGATCGAGCGGCTGATCCTGTGGATCGGTCCCGGCAGCGGCCGGCAGGTCACCGCCGCCGAGTTGGAGGAGTTCCTGGGGGTCGAGCCGGAGGCCTCGCTGTTCGAAGCCGCCAATGACGCCTTCGGAGGACGGCTGGCCGCCGCCCAGGCGGGCCTGGCCCGCGCCGCCGCCGAGGGCGAGGCCGGCCCGCCGGCGGTCCGCGCCATGGGCATGCACCTGGGAAAATTGCGGCGAACCCTGACCCTGGTGGCCAGCGGCGCGGGCCTGCCCGAGGCGGCCAAGGCCAGCGGCGTGTTCTGGAAGCAGGAGCGGGAATTCCTGCGCCAGGCCCGCGCCTGGACCCTCGACCACATCGACGCCCTGCAGCCGGAGATCCTGGCCGCCGACAAGGCCTGCAAACAGACCGGCAGTCCTGACCGCCTGATCGCCGAACGCCTGGCCCTGACGATCGCCGGGCGGGCGCGGCGATTGGGACTTTAGGGCTTCACCCGCTCCTTCAGCGGATAGGCGATGATCAGCACCAGCTCCTCGTCGCCTATCTGGCGGATGCCGACATCGGCGCCTTCGTAGAGATAGGCGGCCATCCCCGCCTCCATCGGCGTGGTCACCCCGTCAGAGGTCACCTCCCCCCGGCCCGACAGCACATAACAGACTTCGTCGTGCTTCAGCACATGCAGCCCGATGGCCGCGCCCTTGTGCATCACCCGCTTGCGGAACTCGAAGTTGCGACCCGGCGCCGCGTCGCTGATCCGATAGGCGGTGCTCATCCCCGTTCCGTTGTGCGGCGGGGGCTCCTGGCGGACGACCTTCGTCTCGTCGATGATCACCGCCGGCGGAGCCTGGCAGAGTGCGGCGGCCAAAAGCGCAGCGAGCAGGGTCATGGGGTGTCCTCCTTCCGAGCACGATGACACCGGTTTCCCGAGCTCGCAACATTGACCCCGCCGCCGCTGGGCGTAAGCAGCGCGGCATGCAGCTTCCCGTCGACCCGGCCCGCTACAGCGCCTTCCTGCTCGTCATGGCGGGGATGGCCGCCTTTCCGGGGCCGGCCAACCTTTTCTCGATCGCCACCGGCATGCGGCGCGGCAAGGCGGCGGTCATCCAGGGGGTGGCGGGCATGACCCTGGCGACCCTGTCCTGGTTTGCCGCCGCCGCCCTGGGCCTGGGCGCGGTGATGGCCGCCTTCCCACAGGCCTTCCAGGCCCTGACCATCGCCGGTGGCCTCTATCTGATCTGGATGGGCCTCCAATCGATCCGGGGCGGCGTCGTGAATGCCCCCGAGCCCCCGCCGCCGGAAGCGCACCTCGACCGATCCGCCCTGCGCGACGGCTTCGCGGTGCAGTTAGCCAATCCCAAGGCCCTGCTGTTCTTCGGGGTGGTGCTGCCCAGCTTCGCCGACCCCGACCGGCCGCTGGTCCCGCAGCTGCTGCTGTTCGCGGCCGCCACGATCGGGATGGATCTGGTCACCATGACCGCCTACGGGCTCGGCGGCGCGGCCCTGGCCGAGCGGATGAGCCAGCCGGGGTTTCGGCGCATCTTCCGGTTCGCCATCGGCGGCCTGCTGATCGCCGCCGCCGCGTTGATTCTGCTCAGACGGTAAGCGCCGCCCTTGCGCAACTTCTGCCGCGATCCGAGGTTAACCTCTTAGGGACGCTACCGCGCGGCAAGCGCGGGATCAGGAGGACATGCGATGAAGATCGCGAAGGCCGCGGCAATCGCGGCGGTGCTGGGATTGGCTGGGGCAGGGATTTCGGCCTGCGCCACGGCCACGCCCTATCAACCCAACGTCCGGGGCCAGTCGGTCTCGGGCGGCTATACCGACCAGCGGATCACCGCCGACCGCTACCGGGTCAGCTTCAACGGCAACAGCCTGACGTCGCGCGACACGGTCGAGCGCTATCTGTTGTTCCGGGCGGCCGAGCTCACGCTTGCGGAGGGCTACGACGGCTTCGTGCTGGCCGACCGAGAGACCAACCGTGACAGCCGCACCTATTACGACCCGCCCCCTGGCGGCCGGTTCGGCTATGGCTACGGCTACTGGCGGCCGAGCTGGCGCTATTTCGGCCCCCGCTACGGCTGGCGCGCCTGGGATCCGTTCTACAGCAACCGGTTCTGGGCCGACGACATGGACATGCGCACCGTGACCAAGTTCGAGGCCAACGCCGAGATCGTCATGTACCGCGGCCGCTCGCCCTCGCCCGCCGACCGCAGCTTCGACGCCCGAGAAGTGGTGGCCAACCTCGGCCCCGGCATCGTGCGGCCGGAAGACGTTCGGCGCTGACCGCAACGAAAAAAGGCCCCGCCGGTTGGCGGGGCCTCCATCGTTTCGAAATCACCGAAGCTTACCGCGGGGCCATACGGATGGCGCCGTCCAGGCGGACGTCTTCGCCGTTGAAGTAGCCGTTGGTGATCATCTGCAGCGCCAGCGAGGCGTACTCTTCGGCCAGGCCAAGACGCTTGGGGAAGGGCACGGAAGCCGCCAGGGCTTCCTTCACCTGGGGAGGCGCGGCGTTCATCAGCGGGGTGTTGAAGATGCCGGGCAGGATGGTGTTGACCCGGATGCCCTCGCCCATCAGGTCGCGGGCGATCGGCAGGGTCATGCCAACCACGCCACCCTTGGAGGCCGAATAGGCCGCCTGGCCCATCTGGCCGTCTTCGGCCGCCACCGAGGCGGTGTTGACGATCGCGCCGCGCTCGCCGTCTTCCAGCGGATCCAGGGTCAGCATGCCGGCCGCGGATTTGGCGATGCAGCGGAAGGTGCCGATCAGGTTGATCTGGATGATCATGTCGAAATGGGCCAGCGGGAAGTGCTTGATGGCGCCGGTGGTCTTGTCGCGGCTGGCGGTCTTGGCGGCGTTGCCGGTGCCGGCGCAGTTGACCAGGATCCGCTCCTGGCCGTTGGCGGCGCGGGCCTTTTCAAAGCCGGCGTCGACCTCTTCGTCGCTGGTCACGTTGACGGCGCAGAAGGTGACCCCCAGTTCTTTCTCGAGGGCGGCGCCGCGATCGGCCTGCCGGTCGAGGTCGAAGATGGCCACTTTCACGCCTTGGGCGACCAGGGCGCGGACGGTGGCTTCACCGAGGCCCGAGGCGCCACCGGTGACCACGGCGGAAATGGAACTATCGAGTTTCATGGACGTCTCCCATCGAGATCGTGTTGAATAGTGTTTCGGAGAGAGGGTTTAGTCTCGTGAGCGCGAAAGCCAAGCCGTCACCCAACGTCAATCCGGAGGAGATTATCGCTCCGGGCAAGGCGCTCGTGCCTGAAGTGATCCGTGTCAACGAGATGAGGGTGCGCGAAGGCTTCTGGCCGAAGGTGCGCAAGGTGGCCGCCAAGGTGCCCTTCCTGGACGACGCCCTGGCCATCTGGTGGTGCGCCCGCGACCCGGAAACCCCCATCGCCGCCAAGGGGATGATGCTGGCCGGCCTGGCCTATTTCATCCTGCCGACCGACGCGATCCCGGATGTGCTGGCGGGCGTGGGCTTCACTGACGACGCGGCGGTGATCGCGGCCTTGCTGGCGGTCGTGGGCAAGAACATCAAGGACCGGCACCGGGCGGCGGCACGGAAGTTCCTCAGGGATGACAAGGGGTAGACCTCGGTTGACGGGCTGACCGCGCCGGGTCCAACTCCCCTCGGGGAGGGCCTTGCATGGTCTTGGGCGAGCATAGGATGGTCAAATCGGCGTCAGGTCACGACGGTGAACTGACCATGGCCGGCATGGGATACGCCGACTTTCCGACGCTTCTTTTCGGTGGCGCCCTGCTGTTTTCTCCGCTCGCGGCGATCCTGTATGGGTTGGTGTACAGCCATCGGCCGCCGTCCGCCTTCCGGACGGTCCTGAAGACCTCCGCCGTCGGGATCCTGGCGCTGCTGGTCTTCGTGAACTTGGCGGCTTTTCCGGGCAGCGAGGCGGCCCGCTCGTCCATGATCCTGCTCGGCGCGGGCTTCGCCCTCTGCGCCATTGGCGACGCCTTCCTCGCGGGTAACCCCAAGCGGTGGTTGCCGCCGGGCCTGGTGGCCTTCCTGCTCGGCCATGTCGCCTTCATCGTGCTGTTCGCCGGGGCGGCTGAAACCCGGACCCTGGGACCTGTGATCTACGCGGCGATGGCCGTAGTGGCCCTGGTCGGCGCCGGCATGTTGCGCTGGCTGTGGCCCCACCTGGGAGCCCTGCGCTGGCCCGTCGTGGCCTATGTGGTGGTCATCGTGGTGATGGTCTGCGAGGGCCTGACCCACTGGTCGCACAACATCGCCTGGGCCATCGGCGGCCTGCTGTTCATGGCCTCGGACGCGATCCTGGCCGGCCAGTTGTTCCGAAGCGCCAAGCTGCCCGGCCCGGCGCGCCTGACCGACTGGGCAATCTGGTTCCTCTACTATGGGGCGCAGGTAGCCTTCCTGACGGGTGCGATTGCCTACTCGGCGAAGGTCTAGTCGGCCCGCTTCGACGCCCGCTGTTCCCGCCAGGTGATCAGCAGGGTGGAGGCCACCACGATCAGCGCCCCGACGATGGTCGGCCAGGTGGGGATTTCGTGGAAGATCCACAGGCCGACGATCACCGTGAACACCAGCCGGGTGTAGTCGATGGGGGCCATGGCGGCGGCGTCGCCGATCTGCATGCCCTTGATGTAGCAGGCCTGGGTGATGGTCCCGATCACCCCCATGGCGCAGAGCAGGGCAAAGTCGGGCCAGGTCGGCCATGCCCAGACGAACAGGGCCGGCGGAATGGAAAAGACCAGCCCCAGCACCGCCGCATAGACCAGCAGCACGAAGGGGCTGTGGTCGCGGGTCATCACCTTCATGCCGGTGATGGTCATGGCGAACAGGGCCGCCGAGCCGAGCGCCGCCGCCTGGCCCCAGCCGAAGCCGTGGTCGCCACCGGCGACGAAGCCGGGCGCCAGCATCACGGTCACCCCGACGAAGCCGAACAGGGCAGCCCCGATCCGCCAGGCCCCCAGGCTTTCGCGCAGGACGAAGAAGGCCAGCGGCACCAGCCACAGGGTGCGCGTGAAGCTGAGCGCGTTGGCCTCGGCCAGCGGCAGGGTCTGGAAGGAGTAGAAGGACAGGATCATCCCGATGGTCCCCGCCCCCGAGCGGAACAGCAGGATGCCAAGCCGCGTGGTGCGGAAGGCGCCCTTCACGTCGCGCAGGATCATCGGCAGCAGCACCACGAACCCCGCCGCCGATCGGTAGAAGGTCTGCAAGGCCGCGGGATAGTCGTCGCCCAGGAACTTGATCAGGGTGGTCATCGCCGTGAAGCAGATGGCCGAGGCCAGCATCCACAGGGCGCCGCGCAGGTTGGGGGCCAGGCCATGGTAGGCGGCCCTGGCCCGCTCGACGCGACCGATCGGCGGCAGCTCCTCAGGCATGCCGCACCCAGCCGGTGATGCTCAGCCGGTTCGCCCCGGCATAGGGCGCCACATAGCTCACCGCGTGGGCGGCGGGGATGGAGAAGATGTTGAGGGCGTTGAAGGCCGGGGCATAGCCCTCGGCCACATGCCCGTCCTCATCCAGGAAGTTGAGCACCCCGCCCCAGTCGGCGCGCCAGACCGGGGTGAAGTTCAGCACATAGGCGAACAGGCGGTTCTTGCCGCTGATCAGGTCGTCATGGGCCGACAGGAAGTCGCCGGGCCGATAGCGGCTGGCCATGGTGTCGGCAAAGGTCCCGCGCGGCTCACCGGTCAGGGCTGAGACGAAATCGAGGAAGGCCCGGCCGTTGACGAAGTCGTGGACCGCCTCGATGGGCGCCAGGTCCCCACCCCGCCGCACGCCCTTCTCCACATCGTCGCTGACCCGCCAGGCGTCGAACTGGAAACAGAAGCCGGCCCGCGCCGCCGCCGTCATGTCGGCGTCGAAGGCGGCGCGGTTTTCAGCCGTCATACCGTCGAACTGGGCGAGGTCGCCGTCGAGACTGGGCCCCGTGGTCCGCCAGGACTTGATCCAGGGAACCTTGGGCCCGGCCAGGGCATCGGCCACGGCCCGCGCCCCGTCGCCCGCGAAGAAGCCGGGGATGTGCAGCCGACCCAGGCGCCGGAAGACCTTCGCCATGTCGGCGGGGTCGAGATCCGGATCGATGGTCAGCCGCACGTCGTCTCCCTTCAGCCGGCCCGCTGGGCGGCCATGGCCTCGCGCATCTGCATGGCCTGTTCCGGGGTGATGCCCATGGCGTCCAGGATCGGCGAGCCGGCGGTCGGATCCCAACTGCCCCGGCCGCCGATGGTGATGCCGCCGTCGACCACGATGTGGGTGCCGGTGACGAAGACGCTGTCGTCGCTGGCCAGGTAGAGGGCCGCGCGTGCGATGTCGTCCGGGGCGCCGGCCTTGGGGATCGGCTGGATCTTGTCACCCACCTCGGCCACCCGCGCGGCCATCTGGTCGGCCACTTCGCGGGGCAGCCCCATGCTGGCGCCGAAGATGGAGGTGGCGATCAGGCCGGGGCAGATGGCGTTCACCCGAATCTTCTGCGGGCTCAGTTCGGCCGCGGCGCAACGGCTCATATGGATCACTGCGCACTTGGCCGAGCTGTAGGCGATGGGCCCGAACCCGGCCTGCAGGCCGGCGATCGAGGCGGTGTTGATCACACTGCCCCCGCCACGCTTCAGCATGTGTGGAAGGGCGTACTTCATGCCCAGCATCGGCCCCTTGACCAGCAGGGCGAAGGTGGCGTCCCAGCCGGCGGCGTCCATGTCGGCCACCCCGGTGGTGGTCCCGCCGTGGCCGGCGTTGTTGAACAGCACGTCCAGCCCGCCGAATTCGCTGGCGGCCAGGTTGACCGCCTTTTCCACGTCCGCCTCGACCGTGACGTCGCAATGGGCATAGCGGACGGTGTCGGGGAACCGCTTCTCCAGCATTGCCCCCTTCTCGTCCTGCAGGTCGGCCGCGATCACCCTGGCCCCCTCCGCCACGAAAAGCTCCACCGCGCCCAGCCCGATCCCCGACGCGCCGCCGGTGATCACGGCCACCTTGCCTTCCAGCCTTCCGGCCATGGGTCTTCCCTCCCTAGGATGTGTCGCCCGGCTTTGCCGGGTCGTTATCGTTTCAGGTCTGGATCCCGGACTGCGCCGGGATGGTGGTCGTCACTCCGTGACGACCACCACCTTGCCCATCGCCTTGCGCGCCGCCAGGTGGGCGATGGCGTCTCCCGCCTTGTCGAGGCTGAAGCGCTCGGAGACGAACGGCTTGATCTTGCCCTCGGCGTACATGGCCATCAGCTGCTTGACGTTTTCCTGGTGCGCCTGCGGATCGCGGGCCACTGCGGCGCCCCAGAACACCCCGACGATGTCGCAACTCTTCAGCAGGGTCAGGTTCAGCGGGACCTTGGGGATCCCGGCCGGGAAGCCGATGACGAGGAACCGCCCGCCCCAGCCGGCCGCCCGGATGGTGGCCTCGGCATAGTCGCCGCCGACCGCGTCATAGGCCACGTCCCAGCCGGCCGGCCCGCAGGCGTCCTTGAACAGTTTCGCCAGTTCCTTGGCGCCGTCCTTGTCGAAGGGCCCGGTCGGATAGACCACGCCCGACTCGGCGCCGTGCTTGATGGCCAGGTCGACCTTTTCCTGGCTGGAGGCCGCCGCGATCACCCTCGCGCCCATCGCCTTGCCCAGCTCCACCGCCGCCAGGCCGACGCCCCCGGCCGCGCCCAGCACCAGCAGGGTTTCGCCGGCCTTCAGGTGGCCGCGATCCTTGAGCGCGTACCAGCTGGTGCCGTAGGTCATCATGAAGGCCGCCGCCTCGTCGAAGGGCATCTCGTCGGCGATGGGGGTCAGGCGGCCGGCGTCCAGGGCCACCACCTCGGCCATGCCGCCACTGCCGGTGCTGGCCAGCACCCGGTCGCCGACCTTGACGTTGGTCACGCCGTCGCCCAGGGCCTTGACCACGCCCGAAACCTCACCGCCCGGCGAGAAGGGCCGCGGCGGCTTGAACTGGTACATGTCCTGGATCATCAGCACGTCGGGATAGTTGACGCCGCAGGCCTTGACCGACAGCAGCACCTGGCCGGGACCGGCGGTCGGCTCGGCGACCTCGTCCACCACCAGCGTCTCGGGACCACCCACGACCTTGCTGAGCACCGCCTTCATGCCAACTCTCCCGCTTTTCTGTTGTCTCGACTGAGCCTATTGCCGCCGTTGAAAAGTTCATAGGCCGGGAGGCCCCCGATGGCGAACAAATGTTTGAGTGTCGTGCTGCATGGCGGCGCGGGGGCGAAGGCCGGCCGCGACTACAGCCGTGAGATCGAGCATATGCGCGGCCTGATCGAGGCCGCCCGCGACGCGCTGAAGGCCGGCGCAACCGCCCTGGACGTCGCCGAGGCCACCACGCGGGAGCTGGAGGCGTCCGGCCTCTACGTCGCCGGCCGCGGCGCCTCCCCCAACACCGACGGCATCTATGAGCTCGACGCCGCCATCATGGACGGCCACCTGCTGCGCTGCGGTTCGGTCGCCGCCCTGGAGGGCTTCGAGAGCCCCATCGCCGTGGCCCGCGAGGTGCTGGAAAACACCTTCCACGTCATGCTGGCCGGCTCCGGTGCGGCCGGTTTCGCCGCCGCGCGGGGATTCAAGCGGATCGAGAACCCGGACGCCTGGTTCACCCGCGCCGGAACCTTCGAGGACAACCATCCGCCGGGCACACTAGCGCACGGCACGGTCGGCTGCGTGGTTCGCGACGAGGAAGGCCGGCTGGCCGCCTGCACCTCCACCGGCGGGGTGTTCGGCAAGATGCCCGGCCGGGTGGGGGATTCGCCGATCCTGGGGGCAGGCTGCTGGGCCGACGGCCACGTGGCCGTCTCCTGCACCGGCCAAGGCGAGTACTTCGTCAAGGTCGCCGCAGCCGCACAGCTGGCCCACCGCATGCGGTTCGCCGGCCAGTCGGTCGAAGAGGCCGCCAAGGCCGTCCTGGCCGAGATCGCCGGCCTGGGGGGCGATGGCGGCCTGATCGCCGTGGCCGCCGACGGCTCCATCGCCATGCCTTATGTCAGCCAGGGCATGAAGCGGGCCGCCCTGACCCCCGACGGCCGCATCGTCTCGGCGGCGTTCGAACTCTGACCCGAGGCGCTGGACTTAAGCCCCCCACAGCGCACATATCCGTTTCATGACCCAAGCCCACGACGCCGACGTCATCATAGCCGGGGCCGGGATGGCCGGCGCCACGCTCGGCCTGGCCCTGGCCAGCGCGGGGCTGACCGCCATCCTGGTCGATCCCGCTCCCTTCGACGCCCAGCTGGCGCCGACCTTCGACGGCCGCTCCAGCGCCATCGCCTATGCCAGTTTCCGCCAGTGGCGGGCGTTAGGCGTCGGCGGGGACCTGGAACCCCACGCCCAGCGCATCGAGCAGATCCTGGTCACCGACGGGACCAGCCCCGGCGCCGCCGCAAGCCGGCCGGGCTCGGCCTTCCTGCGCTTCGATTCCGCCGAGATCGGCGATGTCTCGGACGGCGAGCCGCTCGGCTACTTGATCGAGAACCGCCGTATCCGCGCGGCCCTGGCGGCCGGGGTCCTGCAATCACCCAACCTCACCGTGCTGGCCCCCATGAAGGTCACGGCCGTCGAGGTCACGCCCGGCGCGGCGAAGGTCACGCTTTCCGACGGCCGGGTCCTCTCGGCCCCTCTGGTCGTCGGCGCCGAGGGCAAGGCCTCGGTGGTTCGCCGGGAAGCCGGCATCGACACCATCGGCTGGGGCTACGGCCAGTCGGGCGTGGTGGCCACGGTCGCCCTGGAGCGGGACCATGACGGTGTCGCCCACGAATACTTCCTGCCCGGCGGCCCGTTCGCCATCCTGCCGCTGACCGAGCAACGGGCCAGCCTGGTGT
Organism: Caulobacter sp. SLTY; assembly: GCF_009905535.1. GTDB lineage: Bacteria > Pseudomonadota > Alphaproteobacteria > Caulobacterales > Caulobacteraceae > Caulobacter. The sequence continues at coordinate 39,261 of NZ_JAAALA010000014.1, read as the reverse complement.
GGACCGAAAAGACCGCCCAGGCCGAGGCCCTGCGCCATGCCCGGCCGGAGATCCTCCACGCCCATATGCAGCGCCGGTTCGGCGAGTTCCTCGGCGCGCCGACGGTGCAGGGGCCGATCTTCGTCTACCCCCTCGCCCTGTCACTGGCCGAACAGATGAGCGCCCCCCGCGTCGCCCTGCTCGGCGACGCCGCCCACGGCGTTCACCCGATCGCCGGCCAGGGCCTGAACCTGGGCCTCAAGGACGCCGCCGCCCTGGCCCAGGTGTTGGTCGAGGCCCTGCGGCTGGGCGAGGACATCGGCTCGGAAGTCGTGCTGGAGCGCTACGCCGCCTGGCGCCGCTTCGACAACACCATGCTGGCGGCGGCGACCGACGTCTTCACCCGCCTGTTCAGCAACGATATCGCGCCGCTGCGGGCGGTGCGGGGGCTGGGCCTGGCGGTGGTCAATCGCATCGCCCCGGCGAGGAAGTTCTTCATGCGTGAGGCTGGCGGCGCGGTGGGGGATCTGCCCCGGCTGCTCAGAGGCGAGGCGCTTTAGGTCCGACGTTCTTAGTTCCGCCGCCTTGGGGGGCGGGGGACCGCGCGCGAATACGCGCGTGGTGGTGTGGGCAGCGCCAGCCGACGGGAATTGCCGCGTTCTGGCGCGGCCGTCGATGCCGGCTTTCATCATCAATGGGAAGGGCTAGCGCTGTCCCCTCAGTCCGGCGCGTATTCGCACCGGACAGCTCCCCCAGAAGGGGAGCGACTACGAAATCGGTCTATTCGCCCAGTTCCCGCGCCTCTTCCGGCAGCATGACCGGCACCCCGTCGCGGATCGGGTAGGCCAGTTTGGCGCCGCGGCTGATCAGTTCGCCGGCGCCGCGGTCGTACTCCAACGGCCCATGCGTGACCGGGCAGACGAGGATTTCCAACAGACGGGGATCAACGTCGATCTGAGAAGGGGTCTCTTGCATAGGCGTCTCTTACTGCATCGAAGAACCTTCGTCGTCCCCGATCACCGAGCCGATGCGCAGCAGGGCGGTGAGGATCTCGCCGCGCTCGCCGTGGGTTACGGCCTCCAGCAAAGCCTGTTTCTCGGCCGGCTCGAATGGCAAGCCCATGGACAGGCTGTCGATCAGCGACTCGGCTGGCGCCCCTTGGGCAGCCTCCCAGTCCACCGCCAGCCCGCGCGGCTCAAGATAGCCTTTCAGGGCCTCAAGCAGGTCGGCGTTGCCGAGGCCGCTGGCTGGCGGCGGCTGCAGGTCGTCGATGAAGGGGGCGTAGTCGGCGCGAACCTGCCGATACGGCGCCATCAGGCCCAACTCCTCCTTGATGCGGAACCGGCAGACCCCCGTCAGGGTGACCAGGTAGCGCCCATCGCCCGTCTCGGCGAAGGCGGTCACCCGGCCGGCGCAGCCCACCGGGCTGAGGGCCGGCCGTTCGCGGTCGCCGCCGGCGCGGGTCTGGACCATGCCGATGATCCGGTCGCCGCCCATGGCGTCGTCGAACATGTTGAGATAGCGCGGCTCGAAGATGTTGAGCGGCAGTTGCCCGCCCGGCAGCATCACCGCCCCGTCGAGCGGAAACACCGGTATCGCCTGGGGCAGGTCCTCGATCTTGCGGTAGCCGGTGACCATGGCGGGCTTCCTAACTGAACAGGATCGACGACAGGCGCCGGCGTCCGGCCTTGGTGACATCCGAGGTCTGCCCCGCCGCCTCGAACACGGTGAGGAGTTGCTTGCGCGCCGCCTGCTCGTTCCACTCGCGGTCCGCGGCGATGATGTCCAGCAGGTGGGTGGCCGCGTCCTGGTAGCGGCCCTGTCCGGCCAGGGCGCCGGCCAGGTCGAAGCGGGCCTGGTGGTCGTTCGGATCGGCGGCCAGGGCCCGTTCGAACTCGGCCGTCTCGGAAGCGGCGCCCTCGGCCAGCGCCAGGCTGGCCCGCGCCGCGTCCAGGTCGGCGTCCTTGGCGCCTTCGGGAGCCATGGCGACGATCTGGGCCGCGCCCTCTACGTCGCCGTTCTGGATGTAGATGCGGGCCAGACCGCCGATGGCCTTCACATTGGCCGGGTCCATCTGCAGGGCCTGGGCGTAGGCCTGGGCCGCGCCACCGAGGTCGCCCAGATCGACCGACTCCTTCGCCAGCGCCAGGACCTCGTCGATCGCGTTGGCCGGCGGCGGGCCGGCCAGCCGTTCGACGAACTGCTTCACCTGGCTCTCGGGCAGGGCGCCCTGGAAGCCGTCCACCGGCTGGCCGTTTACGAAGGCGTACACCGTCGGGATCGACTGCACCCGCAGCTGGCCCGCGTAACCGGGGTTCTTGTCGACGTCGATCTTCACCAGCTTCACGGCGCCGTTCATCCCCGTGACCACCTTCTCCAGGGTCGGGGTCAGCTGGCGGCAGGGGCCGCACCAGGTGGCCCAGAAGTCGACGATCACCGGCTGGGTCTTGGAGGCCTCGATGACGTCAGCCATGAAGCCGGCGTCGCTGCCGTCCTTGATCAGGTCGCCCTTGGGGGCCGTCGGGGCGGTTTCGCCGATGAGGGTCATTCTGGGTCCGTAGGCTCTGTGTGTTGGCCGGAAAGATGGGCGCATCGCCGCCCGGGTTCAACGCACATCCGGAGGATTTGGTCGCCCCTAGCCGTCAACCCGCTGCAGGTTCGCGAAGTCGACGATGATCGGCTCATGCGACACGGCAGTCAGAAACCGGCGAAAATCGGCCTGGCTGACGGCAGTGGTGGCGGTGTTGACCAGGGGGTGGAAGTTGACCGGGTCGCTCGCGGCCAGGGCCGCGTCGAGCACGAAGGTGACCTGCCCCTCCGTGTCGTTGGCCAAGGCGAAGGCGGTCACCGAGCCGGGGGTCACGCCCAGGACCTGCTTCATCAGCTCGCCGCTGCCGAACGACAGCCGGGCCGAGCCGATCACTGGATGCAGTCGCTTCAGGTCGATCTGGGTCTCGCCCAGCGCCGAGATCATCCACAGCCGGCCCTTGGCGTCCTTGAGGAACAGGTTCTTGGTGTGGCCGCCCGGCAGCTCCGCCTTGAAGTCGTCGCCCTCGCCCACGCGAAACACCGCCGGATGGTCCAGCGTGCGGTGGGCGATCCCCAGTTCGTCGAGGAAGGCCAGCAGTTCTTCCTTTCCTCGCATGGGTCAGCCGCCGTCGCGGGTGCTCAGCGGCGCGTCGGGATCCGAGGACGGACGCTTGGCGGCGGGCGGCGGGGTGGCGGGCGGTGCGGCCTGGCCGGCGGCCCCGGCCACCACGCCCATCAGCTTCACCGCGTCGGTCAGCATGTCGTAGTTGCGGCGCACCCGCTCCTGGAAGGCGTTGTCGATCGCCTGGGTCTCGGAGGCGGTGCGGCGGGCGCTCTCCATCAGGTCGTCCATGCCCCGATCGACAGCGGTCTTGACCTCCTCGGCCTGGACGCGCGCCTGCTCCGGGAGGGCGCGGGTGCGGGTCTCAAGGTCGGCCAGCAGGGCCTGCAGCTCGGCCAGGGTGGTCTTGGCCGAGGCGGCCCCCTCCTCCAGCCGGGCCGCGGTCTGGGCGCCCGCCTGCTCGACCATCTGGGCCGAGGATTCGATGAGGTCGCGAGCCTCGTCCAGCCGGGCCTGGAAGATGGCGTCGGCCTTCTGATGGGCGGCGAAGGCGGCTTCGTTCAGCTGATCGACGCGGCCCTGGGCGGCGCCGGCATGGCCCTCGGCGGCCTCACGGGCCTCGTTGGCGGCGCGGGTCAGGCGGTCGACCGCCTCGCGCAGGTCGCGCTCCAGCCGCGCCCGCTCGCCAGCGGCGGCGTCGCTGAGCAGCGACAGGGCGCCCTGGGACTCGCCGGCCAGCGCCTCGCGCTCGGAGGCTGCGGTTTCCAGCAGGGCGGTCATCTGGCTGGCCGCTTCGCCGATCAGGGCGCGCAGAGCCTCGCCGCTCTTGCCGGCGAGGTCGCCAAGCTCGCTGGCGCTCATCGTCGCCTGGGCCACGAACTCCGAAAGCTGGGCGGCGCGGGTCTCGGCCTGGGCGGCGAAGTCCTCCTGGTCGGCGCGGATCGCGTGGCTGACGGTGACCAAGGCGGCGCGCTGCTGCGACAGCCCCTGCTCGACGACCCGCATCTGGTCGCCGACCCCGACGCCGGCGGTCTCCAGGCGGGCGACCTGGCGGGCCAGGTCCTCGCCGGCCACGCGGGCGGCGTCGCTGGCCTCGCCAGCGGCCGCGGCCAGATCGGCGGCGCGGGCGGCCAGGGCGGCTTCAGCCTCTCGCAGCTGGGTCTCGGCCAAGTCGGAGGCCTCGGCCACCATACGGGCCTGCATCGAGATGCTGTCGGCCACGGTGGCTGAGCGATTGTCGAGCTCCCCGCTGAGCGCGCTCAGCGAGTCGCGTTGGCGGCCAAGGGTGGCGGCCAGATCGCGGGACGTGCGCTCGGCGGCGGCGGCGGCCTCGGCGAGGCGCTCGGTCTCCTCCGCCAGGGCCTGGCGCAGGGCCAGCATGGTCTCGCGCGCCTCGGTGGCGGAGAGGGCGGCGGCGTCGATCTCGCTGCGGATGGCCTGGACGGCCGCGCCGCTCTCGGCGGCGGCCAGGGCGGCGGGACCGACCATGGTGGTGGCCAGGTCGCGGGTGCGGCGGATCTCGCCCGACAACTTCTGGCTCTGGCGGATCACCATGGCGACCAGCCAGATCAGCGCCAAGGGCCCGATGGCCAGGCCGGCGAACACCGCGATGGCCAGCGGGTCGGATTGCAATGGCACGACACCCTGGCGGTAGCCAAAGGCATAGGCGATCGGCGCCACGGCCCAAAGGGCGGAGACGATGCAGGCGGCGGCCCAGATCCCCGCTCCACTCGGCTCCCTCACCGTCGGCGCATGGGCAATGACGGCGGGCGGCAACGGCGGCTCGGCCGTGGGGCGCAGGAAGGTGTCGGGCTGCGGCGGGGCGACGGCGGCTCTGGCGGGCTCCGGGGCCGGCTCGGGGAGCGGCCGCTCCGGCGCCAGCTCGACCATTGGTGCCTCGATGATGTCCAGCTCGGCCTCGGCCATGGCCGGGGCGTCCAGCCGCTGGTCGGGGGCCGGCTCGAAACGCGGGACGATCCCTTCCGGCGCGATGCGGGTGAAATCGAGCGTCGGGCGCTTCTTGGCCTTCATGCGCTTTGTATCGTCCTGAAGCGGGCCGGACCTTGGACGGCGCGTCGGCCCCGACCCCAGCCCTCGCGCACCAAGGGAAACCTAGACGTGAATGGGGCCGGCGTTAAGTCGGTTGCAACGATTTCGTAAGGGGAAACAGCCGCGTGGCCGATTCAGACGGTCCTGGCGGCTGTGACGGACGGTGGCGCCACCTCATCCGGGCACGGACCCTCTTGGGCGATGGCCTTTTTAGACGGTGCTGATTCGCGCTGGATCACCCGCTCGGGCTCGGGATGCGACACACCGACCTCAATCCCGAAGTGATTGAGGGTCGCGACAGCCATCCACACGACGAGGGCTGCGACGAGTTCGACAATGGCTTGCATGGGGCGTCCCTCCCCGGAAACCGATAACCCGGTTATCCGCCGGGTTCCGCAAGCTGGCAATATGTCCAAACGTGAACTTTCGGACAGGTTTGACCGGCCGGCTGCGGCGATGAACCGCTAGGGCTTGCGAATGAGCAGGCCGATGGCCGCCAGCCCCGTGAGGGTCATAGCCGTCATCCCGAGGTAGCCATGCGGACCGAATGCGTCGAACAGGGGGCCCGACGCCAGGGTCGCAAGGCCGATGAACAATCCGCCGGCGCACGCGGAGCTGACCGTCTGGGCGGCGGAGGCCGCGTGCGGCGGGGCGTAGCGCTCGATCAGCGCCAATGACCCAAGGAAGGTGGCGGTAAAGCTGAGGGAATGTAGGCCCTGCAGTGGGAACAGCAGCCAGAGCGGCGGGGAGAAGGCCATCGCCGTCCAGCGGATCAGCGCCGCCAGCCCCCCGATCGCCACCATCATTTCCGGCCGCACCCGCCGGCGCCACGGATCGCCGAACCACATGAAGGCGACCTCCAGCACCACGCCGATCGCCCAGAGCGCCCCGATCCAGGCCTCGCCGATCCCCTGCTTGCGCCAGAGGAGGGCCGAGAAGCCGTAGTAGAAGCCGTGAGTCGCCTGGATCACACCGCTGCCGACCACCGCTATGATGAAGCCCCGGTTGTGGATCAGGTCCGAAAGCCCACGCCAGCGGGCCGACCGGGGCGGAGGTTCGCCGCCCTCGTGCACCGGCTCGGGCGGCAGCATGAAGCGAGCGGCCAGGGCGGCGGCCAGAGCGGCGGTGATCGTCCAGAAAAGCACCAGGTCGGGGGCAGCCAGCGTCAGCAGAGCGCCGACCGCCAGGTTGCCGACCACGAAGGCTACCGAGCCGATGCCCCGGGCGAAGGGGTAGGAAAACCCCTCCCGCCGGGCCAACCGCAGGCTGATGACATCGCCGAGCGGCGGCAGGGTGCCCAGCATGCAGGAGGCGATGGTCCAGGCGACCAGCCAGGCGGCGAAGCCCTCGACCAGGGCGATGGAGGCATAGGCCAGGGCGGCCACCGCCCCGAACAGGATCAGCGGCGTGCGACGCAGCCGGAACCCGTCGCCCCAGACGGCGGCCAGTGGTGAGACCACAATGCGGGCCAGCATCGGAGCGGCGAGAATGATGCCGATTTCCGCCCCGCTCAGGCCTTGGCTGCGGAACCACACGGGCATGTAGGGCAGGCTGGCCCCGGTGCCGATGAAGATGGCCGCATAGTAAAGGCCAAGGCGCAGCTGGGTGGGCATGGGGGCAGTTAGCGCGAGTCCGCCGCCGGTTATAGCTTCACCGGCTGCTCGATGGCCTGCACGGCCTCGATGAGGTCGTCACCCCGTTTCCGCAGCACGGCCTGGGCGTCATAGAGGGCCTGATTGTAGTAGATCGGACCCAGGGTCTCGGCGAGATAGTCGAGCAGATCGAGTGTCTCGAACTGGCCGATCTCGAACTCGTATTCAGCCTTGAGGTGGTCGCGCTGCAGGCGGACCAGGCTGTCCTGGGTCTGGCGGTCGAGCTTGATGGTCATCGGACCTGCCGCACTTCGGCGCGGTACAGGGTCGGCCAGTCGTCGGAAGATACGCCCCGGCAGTCGCTCATCACCGATTGCTCGACCAGGACGAAGGCCTGGCCGTTCCAGGCCCAGCGGATCATCGAGCCGCAGTCGCCGAGGCCCCTGCCCTTCTCGAACGCGCTGAGGGTCAGGGTGCTTGGGTCGAAGTCGGGGTTGGTAACGTAGCCGGTCTCCTCGCCGTAGCCGTCGGCGTAGGGGAAGATGAGTTCCGCCACCTTGCGGCCGGCGTTGTCGGCGGTGAAGAACTTGTAGCTGAAGTTGTAGGCCCCGCTGCTGCAAATGGCGCCCCACAGCTGCAGGTCGGGGCCCAGCCGCGCCCAGATCGCCGGAAAGTCATTGGGATCGCCCAGGCTGTCGCAATCCTCGTGCTTGGCGATCTCGCGGATGAAGACCGGCGGCTTACTCTTGGCGCCGCCCTTCGCCGCCGGCGGGACCTCGACGATGGGAAGTGGCGGGGCAGCGGGCGCGGCCGATGGCTGGCCGGCGCCGCGGGCCACCAGGGCGTCGGCCAGGCCCGCCCGGTCCTGCTGGGCATCGATGTAGCGGAGCGAGGCGGAACTGCCGGTCAATGAGATGTCGGACTTGATCCCGCTAGGCCCCTGGATACTGAGCGTGCGGGCGTCACGAATGACATCGATCAGGACGGCGGAGTCCTTGGCGTCCAGTGTCCTGGTCCAGCGGCCCTCGTCCTCATCGGGGTCGATGACGAGGAGGGAACGCCCGTCGGCATGGACGCTCCAGACACCGCCTGCGGGAGGCTCCTCGAAGAAGTTCAGGCCCAGGCTGACCCGGGGCGCCGCGCCTGGCCCGGCATCTCGCGACACCTTGATCCAGGACTCGCTCGCGGACTCCGAGAAGCCGAAGGCCGAGCAGGTCTTCAGGTTGTCGCAGACCACCATCCATTCGCCGAAAGTGCGGTTGTCCTGGGCCTGCGACGGCGCGGCGAACCACGCGGCCAGCAAGCCGGCCAGAACCAGAACCCCGCGCATGCGCCCTCCGTCAGTTGGCGGGCAGGGGCGGCAGGTCGAGCCGCCGCATGTCCGCGCTTTTCACATAGAAGCGCAGGATGGCGTGATCGAGGGCGGTGTCGCCAGCGTTTTCGACGGCGATGTGCAGGTCGATGAGCGCCCGGCGCAGGGTGGCGTTGGTGCGGTCGAGGCCGGCGATGGAGAAGTCGCGATCGACGTCCGCCTCTGCCGGAATGGCGGCGCCGCCCTGGCTGAGCAGGTCGCGGATGGCCCCGTTCTCCCACAGCCGGGCTTCGGCGCCGCGTTCGGCCTCCTGGGCGCAAAGCAGGGAGATCATGCCGGTGACGGCCACCTTGCCCTGCATGAAATCGCCCAACGCCTCGGGCGGCGGCGGCTCCATCATCGACAGGAAATTGCCGAGCAGCAGTTCGGACGCGGTCGGGGTCATGCCAGGCCCTCCAGCTTGGCGAGGACATTGGCCAGGATCTCGTCCTGGCGGCGGGCGGTGTACCAGCCGGACAGGCCCAGCACCGGGTCCTTGAAGCCGCCAGCCCGGTATTCCTTGGCCGAGGACACCCAGATAGCGGCCCCCTTCACCGAGGCGAACAGTTCCCACCAGGCGAAGGCAGCGGGATCGACCTTCAACCCACTGGCTGCTTCCCACAGGGCGATGGCTTCCTCGCGAGGGACCATGCCGGAGACGCGATGGGTCTCCTTGTAGGACCACAGCGGCTCGATGGCCCAGCCGAGGTCCTCCAGGGGATCGCCGATATGGGCCATCTCCCAGTCGAGCAGGGCGACGATCTTGCCCGCTCCATCGTGCAGGAAGTTGCCCGTCCGGTAGTCGCCATGGACGACGCTGAGCTTCTGGGCCGGCGGCGGCGGGTTGCGGCGCAGGCGGCGGATAGCCGCCCGGATGATCATCTGGGGGTGTTCCTCGTCCTCGTTGACGACCCCCTCCCAGTAGTCGAGTTCCTTAGACCAGCAGCCGTCGAGAGCCGGGGTCACGGCCGCTTCGCTGATCGGCAGGGTGGCGGGATCGGCGGCGGCGATCGTCCCCAGGTGAGTGAAGAACTGCCGACCGATTTCGGCGGCATGCTCGCCATAGGGCGGCATGGTGAAGGGGCTCTGGGCCTTGCCGCCGTCGATGCGACCCATGATGAAGAAGGGCCGTTCGAGCTCGGCCCCCTCCTCTTCCAGCGCCAACGCCTCGGGCACCGGCAGGCCCTTGTCGAAGAAGGAGCGGAAGGCCAGGAATTCGACCCGCCGGTCGGTGTCGATCAGGCTGCCGGTCGGGTCACGGCGCAGGATCATGCCCCGCGTGCCGCCATCAACCTCAAGGTCGAACCGGTAGGTCTCGCGGCTGGCCCCACCGGGAATGCGGGACAGGCCATGAACCTTGGCCGGCTTACCGCCGGTGCGGGTCAGGTAGGCTTCCAGTTGGTCCTGCAGGCTCATTTGGCCATGTCCAGGATGTCGCTGAAGCCGGAAGGCTGGTGCGGGCCCATGACCAGCTGCTCGAGCACCCCCCTGCCCTTGCGCACCGTGCCATCGGCGTCGGTGTAGATCACCTCGCTCAGCGCCTGGACGTGCAGGTTGAAGGGCATCTTCGGGTCGGCCTCGGCCAGGACGATGTCCTCGCGCTCGACGGCCAGCGGGCCGTGCAACAGGCCGTGGCTCCATTTGGGATGGGTGTAGCCCAAGCCCATCATCTGGAAGTTATAGAGCGGCTTGAACTCGACCTTGCCGGCCGGCTTGCCCCAGTCGTCGGTCAGTTCCACCACCGCGTCGACAGCGTGGCGGGTGCCGGACTTCCAGTTCACCTTGGCCTGGCCGTTGAGGTGGTCGAAGCCCTCTTCGTCCGCCTGGTCCGGGACCCAGACGGCGCGGGTGTTCCACGGGCGGCCCAGAGCGTCTTCATTGGAATGGAAGAAGAACGAGCCGTTTTCGAAGCTACTGGGCGACCACAGCCAATAGAACTGCGGCTTGGGCGCCGGGATGATGTCCTGGCTGTCGCGGGCGCCAACCGGGCGGATGCCCCAGCTGCGGTCGCGGGTGCCGACGAAGCCGTCGACGCTGCGCCGCTCGCCGTCCAGCTCGATCCAGCCGGTGTAGCGGCCGTTCTGGGTCAGGCGGGTGTAGTCCATGAAGGCGCGGGTGCCGTTGCGGCGGATGAAGCGCGGCTCTTCGATGGGGGCCGAGCGGCTCTCGAACTCGACCTCGGCCTTCAGGCCATGCTCGGGGGAGTCGACGAGGATCTTCAGCTTATGGAGCGGCTCGACCACGACGATCCGCAGCGGACCGCAGGCCATGTCCATCCGGTCGCCAAGCTGGCCGCTGACATGCAGGGCGGTCTCGACGCCATTGCGAACCACCACGAATGCGCCGTCGGTGACGTTCAGGTGCGGATAGACCCCGAAGGCCGCGGCGAAGAAGTCCTCGCCCTCGGTCGGGTGATAGCCGTTGAAGAAGTAGCGGTCGTAGAAGTTCCGGTCGGTGCCGCCATAGGCGATCGGCTCCGGCGTCTGGTGAATCGGATAGTCGTCGCCACGGGTCAGCGCCATGCGGTAGTCCTCCCTCGAACGCGGGAGCCTCTGACGGGCCCTCGTGCGTGATCGCTGTTCAGGTTACGCGTACGGCAGGCGAATTCAACGGTGACCGTGGGGCAAGAGCGTAATGAAAAACACGAACATTGACGTGGCCCTGGCGGCGCTGGCCGGACTGGCGGCCGTGGGCTTCGGCGCCTTCGCCGCCCACGGGATCAGTGACCCCAAGGCGGTCGAGTGGCTGAAGACCGCTGGGCAATACGCTGGTGTTCACGCCCTGGCGGTTCTGGCGGTTTCGGCGCTTGCGAGGGGCGGTCTGAAAGTGATCACCGGGACCCGGGCCGCATTCCTGGTCGGCATTCTGTTGTTCAGCGGCTCGCTCATCACCATGGCGTTTGGGGGACCGCGCTGGTTGGGCGCCGTCACACCGGTCGGCGGGCTGGCAATGATGAGCGGCTGGCTGTTGCTGGCGATCAGCGCGCTGCGTCGGGCCTGAGCGCCAGGAACCGGAGGGCGGCTCCGGATCCAAGCAGGCAGAGCAGCATGACCACCGCCATCGGGATCGGGGTGCCGTTGTGGATGGTCCCCGCCGCGGCGCTGGCCAGGGCCCCGGCGCCGAACGACAGGCCGCCGCTGAGCGCGGAGATCGAGCCGGCCCGGCGCGGGTCGCAGCTGAGAGCGCCGGCGGTGGTGTTGCCCTGCATCAGGGCATAGGTGGCCAGGGTGACGAACAGCAGGGGCAGCAGCAGCCAGGGGCCGCCGAGACCGCTGACCGCGGCCAGGGCCAGCAGCACGCCGAAACCGATGGCGACCAGGCTGGCCGTCTTCAGCACCGCGTCTGGGCTGTGGCGACGCAGCAGCATGCGGTTGACCTGGTTGGCGCCGATCACCCCGAAGGCGTTGAGCCCGAAGATCACCGCGTAGGGCGTCGGCTCGAATCCATAGATCCCCATGATCAGCCCCGGCGAGGCCGAGATGTAGGTGAACAACACCGCCCCGTTCAGCGCCCCGGCCAGCAGGTAGCCGATCAGCCTGGGCTGGACGAGCAGGGCCGCATAGGCCTGGAACGGGTTTTCCGACGCCGCCTGAGCCGCTGTCTCGGCCGAGCGCGACTCGCGCAGGCGGAAGGCCACCGCCAGGGCCACCGCCACCCCAAACGCCGCCAGGCACCAGAAGATGGCCCGCCAATCGGCGACCATCAGCACCAGGCTGCCGGCCGCCGGCGCCAAGATGGGCGCCAGACCCATCACCAGCATCAGCAGGGACAGGATCCGGGCGGTGTCGCGATGGTCGAAGTTATCGCGCACGATGGCCCGGGCGATCACCCCGCCCGCGCAGCCGCCCAATGCCTGCAGGAAGCGAGCGCCGATCAAGGCGTTCACGTCACTGGCCAGGGCGCAGATTACCGAGGCCACCACATAGACCGCGCAGCCGACCAGGATGGGTCCGCGCCGACCGAACCGGTCCGAGGCGCTGCCGTAGAAGAACTGGCCGATGGCCATGCCGGCCAGGAAGGTCGACAGGGTCAGCTCGACCTGCGCCTGGCTGGCGCCCAGCGACTCCGCGATGGCCACCTGGGCCGGCAGGTACATGTCGATCGACATCGGCGCGAAGGCCGTCATGGCGCCGAGCAGGATGACAAGGCCCCAGGGAGTCGGAGCCGGCGGCGGCAGGGTTTCGTTTCGGTCGGTCAAGGCGGGGGTGACATGCGCCGTGGGTCCGGACGTGACAACCCCCTTTGCGCCCCTCGAAACCGCCCCTTAACCGTGGCCGGCGCAGAAAGCTGTCATGGATCGCCGCAGCCTCTTCGCCCTCGCGCCCGCCCTTCTGGCCGCTTCCGCGGCCAAGGCGTCCGCGCCTGCCAAGGGCAAGGAGAAGGAAGGGTCAGGCCAGTACGTCGACCTGTCGCCGGTCGCCCTGCCCATCGTGGTCAAGGGCAGGCTGGTTAACTACGTGTTCGCCTCGGTGCGGCTGAACCTGTCGCCCTCGGCCGATGCGGCCAAGCTGCGGGCCAAGGAGCCCTATTTCCGCGACGCCCTGGTCCGGGCCGCGCACCGCACGCCATTCACCAACCCCAAGAGCTATGTCGAGCTCGATGTCGCCCGGCTCAAGGCCAGCCTGCTGCGCGACGCCGGCGCCATCGCCGGGGCCAAGAACTTCGTCAGCGTGACGGTCAGCTCCCAGACCCCCAAGCAGCGCACCGGCCTGCCGCGCCCGACGGCCTGACAGGCCCGAATACCGGCGCCATTGCGCCCACCCTTTCTATTTGGCAAACACGACCGGTCTTTTTCGCAATGGGCGCATGCCGCCCAATCGAGAAGGGGGACTGGAAGCCGCCCGTAAAGCGGGCCAAAGCCCCCCGCGCAAGGAAACAAGGGGCATCTGGAAACAACAATGAGTACCGATCAATTCCTCTGGCTTGCCATCGGCGGGGGCGTGATTGCCGTCGTCTACGGCATCGTCCAGACCATGGCGCTGATGCGCAAATCGGCGGGCAACGCCCGCATGCAGGAAATCGCCGCAGCCATCCAGGAAGGCGCGCAAGCCTATCTGAACCGCCAGTACACCACGATCGGCATCATCGGCGCCGTGGTGCTGGTTGGCCTGTTCCTGGTTCTCGGCGCGCTGCCGGCCGTCGGCTTCCTGGTCGGCGCGGTGCTGTCGGGCGCCGCCGGCTTCATCGGCATGCTGATTTCGGTCCGCGCCAACGTGCGCACCGCTCAGGCGTCCTCCGAGAGCCTGGCCAAGGGCCTGAACGTCGCCTTCACCTCCGGCGCCGTCACCGGCATGCTGGTGGCCGGCCTCGCCCTGCTGGGCGTTGCGGGCTACTACTATGTGCTGACCAACGTGCTGGCCGCCGAAGGCCGCGTGGTGATCGACAGCCTGGTCTGCCTGGGCCTTGGCGCCTCGCTGATCTCCATCTTCGCCCGTCTGGGCGGCGGCATCTTCACCAAGGGCGCCGACGTGGGCGGCGACATGGTGGGCAAGGTCGAAGCCGGCATTCCGGAAGATGATCCCCGCAACGCCGCGACCATCGCGGACAACGTGGGCGACAACGTCGGCGACTGCGCCGGCATGGCCGCCGACCTGTTCGAGACCTATGCGGTGACCACGGTCGCAACCATGGTCCTGGCCTCCATCCTTTTCACCGGCGCGGACGCCGTGGCCATGATGATGCTGCCGCTGGCCATCTGCGGCATCTGCATCTTCACCTCCATCGTCGGCACCTTCTTCGTCCGCCTGGGCAAGAAGCAGAACATCATGGGCGCCCTGTACCAGGGCCTGATCGTCACCGGCGTGCTGTCGCTGCCGGCCGTCTGGTGGGTCGTCCACCAGCTGGTCCCGGCGCCGATCACCGCCGGCGGCGTGACCTACTCCGCCGACGCCCTGACCTACTGCGGGTTCGCCGGTCTTGCCGTCACGGCCCTGATCGTGATGATCACCGAGTACTACACCGGCACCAATTTCCGCCCGGTCCGCTCGGTCGCCCAAGCCTCGGTTTCCGGTCACGGCACCAACGTGATCCAGGGCCTGGCCATGAGCCTGGAGTCCACCGCCCTGCCGGCGCTGGTGATCATCATCGGGATCATCGTGACCTACACCCTGGGCGGCCTGTTCGGGATCGCCATCGCCACGACCACCATGCTGTCGCTGGCCGGCTTCATCGTCGCTCTGGACGCCTTCGGCCCGGTCACCGACAACGCCGGCGGCATCGCCGAGATGGCCGGTCTTCCCCCGGAAGTCCGCGTCACCACCGACGCCCTCGACGCCGTGGGCAACACCACCAAGGCCGTCACCAAGGGCTACGCCATCGGGTCTGCCGGTCTCGGCGCTCTGGTGCTGTTCGCCGCCTACACCGAGGACCTGAAGTTCTTCGCCGCCAACGCCGCGCCGGGGACTTTCTTCGCGGACCTGGGCAGCGTCGCCTTCGATCTCTCCAACCCCTATGTGGTTGTCGGCCTGCTGTTCGGGGGGCTGCTGCCCTTCCTGTTCGGCGGCATGTCGATGACAGCCGTGGGCCGCGCCGCCGAAGCGGTGGTGCATGAGGTCCGCCGTCAGTTCCGGGAAAACCCCGGCATCATGACCGGCGAGGTGAAGCCCGAGTACGGCCGCGCCGTCGACATCCTGACCAAGGCCGCGATCCGCGAGATGATCGTGCCCTCGCTGCTGCCGGTCGTGTCGCCCGTCGCGCTGTTCTTCATCCTGGACGCCATCACCACCCGCCAGAACGCCTTCGCCGGCCTCGGAGCGATGCTGATGGGCGTGATCGTCACCGGCCTGTTCGTCGCCATCTCGATGACCAGCGGCGGCGGCGCCTGGGACAACGCCAAGAAGATCATCGAAGAGGGCTTCACCGATAAGGACGGGGTGCTCCACACCAAGGGTTCGGAGGCTCACAAGGCCGCCGTCACCGGCGACACCGTCGGCGACCCCTACAAGGACACCTCGGGTCCCGCCGTGAACCCGATGATCAAGATCACCAACATCGTCGCCCTGCTGCTGCTGGCCATCCTGGCGCACTAAGGCTTCGGTTCGGTTCCAAGCGAAGGGCCCCGGGGAAACCCGGGGCCTTTTTCTATGCCGGGCGTCACCAACCCTGGGCGCGCAGGTCCTGGCCCAGGCGATCGGACCAGTAGTCCGTCTCAGACGCGAACAGGTCGCGCAGCGATGCAGCGATCTCCGGAGAGGCCAGCGCCGGCTGGGGCCGCACATCGACGACATTCGGGCGCCCCTTGACGATGCGGGCCAGACGATTGCGCAGGGTTGGCTTGACCGGAAGCCGGGTGGGGTTGCGGTGCGGCAGGCCTTCGGGGAAGCCGGACGGGTCGAGGTCCAGAAACCGGCCCAGCGTCGCGGCCAGCTCCGCGGGCGCCGCCAGCGATTGCTCGAAGGTCAGAACCAGCACCCGCTCGGCGCCGAACACCCCCTCGAACCGCTCGACATGCCGGCGATAGGCGGTGTTGGCCAGGTACTGGAAGGCCCACAGCTCATTGTCGTAGCGGCTGCGGTAGAGGTGCGGCGAGACCTCGCCGGCGTTGATGGCCCTGGCCAGCCGGCCCAGTTCCTCCTGCTCCGCCCAGGCCAGGTCAGGTCGAAGAGCGCCGAACACCGCCTCCGGGTCGCGGCGATCCTGCCCCCGCTTGTAGAGGTGCATGTAGCCGGAATAGGCGCGCGCGGCCGGCGCCCGCAGGATGAAGATGAACTTCAGATCCGGCCCCAGAGCCCCGCGCAACAGCCCAGGCACACGCACGTCCGGCATATAGGCGGTCGTCGCATCGACTCGAACCTTCGGGGTCTGGCCGGGCAGCGGTATAAAATGGCGGCCATAGCGTGACAGGTCCGACAGCTTCTCGAGCTTGCTGAAGAAGGCGTTCTCCTTGCGGTGGGAGAGCAGGCAGTCGGGATGCCGCGACAGGTACTCGGCCAACGAGGTGCTGCCGGCCTTCTGACATCCGGCCAGGAAGACGTTGGCGAACACGCTGGACCCCTTCGTCGAATTCGACCGCCGGCAAACGAAGCCCGCCGCACACGGAGTTGCTGATGGCGAAACTCCGCCGCTGGCGCAATCGGTTTCAGCTGCGGGGGCGCCTGACGCCCAAGTCTGCTAGAGACTCGCCATGTCCGATCTCTTCGAAGCCGCCGGCCTGACGCCGCACGCGCCCGCGCCGCTTCCCGAACGCCTCCGCCCCCAGAGCCTCGATGAGGTGGTGGGCCAGGATCATCTGCTTGGAACCGGCGGGGCGATCCGGCGGATGGTGGACGGCAATCGCCTGGCCTCGATGATCCTCTGGGGCCCTCCCGGCACCGGCAAGACCACCATCGCGCGGCTGCTGGCCAAGGCGGCGGGGTATGAATTCCAGCAGCTGTCGGCGGTGTTTTCCGGCGTCGCGGACCTGAAGAAAGCTTTCGAACAGGCGCGGATGCGGCGTTCCGCCGGGCAGTCGACCCTGTTGTTCGTCGACGAGATCCACCGCTTCAACCGCGCGCAACAGGATGGATTCCTGCCGTTCGTCGAGGAGGGGATCGTCACCCTGATCGGAGCGACGACCGAGAACCCCAGCTTCGAACTGAACGGCGCCCTGCTCTCCCGCTGCCAGGTGTTCGTCCTGCGCCGCCTCGACGAGGAGGCGCAGAACCAACTGCTCAGCAAGGCCGAAGCGGTGGAGGGCCGCCCCCTCCCGGTCGATGACAACGCCCGCCAGGCCCTGGTCGCCATGGCCGACGGGGATGGTCGATACCTGCTGACTCTTGCTGACACTTTGCTGGGCTTGGACTTCCCCAAGCCGCTCGACATCGCCGGCCTCAGCCAAGTGCTGCAGAAGCGGAGCCCCGCCTACGACAAGGACCGAGAGGAGCACTACAACCTCATCTCCGCCCTGCATAAGTCGGTGCGCGGTTCCGACCCCGACGCCGCCCTCTACTGGCTGGCGCGGATGCTGGAGGGCGGCGAGAATCCGCTGTTCCTGGCGCGGCGCCTGGTGCGGATGGCGGTCGAGGACATCGGACTGGCCGATCCCATGGCCCTGGTGATCGCCAACGCCGCCAAGGACGCCTACGACTTCCTGGGCAGCCCGGAGGGTGAGCTGGCCCTGGCCCAGGCGACCGTGCACCTGGCCGCCGCGCCGAAGTCGGTCGCCGTCTACAAAGGCTTCGGCGAGGCGCGGAAGGCGGCGCGGGACACCGGCTCGCTGACGCCCCCGGCCCACATCCTCAACGCCCCGACCAAGCTGATGAAGGACATCGGCTACGGCAAGGGCTACGCCTATGACCCCGACACCGAGCGCGGGTTCAGCGGCCAGAACTACTTCCCGGACGGGATGGAGCGCCGGCGGTTCTACCGGCCCAAGGACGAGGGCGCGGAGGCGCGGATCAAGGAGCGGCTGGACCGCTGGACGGCCATACGGGACTCCGAGGGGTGAGCCCGCCCCTCACCGAGACGGACATCGCCTTCGTCAAATCCCTGGTCATCCACGAGGACGCGGCGATCATCGCGCTCAACAAGCCCTCCGGCCTGTCGAGTCAGGGCGGGCGGATCAAGGCGCACACGCTCGACGACCTGCTGGCCGCCTTCGCCAAGTCGAGCGGCAACCGCCCTCGCCTCATTCACCGGCTGGACCGGGACACCTCCGGCGTCATCCTGACAGCCCGAACAAAGCCGGCGGCGGGGTTCCTGGGCAAGGCGATGATGGGACGGCGGTTCCGCAAGACCTACCTGGCGATCGTCACACCCGGCGCGCCGGAGCCGGCCGGCGGGACCATCGAACATCCCCTGCGCCGGGAGGAGATCGGCCGCGAAAGCTACATGCGGATCGCCAAGGCCGAGGAGCCGGGCGCCGAGAACGCCCTGACCCGCTATCGCACCCTGGCGCGGGGCGAGGCCGCCGCCCTGGTCGAATGCAGCCCGCAGACCGGCCGGATGCACCAGCTGCGCGTCCACCTGGCCAGCATGGGCCGGCCCATCGCCGGTGACGCCCGCTATGGCGGGGCGCTCAGCGTCGGCGGCGTGGCGGTCCCGCGCCTGATGCTGCATGCGGCGCGGCTGAGCTTCCCCCACCCTGACGGCGGGACGACGACCATCGAGGCGCCGATGCCGGATGACATGCGGGCGGTGGCGGCGGCGTTGGGTGTCAATCCCTGACCGCCGGCGCGGGCCCGCCTCCTGGTCCGTCGCTCACGCTCCGAACCGTCCTCCGCCCACTCTCGTGGGCGGAGAGCGACACCTTATCGCTCTCCCCCATGAAATGGGGGAGTGGATTTGGCGAGCGCTGCAAGCGAGCCAAACCGAGGGGGTCCCCCAGGCGCTTAGGCCCGAACCGCCGCGTCTGTCGCCCGGATCAGGCCGTCGATGACCCCCGGCTCCGTCGAGGCGTGGCCCGCGTCCCAGACGATCTCGAACTTGGCTTCCGGCCAGGCCTTGTGCAGGGCGTAGGCGGTTTCCAGCGGGGTGACCACGTCGAACCGCCCCTGCACGATCCAACCCGGGATGTGGCGGATCCGCTCGACGTTCTTCAGCAGCCAGCCGTCCTCGTCGAAGAAGCCGCGGTTGGCGAAGAAGTGGTTCTCGATGCGGGCGAAGGCGATGGCGAAGTCCGTCTCGTTGAACTTCGGCGGCCGGGCCTCGGGCCCCCGGATGGAGATGGTGTCCCCTTCCCACTGGCTCCAGGCGGCGGCGGCTTCCGACTGCACCTTGCGGTCGGGATGGGTCAGGCGGCGGTGGTAGGCGGCGATCAGGTCGCCGCGCTCGGCCTCCGGGATCGGAGCCTGGAACTTCTCGAAGGCGTCGGGGAACAGCATGCCCGCGCCATCCTGGTAGAACCACTTCAGCTCGCGCTGGGTGACCAGGAAGATGCCGCGCAGCACCAGGGCGGTGACCCGCTCCGGATGGGTGATGGCGTAGGCCAGCGCCAGAGTGGAGCCCCAGCTGCCGCCGAACACGCACCACTTCTCGACGCCCAGATGCACCCGAAGCCGCTCGATGTCCTCGATCAGGCTCCAGGTGGTGTTGTCTTCCAGGGAGGCGTTGGGCCGGCTCTTGCCACAGCCGCGCTGGTCAAACAGGGCGATGCGGTACTTCTGGGGATCGAAGAACCGCCGCATGGTCGGATTGATCGCCCCGCCCGGCCCGCCGTGCAGCACCACCGCCGGGACGCCGCCGGGATTGCCGCACTCCTCGAAATAGATTTCGTGCGGCACGCCGGCCTTCAACCAGCCGAAGTTGTAGGGATCGATCTCGGGGTAGAGACTGCGCCGACCAACGGTCTGGGCAACGGAAAGGGTCGGCGAAGCACGGTCCATGGGACGGTTCTACGACGGCTTCCGCTGGGTCGCCAGTGAACTCGGAGTCACAGGGGGCAGGTAGCCAAGCGGACAGTCAGTTCCGCCCCCTTTGGGGGCGGGGGACCGCGCGCGAATACGCGCGTGGTGGTGGGGGCAGCGCCGGCCCATGGGGGTGGCCGCGTTCTGGCGCGGCCGTCGAAGCCGGCGTTCATGATCAACACGAAACGCCGGCACTGCCCCCTCAGTCCGTCGCGTATCCGCGGCCGGACAGCTCCCCCAGAGGGGGAGCGACTACCGGTTAGATGGGAAAGCGCTTCCCCAGCCAGGCTAGGAGCGCCCGGTTCGTCTCCACCGGCTTTTCCTGCTGGGTCCAGTGGCCGCTGCCTTCGATCAGCACCTTCTCCAGGTCGTCGCAGATCGCCTCCATCCCGTCGGCCGAGGACGGCGGCAGGACCGCGTCCTTCTCGGCCATGACCATCAGCGACGGCTGGCGGACACGGTGCTCGATGTGTTCGGAGGCGTGCCAGTTGCGGGTGAAGTTGCGGTACCAGTTGATGCCGCCGGTGAAGCCGGTGCGCTCGAAGGTCTCGACATAGGCCTCGAACTCTTCGTCGGTCAGGAAGAACGGCCGGGGGTCCACCTCCGGGCTCCACATCTCCAGCATGTCGACCATGGCGAAGAGGGATGGATCGCCCTCTTTGCGCTCGGTGGCGAAGCCGCCACCGACGGGCATCGGCATATCGAGGGGCCGGCGCAGGAAGAAGTCCATCACCTTGCGCGGGTCCTTGCCGAGCGCCGCATCGGCCTCGCCGGGGGTCTGGAAGTGGACGATGTACATGCGCTCGCCCAGGCGGTTGCGCATGATGGCGATCGGATCGGCGGGGGCGCGGGGCTGGAAGGGGGTGTTGAGGCTGATCACCCCGGCGACGCGGTCCGGATGGCGGACCGACATATACCAGACCACGAAGCCACCCCAGTCGTGGCCGCAGAAGATCGCCTTCTCCGCCCCGATATGGTCGAGCAGCGCCACAAGGTCGGCGCAGAGGTTTTCGAGGTCGTAGCTTTCGACCGCCTCGGGCCGGTCAGTCAGCCCGTAGCCGCGCTGGTCGGGGGCCACCACCCAGCGGCCGGCGTCGCTGAGCGCCTTGATCTGGTGGCGCCAGCTGAAGGCCAGCTCCGGGAAGCCATGCGAGAAGACGATCGGAATGCCCTTCTTCGGGCCGGCTTCGTAGTAGGCCATCCGGATGCCGTTGACCTCGGCGTACTGGACCGGCGGCATCATGGTCTCGATGGCGGACATGGCGTTTCCCTTTTGGTTTTCGGCAACCTGCCAAGGCCGCCGCCACGGAAGGCAAGCACTCAGACGTGTGTCCAGCCGAGATGATCCACGGGCAGGTTACGCCCCTCGAAGACGGCGGTGACCCCCTGCCCCAGCTTCATGCGGCCGACCACGCGGAGGTCCAGATCGGCGGCCCGGATGGCCGGCAGCTCGGCCGGATCGACGGCGATCAGCAGCTGGTAGTCATCGCCTCCGGCAGCCAGGCGCAGGCGGGCGGCGGCCTCGTCCGGCTGCGCCGCCAACCAGGCGGCGGCGGGGCCGGAGAGCGGAACCTGTTCCAGGGCGATCTCGGCGGCCAGGCCGCTGGCGATCGCGATGCGGCCGGCGTCGGCCAGCAGCCCGTCGGAGACGTCGGCCGAGGCGCGGGCGAACCGGCGCAGGGCGGGGATCAGGTCCAGGCGCGGCGTCGGGGTGCGGTAGCGGGAGGCCAGATAGCCATCATCCGGCAGGCTGCCCTGCGCGGCCTGGAGACCCAGCCAGCCATCGCCGATGGTCCCGCTGACCATCAGCAGGTCGCCGGGCTGAGCCGTGGCGCGGCGGACCATGCCATCGGTCGGAACCTCGCCAATCAGGGTGGCGGTCACGGTCAGCGGACCGGGGGTGGAGACGGTGTCGCCACCCAGCAGCGGCAGGGCCCAGGTCTCGCCCGCTTCCCGCAGGCCGTCGGCGAACCGCTGCCTGGCTTGCCAGCCCAGGTCCTTCGGCCAGGCGACGGAGAGGAAATAGCCGATCGGGTCGGCGGCCTTGGCGGCCAGGTCGGACAGGTTCACCGCGAGCAGCTTGCGGGCCACCGTGTCCAGTGGATCGCCTGGCAGGAAGTGGACGCCGGCCACCATGGCGTCCTTGGTGATCACCAGGTCGTGGCCCTGGCGCGGCCGGATCACCGCCGCGTCGTCGAGCAGATCCAGCGCGCCGGGATGGCCCCGCGTCAGGGGCCGCAGGAGGCGTTCGATCCAGCCGAACTCCCCCTCGTCGGGCGCTTCAGGTCCGGCGGGCATCCTTGGCGATCCCGTCCAGCGCCCCGTTGATGAAGCCGGGCTCCGGCCCTTCGAAGAAGGACTTGGCGATCTCGACATACTCGTCGATGGCCACCTCCAGCGGCACGTCCGGCCGGTGGATCAGCTCCCAGGCGCCGGCCCGCAGGATGGCGCGGGCAGTGGCGTCCAGGCGGTCCAGCTTCCAGTTGGAGGCCAGCCGGGTGGTGACCGCCTTGTCGATCTCGGCCTGCTGGCCGACGGCGCCCCGGATCAGGTCGGCGAAGAAGACCTCGTCGGCCTGGGCCAGCAGTTCGCCCTCGATGTCGCGGTCGAAGCGATGCTCGCTGAACTCGCGGATCACCACCTCGACGCCCGCGCCGGTCATCTCCATCTGGTAGAGCGCCTGCACGGCGGCCAGCCGCGACACCGTCCGGGCCCGGCGCTCGGCCTTGCTCAGGTTGGCAACCGGCTTGGCCTCGGCATGGGCCTGCAGCTTCTCGAAGGCCTGGGCCAGGGAGGTCGGCTTGGCGTCCTCGCTCATCGCTTGGCGCCCCCGAGCAGCTGGCGCTTGTGGGTCAGCACATCGAGCGCCGCGCGGGCCGCGCCACCACCCTTGTCACCCTCGGAGACCCGGGCGCGAGCCCAGGCCTGGTCTTCGTCCTCGACGGTCAGGATGCCGTTGCCGATCGGCAGGCCCTTGAGGGTCAGGTCCATGATCCCCCGCGCCGACTCGTTGGAGACGATCTCGAAGTGATAGGTCTCGCCGCGCATCACCACGCCGAGGGCCACATAGCCGTCATAGCGCACGCCGGCCGGCCGGCGGCCGCCCTCGTCCGCCAGGGCGATGACCCCCGGAATCTCCAGGGCGCCGGGTACGGTGACTACGTCATACTCCGCCTCAAAGGCGTCCAACGCCTCGGTCGCGCCGCGCAGCAGCTCGTCCGACAGGTCGGAATAGAAGCGTCCCTCGACGATCAGGATGCGCACGGGGTCGTCGATCATTCACTCTCTCCACCGCCACCAAGGGCGGAAATCGGGGCGCGGCCCACGATCTTCAATCCATACCCCTCGAGCGCCGCCGGTTTGAACGGGCTGGACGTCAGCAGGGTCATCTCCCGCACGCCGAGGTCGAGGAGGATTTGCGCCCCGACGCCATAGTCGCGCAAGGCGTTGTTTCGATACTGGCTGCCCGCCTCGGTGTCGATGCCGTAGCGCTCGCTCAGCCAGGCGGGGTTGGGATCGCGGATGAACACTGCGACGCCGGGGCCGTCGTGCGCGCCGATGGCCTTCAGGGCGCTGGGGATATAGTCGGTCCGGGCGCCCAGGGCGCCCAGCATGTCGGCCGCCATGTCCACTTGGTGCATCCGCACGAGTGTGGGGTGATCGGCATCGATCTTGCCCTTCACCAGGGCGACATGCTCGCAGCGGTCGATGCTGTTGCGGTAGACGATCATCCGGAAATCGCCGCCGAAGTTGGAGATGAACGGCCGCTCGAGCACCCGCTCCACTTGGCGTTCGTTGCGCCGGCGATAGGCGATCAGGTCGGCGATGGTGCCGATCTTCAGGCCATGGAGCTGGGCGAAGGCGACCAGTTCCGGCAGCCGGGCCATGGTGCCGTCATCGTTCATGATCTCGCAGATCACGCCGGCCGGGTTCAGCCCCGCCAGCCGCGAGATATCCACCGCCGCCTCTGTATGGCCGGCGCGGACCAGCACCCCGCCGTCCTTGGCCACCAGGGGGAAGACGTGGCCGGGGGTGACGATATCATCGACGCCCTTGGTCGGGTCGATGGCCACTGCCACGGTGTGCGAGCGGTCGTGGGCCGAGATGCCGGTTGTGACCCCCTCCTTCGCCTCGATGGAGACGGTGAAGGCGGTCTGCATGCTCTCGCGATTGTCGGCGGCCATCGGCGGCAGACGCAGCTGTTTGGCCCGGTCGTTGGTGATGCTGAGGCAGATCAGGCCGCGGGCGAACCGGGCCATGAAGTTGATCTGCTCGGGCGTGGCGAACTGGGCGGGGATGATCACGTCCCCCTCGTTCTCGCGGTCCTCGGCGTCGACCAGGATGTAGGGACGGCCGTTGCGGGCGTCCTCGATGATGTCCTCGATGGGAGAGATCGGCGTGTCGTGGCTCATGACGCGGTCTCCTGCCACCGCGCGAGGTATCGCGCCAGCATGTCGATCTCCAGATTGACCTTGGACCCCGGTTTCAGCGCGCCCAGGGTGGTCACGTCCCAGGTGTGCGGGATGATGTTGAGGCCGAAGACGTCGTCCTCCACCTCGTTGACGGTCAGCGAGACACCCTCGACCGCGATGGAGCCCTTCGGCGCGATCAGCCGGTGCAGCGGCCGGGGCGCCCGGATGCGGTAGCGGTGAGAACCGCCCTCCGGCTCGATGGACAGCACCTCCCCCACCCCGTCGACATGGCCAGAGACGACATGGCCTCCCATCTCGTCGCCCAGCCGCGCGGCGCGTTCGAGGTTGACCCTGTGGCCCTCCTCCCAGTCGCCCAGGGTGGTGTGGGCCAGGGTCTCGCCGGAGACCTCGACGGCGAACCAGCCCTCGCCCTTCTCGACCACCGTCAGGCAGCAGCCGGCGTGGGCGATGCTGGCGCCCATGTCGATCGTCGCGACATCGTAGGATGTCTCGATCTCGTAGCGGCGGTCGCGGTTGGTCTGCCGGACCGAGCGGACCCGGCCGACGTCGGTGACTATGCCTGTGAACATCTCAGAGCCTTTCGTAGCGTTCCCACAGGTCGTTACCGACCTCATGGACCGCAAGTCGTTTGAACCGGGGCGCGTCGGCCAGGCGGTTCAGCACGAACTCACCCACGGCCGGACGTCCCTCATCCCCGAGGATCATTGGCGCCCGGAACCATTCGATGGCGTCGACCAGGCCGGCTTTGAGGAAACTCGCCGCCACCTGGCCTCCGCCCTCGATCATCAGCCCGCCTTCGAACGTGAAGTCCTCCGGCGGGGCGACGGGCAGGCGATCGCTGACCTTACGGTTCAGCCAGCCGGACAGGGCGTTCAAGGCCTGTGGCAAGTCCGGCCGGGCATCTTGCGAGTCCACCTGTAGGACGGTGACCCCAGCGTCAGTCAAACGCTTGTTTGGCGCCGTGGTGGAGATGATCACCGTGTCGAGGCGGTGAGCGTCCTGGACGAGCTTGGTGTGGATGGGCAGCCGCTGACGGCTGTCCAGGACGACGCGGGCCGGCTGAATGGCGACGAAGCCGGGCAACCGCACGGTCAGCTCCGGATCATCGGCAATGGCGGTCTCCACCCCGACCAGCACCGCCTGGTGCATGGCGCGAAGGCGGTGGACCTCCTCGCGCGCTTTTTGGCCGGTGATCCACTTGCTCTCGCCCGCGGCGGTCGCAATGCGGCCGTCGAGGGAGGTGGCGAGTTTCAGGGTGACGCGCATGGCGTCAGTCCTCCTGATCCTCGCTGAGCCCCTCATCCGACAGGAACTTGGCGAAGTCGTCCGTATGCCGGAAATCCCGGTAAACCGAGGCGTAGCGAACGTAGGCCACGTCATCGAGCGCCTTAAGCGCCTTCATCACCATCTCGCCCACCGCGCTGCTGGGCAGCTCGGTCTCGCCCATGCTTTCCAGCTGGCGGACGATGCCGTTGACCATCCGGTCGACCCGCTCGCTGTCGATCGGACGCTTGCGCGTGGCGATGGCGATCGAGCGGACCAGCTTCTCCCGATCAAACGGCGAACGCCGGCCGGACCGCTTGAGGATGGTCAGTTCGCGCAGCTGCACCCGCTCGAAGGTGGTGAACCGGCCGCCGCATTCGGGGCAGAGACGGCGGCGGCGGATGGCCGCGCCGTCTTCCGACGGGCGGCTGTCCTTCACCTGGCTTTCCATGTGTCCGCAGAACGGGCAACGCATGATGTTGGCCCCTCCCGGTAGGCCGTGCCTATTAGTTGTAGACGGGGAACCGCTTCGTCAATGCGACGACTTCCGCCCGCACCCGCGCCTCGACCTCGGCATTGCCGTCCGGATTGGCGGCCAGCCCGTCGAGCACTTCGCCGATCCACTTGCCGACCTGGCGGAATTCTTCCGTGCCGAACCCGCGCGTGGTGCCGGCCGGAGAGCCGACCCGGATGCCCGAGGTCTTGGTCGGGGGCAGCGGGTCGAACGGGATGCCGTTCTTGTTGGTCGTGATGTGGGCCCGCTCCAGCGCCTGTTCGGCCTGGGCGCCGGTGACATTCTTGGGCCGCAGGTCGACCAGCATAACGTGGCTGTCGGTGCCGCCCGAGACGATGTTGAGCCCCGCCGCCTGCAGGCTGTCGGCCAGCGCCCGGGCGTTGTCGATGATGCGGGCGGCGTAGTCCTTGAACGCCGGCTGCAGCGCCTCGCCGAAGGCGACCGCCTTGGCGGCGATCACATGCTCCAGCGGCCCGCCCTGGATGCCCGGGAAGATGGCGCTGTTGAACTTCTTGCCCAGATCTACGTCGTTGCTGAGGATCAGCCCGCCGCGCGGTCCGCGCAGGGTCTTGTGCGTGGTGGTGGTCACCACATGGGCGTGCGGAAGGGGGCTGGGGTACACCCCGGCCGCCACCAGGCCGGCGAAGTGGGCCATGTCGACCATCAGGTAGGCGCCGATGCTGTCGGCGATCTGGCGGAACTTCGCAAAATCGATGACCCGGCTGTAGGCGCTGCCGCCCGCGATGATCAGCTTGGGCTGCTCGCGCTGAGCGATCTCGGCGACGGCGTCGTAGTCGATCTGGTTGTCCTGCTGGCGGACGCTGTAGCTGACCGGCTTGAACCATTTGCCGGACTGGTTGGCGGGGCTGCCGTGGGTCAGGTGGCCGCCGGCGGCCAGGTCCATGCCCAGGAAGGTGTCGCCCGGCTTCAGCAGGGCCATGAACACCGCCTGGTTGGCCTGGCTGCCGCTGTGCGGCTGGACGTTGGCGTAGGCGGCGCCGAACAGTTCCTTGGCCCGGTCGATGGCCAGCTGCTCGATGACGTCCACGTATTCGCAGCCGCCGTAGTAGCGCTTGCCCGGATAACCCTCGGCGTACTTGTTGGTCAGGATCGAGCCCTGAGCCTGAAGCACCGCCTTGGAGACGATGTTCTCGCTGGCGATCAGTTCGATCTGGTCGCGCTGTCGGTTCAGCTCGTGATCGATGGCCTTGGCGATGTCGGGATCGGCCTGAGCCAGGTCCGCGCCGAAGAAGGCCGGGGCGATTGGGGAATGGGCGGTCATTGGGGTCTCTCCGGCTGGGAGGGGCGCGGGGGTCGCGCCCTGTTAAGGGGTGAGAGGGTGCGGATCAATCGGAACCGGCATTTGTCGGCGTGCGTTGGGCTCGCAAGGTCGGCCGCCGCTTTCGGCTGAACCGTTTAGTGATTGAGTACGAAGGGAAATCCATCGATGGCCGATGACCTTGGGGGGCGGACCACGTCGCAGGCCGAACTGCTGCAACTGGGGGCCGACATCGTGGCGGCCTATGTGACCCGAAACCAGGTGAGCGCCTCGTCGTTGCCCGACCTGATTCGTTCGGTGCATCAGACGTTGAGCGGTCTGGAAGGTGAGCAGGCCGCACCGGCTCAGGCGGCCGGCAAGCAGAAGCCGGCGGTGCCGATCTCCCGCTCGGTCCAGCACGACCACATCGTCTGCCTGGAGGACGGCAAGAAGCTGACCATGCTGAAGCGCTACCTGCGGGCGCGCTACGACCTGTCTCCGGAAGAGTATCGCCGCAAATGGGGTCTGCCGCCGGAATACCCGATGGTCGCGCCGGCCTACGCCGAGCGACGGTCTGACTTCGCCAAGAAGATCGGGCTGGGAAAAGGCGTTCGGCGGAAATAGCTCCTGACGTTCCCCTTTCTGTAGTGCTCAAGACCATTGATGGCAACGCCCGAATGGCTATGATTGTGCCAATCGGGGGTTGCAATGAACGGCAGACAGATCGCGCTGGCGTCGCTGGCTTGTGGAGCGATTGGAACGGCGTTTGCCGGTTTTCAGCTTTGGCCCAAGGCAGAAAATCCGGCGCAGTCGGAAGCAGTAGCACCGGTGGCCGCGCAACAGCCTGCCGAGGGTAGTCAGTCTAGCAATTGCACTGCGACTATCTCGGGTGGGCAACAAGGCAACATCACCTGCAACAACAACGTCGCAATCAACACACCCTTACAAGTCGCCGGGAACATAAAAAGAGTTGAGTTTTCGATAAACGAATCCAGCGCCTACGTGACAGCCAGAGAGCTAGAAAAATACGAAGGAAAGATTGTCTACATCAGCGGAGCGATCGATCCCGCCCCTGAAGAATCCAAGATTTATGGTGTATATTTCGATGATAATGAAGATATATTTAGACTCAAGACCCTAGACGTTACGGTTTATGAGAAGTGCGAAGGGTTTGTCGGGTTTGAATGCGGCGGCACCAGCCTATACTTCAAGTCAGTGGATGAGCACAGCATTAGCTGGGTCAATGGCTACCATACGATCTCTGGTTATTTTCTGGTGCGACAAGCACAGGGGATGCACCAAGGCATTACCTCTCTCGTCCTACAGGGCATGAAAGAGTCAGAGGTGGCCCTAGCCGACCCAGGGACCCGATAATAGCCTACGCCGCCACCCCCCCGAGGCGGGCGATGTTGCAGTGGGCCCAGAGCTTTTCCATCGCCCCGACCAGGTCGCGCATCATCTCGTCCGTGTGGAACGGCGTCGGGGTGAAGCGCAGGCGCTCGGTGCCGCGCGGCACGGTCGGATAGTTGATCGGCTGCACATAGACCCCATGGTCTTCGAGCAGCATGTCCGAGACCATCTTGCAGTGGACCGGATCGCCGACCAGCACGGGCACGATATGGCTGACCGACGGCATGACCGGCAGGCCGGCGTCGCGGAACATCTTCTTCAGGGTTTCGGCGCGCTCCTGATGGATGACGCGAACCTCGTCGTGCGCCTTCAGATAGCGCACCGAGGCCACCGCCCCGGCGGTCAGGGCCGGCGGCAGGGAGGTGGTGAAGATGAAGCCGGAGGCATAGCTGCGGATGGCGTCGACGATCTCGGCGTCAGCGGCGATGTAGCCGCCCATGACGCCGAACGCCTTGCCCAGGGTGCCTTCGATGATGTCGATCTCGGCCATCACCCCGTCACGCTCGGCGACGCCGGCGCCGCGCGGCCCGTAGAGGCCAACGGCATGGACTTCGTCGAGGTAGGTCATGGCGCCGTAGGTCTTGGCCAGGGCGACCGTGCCGGCCAGGTCGGCGATGTCGCCGTCCATCGAATAGACGCTCTCGAAGGCGATCAGCTTGGGCGCGTCGACCGGCGCGGCGGCCAGCAGCGACTCGAGGTGTTCCAGGTCATTGTGGCGGAAGATCTTGCGCTGGCCGCCACCGTTGCGGATGCCGGCGATCATGCTGGCGTGGTTCAGCTCGTCCGAGAAGATGATCAGCCCGGGCAGGATCTTGTAGAGCACCGACAGCGCCGCTTCGTTGGCCACATAGCCGGAGGTGAACAGCAGAGCCGCGTTCTTGCCGTGCAGGTCGGCCAGCTCAGCCTCCAGCTCGACGTGGTGATGCGTGGTCCCGGAGATGTTGCGGGTGCCGCCAGAGCCCGAGCCGTTGGCGTCGATGGCCGCGTGCATGGCGTCCAGCACCACCGGGTTCTGGCCCTGGCCCAGGTAGTCGTTCGAGCACCAGACAACGATGTCCTTGGCGCTGCCATCGTCACGGGTCCAGGTAGCGCGCGGGAAGTCTCCGCGATGGCGCTTCAGGTCGGCGAACACCCGATAGCGGCCTTCGGCGCGGACCTGTTCAACGGCGGTCCTGAACGCGGCTTTATAGTCCATCGACGATGTCCGGCCCCACCCCGAGGTCCGGTCCTTTTCGTTTTCGTTATACGGCGCGGGGTTTATCCCTCATCGCCGGGGCCTGTCCAATTAAGGAATTTTACTGAAGCAGAATACGCCGCCTATCGTCGCGGGTCTTGCGAGAACGTCTCGCAAGAAGGGCTCCAGGGTCCGAGGCCGTGGGCCTCGAACCCCTCGCGGGCCGGTTATTTCGGCTTGCGGAACTTCAGGACGAACTGGTCCGTCTTGCCCTTGATCGAGTCGTCGAAGACCGAGGCCGTGCGCGGATCGGTGGGATTGCGCAGGAAGTCCTTCTCCTCGACCAGCACGAAGCCGGCGGCGGTGACCTCGGCCTTCACGGTGGCGATGTCGATTCGGTGCAGGCCGTCGCTGTCCCGCGTGCCCGAGCCGTCGGCGGCGTAGTGGTCGATGACGATCAGCACCCCGCCGGGCTTGAGCGCATTGAACAGCGCCTTGTTGACTATCCCGGCCAGGGGCGGCGGGGCCACCTTCAGGTGCATGTCGTGGTAGTTCTGGGCGGTGAAGATCACGTCCACCTGCTCGGGCACGGCCACGGCGCCGAGCGAAGGCCGGAGCGGAGTGACGTTCTTCAGCTCGGCGGCGACCTTGTCCTGGCTGGTCCCGTACTGGGCGCTGAACTGCACGAACTCGGCCGGTTGGATGGCGTAGACCCGGCCGGTCGGGCCGACCGCCGCGGAAAACACCCGGGTGAAATAGCCGCCGCCCATGATGAAGTCGGCCACCTTGTCGCCCGGCTTGATCTCGGCCAGGGCCAGCACGTCCGCCGGCTTACGGGCGGCGTCACGGGCCTTGTCGGCGGCCGGGCGGGCCGGATCGGCCAGAGCGGCAACGTAGTTTTCGACCACCGAATGGGCGGCCACGGCCCCGGTCAGGACCAGGGCCAGAGCCCCGGCGGCGGAAGCGAGTACTGTTCTTTTCATCGGCGAGCCCTCCCCGGCTTGCGGAAGCGGTAGACGAACTGGTCGGTCCGTCCCCGGATGGATTTATCGAACACGCTTACTGTCAGTCTGTCGCCGGGATCGCGAAGAAAGTCCGCCTCCCCGTCGAAGATAAAACCGGCCGCCTCGACCTCGCGCCGGACCACCGCCGGGTCGATGCGGTGAAGATTGTCGACCGCCGAGATGCCGCTGCCAGCCCTTGCGGAATGGTCAATGATGATGAACACCCCGCCCGGCTTCAGCGACTGGAAGACCTGCCGGTTAAACCGCGCCACGTCGACCGGGCCCATCCGCTTGGTATGCAGGTCATGGTAGTTCTGGGCCGTGAACACCACGTCCAGCCGCTCGGGGGCGGCGAACCTCGGCATGGTGTCGACGATCATCCGGGTGTTGGCATAGGCCGGATCGCGGGTCACCTCGGCCACGGCTGGATCGCGGTTGGCCTGAGCGGCGAACTCGCCGGGCACGTAGGCATAGACGCGGCCGCGTGGTCCCACGGCCTTGGAGAATATGCGGGTGAAATAGCCGCCGCCCGGAACGGCGTCGGCCACCTTCATGCCGGGCTTGATCCCCGCGAACAGCAGGGTCTCGCCCGGGCGGCGGTTCTCGTCGCGGGCCATGTCGGCGGCCGGCCGCGAGGGATCGCTCAGCGCTGTCTCGATCCAGGCCGGCAGCATCGCGCCGGTCTCGACGGGCGGAGGCGGCGGCGGCGGGGTGGTGGCGCAGGCAGTGAGGGCGAGGACGGCCGCCAGGGCCATCCAGCTTACGCGGGGCGTCATGCGTCTCTCCTGGACGTCGTTCTACTCGGTCCCCCGACCTACGACTGTCTTAGGCGAAACTTTGACCTACGTCAGCGGCGTCCATTCCTGATCGGCCGGCAAGGGCGCGAAAATCTCGTCCAGCAGATCATCGCCCACATCCTCGACCGCCACCGGGTTCCAGCGCGGGTTGTTGTCCTTATCGACGATCACCGCCCGTACGCCTTCGAGGAAGTCGTGCATCCGCACCACTCGCGCCCCGATCCGGTATTCCATGACCATGTTGTCGGCGAAGTCGTCGAACAGGGCCCCGTGGGCCAGTTGCCGGAAGGCGACCTTCATCGTCTGCGGCGACTTGCTGGCCAGTCCCGCCAGGGTGCCGCGCGCCCAGTCGCCGCCGTCCTGCTCCAAGTCCTGCAGGATGGCCTCCACCGACTCGCGGCCGAACAGCCGGTCGATGTCCTCCAGGTGCGGCTCAATCGGCGCCGGGCCCGCGTCGCGCACGAAATGCGCCAAGGCGCCGGGGACGGAGTCCGGATGCTCCAGCAACGCCGCCTTGAACCCCTCGACGTGCTCGGACGGCATATAATTTGTTGCGACCCCCAGCCGTACGCAGTCAGCGCCCTTGATCCGCGCCCCGGTCAGCGCCAGCCACAGTCCAGCCTTTCCCGGCAGCCTCGGCAGGAACCAGCCGCCCCCCACGTCGGGGAACAGCCCGATCCCGGTCTCCGGCATGGCGAAGGTCGTCCGCTCGGTGGCGATCCGGACGCCTGCGGGCATCGACAGCCCCACCCCGCCGCCCATGGTCACCCCGTCCATCACCGCCACCACGGTCTTGGGATAGGTGAACAGCAGGTGGTTCAGCCGGTACTCTGTGTGGAAGAACTCGCGCGCCGCCGCGCCATCTCCCGCCCCGCTCTCGGCCAGCATCCGGATGTCACCACCGGCGCAGAACCCCCGCTCGCCGCTGTGGTCGATCAGCACCACCTGCACGCACTCGTCATCCCGCCAAGCCAGCAAGGCGTCGGTGATCAGCCGGCACATGTTGGTGGTCAGCGCATGCAGCGCCTTGGGCCGGTTCAGGGTGATGCGGCCGACGCCGGACTCGATACGGGCGAGTACTTCGGGTTCTTCGGTCATGGGATGGAAACGCCTCGCAGGTCGAAACAGTCGATGCCAACTAGCCCGGCCAGGCGCACAAGTCCGCCATCCCGTGTCGCCAGTCCACAGCTGAAATCGGCGGCCAATTGAAGATAGGCAGCGTCGAACAGGCTGATCTGCCCCTCCCGAGCCAACGGCCGCAGCCCGGCGACGGCGGCCGGCAGGAGGGGTTCGATCAGCATCACAGGGAGGCCATCCAACGCCGCCAAAGCGGTGTCCAGGTCGCCCGCCGCCAGCAACCCGCGCCACTCAAGCGCCAGCAGGATATTGCCCGCCTCCCACTGGAAGATGTGCGGCGCGACGAAGGTGTCCGCGATGTGGTCGCTCAGGAACTCCTCCGCGGCAGCAGTCGCCTGTGATGGCAGAATCCACGACAGGGCCGCGGATGCGTCGATAACAACGAGGCTCACCGATGGCCGTCTTGTTTCAGGTCTTCCCAGGTTTCCCGCATGCATTGCGGACTTCCGGAGGCGATCTTCGCCCGTACCGCCCTCAACCGGGCGACGAGGTCCTGGCCCGGCGACGTCTTCTGCCGCGAAGGCCCGCCGGCCTTACTCAGTCGGGCGATCGGCTTGCCGTGCTTGGTAATGACGATCTCTTCCCCGTTGCGGTCTACCGCATCGACCAGCGCCGACAGGTTGGTCTTGGCTTCGAGAATGCCAACCTCGCGCATGGTCCACTCCCAGTTCTGACCAGTCTGGTCAGAATACCACGGCTGGACCGCAGCCGGAACCTCGGCCAAGCTTCCCGAATGGACGGAGGGCCGATGACCACGACCGACACGGCGCCAGCCCGCTTCGACAACGAGCGGATCATGGGCCTGATCAACTACGCCCTGCTATTCAGCAGCGTCTTCTTCGCCGGCGTCCCTGCTCTGGTCGCGGTGATCCTTGCCTATGTCCAGCGATCGTCCGCCAGCCCGGCCATGCGCCAGCACTACCGGTTCCAAATCTGGATCTTCTGGATAAGCGTCCTGCTCGGGGCCGTCGCCGGCATCTGTGGCTCCTGGGCGATCGTAGACATGGTCCAGCAGGCCCGTGGTG
Organism: Caulobacter sp. SLTY; assembly: GCF_009905535.1. GTDB lineage: Bacteria > Pseudomonadota > Alphaproteobacteria > Caulobacterales > Caulobacteraceae > Caulobacter. Next base: position 5,863 of record NZ_JAAALA010000014.1, on the reverse strand, counting down.
GCGGCGACTTCTGGGCGCCTCGGGATTTCGACTTCGACGGCGTCGCCCTCACCGGCCGGATGATCGTCCTGTTCGGCATCGCCGGCCTGGCGCTGATCGCCATGACTCTGTGGCTGCTGGCCGCCCCGACGGTGGGCTTCATCCGCCTGATGGTCAGCAAGCCCTGACCCGCTTGCGCTGCCGCCCCGGCTGCGCGACACCGGCGTCATGAACGTCCCTCCGCTCGCCCCCTACCCCGCCACCCGCCTGCGCCGGCTGCGCCAGGCCGACTGGTCCCGCCGGATGGTGCGTGAGACCACCCTCGCCCCCGCTGACCTGATCTGGTCGATGGTGGTGCATGAGGGCGAGGGCCGTATCCCGGTGGCCTCCATGCCTGGCGTGGACCGGCTCAGTGTCGAGGAAGCCGCCAAGGCCGCTGTCGAGGCGCGTGACCTGGGCATCCCCTGCATCGCCATCTTCCCCCACATCGACGGGGCCCGGAAGGATGCCGAGGGCAGCCTCGCCGCCGAGGAAGAGGGCGTCATCTGCCGCGCCATCCGCGCGATGAAGGCGGCCGCACCCGAGGTCGGCATCATGTGCGACGTGGCGCTCGACCCCTTCACCACCCACGGCCACGACGGCGTGCTGAAGGACGGCCGCATCGTCAACGACGCCACCATCGAACGGCTGGTCGAGCAGGCCCTGGTCCAGGCCCGCGCCGGCTGCGACATCCTCGCCCCGTCGGACATGATGGACGGCCGCGTCGGCGCTATTCGTGCCGCCCTCGAAGCCGAGGGCCTGCAGGACGTGATGATCATGTCCTACGCCGCCAAGTATGCCTCCGCCTTCTACGGCCCCTACCGCGACGCCATCGGCTCGGGAAAGCTGGGCAGCGGCGACATCGCCAACCCCGGCGACAAGAAGACCTACCAGATGGACCCCGCCAATAGCGACGAGGCCCTCCGCGAGGTGGCCCTCGACATCGCTGAGGGCGCCGACATGGTGATGGTCAAACCGGGCATGCCCTACCTCGACATCGCCCGCCGCCTGGTCGACGCCTTCGCCATGCCGACCTTCGCCTTCCAGGTCAGCGGCGAGTACGCGATGATCATGGCCGCCGCCCAGAACGGCTGGATCGACGAGGAACGGGCTATCTTAGAAAGCCTCGGCGCCTTCAAGCGCGCCGGCTGCGCGGGGATCATCACCTATTTCGCCCCCCGGGCCGCCCGGATGCTGCGGGGCTAGTTGCGATTTATTCTCAGCGAAGTCAGACTGCCCTGAAGGAAGGGGAGTGACGGTCATGGATCGCATCGTATCGGTCGCGGAGCTCGAGACCTGCATCGGCGTCGCGGGCCTGGGCGTGAAGATGAAGATCATCGACCACCTGGACGAAACGGCGGCCGGATGGATCGCCGCCTCCCCCATCGCCTTCATCGGTGTCGCCACCGAAGACGGGCCGACCGTCACGGCGGCCGGCGGCCCGGCCGGCTTTGCCATCGTGGCCGGCAAGACCACCCTGCGCATCCCCCTGTCAGCCATCGACGAGGCCTCGGCCCTTGTCCCCGGCGCCGGGGCCGGCGTGCTGTTCCTGGCCACCGGGGTCGGAGAGACCCTGCGGGCCAACGGTCGCGTCGCCAGGGTTGATGACCAGGCGGTCGAACTGTCCATCGAGGAGTGCTTCGTCCACTGCGCCAAGGCGCTGATCCGCTCGGCCTTCTGGGCGGGTGACGCGGAGGACGCTCCCTCCGAACCCGGCGCCTTTCTGGACGCAAGCCGCTTCCTGGCCCTGGCCACCATGGACGGTCGGGGCCTGATCGACGTCAGCCCCAAGGGCGACCCGGCCGGCCTGTTGCTGCGGAGCGACGGCGGCCGTGTGACCCTGGCCGAACGGCCGGGCAACCGGTTGGCCTTCGGCTATCACAACATCATCGAGCGGCATGATGTGGCCGCCCTGGCGCTGATTCCCGGCAGCACCCAGGTCGCCCTGCTCCAGGGCCGCGCCGCCCTGACCACCGACGAGGCGATCCGCAACGGCTTCGTGGTCGAGGGCAAGAAGCCGATCCTGGCCACGGTGATCGACACCACCTCGGTTGCGCTGAAAGCCAGCCCGGCGCTCGCCCGCGCGGGCCTGTGGTCAGGCCTCGACCCGGCCCGGCATATCGACCCCGCGGCCACTCTGGTCGCTCACCTGAAACTCAACAGGGAAGAGGGCGTCCAGGCCACCATGCTGCGGCTGGCGGCGACGCGGGACGTCGTCGCGGGTGGGCTGAAGAGCAGCTACAAGACCGACCTCTACTGAGCCTTTTCCCAAGGCCAGCGGAATCCCGCCTTCTTTGCCTCCACGGGCGCCGCCGCAACTGCCGGCTTGGGGCAGGCCGCCACCGCGAACCCGCCCAGGTCCAGGCAGCGCCCGTCGATATCGGCGGGCGGCGCCACGCCGATCAGGTGCGCCAGGGTCGGGGCGATATCGATGGTCTCAATGCTGAAGAACCGCTCCTGGCCCTCCGAGCCCGGCCACCAGAACAGGATCGGCACCCGCCGGTCATAGTCCCAGGTGCTGCCGTGGGTGCTCATCGCCCCGCCTGTCCCCGGCGCCCGCAGCGGTGCGATGCCCGGCCGCAGGATGACGGAGACATCGGTCGAGCGGCCCTCCACGGTGCTAAGCGCCGCCCGCTCCCGCAGGCTGTACTCCTCCGGCGGCGTGCCCGGACGCGGCGGGGGAGTCTTCAGCAGTTCCTCTGTCGTGAAGGCGTCCACCACGTCCGGCTCTGCCTTCAGGACGGCCACGGCCGCCGCCGCCACCTTGCCCCGCAGCGGCTGCGGCAGCCGCACCCGGTCCTTGCCGACGATGAACAGGCCCCAGCCATCGAAGTTCGCGGGGTCCTCGGTCAGCTTGAACTGCGCCTTCAGGCTGGCGTTCAGCCGCGTCACGATGCCGGGATCGATACGGCGAGCCTCCGGAAAGCCGCGCTCGGCCGAGCGTTCGGGATAGTCCGACCCGCCATGGTCAGCGGTAAGCACCACGATGGCCCCGCCCGGCAGGCCGGTCACCGCGTCCAGCAACCGGCCGATGTTGGCGTCCAGCCGGTACATCTGCTCACAGGTCTCCGGGCCCTGGGTGCCGAAGCTGTGGCCGATGCGGTCGGTGGCCGACAGGCTGACGGCCAGGATGTCGACGCCCGGCCCCTGCCCCAGTTTCTGTTCGGCCAGCAGATGCAGCGCGCCATCGACGGTCACGTCGTCGAGCAGCGGCGAGGTGTCGAACACGAACTTGGCCGGCGGCACCTTGGCGCGGAACGCCACACTGCCGACCTGATAATCCCGCTCCAGCGCCCGGCAGACGTCCTGCTCATAGGTCCAGGCCGGCGGGGTGGCCGCGAACCGCGCCTTCAGTTGGGCATTGATCCCGCGTACTGGTCCCAGCTTGGCATCGCCATCCTGCCCGGGCTCGACATAGGTGGTGAAGCCGAAGCCCTCGCGGTACCAGAACACCCCGTCGGCCTTGTGCCCGGCCATGGTGATCGCCCCGCGATCCTTGCCGGAGATGCCGAACACCCGGCTCGGCGCCCCGCCGTCCTTCAGCCAGTCGCCCAGGGTCGAGGCCCGCATGTTGTCCGGCCCCACCGGCAGGCCTCCGGCCCCGCCGGCAATGCTGTTGGCCGGGGCGCTCAGGCAATAGACCGGCTTGCCGCTCACCGGATCGATCCAATCGTTGGCCGGAATCCCCGTCTTGTTCGGATGCTTGCCGGTCAGGATGGTCGAATGGCCGGGGCAGGTCTCGGTGTTGGCGTGACTCTGCCAGCCATTGGCATAGACCAGCCCCTGGTCCGACAGGGTCCGCAGCCCCTTGGTGAAGCGCGGTCGGTACTGGGCGTAGAGATTGCCGCTGAGCTGATCGACGCTGATCACCACGATCAGCTTGGGCGGATCCTTCGGCGCCGCCATCGCCCCCCCGGCGACGGTCAGGGCGGCAAGGCCGGCGAAGGCGCTGATCCAGCGTCGGACGGACATTCGAACTTCCCGGAACTTCAAGGTGCAGACGCCCTCATAGGGCGCCGCCCCGACAGAATCACGACGATTGAAGTTGCGCCATGATCGGCAGCTTGCGGATCGGCTTGCCGGTCAGCTTCACCAGCGCATTGACCAGCGCCGGCGTGGCCGGCGGCAGGCCCGGCTCGCCGATCCCGCCCAGCACCGGCTCGTCGTTCTCGATGAAGATCGTCTCGATCTTCGCCGGGGCCTCGTTGATCCGCATCATTCGATAGCCGTCGAAATTGCGATTCTGACAGGACCCGTCGGCGATCTCGATCCCTTCGAAAAGCGCCGTCGACAGCCCCTGGACGATGCCGCCCTCCATCTGGTTGCGCGCCCCGTCCGGCGTCACCACCCGCGCGCAGTCGATGACGCAGGTCACCTTGTGCAGCTTGACCTCGCCGTTCTCGATCGAGGCTTCCACCACATGGGCGCAGAGGCTGGCGAAGCTGTAGACAAAGGCGAACCCGCGAGCCCGGCCGGCGGGGAGGGGCTTGCCCCATTCCCCAGCTTCCGCCGCCGCATCGATCACCTTCAGCGCCCGAGGATTATCGGCCAGCAGTTCGCGGCGCAGCTGCACCGGGTCCTTCTTGGCCGCCGTGGCCACCTCATCGAGGAAGGCCTCCAGGAAATACCCGTTCTGCGTCGCGCCAACCGCGCGCCAGGGAGCCATCGGGATGGGCTGATCCACCCGCACCCAGTCCAGCTTGTAGGCGCCGGGCTTGTAGAGGAAGTCGGTCAGGATCTGCACCGAGGAGAAGTCCAGCACCCCCTTGGCCAGCCTGCCCGGCTGGAAGCTGTCGCGCATCGAGGGCCCGGCCGTGCGGATCGACAGCCCGACCACTTTGCCGTCCTTGTCCAGGGCGCACTTCAGCCGCGCCACCTGCGCCGGCCGGTACCAGCCCTGGCCGATCTCGTCCTCCCGCTTCCAGAAGAACTTCACCGGCTTCTTCACCGCCATCGCCGTGACCACCGCCGCCGGCACCCCATCGTCGCCCAGCCGTCGGCCGAACCCACCGCCCAGCATCAGGGTGTGCAGCTTGATCTTGTCGACCGGCAGCCCGGCCGCCTTGGCCGCCGTCCCGCGATTGCGGTCCTGCGTCTGGAACGGCCCCCAGATCTCCAGGCCCCCGTCCGCCGTCGGCTCGATGGTCACCGACCAGGGCTCCATCGGCGTATGGGCGATGTAGGGCACCTCATAGTCGGCCTCGACCACCTTGGCCGCCCCGGCCGCCGTGGCCGCAAAGTCGCCCTCGGTCTTGGCGCTGATCGCCTCGGCGTCCTTGTCCAGGCCCGCCAGCATCGCCGCCGAAATCGCCTCCGAGGTCAGCCCGTCGTACGGCGTGGACGCCCAGGACACCTCCAGCGCCGCCGCGCCCTTCATCGCCGCCCACTGGGTCTTGGCGATCACCGCCGCCCCGCCCGGGAAGGGCACGACCTCTTCGACGCCCCCGACCGCCAGGCAGGCGCTCTTGTTCATCTTGCCGACCTGCGCCGTCCACACCGGGGCCAGCACGGCGCAGGCGTAGACCATCCCCGGCCGGGTGAAGTCCGACGAGAAGATCGGCTCGCCCCGCACCTTGGCCGGGATATCGACGCGCGGCGTCACCTTGCCGACGATCCGATAGATCTTGGGGTCCTTGGGAACCCCCTCGACCGCCGGCGCGGCCGCGGCCAGTTTCGCCGCCTCGCCGAGCGGCATGATCGCCTTGCCGCCGCGCAGGACCTTGCCGTCCGCGATGGTGATCTCAGCCGCCGGGACGCCGGCCTTGGCCGCCGCCGCGTTGACCAGGCTCTGGCGCGCCGAGGCGCCGACCTTCCGCAAGGAATCCCACCAGGCCCGCACCCCGGC
>NZ_JAAALA010000013.1 GCF_009905535.1 Caulobacter sp. SLTY | reverse complement strand
CCCGCCATCCTCCCGGGCCAGCTCGCCAACCGCCTGGAAGCCGCTCTGCCCTGGAAGCTGACCGGCGCCCAGATCCGATCGCTCAGCGAAATCCGCGGCGACCTCCAGGCCGGCGAGCGGATGAGCCGGCTGCTTCAGGGCGACGTCGGCTCCGGCAAGACCATCGTCTGCCTGCTGGCCATGGCCGACATCCTCGACGCCAGCCGCCAGGCGGCCATGATGGCCCCCACCGAAATCCTCGCCCGCCAGCATTTCGAGACCATCGCCCCGATGCTGGAGGCGCAGGGTATCCGCGTCGTCCTGCTGACCGGTCGCGACAAGGGCGGGGTCCGCGCCGAGAAGCTGATGGCCCTGATGGACGGCACGGCCGGGGTCGCCGTCGGCACCCACGCCCTGTTCCAGGACGAGGTGAGGTTCAAGGGCCTCAGCCTGGCGATCATCGACGAACAGCACCGCTTCGGGGTCAACGAGCGCAAGCGCCTGCAGGACAAGGGCGACGCCGTCCACCTGCTGGCCATGTCGGCCACCCCCATTCCCCGCACCCTGGAGCTCACCGTCTTCGGCGACCTGGACGTCAGCCGCATCGACGAAAAGCCCCCCGGCCGCACGCCGGTGGCCACCGCCGCCGTCCCCTCCCCCCGCCTGCCGCAGGTGGTCGACCGCCTGCGCAAGGCCGTGTCGGAGGGCGCGCAGGCCTTCTGGATCTGCCCGCTGGTCGCCGAGTCCGAGGAAAGCGACCTCGCCGCCGCCGAGCAACGCGCCGTGGCCCTGCGCCAGGCATTCGGCGCCGGCGTCGGCCTGGTCCACGGCCAGATGCCCGCCGCCGAGAAGGACGAAGCCATGGCCGCCTTCGCCGAGGGGCGGCTCAACGTGCTGGTCGCCACCACCGTGGTCGAGGTCGGGGTCAACGTGCCCAACGCCACCATCATGGTCATCGAGCACGCCGACCGCTTCGGGCTGGCTCAGCTGCACCAGCTGCGCGGCCGCGTCGGCCGGGGCCGGCGGGAAAGCGCCTGCCTGCTGGTCTACGATCCGCCGCTGGGCGACATCGCCGAGAAGCGCCTCGACATCCTGCGCCGCACCGACGACGGCTTCGAGATCGCCGAGCGCGACCTGGAACTGCGCGGCGGCGGCGACCCGCTGGGCCTCAAGCAGAGCGGCTTTCCCGCCTACCGCCTGGCCGACCCCTCCGCCCACCGCGACCTGATCGCCGTGGCCGCCGACGATGCCCGCCTGGTCCTGGCCCGCGACCCGGACCTGACCGGCGAGCGCGGCCAGCGCATGCGCCTGCTTCAGGAGTTGTTCGACTGGAAACCGGGCGGCTCCGGTGACGCCGGCTGACCGCAGGGGACTGGTTCGCCGCCTCGCGGTCGGCGAAAGGCCAAGGGGACTGGTTCGCCGCTTCCCCGCCGCGGCCGATCAGGGCGCCGCCCCTACCCGGCGTACCTGTCCCCGATCTGGCGCGATCGGGGACAGGTACGCCGAGCCAAGCCGGCGCTCCCTTCGTCAATATCGGCGCGGCGGCGAACCAGTCCCCGCCTCAATCAGGCAGTGCCTTCAGCGTCCGCAGCGGCGAAGCGAACGGGATCAGCGCGGAGACCACCATCCCAGCCACCGCCACCCACATCGTCTCACGCACCCCAAAGACCTGCGCCGCCGCCCCGCCGAGCAGGGCGCCGACCACCGACATGGCCCCGCGCGCCACATGGAACACCGCCCCGGTACGACCCAACTGGCTGGGTGGAAACACTGACTGGCGCAGGGTTCCGGCCGGGATCATCGCCGCCACGGCCAGGGCGTCGCCGAAGATCTGGCCCAGGATCAGCACAGCGGCGCCGCCGACCACCGTCGCCGGGGCCAGCGGTATGAAGGCCGCCGAGATCGCACCCGCTAGTCCGAGCCACAGGATGGCCGGACCAAGGCCCAGCCACTTCACGGCCCGAGGGGCAATCAGGGCGCCCAGCAGCGCCCCCACGCCACCGACCGCAATGATCACCCCAAGCAAGGGCGTCGACAGCCCCAGCGTCTTGATGGCGAACAGCAGGTACAGCCCGGCGAAGAAGCTGCTGAACAGCGTCTGCAACACGGTCATGGTCAGCAGCGGCCGCATCAGCGGCTGGTCCCGGATCGCCGTGAACCCGAACACCAGGTCCTCGAACGGATGCCGCGCCTTGGGCATCACCTCCGGCGGCGGTTCCGGCGTGCGGATCGCGAACAGGAACAGCGCAGAAACCAGGTAGGTCGCGGCATTGACCAGCAGGGCGAACGGCGGGCTCAGCACGCGGAACAGCACCCCGGCCAGGGCCGGTCCGCCGATCTCCGCCACCGATTCGGTGACGCCCAGCTTGGTGTTGCCGTCCATCAGCTGGTCCCGCCCGATCAGGCCCGGCAGGTAGGCGTGGTCGGCGATGGCGAACATCAGGCTGGCCGCCCCGACTACCGCCGCGACGACATAGAGCTGCGGCATGGTCAGCCAGTGCATCCAGGCGGCAATGGGCACGCTGAGCAGCATCAGGACTCGGATCAGGTCCGAGCCGATCAGGATCGGCCGGCGGTAACTGCGGTCGGCCCAGCCGCCGGCGAACAGGCCGAGGATCACCCCCGGCCCCATGCTGAGCGCGGCGAGCAGGCCAAGCTGCGCCGGCTTGGCGTCGAGGGTGAGGATGGCGGCCAGCGGCAGGCCTTCGCGGGTGATCCGCGCGCCGAACGCGGAGACGGCCTGGGCCGCCCACAATTTCAGGAAGTCGGCATGGCGCCAGAGACTTCTGGTCATGGAAGTGCTTTCGATCGGAGTCATGAGGCGTCGCGCCGCGCGCCGATGGCGGCGGTGGACTGTCGGTGCGGCGCTGCCTTTGGCGCCGGACGGACTACCGGATAGCGGTGGCCTGCATGGTTGACTCCTTCGTGCAGGAGGAAAGCGGGGTCTCCCTAACCTTGGGGACGGGTCCGTGCAAGGTTGACTGACGGTGGGTGAAGGGACGGAATCGAAACCATGGACGATCTGCAACAGGCCCTATCCGCCATCGCCCCCCAGCTGGGGCCGGGCGCAACTACGATTGTGAACCTGCGCCGCTTGTCGGGCGGGGCCAGCCAGGAAACCTGGGCCTTCGAGACCGACACCGGCGCGCCGCTGATCCTGCGTCGCAAGCCGCCCAGCCCCACCGGCAGCGGTAATGCCGTGCCCCTAGCCACCGAGGCCGCCCTGATCCGCGCGGCCGCCGCCCGCGGCGCCGCCGTGCCCCAAGTGCTGGCCGAGAGCGCGCCGGGCAGCGAGATCGGCGAGGCCTACGTCATGGCCCGCCTTGAGGGCGAGACCCTTGGCAAGCGCATCGCTCGCGACCCGCCCTTCGCCGAGGTCCGCAAAACCCTGGCCCGCGACTGCGGCGCCGCCCTGGCCGCCATCCACGGCGTGCCGACCGAAGGCCTGCCGCCGCTGGCCACCTCCAGCGCCCTGCTCGAAATCGAAAAATACGAAGGGGTGTACCGCACCTCCGGCGCCGAGCGACCGATCTTCGAGGCGGCCATCCGCTACCTGAAGGACCGCGCCCCCACGGTGGACCGACCGGTTCTTGTCCACGGGGATTTCCGAAACGGCAACATCATGGTCCACCCGGACAAGGGCCTGGTCGGCGTGCTCGACTGGGAGCTTGCACATCTTGGCGATCCGGCCGAGGACATGGGCTGGATCTGCACGCGGAGCTGGCGGTTCGGCGGCGACAAGCCGGTGGGCGGTTTCGGCGACTACGCCGACCTGCTGGAGGGCTACGAGGCCGCCGGCGGGACACCCATCCCTCTGGAGCGCGTGCTCTACTGGGAGATGCTGGGCTCCCTGAAGTGGGGCTGCATGTGCCTGACCATGTACATGGCTTACGCCACGGGCTCCGACGCCTCGGTCGAACGCGCCATGATCGGCCGCCGGACCAGCGAGACCGAAATCGACCTCGTCAACCTCCTGGAGGCCGCCCGGTGATCACCCATCCGACCAGCATCGAACTCCTGGAAAGCGTCGTCCGCTTCATCGAGGAACGCGCCGCCCCCAACCTCAAGGACCGCGACGCCTTCCACGCCCGGGTCGCCGTCAACGCCCTGAACGCCATCAAGCGCGAGATCGCCGCAGGCCAGCCCGCCGAGGACGCTCAGGTCGAGCGCCTGCGCGACCTCCTCGGCCATGATGGGGACTGGACCAGCCTGAACGGAGAACTCTGCGCGAAAATCCGGGACGGCCAGATCGCCCCGACCGACGCCAAGCTGCTGGCCCACCTCAAGGCCTCCATCGTCGACCAGGTCCGTATCGACCAACCGCAATACGCGGGGCTGAAGCAGGCGGGCGGCTGAGATACCGCAAACGGGGATGGATGAACGGCCAGAACCTGTTCAAATACGCTCCAACCGTTGGGGGTTTGCATGGGCTACATCACGTCGAACCTGGCGCCGGGCGAGAGCATCCGGGCCGTCGTCAAGGTCCACTGGGGAATCCTGTTTCCCGCGTTATCGACCTTGGTCGTCCTGGCGGTTGCCCTCGGGTTCGTCCAGGCGGGTGTGCTGGCCGCCTGGCTGGCCCAGGCCGATATCTCCCTACCGGTCTGGATCCCGGTCGGCGTGGTCGCCATCGTCTGCGTCGTCAACGTGGTCTATGCCTTGGTGTACCTTCTGACGACCGAGATCGCCGTCACCGACCGCAAGGTGGTCGCCAAGTGGGGCCTGATCGGCCGGCGCACCATCGAGCAGCGCCTCGGCAAGATCGAGTCGGTCACCGTCGACCAGGGCTTGCTCGGCCGAGTGTTCGACTATGGCTCGGTCTATGTCCACGGCACCGGCTCAGGCAGCACCCCGATGCGCTATGTCGCCCGGCCGATCTGGGTCCGCCGGGAGATCGAAGAGGCCATTGAAGCGGCTGGCGGCGGCAGCGACTGACCGGCCGGATGCGGCGCTTCAGTCGATCCGACGCGTCGGCACCGACCGCACACTGATCGACTGGGTGATGGGCGGGGCGGCGTTGGCGATGTCCGGGATGCCGAGCAAAGTGGCGACGCGGGCGCCGGCGTCGGCCTCCAGGTCGCCGTAGAACAGGTTATAGGGGGGCATCCTGAGCTTCTCCGCCCAGCCGCCCTTCGGTCGCAACGACGCGGCTTTCGGGCGTGACACCTTCAGGATCCCCTCGTCACAGCGGGCCTCCACGGCCCGGGCGACCAGCGGCGGCCGTTCGCCCCAGCCGAGGCCGGCGGCGTTAGCGGCGCCGAGGTTGGCTTCGGCGGGCGCAGGGGCGGTTGTCGTCGAGCCTGTCAGTGGGTTGACGCAGAGGGGCGTGCGGCCGCCAAGGTTCACCAGGGTCCCGTTGGGGCCCCAGACCAGGGAGCGCTCGGAGATGCGTCCTCGCTCGATGGCCGAACCCGACTTCCAGGCCAGCACGCAGCCGGCCTCCCGACGCTGGGTGCAGGCCTGTGGCGGGCGGGTCGGGCCATAGGCTTCGGCGGGGACAACGGTCTCGATCAGGTAGGCGGCCGCCATGCGCTTCATCAGGGCCGGGTCCGTGGCGATCTCCTCGGCCAACAGCCGGGCCGCCAGCAGGCCGCCCTGCTCGACGCCGACCAGGATGAAGGGCCGCTGGCCCCCGTACCTGGCCTTCCACAGCCGGAAGGCATTGCGAACGTCCTCATAGGCAAAGGCGCGGGCCTCGCGGGCGTCCTCGCGCAGGGTCAGCTGGGCGTAGAGGCTGGCCTGGCGGTAGTGGGGGGCGAACACCCGGCCGGCCTTGGCGAAGGGTCCGGCGTAGTTGGGCAGCATTACCTCCCGCGTCAGCCGGGTGGCCCGCCCGTCGCGGAAGGGGGCGTTCCAGTGGTCGCCCCCGTCATAGGTGGTCGGATGGATGAAGAAGACATCGGCCGGCGGATCGTCATAGCGCGGCTTGTCCGGCGCAGCCGGCAGCAGGGCCCAGGCGCGGGCCTGGTCATAGGGCGGAGCGGTCGGCGGATCGTAGGTCTGGAAGGGCACGCGCGGGTCGAGAGAGGCGCGCAGCACATCGACGCCGTAGACCATCCACGCCAGGGCGAGGATGGCCGCGAGCGCCACGGCGCCCAGCGCGATCCAGAGTCGGCGTCCTGTAAGCCACGGCGGCATGCCCTAACCTCGCACGCCCGGCGGAGAGGGTTAAGCCCCCTCTTGGCCCACGATGGCCACAGAGCAGACGTTGGTCGATGGCGAGCCGCCGAGGTTGTGGGTCATGCCGAACACCGGATTGGCCAGCTGCCGCTCCCCGGCCCGGCCCTGGAGCTGCAGGTACATCTCGTAGAGCATCCGCAGGCCCGACGCGCCGATGGGATGGCCGAAGCATTTGAGGCCGCCGTCGATCTGGCAGGGAATGCCGCCGTCGGCGTCGAAGAAACCGTTCATCACGTCCTTCCACCCCTGCCCTTCGGCGCTGATATGCAGGTCCTCCATGGTCACCAGCTCGGTGACGCTGAAGCAGTCGTGGACCTCCATCATCGAAATCTGCTCGCGCGGCCGCTCGATGCCCGCCTCGCGATAGGCCTTGGAGGCGGCGATGCGGGCGGTGTGGAAGTAGCTGCCGTCCCAGCCGTTGTACTGGCTCTCCCAGCCGTTGGAGACCGACAGCTGCATGGCCTTCACGGTGACCAGGTTCTTCTTGCCCATCGCCCGGGCGATCTCGGGGGTGGTGACAATGGCCGCCGCTGCGCCGTCCGACACGCCGCAGCAATCGAACAGGCCGAGCGGTTCGGCGATCATCGGGGCATTCAGCACCTGCTCTTCGGTGACCGCCTTCTGCAGGTGGGCCTTGGGGTTCTTGGCCCCGTTGGCGTGGCTCTTGACCGAGACATGGGCGATGGCCCGCTTGAGGTCTTCCTTGGAGACGCCGTGCTTGGCGCGGTAGGCGGACGCCAGCTGGGCGAAGTTGCCCGGCGCCGAGCCGTTCGGCGCGGTTTGCGGGATCAGGGTGCCCGCCTGACCGGTCGGCAGGCCGCCGTAGCCGGTGTCCTTCAGCTTCTCGACGCCGAGCGCGATGGCGATGTCCGCCGCGCCCGAGGCCACCGCATAGACCGCGCCCCGGAAGGCCTCGGACCCACCGGCGCAGAAGTTCTCAACCCGGGTCACAGCGATGTTGGGCAGGCGAAGGGCCAGGCTCATCGGGGTGCCGCCCTTTCCGACCCCGACCTCGTCGATGTGGGTCGAGAACCAGGCCGCGTCGAGCTGGGTCGGCTCGATACCGGCGTCCTGCATGGCCTCAAGGTAGGCCTCGACCATCAGGTCCTCGGGGCCGGCGTCCCACCGCTCCCCGAACTTCGAACAGCCCATGCCAAGGATGGCGACCTTGTCCTTGATGCCGCTGGCCATGAGGGAGTCTCCTATTCGGCCGCGATAGCGGCGGTGCTGGATTGGGCGGAACGGTCGGGGGCGGCCTTCCAGAAATAGCGGCGGAAGCCGCGCTTCTCATCGACCTCCTTCAGGCGGAAGACCATCTTCACCGGCAGGCCGGTGTCCACGTCGCCCTGCTCGACGTCGGTGATGTCCATGAAGATGCGGCCGCCGCCCTCGAAGACGATGGTGCCATAGTGGTTGGGCGGGCTCATCGAATAGGTCAGGAAGTCGGCAGAATAGGTCAGGACCGACGCCTTGCGCTCGGCGAAGGGATAGGGGTCCTGGGTGTCGACCGTCGGGTTGTTGGGCGACACCGAGATGCGGGTGCGGGGGTATTGCACCACGCCTGTTTCGCGACACTTGCCGCCGACCAGACCGAGGATCTGGTCCTCGTTTCGGTAGAGGGTGGTCAGGGCGGTCTTGTTGTCCTTCTCCGCTCGCATGCCCCGATCCCATTCGACGAGATCGTTGAAGAACAGGAATTTCAGATAGTTGGTCTCTTCTTTTCGATCGGCGAGTGAACCGGATACGCCGCGCGCCGGACGGGCGTCGGCGATGGCCTCGGTGACCTTAAAGACGAAGGCCTCGGCGCCCTGGCCGAACTGGGCGACCAGGATGACGTCGCCGGCCTTGGCCTCTTCCAGGGCGTGGGCCAGCATGACCGGGCCGTGGGCGCAGCCGGACTCGCCCATGACCCCCGCAAGATTGTCACGCACCGCTTCGGCCGGAATGCCCAGCCGCTTGGCCAGGGTGGTGGCCATGCCGCCGAACACTGACGGGAAACAGAAGTGGGTGACCGCGCCGGCTTCGACGCCCGCCTCGGTCAGCGCATCCTTCACGGCGAGTGGGACCAACTTGACGATGCCCTCGTCGCGGATCCAACGCTCTTCCCACTGGTAGTCAAAGTCGGCGTCGGCGCCGCGGAAGTGGTCGACGAAGTCAGCGGTGTGGACGCCGTGGCCGAGCAGTTCGGCCACGGGATTGTCGTTGGAAACCACGAAGGCGGCGGCGCCGTCCCCGTTGTCCAGCTCCTGCGGCGAGGCGGCGCGGGCGCGGCGGTGATCACCGGCGACGACCAGGCCGGTCTTGGCGGCGCCGGCCTTCACGGCGTTGAGCGCCTGGGCCAGGGCGGTCAGGCCGCAGCGCTGCGAGCCGGTGACATCGGCGGCGGCGGCGCGGCGGTCCAGGGTCAGGGCGGCGGAAACGATGCCGGCGTTGAGGCGGTCGGCGAAGGGGGCGGTGGTGGAGGCGAACCACAGGCCGTCGATGTGGCTACGGTCGTCGCCCGGCCCCAGCGCGTCGCGCCCGGCCTCGACCGCCATGGTCAGGGCGTCCTCATCCCAATTGGCCATGGCCCGCTCGCCCTTGGCCTTGCCCATCAGGTTGGGAGCCACCCAGCTGTTGGCGCTGGCGGCGGCCTTGCGGCTCAGCCGAAGACGCGGGACGTAGGCCCCCCAGGCGGCGATGCCGACCATGACGTGCTCCCTTTCGAACTTGTTGGGAGCGAGTTTACGCCCACGAGACCCATGGGCAATCGTGACGCAGGGTTAGGCGCCTGTCCGCAATTGCCGTGGGTGGGACAAAGGTCTCAGCGGGTTCCGCAATGTGCGGAGGTCAGCCATCGTCTCGGGGCAGCTCGCGGATTTCGACCGTGCCGCCGGCTTCGTAGGTCGGGTTGCCGGACAGCAGGTCGCCGGCGGCCGCGAGGCTGGCGACCTCGACGCGGATGTAGCCCGTCAGGCGGACGGCGACCGGGCCGGCCGTCCCGGCCTTGCGGAAAGCGTCGCCCACGCCAATGGCGCTGCCGCCGCGGAAGACGCCAAGCTCGTTCAGGCGCGTAAAATAGTCGTCCCAGCCGACCGGCTCGGTGGTCGTGTCGTCGTGCATCAGCAGCAGGACATCGACCATCCCCGGCTACCGATAGGGGTCGCTAGCGGCGAGGTATCTGGAGACGTACTCGGCGATGCCATCCTCGAGCGGCGTAAACTGGCCCGGGTAGCCCGCCTCGCGGAGGCGGTCCATGCGAGCCTCCGTAAAGTACTGATATTTATCGCGAATGCCTTTTGGCATGTCGACGTAGTCGATCAGCGGCGGCTTGCCGGCCGCTTCGAAGACGGCCTGGGCCATCTCGGCGAAGCTGCGGGCCTTGCCGGAGCCGAGGTTGTAGATGCCATTCACGGTCGGGGTGGCGACCAGCCATTCGATGACCTCGGCCACATCCCGGACGTAGACGAAGTCGCGCAGCTGGCCTCCGTCCGGATAGTCGGGGTTGTGGCTCTTGAACAGTTGGACGGTATGACCGGCGCGGACCTTCGGAAAGATCTGGGCGGCGACCGACTTCATGCTGTCCTTGTGGGCCTCGTTGGGGCCGTAGACGTTGAAGAACTTCAGGCCCACCCATTGCGGCGGCTTGTAGTCGCGGGCCGCCTGGCGGGCGGCGAAGACGTCGAACAGGGCCTTGGACCAGCCGTAGGCATTGAGCGGCTGCAGGGCCTTGAGGCTTTCGAGATCGTCCTTGTCCTCAAAACCGGTCAGGCCATCGCCGTAGGTGGCGGCGCTGGAGGCATAGATGAAGCGGCGCTGGCGATCCGCGCACCAGCGGTAGAGGTCACGCGACAGGCAGAAATTGGTCTGGATGATCTTGTCGGCGTCGGCCTCGGTGGTCGAACTGATGGCGCCCATGTGGATCACGCATTCGACGTCGCGCCAGCGCTTTTCCAGCCATTCGAACATCTCCTCCGGCGGCACGAAGTCGCCGATGGGGTGCTTGGCGATGTTGCGCCACTTGCCGCCATCGGTCGTGCCCAGCCAGTCGCAGACGACCACGTCGAGGGTCGGGTCCTCGCAGAGCTTGGCGACGATGTTGGAGCCGATGAACCCGGCGCCGCCGGTGACGAAAACGATGCGGCGGGTCATTTCAGGACTCCTTCCCGGTCATCCGGGCGATTGCAGCGGTGGTCGAATAGCCGTCGACCAGGGGGGCCAGCTTCACTTCTCCGCCCCAGCCCTGGACCAGGTCGTGGCCGACGACGCCCTCGACGGTGTAGTCGGCGCCCTTGATCAGCACGTCGGGACGGGCGGCCTCAATCAGCTTGATCGGGGTGTCCTCGTCGAAGGCGGTGACCAGATCGACGTGGGCCAGACCGGCGAGAACCACGGCGCGGGATTCCAGGTCGTTGACCGGACGGCCTTCGCCCTTGAGCTTGCGCACCGAGGCGTCGCTGTTGACCGCCACGATCAGCCGGTCGCACCAGGCGCGGGCCTGGGCCAGGTAGGCGACGTGGCCCTTGTGCAGGATGTCGAAGCAGCCGTTGGTGAACCCGACCTTGAGGCCCTGCTTGCGCCATTCGGCGGCCTGGGCGGCCATGGCGGCTGGGCTGGCCAGCTTCAGTTCGGCCGGCGCCAAGCGGGCGGCGATCTCCGCCTCGACCAGTTCGCGAGGGCTGGCGGTCGCGGTGCCGGCCTTTTCGACCACTACGCCGGAGGCCAGCAGGGCGAAGGCGACGGCGTCGTCCATCGCCTGGCCCGCGGCCAGCGCCAGGCCGAGGGCGGCCAGCGCCGTGTCGCCGGCGCCGGAGACATCGAACACCTCGCGCGGGCGGCCGGGGAAGTGGCGAACCCCCTGCCCCCGCACGGCCAGGCTCATGCCCTTGGCGGCGCGGGTGACCAGCACCGCCTCGCAGCGGGACAGGTCGAGGGCGCGGGCCAGGGCCGCCTCGACCTCCTCGTCGGTGTCGGTAGGCAGGTCGGTGGCGCGGGCCAGCTCGGCGGCATTGGGCTTGACCAGGTCGGCGGCGCCGTAGCGGGCGAAGCTGCGGGCCTTGGAGTCGACGATCAGCACGGCGCCATTGTCGCGGGCCTCTAGGCAGGCCTCGATGACCTTCTGGGTCACGGCGCCCTTGCCGTAGTCGGACAGCAGGATGGCGCCGGCGCCCTCGGCGGCATGGCGGGCGGCATTGGCGAGTTTGGTTTCGAGCTCGCGGACGGCCGGCGAGGCGTCTTCCGAATCGACGCGCAGCAGCTGCTGGCCGGAGGCGACGTAGCGGGTCTTGACCGTGGTCGGTCGGGCGGGGTCGGTGACCAAGTGGGATTCCATGCCGCGCTCGTCGGCGATCAGACGCAGGGCCTCCTTGCCGGAGGCATCATCACCGATGAGGCCGGCCAGGGCCGCCTTGCCGCCCAGCGCGGCGACATTGCGGGCGACGTTGCCGGCCCCGCCGAGCATGACCGTCTCGCGCCCGAGCGCCAGCACGGGCACCGGCGCCTCGGGGCTGGTGCGGCTGACATCGCCGTAGACGAAGCGGTCGAACATGACATCGCCGACGCAGGCGACGCGGGCGCCGGTGACGGCGTCGAGGAGCTTTTGAAGGCCGGCAAGGTCCATGGGCGGCAGGGTGTGGGCTTTGACGCGGGGGCGGTCAAGCGGGTCGCGGTGATCCGATCCGGCGCCTGGTGCGTAGCCGTGGCGTGACTACGCCAACCACCCTCCTCTGGCTTCGCCAGGACCTTCGCCTCGCGGACAATCCGGCCCTGCACGCCATCGAGGGGACGGTAATCCCCGTCTACATCCTCGACGAGACGCCCGGCGTTCGGCCGATGGGCGGCGCCTCGCTCTGGTGGCTGGACAAGTCGCTGAAGGCGCTGGAGGCCGAACTGGAAGCGCGGGGCTCGCGGCTGATCCTGCGGCGGGGCGAGGCGGGCAAGGTGCTCGACGAGCTGGTGCGGGAGACGGGCGCGGAGGCGGTGCATTGGAACCGGCTGTATGACGCCGGCGCCATCGCCCGGGACAAGGCGATCAAGGCGAAGCTTACAGGTGGCGGCGTCCGATGCCTGTCCTGCAACAGCGCCCTGCTGAACGAGCCCTGGGAGGTCGAGACCGGCTCAGGCGGCCCATACAAGGTGTTCACCCCCTATTGGCGGGCGGCGTCGGCGCGGGTCGGCAGCTTCGTGCTGCACCGCGCGCCTGCCGAGCTCGCGGCGCCGGCAAAGTGGCCCAAGAGCGAGCGGCTGGCCGACTGGGGCCTGCATCCGAGCGGGCCGGACTGGTCGGGCGGGTTCGACTGGACGCCGGGCGAGGCCGGGGCGCGCGAAGCGCTGCACGACTTTCTGGACGGTGCGGTCGACCACTATGCCACCGACCGGGATCGGCCGGACCGGGCCGGTACATCCCGCCTGTCGCCGCACCTGCATTTCGGCGAGATCGGCCCCCGGCAGGTCTGGCGCGCGGCGCAGGATGCGGCGGCGCGGGGTGTCTCCCATAGCCAGGTCGAGAAGTTCCTGGCCGAGCTCGGCTGGCGCGAGTTCAACCATCATCTGATCTTCCACAACCCCGACCTGCCGACCAAGGCCTGGAAGCCGCAGTTCGACCAGTTGGATTGGCGCAAGGACGAGCCCGGCTTCGAGGCCTGGTCGAAAGGCCTGACCGGCTATCCGATCGTTGACGCAGGAATGCGGGAGCTGTGGGCTACCGGCTTCATGCACAACCGGGTGCGAATGATCGCGGCCAGCTTCCTGATCAAGGACCTGATGATCGACTGGCGGCGAGGCGAGGCCTGGTTCTGGGACACGCTGGTCGATGCCGACGTTGCCCAGAACGCCGGAAATTGGCAGTGGGTGGCAGGATCGGGCGCCGACGCCTCGCCCTTCTTCCGCATCTTCAACCCGATCGTACAGGGCCAGCGGTTCGACCCGGACGGCGCCTATGTTCGGCGCTGGGTCCCTGAATTGGCGAAATTGCCGGACTCGGTCATCCATGCGCCGTGGACGGCCGTATCTGAAGTGCTGGGTCGGGCAGATGTCGTGCTCGGCCGTGACTACCCGGAACCGATTGTCGATCACGGCATGGCCCGGGCTCGCGCGCTGGAAGCTTATGCGGCCCTTAAGGCTGCCTGACGGAGACGGACCCCAGGTGAAGATCGCAGTAATCGGTTCAGGAGTAGCGGGTCTGGGGGCGGCCCTGGCGTTGAAGGATGCCCACGAGGTCGTGCTGTTCGAGAAGGACAGCCGGCTGGGCGGTCACGCCAACACGGTCACGGTCGACTGCGCCGGCGAGGCGGTGGCGGTCGATACCGGCTTCATCGTCTACAACGAAAGCAACTATCCCAACCTCGTGGGGCTGCTGGACAGCCTGGACGTCGAGACGCGGCCTACCGACATGAGCTTCGCCTGCGCCGGCGGCGGGGTGGAGTGGTCGTCCAACTTCCCACGCGGGGTGTTCGCCCAGAAGCGCAACCTGCTGAACCCCTCGTTCCTGCGGATGCTGCACGACATCAAGCGGTTCAACGACCTGGCGCGCAACGACCTCCTCAAGGCCGATATGAAGGACATGTCGCTGGGCGCCTACCTGAAGCTGCGCGGCTTCTGCGAGCGCTTCCGCGATCAGTATCTTCTGCCCATGGGCGCCGCCATCTGGTCGACCACCGAGGGGCGGATCGGCGATTTTCCGGCCGAGAGCTTCCTGCGGTTCCTGTCCAACCATGGCCTGCTGCAGTTCACCCCGCCGCTGTGGAAGACCGTGGTTGGCGGCAGCCGCGAGTATGTCCAGCGGATCGGCGCGATCCTCGGCGACCGGGTGCGGCTGAACAGTCCGGCCACGGCGGTGCGGCGGGTTCCCGGCGGCGTTCTGGTCGAGACGGCCGGCGGGGTCGAGCGGTTTGACCAGGTGGTTCTGGCCTGTCACTCGGACCAGAGCCTGAAGCTGCTGGCCGATGCAGGCCCGGAGGAGCGGGCCTTCCTCGGCGCCGTCCGCTATTCGGCCAATCGCGCGGTTCTGCACCGCGACCCGGCGCTGATGCCCGTGCGGCGACAGGCATGGGGCAGCTGGAACTACATCGGCGATAGCCGGGCGACTTCAAAGCCTTATGTCACCTATTGGATGAACAACCTTCAGATGCTCACCACGTCGGAGCCGCTGTTCGTCACCCTCAACGGCCCGCCCGCCGACCCGGCTCTGGTCATCGCCGAATTCGACTATGACCACCCGCAGTTCGACACCCCCGCCCTGGCCGCCCAGCGGCGGATCGGGCGGATCCAGGGCCGCGGCGGTGTCTGGTACGCCGGCGCCTGGCTGGGCTACGGCTTCCATGAAGACGGCATCACCTCTGGCGTCAAAGTGGCGCTGGAGCTCGGCGGCAAGGTTCCGTGGGACTTCGTCGACCACCGCGTCGCAGGCTTTGAGGGCCAATCCACCGTCGGTCGCGAGCGGGCCGCGGCGTGAGACCTGCCGCCCTCTATGTCGGGGACACCTGGCACCGGCGGTTCGCGCCACGGCCTCACGAGTTCCGCTATCGGCTGTTCCAGCTGCTGGTCGATGTCGACCGGCTGGAGGAGGCCTTCGCCGGCCTGAAGCTTATGCGGCTCGGCCGGTTCGGGGTGATGAGCTTCGAGCCGCGCGACCATGGCGACCGGGTCAGCGCCGACCTGCGGCCGTGGGTGGAGCGGACCCTGGCGGAGGCGGGGGTCCGGGCGAGCGCGGCGACCATCCGCCTGCTGTGCTTCCCTCGCGTGCTGGGTTTCGTCTTTAACCCGCTGTCGCTCTTCTTCGTCCACGCGGCCGACGGGCGGCTGGAGGCGGTGGTCTATGAGGTGAACAACACCTTCGGCCAGACCCACGCCTACGTCATTCCGGCCACGGACGGTGAGCGGCAGGTGCAGCGGGCGGCCAAGCGGCTCTATGTCTCGCCCTTTTACAAGGTCGAGGGCGAGTACCGGTTCGACATCGCCGCGCCTGGTGAGACCTTCGACCTGCGAATCGTTAAGGCGGTAGGCGGCAAGCCGGACTTCGTCGCCACCCAAGCGGCGACCCGTGAACCGCTGACCGATCAACGACTTGCGGCGTTGTTCTGGTCCATTCCTTTGATGACCTTGAAAGTCGTGGCGGCGATCCATTGGGAAGCACTTCGCTTGTTTCTCAAGGGCGCCCCGTTCGGCCTCCGGGCGCCGGGCCCCAAAGCCGGACTCAGCGCTGGCGAGCCCCTTGGTCTCGCGCAACCGGAAAACAATGGTACAATTGAGAAAAGTGAGCGGAGCGAAGATGACAGAATTCGCCGTAAACGCCGCATCCGTTTGGGAAACGCCTGACTTCCGCCGCGCGCCGGCGGCCTTCCGCACGGCGATGAAGGTGCTGCGCAACAACTGGACCGTCGGGGCGCTGGACGTGGTCATGCCACAGGGCCAGCGGCTGACCTTCCGGGGCAGCCAGCCGGGACCGCAGGCCGAACTGATCGTCAAGGATTACAAGGCCATAGGCCGGGTGATGTCCGGCGCAGACATCGGCTTCGCCGAAGGCTACATGGCCGGCGAATGGGACACGCCGGACCTGGCGGCGCTGCTGACCGCCTTCACCTTCAACCTCGACCAGATCGCCCGCATCATGGCCGGCAACCCGCTGGTCAAGGCCTACAACAATCTGCTGCATTTCCTGCGGCCCAACACCCGCGAGGGCTCGCGCAAGAACATCCATGCCCACTACGACCTGGGCAACAGCTTCTATGAGCTGTGGCTGGACCGGACGATGACCTACAGCTCGGCCCGGTTCGAGCGCGCCGACCAGACGCTCGAAGAGGCTCAACGGGAGAAGTACGCCGCCCTCGCCCGCTCCATCGACCTTAGAACCGACCAGACGGTGCTGGAGATCGGCTGTGGCTGGGGCGGGTTCGCCGAGTTTGCGGCCAAGGAGGTCGGCGCCAAGGTGACCGGCATCACCATCTCCCAGGCGCAGTACGATTATGCCCGTAAGCGCTTGTTTGACCAGGGTTTGGCGGAAAAGGCCGACATCAAGCTGATCGACTATCGCGACGTCGATGGCCGGTTCGACCGGGTGGCCTCGATCGAGATGTTCGAGGCGGTGGGCGAGGAATACTGGCCCACCTATTTCGGCAAGATCCACGACGTGCTCTCGCCGGGCGGTCGGGCCGGCCTGCAGATCATCACCATCCGCGACGATCTGTTTGACCACTATCGCCGCCACGCCGACTTCATCCAGCGCTATGTCTTCCCGGGCGGCATGCTGCCGGGCGAAGAGGCTCTGAAGAAACAGACCGACAAGGCGGGCCTGAGCTGGACAGGGATCAACCGGTTCGGGGAATGCTACGCCGACACCCTGAACCAGTGGCTGCGGACCTTCGACGGGGTGTGGGAGCAGGTGCGGGCGCTGGGCTTCGACGAGCGGTTCCGGCGGCTGTGGCGGTTCTACCTGGCCTATTGCGAGGCCGGGATGCGCAGCGGCCGGACCAATGTTATCCAGCTGGGCCTGGCGCGGGCCTAGGCCTCGCGGGGCACGGCGCCCATCGCCTGGCGAGTCGCCTCGGCCTTGGCGCGGATGCGACGGCGCTCCTCCGGATCCATCCGCGACAGGGTCTTGTAGGGCATCAGCAGCCGGCCTGACGCGGCCAGCCGCGCCTCGTGGCGATCCAGGAAGTCCCAGTAGAGGGCGTTGAACGGACAGGCGTCGTCCTGCAGCCGCCCCTTCACATCGTAGCGGCATCCCCGGCAGTAGTTGCTCATCCGGTTGATGTAGGCCCCGCTCGCCGCATAGGGCTTGGAGCCGACGATGCCGCCGTCGGCGAAGGTGGCCATCCCATGGGTGTTGGGCAGCTCGACCCATTCATAGGCGTCGGCGAATACCACCATGTACCAGTCGTTGATCTCCGCCGGCGCGACGCCCAGCAGCATGGCCAGGTTGCCGGTGACCATCAGCCGCTGGATGTGGTGGGCGTAGGCGTGCTCGCGCACCTGGTCGACCACGTCGGCGACACAGGCCATGTCCGTCTCGCCGGACCAATAGAACCAGGGAAGCGCGCGGTCGGCCTCCAGGGCGTTTCGCAGGCCGTACTCGGGCATCTTCAGCCAGTAGACGCCCCGGACGAACTCGCGCCAGCCGATGATCTGGCGGATGAACCCCTCGACCGCGTTCAGCGGCGCGCGCCCATCCCGCCAGCGGCCCTCGGCGGCCCGGCAGACGGCCAGCGGATCGAGCAGGCCAAGGTGCAGGCTGGTGGAGATCCCCGCATGCCACATCCAGGTCTCGCCGCTCATCATCGTGTCCTGCCACTGGCCAAAGCCCGGCAGGGCGTGGTCGAGGAACCAGTCGAACTCCGCCTGCGCCTCCTGAGGCGTGGTCGCCCAGGCGAAGGCCTCCAGCGACCCGAAGTGACCCTCGAATCGGGCGGCGACCTGCGCCAGAACGGCCTTCGTCGCGGCCGACGGGGGCGTCCGCGGGTTGGTCGGCGGACGCAGGCCCTTGGCTGGCCCGTGACGATTGTCATGGTCCAGATTCCACACCCCGCCGGCCGGCTGGTCGCCGTCCATCAGAAGGTCGGTCCGCTGGCGCATCATCCGATAGAACCACTCCATGGTCAGGCCCTTGCGGCCCTCCGCCCACTGCGTGAAGTCCGCGCGGCTGCACAGGAACCGGTCGTCCTCCCGCACCTCGAAGGGCAGCCGCTGCGTCTGCTCGAAGGCGGTCAGCAGCGCCTCCAGCCGCCACTCCCCGCTGGCGGTGCGCACCACGCGCGCCGGCGACACCGCGTCGATCGCCCGGCCGATCTCCCCGGCGATGGAGCCGCTGTTGTCCGGATCGTCGATCGAGACATAGCGAACCGTCACCCCTTCCGCCCGCAACGCCTCGGCCCTGGCCCGCATGGCCGCGAAGGTCAGGGCGATCTTCTGCTTGTGGTGGCGCACATAGGTCGCCTCCTCCATCACCTCGGCCATCAGCACCGTGTCGGCGGCGGGATCGAGATCGCGGAGCGCCGAGAGGGACGCGGCTAGCTGGTCGCCAAGGACCAGGCGCAGGGCGCCGCCGGAGGATTTGGAAGACATGCCCGCCAGCTAGGCTGGCCCAAGGCCGCGCCAAGGCCGCCCCCAGATTTTCTTCCTTGCGGATCGACGCCCGCGCACGATCTAGAAGGCCTGACACCAACGACACGGACCGCCCCGCATGACCATCGCCCGCAGCGTGATCGAGGCCATCGGTAACACGCCCCTGATCCGCCTGAGGGCCGCCAGCGAGGCGACCGGCTGTGAGATCCTCGCCAAGGCCGAGTTCATGAACCCCGGCCAATCGGTGAAGGACCGGGCCGCCCTCTACATCATCCGCGACGCCGAGGCGTCCGGGCGGCTGAAGCCCGGCGGGCGAATCGTCGAGGGCACGGCGGGGAATACCGGCATCGGCCTGGCCATGGTCGGCGGGGCCTTGGGTTACAAGACCACCATCGTCATTCCGCGCACCCAGAGCCAGGAGAAAAAGGACGCCATCCGGCTGGCCGGCGCCGATCTGGTGGAGGTGGACGCGGTCCCCTACTCCAACCCCGACAACTATGTGAAGTATTCCGGGCGCTTGGCGGCGGAACTTGACGCCAAGGAGCCGGCGGGCGCAGTCTGGGCCAACCAGTTCGACAATGTCGCCAACCGTCGGGCCCATGAGGAGACGACCGGGCCGGAAATCTGGGAGCAGACGGCGGGCCGCGTCGATGGCTTCATCTGCGCCGTCGGGTCCGGCGGCACCCTGGCGGGGGTGGCCAACGCGCTGCGGGCGCGGCGATCGTCAGTGAAGATCGGCCTGGCTGACCCGTATGGAGCCGCGCTGCACAGCTGGTACGTCGACGGCGAGCTGAAGGCGGAGGGATCGTCGATTAGCGAGGGCATCGGTCAAGGCCGAATTACCGCCAATCTTGAAGGGTTTAGGCCGGACTTCTCCTACCGCATCGACGACCACGAGATGATCCAGATCGTCTATGACCTGGCCGAGCATGAGGGTCTGCTGATGGGCGGATCGACCGGGATCAACGTTGCCGGGGCCATCCGCATGGCGCGCGACCTGGGGCCGGGCCACACCATTGTGACGGTGTTGTGCGACCACGGATCACGCTATCAAAGCAAGCTGTTCAACCCCGCCTTCCTGGCCGAGAAGGGCCTTCCCGCCGCCGGCTGGCTCTAGAGGAATACCGCATGCCGACCGATCCGCTCGTCTCCACGGCCTGGCTGGCCGAGCATCTCGACGCGCCGGACGTGCGGATCATCGACGCCAGCTATTTCCTGCCCGGCGACCCGCGCGACCCCAAGGCCGAGTACGCCCTGGTGCATATCCCCGGCGCGGTGTTCTTCGACATCGACGACATCTCCGACGAGACCAGCGACCTGCCGCACATGCTGCCTTCGGCGGTAAAGTTCGCATCCCGGATGCGCAAGCTGGGCATCGGCGACGGCGCCCGGCTGGTGATCTACGACAGCCAGGGCCTGTTCTCGGCGCCGCGCGTCTGGTGGACCTTCCGGGCCATGGGCCATGAGGATGTGGTGGTGCTGGACGGCGGCCTGCCCAAGTGGATCGCCGAGGGCCGCCCCGTCGAGGACGGCGTGCCGCCGCCGCGCGAGCGCCACTTTACCAGCCGCTACAGCAACGACCTGGTCCGAGACCAGGCCCAGGTGCGCCGCGCCCTTGGCAACGGTCGCGAGCAGCTGGTCGACGCCCGCCCCGCCGGCCGCTTCCTGGGCGAGGCGCCGGAGCCTCGGCCGGGCCTGCGGTCCGGCCACATGCCCGGCGCCCGCAACGTGCCGGCCTCCAGCGTCATCGCCCCCGACGGCACGATGAAGCCTGCCGAGCAGCTGAAGGCCGTGTTCGAGGCGGCGGGGGTCGACATCTCTCGGCCGATCGTCACCACCTGCGGCTCGGGCATCACCGCCTCGATCCTGGCCCTGGCGCTCGCCCGCCTCGGCCGCGACCGCACGGCGGTCTACGATGGCAGCTGGGCCGATTGGGGCCGGCCGGGCGATACCGAGGTCGTCACCGGCCCATGAGCAGCTGGACGGTCCGTCAGGCCACGCGCGCGGACCTGCCGCTGATGGCGGAGCTTGAACGGTCCGGCGATCAAGCCTTCCTGAACAGCGACCGCCCGCAGTTCGGGACCGCCGATCCGACTCCGTCAGACCAGCTGGAACCCTATGTCGACGCCGGCAGCGCCTGGATCGCCGAGGACCGGCCACGCGGGCGGCTTCGTCGTGGCCGGGCCGCGAGGCGACCAGTTCATCATCTTCCAGATCTCGGTGGCCCTGGAGCACCAGGGAACCGGCGCCGGCGGCGTGTTGATGCACACGGCGCTGGAGGCCGGTCGGCGGCTGGGCTGCCGGCAGGCGGCGCTGACCACCTTTCGCGACATCGCCTGGAACGCGCCCTGGTATCGCCGCTTCGGCTTCGAGATCGTCGAGGAGGCCGACCTGAGCCCTGCCCTGGCCCATCTGCGCGACAAGGAAGCCGCCCTCGGCTTCGACATGAGCCAGCGTTGCGCAATGACGGTGGACCTGCGCGCTTGATCCGCCCTCCCCGCTCGCCCTAACTGCGCCGATGGACGAGAAGACCCGCCTGATCCACGCCGGCCGCCAGGTCCAGCCTCGCGCCCGCACCGTCGGGCCGGCGATCCAGCGGGGCTCGACCGTGCTGCTGCCCAACTCCCGCGCCCTGTACGAGGAAGAGCTCGGCTACGGCCGCGCCGGGCTGGCGGCGCAGGAGGCCCTGTGCGAGGGCTTGGCGGAGCTGGAGGGGGCGACGAGCGTCCACCTGTATCCCAGCGGCTTGGCGGCCCTCTCCGGCGCGCTGACGGCGGTGCTGAAGGCCGGGGACTCCATCCTGGTCACCGAGGGCGCCTACAAGCCGACGCGGGTATTCTGCCAGCGGGTGCTGAGCCGGTTCGGCGTGCGGGTCGAGATCTACGACGCCCGCCTGTCGCCCGACGAGCTGATGGCGCTGGTCCGCGACGACACCCGGCTGATCCTGCTGGAATCGCCCAGCTCCCTTACCTTCGAGATACAGGACGTCTCCGCCATCGCCGCGGCGGCGCGGGCGCGGGGCGTGCTAACCCTGATGGACAACACCTGGGCGGCGGGCCTGTATTTCAAGCCGCTGGCACACGATGTCGATATCAGCGTCCAGGCTCTGACAAAGTACGTCTGCGGCCACAGCGACATATTCATGGGCAGCGCCGCGACCAACGATGCGGCGCTGGCGGCGAAACTGGAAGAGGGCGTGCACGACTTCGGCTGGGCGGTCACCGGCGACGCCGCCTACGACATCCTGCGGTCCCTGCGCACCCTCCCCACCCGCCTGGCCCGCCACGATGAGACCGCCCGCGCCGTCGCTGGCTGGCTCAGCGCCCAGCCCCAGGTAGCGCGGGTGCTCCACCCCGCCCTCCCCGGCGCGCCGGGCCACGCCATCTGGGACCGGGACTACAGCGGCGCCAGCGGCCTGTTCGGCTTCGTGCTGAACCCGGTGCCCATCGAGGCCGAACACGCCTTCCTCGACGCCCTGAAGATCTTCGGCCTGGGCTTCAGCTGGGGCGGCTTCGAGAGCCTGGCCATCCGCTGTGACCCGCAGCTGAAGTCGCGGACGTTCGTGACGGGGATGGAGGGGCCGCTGTTTCGGCTACACATCGGGTTGGAGCAGGCGAGCGACCTGATTGCCGACCTCGGAGCTGGCCTGACGGCCCTTGAGGCTGCGTCGTAAGCTGAGAGCGTGGAGAAGCCGCGCCGCCGGTGGCCTGTCGGGGACAGGTACTCCGTCTGACAGTCATCGAGCATACATCGCGTCGGGCGCGGAGAACCAGTCCCCGCCGCAGGGGACTGGTTCTCCGCAGCCCCGCTGGCGACAGCTATAGACTGGCTTGGCCCGGAGTACCTGTCCCCGATATGCCCGGACATGAGCGGTAACGGGCGGGATGTGGCGGTCCAGCTGCAGACTGAAGGCTGGCGACTCCAGTAGGATTCGAACCTACGACCGTCCGCTTAGAAGGCGGATGCTCTATCCAGCTGAGCTATGGAGTCTCTTCGGGGAGTCTACCGCCCTTCCCCCGCTGGGTGAACGGCTAGTGCGTCCAGGGCTGGCGTCTGTTGGTCGCGAAGTTGTCGGCGTAGGCCTTGATGATCTTCTTCGGCTCTTTGGGCTCGATAACCTGGAAGGCGATGCCGTGCTTCTGGGCGTAGGCGACGGCCTCGTCGCGGGTCTCGAAGCTGAGCCGGACCTGGCCGTTCATGTCGACGCTCTGGGTCCAGCCGGTCAGCGGGTCGTTGCGCTTTGCGGCGGCCGGCTCGAATTCCAGGATCCAGTCGCGGGTCTTGGCCTTGCCGGACTGCATGGCGGTCTTGGCGGGGCGGAAGATGCGGGCGAGCATGGCGGCCTCTTTCAACGTCTCAAGCCCGATGATGGTCGGGGCGGCAGGATTTGAACCTGCGACCCTCTGCTCCCAAAGCAGATGCGCTACCAAGCTGCGCTACACCCCGTCATCTTCGGAACGGCGGTGTTTGCCACTTTGCGCGGGCGAGCGAAAGGGAAAGACGCTTAAAGCGCCTCTTCCACCGCCGCTTTGATCTCCGGATCGAGCGGGTCGGTGCGGGGGCCGAAGACGTTGATCAGGGTCCCGTCCTTGCCGACCAGCAGCTTGTGGAAGTTCCACACCGGCTCGGCCGGCTCGCCCACCTGCTCCACCGCCCATTTGTAGAAGGGGTGGGCGGTGTCGCCCTTGACGTCCACCTTGGCGGTCATCGGGAACTCGACGCCGAAGTTGGTGCGGCAGAATTCCTGGATTTCCGCCTCGCTGCCCGGCTCCTGCCCCATGAACTGGTTGCAGGGCACGCCCAGCACCACCAGCCCCCGGTCGCGGTATTCCGCATAGAGCTTCTCCAGCCCGTCGTATTGCGGGGTCAGGCCGCACTTGCTGGCCACGTTGACTACCAGCACAGGGTGATCCTTGAAGGTGGTCAGCGGCAGCGGCTGGCCGTCGATGGCGGTGAACTCGAAGTCCCAGGCGTTGGTCATGGTGCGTGCTCCGGCTGTTGCAGAGACCATGACGCGGTTTCCTGAGGGTTCAACCGCGACGTGGCGTTAGACGGCTCAGAACCCCGCCGCCTGCTCCACCGCCAACCCCAGGTCCAGCGCCCGCGCCGCTTCCTCGCCGGTCACCACCGGCCGGGGCGACTTGCCGAGCACCGCGTTGACGAACCCCTGCACGCTGGTCCCCAGGGGGTCGCGGCCGGCGGGAGTGTCAGTGAAGGCCTCGTTCAGGGCAAAGCCGGTATTGTTGCTGAAGGCGCGGGTGACGAAGTCGATCTCCAGCACGCCGGAGGGGTAGACGATCCGCATGGTCCGTTCGCGGGCCCCCGCGATCCGCGAGGCGGTGAATACAGCGGTGAAGCCGTCGGTGAAGCTGGCCTCGGCGGTGATCTCGTCGGCGTTCCCCTCCCCCTCCACGGTGAAGGGCTCGGCGTCGGTTAGCGACAGGGCCAGGTCGATGTCGTGGATCATCAGGTCCAGCACCACCGAGACGTCCTTGCTGCGCGGCGAGGGCGTCCCCTTGCGCACCGCCTCAAGGCGGAGGGGCTTTTCCGGAATATCGAGCAGGCCCATGGCCTGGCTGACCACCCGCTCCTGATGGCCGCAGGCCAGCACCAGCCCGGCCTTGGCGGCGGCCGTGATCAGCCTGTCGGCGTCCTCCAGCGTCGTGGCCAGGGGCTTTTCGACATAGACCGACTTGCCGGCGGCCAGCGCCTGCAGCGCCGCTCCCGCGTGGGTGGTGGCGGGCGTCGCCACGGTGATGATGTCGGTCACGGCCAGCAGGTCGGCCAGTTCGCCGTAGGCTTCGGCGCCATACTGATTGGCCATGTCGAAGCAGCGCTCGGGGTGCAGATCGAAGATCCCGACCAGCTCGATCCCTTCCATCTCGGCATATTTTCGCGCGTGATAGCCGCCGAAAACGCCTGATCCGACCACGCCGGCTCTGAGAACTTTCGTCATGGCCGCCGCTTTAGCGCAGTTCGCCGCTTTCGCGAACCGCCCCAGAGGTCTAACAGTTGTTTGAAATTCACACGCCGCAAGGGCGGGAGGAAATCATGACCACATTCCGTGAAGTCCGGCTCAAGAGCCGTCCAGAGGGCGTGCCCGTCGCCGACAATTTCGAGGTCGCCTCGGTCGATCTGCCGCCGCCCGGCCCGGGCGAGGTGCAGGTTCGCAACCACTACATGTCGGTCGATCCCTACATGCGGGGCCGGATGTACGACCGGCCCTCCTACGTGCCGCCGTTCCAGATCGGCGAGGCGCTGCAGGGCGGCGCCGTCGGCGAGGTGATCACCTCCAACGACCCGGGCTTCCAGGTCGGCGACACCGTCCAATCGATGTTCGGCTGGCGCGAGGCGTTCAACGCGCCCGCCTCCACGATCCAGAAGCTCGACACCCATGGCCTGCCGATCCAGGCCTTCCTCGGCGTCGCCGGCATGCCCGGCATGACCGCCTACGCCGGCCTGCTGCGCGTCGCCGCGCTGAAGGAGGGGGATGTGGTGTTCGTCTCCGCCGCCGCCGGAGCCGTGGGCTCGGTCGTCTGCCAGATCGCCAAGATCAAGGGCCACACCGTGATCGGCTCGGCCGGCGGCGCGGAGAAGGTCGCCTTCCTGAAGGAGATCGGGGTCGACCATGTGATCGACTACAAGGCGACGCCCGACCTGAAGGCCGCCCTGCGTGAGGCCGCGCCCAAGGGCATCGACGTCTATTTCGAGAATGTCGGCGGCGAACATCTAGAGGCCGCGATCGACTCAGCCCGCCCGTTCGCCCGCTTCGCTCTCTGCGGCATGATCAGCCAGTACAACGAGACGGGCGAGCCCAAGGGCCCGTCGAACATCATCATGGCGGTCGGCAAGAGCCTGAAGCTGGAAGGCTTCATCGTCTCGAACCACTACGACATGCTGCCGGCCTTCCTGAAGGACATGTCCGACTGGATCGGGTCCGGAAAGCTCAAGTGGAAGGAAACCGTCGACGAAGGCGTGGAGAGCGCCCCCGGAGCCTTCATCAAGCTCTTCAAGGGCGAGAACATGGGCAAGATGCTGGTCAAACTGAGCTAACCAGCGGCCGGGCGGGCGCTGCTCGCCCGGCCTTCCTGGTCTAAGCGGTCAGGAACACCATGCAGGTGCCGATGTCGTCGGCCACAGCCTTGATAATGGCGTCCGTGTTCTTGCCGCCCTCGCTCACCGTATCGTATCGGGTCGCGGTGGCGCCCATTTCCTTGGCCGCCTCCTCGCCGAAGGCGGTATCAGCCGAGGTGATGTAGTTGATCCAGACGATGGCCAGATCGGCGAAATCGCTGGTCTGTTCTTCCTTCGGCAGGGACTCGGCGAGCTTGGCGAACAGTACGGTGGCGGCGGCGCAACGGCCGGCGTCCTTGGCGCTGGTGCCGGTCTTGATCTTGAAGCCCGCGGCCGAGGCCGGGGCGCTGGCGATCACGGCGAGCATGGCGCCGGCGGCCAGGGTGGCGAGAATCTTCTTCATGATGATGCGGTCCTGGAACGGTGTTGACGGACCGACGCTATCAGCAGCCGCCTCAACTCAGGCGCCCACAAAGGGGGGTACCAGCCACCCCTGTGGCAAAAATACCTCTAGGGCCTCGCGGCCAGTTCGGTCAGGGCCCAGTCGTTGCCCTGCTTGCGGAAGCTGACCGCCACGCGCGAGCCCGGCGCCTCGGGGGCCGTGGCCATCACATCGGCGAAGGCCTTGAAGGTGGTGCGGCCGGCGGGGATGCCCGCCTCGGGCACAGCCTCATGGTCGATGGTCACCGTGTCGAGCGTGACCGCGGAGATGGAACCGACGGCCGCGTAGGTCGGACCCGACAGCGGCGGCGCGGTCTCGACCTTATTGATCTTGTCAGGCCCTGGCCCACAGGCGGTCGCCAGCAGGCAGACGGCGAGAACGGCAGCGAACCTCATCGGGGCGATCTCTCCTTGTACGGAGCGGGGACTAGCATGCGGTTATGACAGAACAACCCCGCCCACGGCCATCGCGGCTTTCGCGCCGCGCCGCCATGGCCTAAAAGCCCGCGGTTCGTTGATTTGGAGAGTGCCTCGTGTCGCGGTTGTTCGACGCCTATGTGATGGTTGATTGGAGCGCGTCTTCCACCCCGAAGACGGGCAAGGACTCAATCTGGATCGGCGTCAACAAGAAGGACGCCCGCTTTCGCCCGACCTTCGAGGCGCATAATCCCGCCACCCGCGCGGCCGCCATGGCGACCCTGCGCGAGGTGCTGGCCGATCTGCGCCGGCGCGGCGAACGCGTGCTGGTCGGGTTCGACTTCCCGCTCGGCTATCCGCGCGGTACGGCGGCCAAGCTGGGCCTGAAGGATGCCGACTGGTCGGGCATGTGGAAGTTCCTGGCCGACAACGTGGTCGACAAGCCCACCAACGTGAACAACCGCTTCGCCGTGGCCAACAAGGCCAACCGTCTGATGACCGACGCTGCCCGGCCGTTCTGGGGTTGCCCGGCGAAGGACGCCCAGACCTGGCTGTCGCCGACCAAGCCCGAGCATGGCCCCGACCTGCCCCCGGTGCTGCGCGCCGCCGAGGCCGCAACGGCCGGCAAGGGCAAGGCCGGCGCCAAGAGCGTCTGGCAGATCTTCGGCAACGGCACCGTCGGCAGCCAGGCCATCGTCGGCATCCCGGCGGTGCGAGCCCTGCACGTCGAGATGGCCGGCAAGGCCAAGGTCTGGCCGTTCGAGACCGGCTGGAAGACCCTCAAGCGCGACGACGTCGAGGGGCTGGACGCGCTGTTCGTCGAGATCTACCCGGCGCTCGGCGACGTGCGGCCGGAAACCGGCGAAATCGTCGACCGGGCCCAGGTCCGCGCCCTGTGCGAACACTTCCTGCGCCTCGACGAGGCCGGCAAATTGGGCGAGGCCTTCGGACCGCCGAAGGGCGTGGACGAGGCCGAGGTCGCGATCATCGAGAGCGAAGAGGGCTGGATCCTGGGGGCTTAGGCGTCCTGTCCCGTCACGGCCGCCGCGCCAGCATCCAGAACCGCCCGACCAGGCATCCAGCCGACACCAGGCTGGCGAGGATCACCGCCCAGATGATGCCGTTCAGGCCCAGCTTCATCGGGTGGGCCAGCCACCAGGCCAGGGGCGCCATGATCACCGCGTAGGAGAGGATGTGGGTCATGGTCGGCAGCCACACCTCGCCCCGCGCTCGCAGGGCCTGGGCGGCCACCACCTGCAGGCTGTCAGCGGTGAAGAACAGGCAGGACAGCACCAGGGCCGGCGCGGCCAAGGCGACCAGGGCCGCCTCTTGGGTGTAGGCGCCGGCGATCCAGGGCGCGAGCGGCCAGACCAGGGCCGAGACCAGGATGCCGAAGGCAAGGGCCACGCCAAACCCCAGCCAGCCGGCCCGCGCCATCCCGGCGGTGTCGCCGGCGCCATAGGCCCGTCCGACCTGAACCCCCGTGGCCGCCGACAGGCCGAGCGGGACCATGAAGATCACCGCCGCCACGTTCAGCACCACCGCATAGCCGGCGACGACCGCTGCGCCGAGCCAGCCCGCGACCAAGTTCATGCCGGCGAATGAGCCGACCTCGACGAAGTAGCTGGCGCCGCCGCCATAGCCCACGCGGCGTTGCTCGGCCGCCTCGGCCGGATTGGGAGCGGGCTTGTCGAAGACGCCAAGCTCGCGGGCGTCGGCCATCCGCCAGACCCAGGCCAGCAGGAAGGCCATCAGGAAGAAACGCGCTCCGAAGGTGGCCCAGGCGCCGCCCACCGCCCCCATGGCCGGAAGACCGAAGGCGCCCGGCACGAACAGCAGGTTGAGGCCGAGGTTGACCAGATTGGCCGCCCACATCGTCCACATCCCCGGCCCCGGCCGCGACAGGGCCTCCAGATAGAAGGTCGCCGCCACCGAGATCAGGTAGGGCGTCAGCGAAAGGGCGAAGACCAGCATGGCCTGGGTGGCCCCATCGGCCAGGCCCGGCTCCAGCCCCAGCGAATGCAGGAACAGCGGCCCCAGGGCCAGAAGGGCGGCCGTCGATACCACCCCGATCCAGAAGGCGTAGACAATCCCCCGCCTCAGCACCGCGCCGGTCTCGCCCCGCCGCCCCTCGCCAACCAGCCGGGCGGTCATCACCTGGACCCCCAGCAACAACCCCACCGCCGTGGTGATGATCACCGAGGTCGGCGCCCATCCAAGGGCGTGAAAGGCCAGCTGCTCGGCCGAATGCCGCCCCACGATGATTGCGTCGGTCAGCCCCATGACCATGATGCCCAGCCGCGCCATGACCACCGGTCCGGCGAGCCGCAGCAGCTCGCCGAGGTCGGCGCGGATCCGCGCCAGCGCGGCGTTTTCCGTTGACGTCATCGGTCCCTCGAAGGCGGCGGAGACTGGCGGGGTTCGCCGCGCCGGGCAAGCTTGACTGTGGCGCGAACGGGTCCACCCTCCCCTCGTCCCGGGGAGGGCGCGATGACTGAGAGCGATCGGCACACATCGATCGATGCGGTGCGTGGCTTTGCCGTGCTGGGCATCCTGTTGATGAACATTGTCGGCATGGGGCTGCCGGCGATGGCCTACATCACGCCGACCTACTACGGGGGACACGAGGGGCCGAACCTTTGGGTCTGGGCGGTCAACTATGTGCTGGCCGACGGCAAGATGCGGGCCCTGTTCACCATGCTGTTCGGGGCCAGCCTGATGCTGATCGCCGAACGGGCGGAGGGCCAGCGGCCGGGTCCGGCGGCCGTCCACTATCGGCGGGTGGCCTGGCTGTTCGTGTTCGGCATGCTGCACGCCTATCTGCTGTTCTTCGGCGATATCCTGGTCACCTACGCCATTGCCGGGGCCATCGTGTTCATGATGCGCCGATGGTCGCCCAGGGTGCTGATCGGCCTGGGGGTGGTCATCCTGGCCCTGCTGGTGGTCAAGGGCCTGCTGGAGACCCATCACCTGGAGCGCCTCAAGGAAGCGGCCGACGCGCCGGGCGCCAGCGACGCCGCCCGCAAGATGTGGGAACAGCAATCCTACACCCTCAACCCGCCGGCCTCGCTGGGCCAGAGCGAGCTCGCCGGCTACCGCGGAGACTTTTGGGACGCGATGAAGGCGCGCGCCTTCATGGCCGTCCTGCTGCAGACCGTCTTCCTGCTGACCGAGACCCTGTGGGAGGCCATCGCCCAGATGGCCATCGGCATCGCCCTCTATAGGTCGGGGTTCTTCACGCTTGGCTGGAAGAGCCGGTCGTACGCGGCGATGATTGCCGTCGGCTATGGCATTGGCGTGCCGGTGCTGGCCTGGATGGCCTGGCGCGTCTCGCAGTCGGGGTTTGAGCCCTTCCTGCGGCAGCAAACCAGCTATCTCGCCGCCATTCCCCGACCCTTCGTCGCCCTGGCCCACGCCAGCACCCTGCTGCTGATCGTTCGGTCAGGCGCCCTCGGCGGGCTGGTCGGCCGGCTTGCGGCCGCCGGGCGGATGGCGCTCAGCAACTATCTGGGGACCTCGATCATCACCGCGTTCGTCTTCTGCGGCTTCGGCCTCGGGCTGTTCGGAAGGCTGGAGCGCTATGAGCTCTACTATGTGGTCGCCGGAATCTGGCTTTTGATCCTGCTGTGGAGCAAGCCCTGGATGCAGGCCTTCTACTACGGCCCGTTCGAGTGGCTGTGGCGATCGCTGGTGCGATGGAAACTTCAACCGTTCGTGCGTCGGGCGTCGTGAACTGGCGCCGCGCCGCGGGGCGCGATACCAAGTCGGCATGGGGATTGCGCGTATTCTAGCAGTGACGGCGGCCGTGCTGGCCGCACCGGCGGTCGCCTTCGGCCAGACGCCGGCCGTTGGGGCGACGGCGGACATCCCGGCGCGCGTCGACGCCATCTTCGCCGCCCACGCCGGAACGGACCGTCCCGGCTGCGCCGTCTCGGCGATGCGGGGCGAGGAGCTGCTGGTCGAGCGGGGCTATGGCCAGGCGCACTTGGAATACGACGTGCCGATCACCGCCCAGACGGTGTTCGAGGCCGGGTCGGTGTCCAAGCAGTTCACCGCCGCCGCGATCCTGCTGCTGGCGCGCGAGGGCCGACTGAAGCTCAGCGACGACATCCGCAAATACCTGCCGGAGATGCCCGACTACGGCGTCCCGATCACCATCGAACAGCTGCTGAACCACACCAGCGGCCTGCGCGACTGGGGCGATCTGGCGGCCTTCATGGGCTGGCCGCGGACCACGCGCGCCTACACCCAGACCGACATCCTGGAGATCATCCAGCGCCAGCGCGGCCTCAACTACGTCCCCGGCGCCGAGTACGCCTACACCAACAGCGGCTACAACCTGCTGACCGAGATCGTGCGGCGGACCAGCGGCAAGTCCCTGGCCGACTACAGCCGTGAGAAGATCTTCCTGCCCCTGGGCATGAACCACACCGGCTGGCGGGACGACTTCCACCGCGTCGTTCCCGGGCGCGCCGCCGCCTATCAGCGGACGGCCGGCGGCTATCAGGAGCTGATGCCGTTCGAGGACGGCTACGGCAACGGCGGGCTGCTGACCACGGTCGCCGACCTCCAGGTCTGGAACCGGGCGCTGGCGGCCGGGGCGTTGGGCGACCTGGGCGAGGCGCTCATCGAGCGCGGCGTGCTGAACGACGGGACGCGGATCGCCTATGGGCGGGGCGTGCTGATCCAAGCCTGGAGCGGGGTGCTGGAGATCGGCCACAGCGGCGCTACCGCCGGTTATCGCGCCTGGCTGGCGCGCTATCCGAACGAGCAGCTGTCGATCGTCGTGCTGTGCAACGCCAGCGACGCCAACACCATCCCGCTGGGCCGTGCGGTGGCCGCCCTGTTCCTGCCCCCTCCCCCGCCGGAGCCGGACGTCGCCCCCTTGCGTGATCCGGCCGGGCGGGCGGGGCTGTACGTCAACCAGAAGACGGGACGGCCGCTTGCGCTGGTCCAGGATGGCGCGGGGCTGCGGGTATCCGGGGCCGGGCCGCTGTATCCGCTGACCGCCGACAGCGCCCGGTTCGGCGGCGACGTGATCGCCTTTCAGGATCAGAACAGCTTTGTGATCCGCACCCTGGAAGGCGGTCGCTACCTGCATCGCCGGGCCGAGCGCTGGGCGCCGGCCTACGGCGACCTCGTCCCCTTCGCCGGCCGCTATTTCAGCCCGGAGCTGGGCGTCACCTATCGCGTCACGCTGGAGGACAACCGCCTGTGGCTGCGGCTCGAGGACCGCACGCTGGCGCCCATTCCCATGGGGCCGATGATCCGCGACACCTTCAACCTCAATGGCAATCTGGCCCGGTTTCGCCGAGATTCCTCCGGCCGCGTCATCTCGATGAGCCTGGGCAGCGGCCGAGTGCGCGACCTGGTTCTGAAGCGCCTCAACTAGACCTCGCGCTTCATCACCCCGGCGAAGGTCAACAGGGCGACGGACAGCAGCACCCAGCCGAACAGCCGGTAGGCGACCGCCAGCCAATGCCAGACCGTCGCCTCCGTGCGGATCGAGCAGAAGTTCTCGTTGCCCAGGGTGGTCAGCGGCACCATCAGGTCCAGCGTGTAGAGCGGCGGGATCAGCCAGGGACAGCCGTTGGGCGCCTCGGTCGCCGCCACGGCCAGGACTGATCCGTCGATGAAGGGCGAGGCCTCGAAGGCGTGCATGTGGTCGGCCAGCGCGACTCCGGCCCAGCCCAACAGAAAATAGATCAGCAGCGCCACGGCGGCGCGGATCGGGGCGTAGCCATAGCCGCTGACCAGCTCCAGCAAAGCGCCCCCCAGGCGGATCACCAACGGCGCGCCGGCCAACCGGCGCTGCTGGCGGCGTGCGGCCAGTTCGGTGCGTTTGACCCCGTTGTCGTGGCCCGCTTCAGTCAGAACGGCGACCAGGGTGCGATAGGGCTGTGGGCTGAAGCCGGCGCCGCGCCCGTGGGCGTCCCGACCGTGCGCCTCGATCCAGGCCAGGCGGGCGGAGACCGCGTCCTCCGTCCGCCGCCGACGGCCCTCGGTCAGGCCCTCGATATCGGCGTAGCGCAGGCTGGCGATCTCCATGCGCGGCGCGGTGTCGGCATTGGCGGCCCAGGCCTGGCCATGGTCGTCGTCCAGACGCGAGACGGAGGCGTCGCCCAGATCCACCTTCCAACCACCCTTGAGCGTGAGGCCACGGACGCGCAAAGCGCCGCCGATCCGGGCTGAATGCAGATCGAGGCGACCGTCCTTGTCGGCGGTCAGGGCAAGACCGCCAAGCAAGGCGTCGCCCGCGACCTCGATCCCGGAGAG
This sequence comes from Caulobacter sp. SLTY, assembly GCF_009905535.1. Lineage (GTDB taxonomy): Bacteria > Pseudomonadota > Alphaproteobacteria > Caulobacterales > Caulobacteraceae > Caulobacter. The sequence goes on along the minus strand of NZ_JAAALA010000013.1, from coordinate 74,822 downwards.
GTCCAGCGAGCCGGTCGCGGCCAGGCCGGCCAAGTCCAGGTCGCCCTTCAAGATGGCCCGGCGGAGGGACAGCGCTTCGCCGGCCTGGCCCAGCGCGTTGCTCGCTGCAGCCGTGATGGCGGTGTTGCAGAAGCGGATATCGTCGCCCAGCCGGGCGTGGTCGAGGGCCACCACGCCACGGAGGCTGACCGCCTCGTCGCCCTCGGGCTGGCCAAATCGCAGGTAGGTTTCGACCTCCAGGTGGCGGGCGGCGATGGCTACCCCGGCCCAGCGCCCCTCCGCCGCCGCTTCTATGGTCAGCCCCCGCAGCGCCAGCTCGCCGCAGCGGTGGCCGATCAGCGACAGGGTGCCGGCGATATGGGTCGGCCGCTCGCCGGAGCCCAGGCTGGCCCGGCCTGTGCAATGGACGCCCAGATGCAGCGGCAGGTCCACTGGACAGCGATACGCCCCGCCCAGCACCATGCCGGCGCAGTCGACCTGACGCAGCGAGACCCCGCCTTCGAGCAGGCCGAAATCCACCTCCAGCCGCCCGCAGCGCAGGCGGCTCACGTCCAGCGCAGCGCCCGTCCCGACCCGCAGGGAGCCGCGCAGCAACAGGTTGCCGCCGATGGCGCAGCCGGTCAGCCGCACGGGCGCGGCGCCGTCGAAACCGTCGCCCAGGACGAAGTCACCGGCCACCTCCAGCAGGGACAGGTCGATGGCCGGCGATGCGTGCCGGTGCTCGCTCTCGATGACCAGGTCCGCCGCCACCTTGAGATTGCCGCCGACCAGGGCAGCAAGGCGAGACCCTGCCTCGATCCTCGCCTCGCCCAGGCTGGCGCGGCCGAGGACCAGGGCGCCGGAGACCTGGGCGCCGGCGCGGATCCTGAGGCTGTCGATGGTGGCCGCCGTCAGGCTCACCGTCCCCTCGGCGCGAACGTCGCGGTCGAGCAGCAGCCGCCGGCCGATGCGGGCGTGGTCACCGCTCAGCGCCACCTTGCCGGTGCCCACCGCGCTGTCCCGCAGCGCCAGGTCGCCGGCGATCTGGGCGTCGGCGAAGGACATCACCCCGCCGATCCGCGAACCCTTCAGCTGCACCATGGCGCCGGTCAGCCCGTCGAGGCGCAGATGTCCCCGGGTGGTCAGGCGATCAAGCTGGAGCCGGCCGATCCGCGCGCCTTCCAGCGAGACGCTGGAGGCTTCACAGTCTTCCAGGCCCAGGCGTTCCAACTGGGCGCCGGGAAGCGACAATCCGCCCTCGAACCGGCAGCCGACGAATCGGAGCCGCCCCCCGGCCAAGCCCTCCATCTCCAGCCCGCCGAGCACGGTCAGGCCGGTCAGGACAATCTCGCCCGTCGGACGGCCAGGCCAGGCCCGCACCCCGCTCAGCAGGTCGCGGAGCACCGCGCCACGCACCTCGACCGGGGCCTCCCCCGGCGAGGGCGAGCCGTCGATGAGCGCCCGCTCACCGGCCGACAGGCCATCGGCCGCCGCCTTGCTCGCTGACCTGTTTGGGCCCTGGGCCATGGCCGCCTCTAGGGATCGAACATGTTGGCGCCGGCCGCCCTTGGCGGGGCCGGCGCCTGCGGCAGGGGCTGGAACGGCTGGCCGGCCGCCTGCCAGGAGGCCAGACCGCCCCGGTACCAGTAGACGTTCTTGTACCCCGCCGCCGCCGCCCGCAGTACGGCGTTGTAGGATTCCCAGCACATGGCGCCGGCGCAGAAGAACACCAGCGGCCGTTGCGGCTGGTTGCCCACCGCTGCCTTCAGCTGGGCGGCAACCTGGGGCTGGAGGTTGTCGTTGACGGTCCCCGGGTAGCCGGCGGCTGGCAGGTAGATGGCGTTTCGCAGGGTCGTCTGGTGGGGGTCGGCCAGGACGTCGACCAGCAGAGTGCTGCTGTCCTGCGCCAGCAGCTTCTGGAGCTCAGTGGTGGCGATCCGGCGGCCGACCGGAATGTCCAGCGGCGTGGCCGAGCCGACGTTGCTCTCCAGCGTCGGCTTGGCGGCCACCCCCATGTCGGTGAGCTCGCCGGCATAATTCACGGCCTGCTCGACCGGGGTCGTTTTCGGGTCCGGACCGACCGGCTTGGCGCTCTGGCCATATATCAGCAGGCCGCCGACCACCGCCGCCACCGCGCCGGCGCCCCCGAACAGGTACTTGCGATCGAACGGCAGCTTGTCGAGCAGCCCGGCCTTGGGCGGCGCCGGCGCATAGCCGGGGCCAGGTCCGGGGCCGGGGTTGTAGGGTGGTTGCGGGGGATAGACCGGCTGCGGCGCATAGTTCACCGGCGCCGGCTGAGGCGGGGCGGCCGGCTGGGAAACGCCGGCCCAGCTGTCGGTCTGAGGGGCGACCGGCTGCGTGCCTTGGTAAACCGACGGCAGCGGGCCGAGGTCCAGGGCATAGGCCAGGATCCGCACCACCTGCAGGGCGATGTCGAGCCGCAGGCCGGTGCTGGCCTCCAGGCGGTTTGCCTGGCGGTCCATCTCCAGGCCAAGCAGATGGCGCTCCGCCGACTTGAGCGCGGCGGGCACCCCTTCGTCCAGGGCGGCGCCGATCACCCGGATGTCCCGCTTGGCCTCCGGGGCGGCGTCCATCAGCAGGGAGCTTAAGCGCCGCCGGTCGGCCAGGATGCCGTCGCCGAGCCGCCCCCGGATCTGATGCAGGGCCTGGGCTAGCTGGTCGTGGACTTGCTCGCTCATCGACGCAGCTTTCCGCAGGCGTAGGCCTGGCCGCAGGTGCGGTCCATGACGCAGAAGTTGGCGTCGGGCAGCGACACGTCGCTCTGGCCCTTCGACCCGATAAAGGCGAAGCAGAGGCCACCCATCGTGGCCCTGTCGACTGTCCAGTTTGGCCGCACGGCCCGAACCGGAACGCCGTCGATATTGCCCAAGTCGGCGGTCGCGGCGCCAAAGCTCATCAGCTCATGGTTCTTGAGCTGCGAGATGCTGATGGTGACCCAGCCGGCCCCCCAGCCGTCGGGGATCATGACGTTGCCCATCGCCTGCCCCTCCGGGGTTTCGATCCGGAAGTCGAAGTTCGAACCGATGTAGGGGGTGTAGCTGACGTTGACGAACGGCAGGTCGCCACCGGGCTTGGCCAGCAGCGGAAACATCTGCTGGCCGTCCCGCTCGACCATGCCACCGGGCGGCTGCGGCGGCGTTACCGGCGGTTGAGGTTGGGGGCCTGGCTGGCCATTCGGCCCCTGCTGGCCCTGAGGCGTCGGTTGGCCGCCGATGGGTTGGAACGGCGCCGGCTGTTCATTCGGCTGGGCCACCGGCCAACCGCCCTGCCCGGCCTGCGGCGGCGCCTGGGGGGTGCCGTAGCCGGTGGGCGCCTGGGTGTTGCCGCCGACGTTGTCATTCGGTCCGACCGGCCGCGTCGGAACCTCCGGCCCCCGGTTCTGCTGCATGGCCTGATAGCCGAGCAAGCCCGCGACGATCACGGCGCCGCCGATGGCCCATGGGGTCTTCCAGAACGGCGTGGCGGGCGGCTGGCCTTCCGGCCCGGGTTGCTGATCGGACATGGTCGGTCTCCTGGAAGGGGTTGATCAGCCGACGCGCCCGCAGGCCGAGGCCCGCTGGCAGCTGCTGTCCATCACGCACATGGTCGATCCCTGCAGCGGGACGTCCTGCTGGCCCTGCGGGCCGATGAAGGCGATGCAGATCTGGCCGAAGCCGACGTTGTCCTGCTGCCACTGGGGCTGCATGGCGCGCATTGGGCCGTACTGGGAGTTCATCCTGGTGAACCGGCCGCCGCCGCCGGTTTCGATCTGGCTGCTGTTGTTGCGCATGAAGCCGACCTGGCCGAGGCCATTGTCCCATCCCCCGTTGGGCAGCATCACCACCCCCCCGATCGGGCCGGTGTTGATCGGCAGGATGAAGGGGATGCCGAACGAGCCGTCATTGGCCCGCTGAATCGCCAGAGTGGGAAGCTGGCCGTCCGGCGGAGCCAGGGTTGGCGGCGCGCCGTTCGGGCCGGGGTTCGGAGCCGGTCCGGGCCCAGGCCCAGGTCCAGGGGTGGGGCCGGGAGTGGGGCCGGGAGTGGGACCAGGACCAGGTCCGGGACCCGGCCCAGGGCCAGGTCCGGGTCCAGGACCAGGGCCAGGGCCAGGACCAGGGCCGACTGGGCCAGGACCAGGGCCAGGGCCGGGGCCTTTCGGCTGCTGCATCATCTGGAAGCCGACCAGCACCACCACGGCGGCCGCGATGCCGATGGCCCATTTGCTCTTCCAGAACGGCGGCTTCTCGGCCGCTGGCGGCTGCGGCGCATAGTGATGCGGCGGCTGGTAGGGCGGCTGGCCGCCATACTGCGGAGGCGGCGGTTGCGGCGCGACGCCGCCAACCGCGATACTGTCCCCGGCCCAGCTACCCCCGCCGGACGGCGGCGGCGCGGCATTGCCGAGTGTGCCGATCCGCCGGGCGACCGCCAGGGCCGGCCCGAAGGCGGAGATCGACAGCCGCTCGCGGGCGGCGAGTTCGCCGCCCAGCCGCGCCTCTTCGGCCGCTGGATCCGGCGAGCCGGCGATGCGGCCGGACAGGTCCTGCTCCAGGATGGCCGCCAGCATCCGCACCTCGGCATGGAGGTCGGGCGCCTGGCTGCTCAGTCGCGGCACCAGTTGGGCCGGAGTGCGGAGGAAGCCGTCGCCGTTCTGTTGGCGGGCGTGGTCGACCAGGGTGTACAGTCGGTCTTCGAGGGACATCGCTCTGTTCCTTGCTACCAGATGATTTCGCTGTTGGCGGTGGGGGCCAGGTCCGCTTCCCGCGCCAGGGGCACGAGCGGATCGGGGGCGTTGGTCGGCGACGAGACGGCCTTCACCGGCGCGGTCGTCGCCCATTTGATGTGGTGGACCAGGTCGGCGGCGTTGGTCGCCTTGAGCGGCTTCATGCTAGGGTGGTCGATGAAGCGGACCAGGATCTCTTCATCGACGTCGGACCCGATGGCGATACCCAGCCGGATCGCGGAGGCCGCATGCTCCGCCTCGAAGAAGGCCTTCAAGCCCCCATCGATGTCGTCCGTCGGATAGCCGTCCGAGGCCAGCACGATGACCGGCGGTAGCTGGCGGCCTGGCATGGCCTCCGAGGTCAGCACTCCGCCGATCAGCCGCAGGGCGTCGCCCATGTGGGTCTCCCCCTCGGCCACCACGTCGGTCCACTTGAGATCCTCGACCGGCACCGGGTCGGCGATATGCCAGGTGGCGGTGCTGCCGAAGCGCAGCACCCGGACGCGGACGTCGATCTCCGGATTGTCGGCCGCCACATGGCGCAGCTCCGGCAAGGCCGTGCGCAGGGCGTAGTTCAGCGAGGCGATGCGGTCGCCGCGCATGGACCCTGAGCAGTCCAGCGCCAGGATGACCTGCAGCTGGCGCCGGGCGACGCCGGCGGGATCGAAGGTCAGCTTGGTCATGACGATCAGCCCAGCGGCACGACGCGGCCGGTCAGCCCGCCGCCAAAGTCGATCTGGACGCCCGGGGCCAGCCGGATGTTCTGGTTCTGCTCGATCACCTGCTGGCTGCCGTCCCGCAGGCGGGCGGTCCAGGCGATAGTCCCACCGTTGCGGAGGCCAAGGACATGGGCGCGCGACGGGTGCGGCACGATCTGGCCGACCACGCCCTTCCCTCGCCCGCCTAGCGCCGGCTCGGCGCCGAGATCGAGGCTGGCGCCGCCGCGCAGGGGCAGCATCATGCCGTCGATGTCGAGCGCCAGCGGCTGTTCGGCTGAGGGGCGCTTGGCCGGAGCTGGAGCTGGCGCCGGATTGTATGCGGGCGCGGCGACCGCCGCCGGCTGCGGCGTGGGGCGATCGACCAGGATGGAGCCGGAGGTGAAGTTCTCTCGGCCCAGTTCCGCCGCGTCGATCTGGCGGGCCTTGAGCAGGGCGGCGCCGGCGAAGATGGCGCAGACGAGGGCCACCCCGTACTGCAGCATCGGGTTGATCACGCCGACGCTGTTCCACAGGGCGTGGACCAGCGAGGACACGCCCCAGCCGATCCCCAGCAGCATCCAGAACTTCTTGCGGCGCAGAACCGCCAGGCCGATGAAGTAGCCGAAGATCATCGAGTAGGCGATGTGACCGACGGCCCCGCCCATCACCCTGGGGAGCAGCAGCAGCATGCCTGCGGCGATCCCGCCGCCATAGCCGCCGCCCTGGGTTCCGATCTTCATCGCGAAGTCAGGGACATATTCCAGCGCCGTCTCGACCATGATGAAGGCCGCGCCGGTGAACACGCCCATCACTACCGCGTCGAGCGGCCCCCGGATGTTCAGCAGCTTGAAGGCGAAGTTCTTGGTCAGCCCCGGCTGCTTGGCCGCATAGAGGGTCAAGCCAGCGCCGATCAGCATAGGAACCGCCTTGAGCAGCTCCTCCATCAGGCCGGCCCCGAAGAACATGCCGATGAACTGGGGAATGAACTGCGGGTTGGGCCCCTCGATGATTCCGCCGGGGAGCAGCTTCCGGAAGACGAAGAAGTAGAGGGCGATGATCGGCGAGATCATCTGGGCGATGGTGATCACGTAGGCCGCCATATGGCCCCAGATCGGCCGGTCGGTCCGGCTATAGGCATAGATGCCGACCTGCATCATCAGCAGCATCGAGAAGACTGCGACGATCACGAACAGCTTGAAGGCGGGGAAGCCCTGGCCGTTGGGATTGGTCAGGACCTGGATCATCAGGCCGTACATCAGCACCGAGATCAGACCGGCCACGATCATGAACAGCACGACCGGGCTCTTGAACATTTTGATCTTCGAGGACCGGAACGGCATCAGCTCGGACATGCTGGCGTCGTCATGGTCCCTGGGGACCGGCGGCATCATCCGCTTGTTGGGATCCTTGCTCATGGTTCGGCTTCCTCAGGTCTGGGATGGATTTCGCAGGGCGATACAGAGGGTCGCGTCGTCTCCGCTGCCCTGGCCGGACAGTTCCTCCAGCCAGCCGGGGAGGTTGCTCAGCAGGCCCGGCCAGTCCTCGCGGGCGAAGTCGCGAAGGCGGGCTACGGCGTCGGCGAACACGGCGTCGTCGCGGTAGGACTTGGCCACCCCATCGGTGGCCAGCAGGGCGAAGTCGGGCCAGTCGGCGTCTTCGCCGCGCCACAGGCTCGTGACCTTGAAGCGGGTCTCGGCGTCCTCCTGGCAGAGGGAATAGGTCTCCTCGCCCACCAGGCCGGCGTCCGATCGCAGGGCGCGGACGACGCGGCCGTCCGGATAACCCAGCATCAGGTCGCCATCGCCGATCTGCAGGATGGTGATCACATCCTCTTCGGCCGCGAAGGTCAGCAGGGTGGCGCCGTAAGGGCCGAGTCGGGGCCCTGTCAGGAAGCCCGCCTCCTCCCCGCTGTAGGGCCGGGCGGCGACGTCGGCGTCCACCGCCCGACGCCAGCCGCGCAGGATGTCGCCGGCCAGGGCCGAGCCGACCTCATCGGCGTCCGGGTCGTCGAGATGGCGGACCAGACGGGCCACCGCCTGCTCCACGGCCAGGCGCGAGCCGGTCCCCGAGCGGAAGTGGGCACGGGCGCCATGGCCATCGGCCACCGCCCCGACCACCCGCGCGCCGGTCCCGGCCCCCGGATGCCATGCGACGGCGTCCTCGTTGCCCTTTCCGGCCCGCACATGGGCGGCGCCGCGCACCGACGCCCCGCCGATGGTCCAGTTCGACGCCATACTCACGTCCCTTCTCCGGCGGCCAGCCGCTGGCTGATCCGCCCCTGGTTTCGTCCGAAATCGATGGTTGCGCCGGGCAGCACCCGCACCACCTGGCCCGGCGGCACGGTGTAGGAGGCTCCGTCGGCCAGGATGGCCCGCCAGGCGTCGCCGGTGAGGTTGCGCAGGCCGATGCGATCGGGGTGCTGCGGATGAGCCTCGACCCGGCCGGCGGCGACTCCGGACAGAGTGCGTTCCAGCACCTCGCCATCCATCGTCGCGCCCACTGTCATGGCCAGCAGCCGGTCGCGGACCTGCAGAAAGGCCGGTGTCGCCAGGGGTTCGGTGCAGGCCAGGCAGCGCTCGTGCACGCCAGGCGGCCCTGCCGGGTTCGGCTCGGCGACATGCTCGAAACCGCACTCGGGACAGGCGAAGCTGGCCTCTTCGACGATGCGTAGAGCGCCGCGCCATTCGGTCTCAAGCACCCGCGCGGCGGGGTCACTCAAGCCCTGCCCGAAGGCGCGCTCGAACAGGGTCCGCAACCGCGTCGGCAGGCTGTTCCAGCGCGCGACCAACGCGTCGTGCAGGCCGGGGACCGGGCCGTTGGCATCGTCATGCGGGTCGAATAGGAACAGCGGCTGTTCGCCGTAGAGCCGCATCTCGGCGGCCGCATTCATCAGCTTGGTCTCGGCCTCGCGGCGGCCGTCCAGCGGGTGCCAGCCGAACAGGGTGTAGAAGAACAGCACCGACATCGAGAACAGGTCGGTCCGGCTGTTGGGCAGGGTCTCGCGGCGCACCACCTCCGGCGCCATGAACTTGCGGGTGCCGTAGATGCTGGCCTCTGCCCCGTCGATATTGACGTTGTCGTTGTCACAGATCAGGACCCGGCCGCGCTTGGGGTCCAGGAAGATGTTGCCGAAGTTGACGTCCTGGTAGCAGAACCCGTTGGCGTGCAACTGCAGGAAGCTGCGGGCCAGCTGTTGGCAGATGGTCGCCCGCCGGGCCAGCGACAGCTCCAGCCGCTTGGGCGGCGGCGCGATCAGGTCTCGGATGCTGACGTAGTCGTCGGTCCGCAGCAGCATGACGTAGCCGAAGCTGCGGCTGCCCGGGATATCGACGAGGTCCAGCGGCCAGAGGAAGTCCTCGGTCGGCGCCCCGCGCCGCACCGCCCTGTCGAGCCGCGAGCGCAGGGTGGTGTCGAGTTCGGCATAGTGGGGGTGGTACCATTTGAGGGCGAAGGTCTGGCCATCGAGCCCGACGCTGTAGACCTCGCCCTGCCCGCCCGCGCCCAGCAGGGCGCCGACGCGCCCCTGCCGGCCACTGGTGGTGGCGAAGCCCTGGCCGGGGCGCAGCAAGCCGGCTTCGGACCCACTCATCGGCCCCACCCGCGTCCTGCCTCGAGATACTCGCTGCGCCCCACGAAGAACTCCCTTCAATGGGGAAGGCGTGGGATGGGGGGAAAACGGATCAGGGGTCGCCGAACATTTTTTCACGAACCCCGACTTTTTCGTCCCACGCCCTCAAATCGGGGGTTAGGCTTGTGCGACCCCAAGGGAAGGGACGCCATGAGCGTCAGCGAAAGCGGGACGAGCCTTCAGTTGCTTCAGGCCTGGCGGTCGGGAGACGGCCAGGCGCGCGACCGGCTGTTCGCCCTGTTCTATCCCGACCTCGTCCAGGTGGCGGCCAGCCTGCTGCGGCGGGAATCGAGCGTCTCCCTGGCGTCCGGCGACCTGGTGCATGAGTCGGTGCTGCGGTTGATCCGGCTCAAGCAGATCGAATGGGAAGACCGCTCCCACTTCATGGCCATGGCCGCCCGCTTCATGCGCCGCAGCCTGATCGACCATGTCCGCGCCAAGCAGTCGGACAAGCGCGAGCATGTGAAGGTGGAGCTGACCACCCGGTTCGCGGGCCACCGGCCGCTGGACCTGCAGAAGCTCGACAACGCCTTGGTGCGACTCTCGGCCATGGACCCGGAAATGGCCGACATCGTCGAGATGCGGTACTTCGGCGGCATGACCACGGCCGATGTCGCCGAGGTGCTCCGCGTCAGCGAGCCGACGGTCAAGCGCCGCTGGAACACCGCGCGGGTCTGGCTGCGCGAAGCCCTGGACAGCGCCGAATGAAGTCTCAGGATCTCGAGGTCCGGGCCCTGGCCATGCTCGAGGACGCCCTCGACCAGCCGAGCGGTGAGCGCGAGACCTGGATCATCGCCCGCACCGAGGACGACTACCCACTACGCGCCCGGATGCTGCAACTGCTGGCCGCCAGCGCTGAGCTTTCGGAACAGCTGCTGACCGGCGGCGCCCCGCTCGACAGTTTCGAGACCCATGCGCCCGAGCGGGTCGGCGCCTATCGTATCGTCTCCCAGGTCGGCCATGGCGGCATGGGCGCGGTCTACAGGGCCCAGCGCGACAGCGGCGACTTCGATCACACGGTGGCGATCAAACTGATCCGGCCGGGCGCCCTGTCGGCCGCCCTGATTGAGCGGTTCAAGCAGGAACGCCAGATCCTGGCCGAGCTGGCCCATCCCAATATCGCCCGCCTGTTCGACGGCGGGACCACGATCAACGGCGAGCCGTTCATCGTCATGGAGTTCGTCGATGGCCAGCCCATCGACCGCTGGGTCTCCGAGCGCAAGCTGGACACCCCGGCCCGGCTGCGCCTGTTCCTGGACGTCTGCGGCGCGGTGCGGTTCGCCCACCAGAACCTGATCGTCCACAGGGACATCACCCCGCCCAATGTGCTGGTCACCCAGGACGGCACCGCCAAGCTGATCGACTTCGGAATCTCCAGGCCGCCGGAGGCCAGCGAGGGCGGCCGGCCGATCCATAGCTCGATCAGCGGCCTGAGCCTGACCCCCGGTTTCGCCGCGCCCGAACGGGTGGCGGGGTCCGCAGCCACAACCCTGACCGACATCTATTCGCTCGGCCGCCTGTTGGCAGTGCTGCTGGAGGGCCAGCCCCCGTCCGAAGACCTGAAGGCCATCGTCGAGGAGGCCACGGCGGCCGACCCGGAAACGCGCTATCCGTCCGTCGACGCCCTGATGGACGATGTCGACCGCTACCTGAGCGGTCGCCCGGTTGCGGCCCGGCGGGGCGGGCGAGCCTACGCCGTCGGCAAGTTCATCGGCCGTTATCGCTGGCCGGTGGCCGGGGCGGGCATGGCGCTTGGCCTGATCCTGGCCGCCCTGGCCACCACCCTGGTGTTCTACGCCAGCGCCGAACAGGCCCGCGCCGCAGAGACCAAGCGGTTCGACGAGGTCCGCACCCTGGCCGGCTTCATGCTGTTCCAGCTGAACGACGACCTGGCCCGCACCCCCGGCAACACCGCCGCGCGGCTGAAGCTGGCCGGCAAGGCTCAGGAATACCTGCTGGTCCTGGCCCAGAGCCCCGATGCGCCGCCGGCCCTGCGGCTGGAGACCGCGCGCGGCTTCAACCAGCTGGCCAAGATTCAGGGCGTGCCGCCCGAGCCCAACCTGGGCGAACGGGCGCTGGCCAAGAAGAACCTCATCCTGGCCGAGCGGCTGTTCAAGACCCTGGCCGCCCAGGGGCTCCCAGCCCGCGACTGGGCTCCGGACCTGGCCCGCACTCACGTCTACCAGGGCCTCATTCTGGCGCTGGGCGACAGCAAGATCGCCGAGGGCGATCGGGCGCTGAAGGCCGCCGAGGTGGTGCTGAACCAGGTTCCGGCCGGCGAGCGGGGCAATGCCTGGCATCTGACCCGGGGCCAGCTTTTGCGGGCCCAGGCGGAGGTGCGGTTCCTCAACGCCGAGGACCCCAAGGTGATCGCCCTGGGCAACCAGATGGACGCCGAACTGGCCGTCTGGCCCAGGGCGCTCCGCGACGGCCGCGAGGGCGCCGAGCAGCGGGCCTATGCCGAGTTCTACCGGGCCAGCGGCAACTTCTATCTCTCCAGCGGGGACTACGGCATCCCCGCCATCCTCAAGGGCCGCGAGGCCATGCTGGCGCTGGACCGCCGCTGGCCGAACGACCCGGCCACCCTCTATGCCCTGACCTATATCGACTATTCGCTGTTCGCCTCAGCCGCGCGGGCGGGCCAACAGAAGCTGTCCTCCCAGGCCATCGCCGACGCCCGGGTCAGCGTCGCGCGGTTGCTGACCCTGGAGGCCAGCGACAATTCGTTGATCACCCTCAAGCGCAACATCGACCAAGCCTACGCCCACGACCTTGCCAATCGTGGCCTCTATCCCGAGGCCATCGCCGCCCAGCGCAAAGCCCTGGCCGAGGTCAGCGCCCTGTTGACGCCTGAACAGCGGGTCAACACCCTGGGCGACATGGCCTGGACCGAGATGCAGCTGGGCGTGATCGGCCGCAAGGCCGGCGACCGAGATCTGACCTGCACCAGCTACGGCAACGCCTTGGCCCGGTTCGAGTCCGTCGAGCGCCGGTCGGAGCTGACCGGCTTCCACAAGGGCTTCATGCCGGGGCTCCGCGCCAACGTCGCCCTGTGCCGGGCAGGCCGGCCGCTCAGCGACCTGAAGAACCTGCAGTAGGCCTCAGCTCGCCGCCCGCAGGTCCTCGGTGCGCAGGGCGCGCAGCTTCTCGGCCACCAGGAAGGCCAGCTCCAGCGCCTGTTCGCCGTTGAGGCGCGGGTCGCAGTGGGTGTGGTAGCGATCCGCCAGGTCGCCCTCGGACACCGCCCGGGCGCCGCCGAGGCATTCGGTGACGTTCTGGCCGGTCATCTCCAGGTGGACGCCGCCGGGGTGGACGCCCTCGGCCCCGGCCACTTCGACGAAACCCTTTACCTCGGCCAGGATCCGGTCGAACGGCCGGGTCTTGTAGCCCGTGGCGGCCTTCAACGTGTTGCCGTGCATCGGGTCGATCGACCAGACCACGCTGCGGCCCGACTTCTTGGTCGCGGCCATCAGCCGTGGCAGTCGGTCGGCCACCTTGTCGGCGCCGAAGCGGCCGATCAGGGTCAGGCGGCCGGGCTCGTTGGCCGGGTTCAGCACGTCGATCAGCCGCATCAGGTCGTTGGCCTCCATGGTCGGCCCGCACTTCAGGCCGATGGGGTTCTTCACCCCCTTGAGGAAATGGACATGGGCGCCGTCCAGCTGCCGGGTGCGCTCGCCGATCCACAGCATGTGGGCGCTGGTGTCGTACCAATCGCCGCTGGTGCTATCGACGCGGGTCATCGCCTCTTCGTAGCCGAGCAGCAGGGCCTCGTGGCTGGTGAAGAATTCGACGCGGTGCATCTCCGGATGGGTGTCCGGCGTCACCCCGATGGCGGCCATGAAGGTCAGGCTCTCGCTGATCTTCTCGGCCAGTTCGCGGTAGCGCGCGCCCTGAGGGCTGTCAGCGACGAAGCCCAGGGTCCAGCGATGGATGTTGTAGAGGTCGGCATAGCCGCCGCCGGCGAAGGCCCGCAGCAGGTTCAGTGTCGAGGACGACTGGCCGTAAGCCTTCAGCAGGCGTTCGGGATCGGGCGTGCGGCCCCCGTCGAAGTCCATGCCATTGATGTTGTCGCCCCGGTAGGACGGCAGGGTCACGCCATCGATGGTCTCGATAGGCTCCGAGCGCGGCTTGGCGAACTGGCCGGCGATCCGGCCGACCTTCACAACCGGCTTGCCGCCGGCGAAGGTCAGCACCACCGCCATCTGCAGGATCAGGCGGAAGGTGTCGCGGATGTTGTCGGCCGAGAATTCCTTGAAGCTCTCGGCGCAGTCACCGCCCTGTAGCAGGAAGGCCTTTCCGTCCGCCACATTGCCCAGAAGACCCTTCAGCCGACGGGCCTCGCCGGCAAACACCAGCGGCGGCATCCGGCGAAGCTCGTCCTCGACCCGCGTCACGGCCCCCGCGTCCGGATAGTCGGACGGGATATGCTTGGCGGGTTTGGCTCTCCAGGATTGCGGGGTCCAGCGCTCGGTCATCGGTCTGCTTCTAGGTCTCAAAAGGATCGTGGCTCATACAGGAAGGCCACGATACAGGCAAAAGATTGCGCGCGGGTGGCAACAAATCCACGCTGCGGGGAAAATTTACCGTCAGGCGGCCGTGCCGAGGTTCGGCGGAATGTATTTTTCCTTCATGGTCACCAGCTCCTCGGCGGCCGTCGGGTGGACGGCGCAGGTCGAGTCCCACTGCTGCTTGGTGACCCCCATCTTCACGGCGATGGCGGCCATCTGGATCATCTCCCCGGCGTCGGGGCCGACCACGTGCACACCCAGGAGCCTCTGGTCGGCCGCGTTGACTACCAGCTTCATCAGAGTCTGCTCCTCTCCGTGGTAGAAGGTCACCTTCATCGGTCGGAATACGGCGCGATAGATATCGATCTCTCCGTACTGCAGCCGGGCGTCATGCTCGGTCAGGCCGACTGTGCCGATCTCCGGTTGGGAGAAGACCGCGGTGGCGACCATCTCGTGGTCAAAGGTGGTGGGGTTGTTCCGGAATTCGGTCTCGGCGAAGGCGGCGCCCTCGCGGATCGCCACGGGAGTCAGGGCGATGCGGTCGGTCACGTCCCCGACCGCCCAGATGTTGTCGACGTTGGTCTTGGAATAGGCGTCGACCTTGATCGCGCCCTTCTCGTTCAGCTCGACCCCGGCGTTTTCCAGCCCCAGCCCTTTCACATAGGGCTCGCGGCCGGTGGCGAACATGATCTGGTCGGTGGTGAAGGTGAGGCCGTTGTTCAGGTGGCTGACCAGCCCCTCGCCGGTCTTCTCGATCTTCTCATGCTGGCAGCCCAGCACCACGCGGATGCCGCGCCGCTCCATCTCGCGCGTCAGGTGGGTGCGCACATCGTCATCGAAGCCGCGCAGGATGTTGGGACCCCGGTACAGCAGGGTGGTCTTCACGCCCAGGCCCGCGAAGATGCCGGCGAACTCCACGGCGATGTAGCCGGCGCCGACGACTAGGATGCTCTCCGGCAGCTTGTCGAGCTGGAAGGCCTCTTCCGAGGTAATCACATGCTCGATGCCTGGCACCTCCTGCGGCACGGTCGGCCGGCCGCCGGTGGCGATCAGGATCTTGTCGGCGGTGACGGTCATGTCCTTGCCGACAATCTCGACCGTGTGGGCGTCCTTCAGCACGGCGCGGGCGTGGACCAGTTCGGCCCCGGCCTTGGTCAGGTTGGCCACATAGATCCCCGACAGTCGGGCGATCTCGACATCCTTGGCCTCGCGGAAGGTGCGCCAGTCAAACGTCGCCTCGGGAATGGTCCAGCCGAAGCCCTTGGCGGTCTTCAGCTGATGCGTCACCTCGCTGGCGTAGACCATGAACTTCTTGGGCACGCAGCCGCGGATCACGCAGGTGCCGCCCACGCGGTGCTCTTCCGCAACCGCCACCTTGGCGCCACTCATCGCCGCCAGCCGCGCGGCCCGCACCCCGCCGCTGCCGGCGCCGATGACGAAGAGGTCGTAGTCGTACTTGGCCATGGCGGCGTCAGGTCTCCGGAAGAATGCTTGGCGTCTATCTAGGTATTCAGGGCTGCAGGCGCACCACGCCCGCGTCTGTCCCGATCAGGGCCTCATCCGCGAGGTCGAGGAACAGGCCGTGATCGACCACCCCCGTAACCGACTTCAGCGCCTCGCCCAGCGCGGCCGGGTGTTCGATGCGACCCGAAGCCATGTCGTAGATCAGGTTGCCGCCGTCGGTGATCACCAGCCCCCGATCCGACTTGCGCAGCCGCGGCGGCGGCAGGTCGAACTCGGCGGCGATGTCGGCCAGCCGCTGGCCGGTGTGGATATGACCGAAGCGGACCACCTCGATAGGCAGAGGGAACTTTCCCAGCGCCTTCACCTGCTTGGCCGCGTCGGCAATGACTACGCAGCGACTCGACGCCTCCCAGACCAGCTTCTCGCGAAGTAAGGCCGCGCCGCCGCCCTTGATCAGCGACAGGCCGGGTCCGATCTCGTCCGCGCCATCGACGGTGAGGTCGACGCGCTTGACGTCGTCCAGCCCGACGATGGAGATGCCCAACTCGCGCGCCAGGTCGGCAGTGGCGTCAGAGGTCGGCACCCCCCGGATGTCCAACCCCCGCGCCGCCAGCGCCTTCACGAACCAGGCGGCGGTCGAGCCGGTGCCCAGGCCGACCACCATGCCGGCCTCGACCAGCTCCGCGGCGGCCTCTCCGGCCGCCTGCTTCTGGGCGTCGGCGGTCATGGTTTTCCGGGAGACCGGCTGAAGGCCGAGACGACCAGCTCCTGGCCTGGCGATCCACCGAGCATGATCAGGTAGTAGCCGCGCCGGCCGAGCGCCGCGGTCACCGCCTTGCCGTCCTCGGCGTTGAGGGGAATTCGCCGGCCATCGACGACCTCGAAGGCAAACATCTTCACCCCGCCCTTCTCCGAGTAGGGCTTGAACCCTATCCAGCGCTCGACGCCGGCGTGGTCGATCCCTGAGTTTCCGCCGATCAGGCAGGTCAGGCCGGCCTGTACCGGGAATTCGTCGTTCGCCGGCGTGGTCATCGCGCCCGCGATCAGCAGCCATTGCTGGTCACCGACGACCCGGGTCATCGACACCGCCTTTTCGAGGCCCTGGGGCGCTGGCGCCTGGACGTCGCTGAAGCCGGCCTGGCGACCCGCCGCGGCCTGGGCGTCGACCGAGGTGACCGTATCGATGCAGACCTTCCGGAAGATGCTGACGAAGTCGGGCTCGGCCGCCGCCGCCGCGCCCACCGGCAGGAACAGGGCGCCCAGCGCCCCAACGATCAGAAGAAACCGTGTCATGACTTACCCTTTGCCTTCAGTTTGGCTGCGCGGAACCGCGCCGACCAGTTTTCCTTGTTGACCTGTTCGGGCCGAGTCAGCCCCAGCGCATCATCCGGTACGTCGCGGGTGATCACCGAGCCGGAGCCGGTCATCGCCCCCTTGCCGACACTCACCGGCGCCACCAGCGAGGAGTTGGAGCCGACGAAGGCCCCCTCCCCCACATGGGTGTCGAATTTGTCGAAGCCGTCGTAGTTGCAGAAAATCGTGCCGGCGCCGATATTCGCCTTCGCCCCCACCGTGCCGTCGCCGAGATAGGCCAGGTGGTTGGCCTTGGCGCCCGGGCCGACCTTGACCTTCTTGACCTCGACGAAGTTGCCGATGTGGGCGCCCTCGCCGATGTCGGCGCCGGGGCGCAGGCGGGCGTAGGGCCCGACAATGGCCCCGGCGCGGACCACGGCGCCCTCCACATGGCTAAAGGCGCGGATCACCGCGCCGGATTCGATCACGGCGTTTGAACCGAAGACCACGTTGGGCTCGATCACCGCGCCGCCGGCGATCTGGGTGTCGAACGACAGCCACACCGTCTCCGGGGCGACCATGGAGACGCCCTGGGCCAGCAGCTCGGCGCGGCGGCTTTGCTGCCACAGGGCCTCGGCGCGGGCGACGCCGGCCTGGTCGTCGGCGCCCATGACGGCGGTCTCGGAGGCCAGGGCGACCGCGACCGGCACGCCGTCGGCGTTCGCCAGCCCCACAATGCTGGTGATGTAGTACTCAGACTTGACGTTGTTGTTGTCGACGCGGGCCAGCCAGTCGAACAGAGGGCCGGCACGCCCGACAAGCATGCCGCTGTAGCAGACGCCGACCGCCAGTTCGTCTGGGCTCGCGTCCCGCGCCTCGACGATTCGCAGCAGGCGGCCGTCGGCGTCCTGGATCATCCGGCCGTACAGGGCGGCGTCGGTCGGCTCGAAGGCCAGCATGGTCAGCTCGCCCTTGCCGAACAGGGGCTCAAGGTCGGCGGCGGTCAGCAGCGGGCAGTCGGCGTTGGTGACCAGCACCTCGCCCTCGAAGCCCGCGAGCGCCTCCCTGGCGCAGAGCACGGCGTGGGCGGTGCCCATCGGCGGGTCCTGGATGGCCACGGCAGCCTCGCCCAGCCGCGCCTTCACATGCTCGATCACCGAGGGGCTGTGGGTCCCGCAGACCACCACCACTCGCTCGCAGCCCGCGCCCTGCGCCGCATCGATCGCGCGGTCGAGCATGGTTCGGCCGCCGACCCGGTGCAGCACCTTGGGCAGCGGCGACTTCATCCGCGTCCCCTGGCCGGCGGCCATGATCACGGCGGCTCGCTTGCTCATCGACTCGTCCCGACACTCATTGCATTCCCCTGCCGTTTAGCCGAAAGCCCGGCCCGATGCATAACCCCATTGATCTGACCGGCTGGACCCTGGTGTTCGACCTGGACGGCGCCCTCGTCGACAGCGCCCCGGACCTGGTCGGCGCCCTCAATACCCTGCTGGACGAAGAGGGCCTGGCGCTCGTGCCCTACAGCGAGGTGCGGCTCTATGTTGGTCGCGGCGCCCGCTGGCTGATCGAGCGCGGCTTCGAACGCGCCGGCGCGCTCCTCGACCCGGGCGAGCTCGACAATCTGCTGCAGCGGTTCATCGCCATATACCTGGGCCGCATCGCCCATGAGACCCGCCCCTTCGATGGCTGCCTCGGCGCCCTCGATGCCCTGACGGCCCGCGGCGCCACCCTGGCGGTCTGCACCAACAAGCTGACCAACCTGTCCCTGGCCCTGCTCGACGCCCTCGACATGACCCGCCGTTTCGCCGTGGTCATCGGCCCCGACCAGGCCCCCGCCCCCAAGCCCGACCCGCGCCACCTGCTGACCACCATCGCGCGCGCCGGCGGTGACCCGGCCCGCGCCATCCACCTGGGCGACACCGCCTACGACACCCTGGCCGCCCAGGCGGCGGGCATCCCGGTGATCGCCGTGGACTTCGGCTACGCCCCCGACGGTGTCGCGGACCTGGGCGCCGACGCGGTGATCAGCCACTTCGATGAATTGGTCGCCACGGTGGATCGCCTCGCCTCTTGCCCCCGCCCAACCGGGTCGCTATAGACCCCGCCTCCTGAGATGGATGTGTAGCTCAGCGGGAGAGCACCTCGTTCACACCGAGGGGGTCACAGGTTCAATCCCTGTCACATCCACCATCTTCCCTGCATCGTGACGGTCGACACATTGGCGGCGCCTTTGCGCGAGCCAATACTGACTGCATCGACCATGCGCCCGATCCAGCTTCCCGACACCGACATCGTCTATGCCATCGGCGACATCCACGGCCGGCTGGACCTGCTGGAGCAGGCAGCCGACATGATCGAAGCCCATGCCGGCGGGCGGTCCCATACCGTCGTCTGCCTGGGCGACTATGTGGATCGCGGGCCGGACAGCCGGGGCGTTATCGAGTTCCTGATGCGGTGGGACCGGCAGGGCGGCCTCGTCTGCCTGAAGGGTAATCATGAAGCGATGTTGCTGGACGGGTTCGGCGAGGAACGCGCGTTCTGGCTGGGCAACGGCGGCGAGGCCACCCTGGCTTCCTACGGCGGGGAGATTCCGCGCGAGCACCTGATCTGGATGCAGGACCTGCCGGTCGTCGCCCGTGACGCCCATCGCATCTACGTCCATGCGGGGCTGATGCCGCGCCTGGAACTGGCCGAGCAGGACGAGGATACCTGCCTATGGATTCGCGAGCGGTTCCTCTGGGCGCCGGCCTCCGCCCTGCCGGCGCATGTGGTTCATGGGCATACGCCGCGGCACGGCCGCAAGGAGCAGCCCGAAGTTCCCGAACGGCTGGCCCACCGGACAAACCTGGACACCGGCGCCTGGTGGACGGGCGTGCTTGCCGTTGGCGTCTTTGACGCGAATACGCCGGGCGGGCCGACCGAGATCCTGCCGGTTCGGGGACCGCCAGGCTGAGATTGCGAATTTGTCGCATGCGACGGATTGCGCCGTTCTCCCAAGACACGGCCCGGCGTAGAGTGCCTCCAGGCTTCTCTTGGGGGACAGGCCTTGCTGCATTGGTACTGCGTCGTGCGCCATCCCGGAAGCGCGACGCCAGTGACGAACCATCAGGAGCGCCGGCACTGGCTCGGCCTCTCGCGCGTGCTTGTCGAACAGAACCGCTCAGTGGTCGAAGTCCGCGCTTTTCGTAACCGCGAGGCTGCGGAGCAGCAGTTCGCCAGCGCTTCCCGACGGGATCGGGGACTCGAAGGCGCCAGCCTGACCGAGGTGCGCGCCTGGCTACCGTCCAGCGCCTGCCTGCGCAGCCTGAAGCCGTCTCAGCGCCGGGTGCTGGCCCGCCGGCCTACGGACTGACGTCGCTCAGCCAGCCGCCTCCGAAACCGGCCCGCTCCAAGCCGCGGCGGATGACCGGCTCCTGGCGCATCAGACGCCAGATCAGGGCGCTGCGGTGGTTCTCGATCATCGCCACGATCGGCCCCTGGTCGATGCCCAGCATGTCGCGGCCGACCCAGCCGGTCAGGGGCCGCACCTCGCCATGGTCGGTCGGAGCGCGGTCCACGGAGGGATTGAAGGCGTCCTGGAAGCCGTGCGGACCGTAGATAGCCGGCCCGTGATCCTCGATCATCCGCCGCAGGGCGGCGGCGCAGGCCTGGGGCGCGAAGGGCGTGGAGGCGGCCACCGCTGTCGGGGCCAGGGTGCCGTCGTCGAAATCCCAGGCGCCGCGCGCCGAATAGGCCCGGAAGGCCTTGATCGAGAACCCACGCAGCCGCCGGAAATCCCCCGGCCCGTCGCACGCCGTCAGGCCCCAGAGATCGTCGCCATAGCCGTTCCAGCGGCCGGGGTTTTCGCGGGCGTAGGTCTGTTGCGCCGCCACAGCCCGGCGGCTGTTCTCGAAATAGTCGAGGCCCCGCTGGCGCATGAAGGCGTCCTGCACGCCCCGGAAATCGACCCAAAGGTGACTGTACTGGTGGCCGAACATGGGGCCGAAGCTGAGGTGGTCGCCGCGCCAGCTGCGGCCATAGCCCTCGCACCAAGCCGTCCAAGCGCTCTCCGGGACCGGCGATCCCTCCGCTCCCAGCGCCAGGATGTAGAGGATCATGGCCTCGTTGTAGCCGACCCACTCGTAGGGGATGAACCCGCTCTCTGGCGCCCAGCCGAGAGCAAAGCGGCCGGAGGGGCGCAGGAACCAGGCCCAGTCGACCCGGGCCATCAGGGCGGCGGTCAGGGTGCGAATCTCGGCCTCGACCGCATCCTCGCCGTCGAAGAACCGGGCGGCGCAGAGGGCGCCGGCCAGCAGCAGGGCGGTGTCGATGGTCGACAGCTCGCAGGTCCCCGCCCGCAAGCCCGTTCGCATGTTGAGGAAGTGGTAGAACCAGCCCCGGGTCCCCGACACACCGTCAGGCCCATCCCCCTGCGGCGCGTCATGCAGGGTGCGAAGGGCGCGGACGGTCAGGTCGGCGCCGTGGGCGCGTGTCATCCAGCCATGCGACACTCCCACCGTCCAGCAGGTCATCGCGAATCCCACGGCGGCGATCGAACAGGCCGAGGGCGTCGGCCAGCGGTCGGCGGTCAGGCCCGAGCCCCGGTCGGTGGCGGCGATCATCGAGGCGAAGGTGCGAGCCTGGATCTGGGCGAGCAGGTCTTCGTCGGTCATGGCGCCAGCCCGACCCGTTTTGCGTCCTCGACCTGGGCCACGATCCGCTGGGCCTGGTCCATCATGGCCAGCGCGGTTGGCGCGTCCGCCGGGAGACCCTTGCCACGCGGCCAGGCCAGGATGCTGTAGGCCCAGGAGAGACGATCAGGGTCGTTGACCCTCACACGCACCGCCAGCTGCTTGATCCAGCCATCCTCGTGCCGGCCGGACTTGGCCGGAGTCCGGGTAACTTCAACGGCAGCCCCGATGATGGCTGCGAACGGATACTCCCGCTCTTCCGAGCCGTCGCCCAGCACCAGGGTATGGTCGCTGAATCGGAAGGCGACAAAACTGCGGTCCAGCTTGGAGACATACATCGCTTCGAGTCGACGTCGCTCACGCAGGTCGGCGGCAAAGGCTTCGGCCGCCTTGGTGCGGCGGTCCCGCCGGACGGCGGCGGTCGACAGCGCGACCAGCACGCCCAGGACAAGCAGCAATAGGAAGGCGGTCATCGGATCAGACCCCCCAGGCCTGGCCGCCGCCATAGGCGTCCACGGCGGCGAACAGGCCCTGGACCATGGCCCGCTCAGCCTGGCTCAGCTCCGGCCGCCAGATGTCGAAGATCAGGATGATCCGTTCCTCGTCGCTGTTGTTCCAGGCCTCGTGCTGGATAGTGTCGTCGAACAGCCAAGCTTGGCCCTCGCGCCATTCACGCACATCGTTGCCGACCCTAAAGCCGCAGCCGCCAGGCACGATCAAGGGTAGATGCCCGATCAGCCGGGTGTTGATGAAGCCGTTGTGCGGCGGGATCTTGGCCCCCGCCGCCAGCCGAGAGAACAGGATCGACGGCGTCCGCCCCTCGATCCGGCATAGCGGCAGGTCGGCTAGCGCCGCCATGGTCTTGGGACAACGGGCGACAGCTTCCTCGACCGGCGCCCCATCCTTCCAAAGGTAGAGGGCGCTCCAGTCGGGGTTGTCCCGCATGCCGTGGCCGTCGTCGAACGGGCGGTCGGACTGAGTCTTCACATAGGGAGCGAAGGCCCCGCCGACCGCCAGCAGGCCACCCAGTTCCTCGCGGATGTCGGCCGTGGCCGCTTCCAGACCATCCAGCCAGGGAAAGGGCTCGCGGGCGTAGAACTGGATCTGCGGCAAGCCGGGGAAATAGTAGTGGCGCGGCTCCTGCAGGAAGATCTGCTTGCGGCCCAGCATCAGGTCGATGGACTCCGCGAACCGCTCGGCGCCTGGCCCGGCAGGGATCGCGCCAAGCAGCTGGGCCTCGTACTCGGCGGCATAGCGGTCGCTGGCCGCCTGCGCCCGCCGCAGCTCGGCCAGCAGTTCCGGGGGCAACCGCTCGGCCGGCGGCGCGGCCCGCAGCGCCGCCCGGTAGAAGGCCGAGGCCGCGCGGCCGTCTCCCGCCTCGGCGAAATGGTCGGCCTTCATGATCAGGCCGCGCAGGTGCCTTGGCTCCAGCGCCAGCAATCGCTCGAGCGCCTCCAGCTTGCCCGCATGGTCGCCGAGCCCGCGCCTGGCAAACGCCAGCCCCAGCCAGACCGGGCCGTCCGCCCGCCCCGCCGCGACGATCTTCTCGAACAGGTCGCGCGCGCCCGAAAAGTCGCCACGGCTCAGCGCCTGGGCTCCGGCCTGGGTCAGAAGTCTCGGATCGAGGGTCGTGGAAGACATCGCGCCGATGAGAAGGGCGAGGCTCCCGCGGGTCAACAACCGACCTCCGCCAAACCGCAGAAATTACGCTTGACAGATGACTACAAACGTAAGCTCATACGTCTACGTTTGTAGACGGGAGAAGACAGATGACGACCAAACGCCTTGCCGCCCTCGCCCTGATCGCCGCTGCCCTGCCAGGCGCCGCCTGGGCCGGCCCACTCAATCCGACGATCGTCTTCATGGACGCCGCCCCCTCGATGAAGCTGGTCATGGCCGCCCTGATCCTGGCGAGCGTCGCGGCCATCGCGATCGCAGTGCGAAAGCTGATGGCCGGACCCAACCTCAGCGGCGGATCCACATTCCTCTCCGCCTTGCGGCTGGGCGGGCCACTGATCGGCCTGCTGGGCGGAGCCTACAACGGCCTGGCCATGTTCATGGGCCTGTCGCGCGGGCCCCAACCGTTCCATGTGGTGGCGCCGGGCCTGGCCGAAGCCATGCTGATCATCCTGCTGGGCCTCGTCTGCGGCGTGGTGGCGGTCATCTGCCACTGGGCCGTCGAGGCCCGGATCGACCGCGCCGTGCTCAGCCGGTGAGCCGGGTCCACGTCACCGAGGCGGAGAGCGAGGTGCTGGCGGCGCTCTGGCGGCGCGGGCCCCTCCCCTTCGTCTCGCTGATCGAGGAGGTGAAGGCGGTCCAACCCTGGGGTGACGCCACCATCAAGACCCTGCTGCATCGCCTGATCGGCAAGGGCCTGGTGACGTCGGTGCGCGAAGAGGGCCGCCAGCGCTACCACCCCCAGATGACCCGTGAGGATTTTATCCGGGTAGAATTGCGGGGCCTCGCGCACCGCTTCCTGGGCGGCGATCCGGCGGCCCTGCGTCGCATCCTTGACGAGGGGATTTGACATCGCGGCGCGGGGGTCCGACACCGCCCGGATGACGACCGATACCCCCCGCCACATCCACTTCATCGGCATCGCCGGCGCCGGGATGAGCGCCACCGCCCTGATGATGCGGGACGCCGGCCATGTGATCGGAGGCTCCGACGAGGAGGCCTTCCCGCCGATCAGCACCTATCTGGAAACCCTCGGCATCCCCTTCCGCCGCACCCTGGCGGCCGAGAACATCGGGCCGGAGATCGACCTGGTCGTCCTGGGCGGCAGCGCCAAGCTGCACGGCGAGGCCAACCCCGAATACGTCGAGACGGTCGCGCGCGGCATCGAGATGACCGGCTTTCCCCAGCTGATCGCGGAGCAGACCAGGGACCGCGATGTCACCCTGGTGGCCGGCAGCTTCGGCAAGTCGAGCTGCACCGCCCTGATGGCCTATATCCTGCGAGAGGCCGGCAAGGATCCCGGCTACATGATCGGCGCGATTCCCGCCGGCGGCGGGCCGACTGGAGCCTGGGGATCGGGGCCGATGATCCTGGAGGGCGACGAGTACATCGTCAGCCAGGCCGACCGACGCTCGAAGTTCATGCTCTATGACGTGGACCACCTGCTGCTGACCTCGCTGGTGCATGACCACCTCAACGTCTTCCCGACCTATCCGGAGTACGAGGCCCCGTTCCGCGCCCTGCTGGCCCGCGTCCAGCCCGGCGCCACCGTGGTGCTGCGCGACTCCCCGGCCCTACGCGCCATCGCCGGCGACTGCGCTGTCTCGCCGGTCTGGTACGGCACGGCGCCCGGCGAGGGCTGGTACTGCCGCGACGTGGTGTTCGGCGAGACTTCCAGCTTCACCCTGGTCGCCCCGGACGGCCGGACCCTCGACCTGCAGACCCAGCTGCTGGGCGCCCACAACATCGAGAACGTGGTGGGCGTGGCCGCCTTCCTGCTGACCCGGGGCCTGGTCACCGAAGGGGAGCTGGTGTCCGCCGTCTCATCCTTCCAGGGCATCCGCCGCCGGCTGGACCGGCTGACCACCACCTCGAAAGTCCCGGTGATCGAGGGGTTCGGCTCCTCTTACGAGAAGGCCCGCTCGGCCATCGAGGCGATGATTCTCCACTATCCCGGCCGGCCGCTGGTGGTGATCTTCGAACCGCACACCTTCAGCTGGCGGAACCGCGAGGGGCTGACCTGGTACGACACCGTCTTCGATGACGTGGCGCGGGTGATCGTCATCCCCCCGCCTGTTCACGGCGCGGCGAGCCACAGTCAGCTGACACATGATGACATTCTGGCCCGGATCAACGCCGCGGGCGTGCCCGCCGCCGGCGCAGCCACGCCGAGCGAAGTCGAGAGCCAGCTGACAGACCTGACCGGCGAAGAGGTGGTCCTCCTTCTCTCCTCCGGGCCCCTGCTGGGCCTGCCCGCCAGCCTGCCGGCGCTGATGGACGGTCGGTTCGGCGGCTAGCGTCGGCGCGTTCGATCGGCGCCGACTGTGGCCTGCGTGCAGCTTTTGCGGTCTGAACGGCGCCAACCGACGGTTTGCGGGAACTTCGTCCCAGGCGAAGCCCTTTGCGATGGGGCCGGGGCGTGGCAGTTTCCGTGCGCGACAAGGGAAGCCGACACGGTCCATGCCTCAACCCGCCGATTTCTCCCTTCTGCAGGGCGAGCATGGCTCGACGGCCAAGCTGACAGGCGACTGGACCGCTGAGTCGCTCGAGGACGCGGGCGCGCGCCTCAGCGAAAACCTGCTGCATTCCAAAGCTGTGACCCTGGACCTGCGGCAGGTCGGCCGCTGCGACACCGCGGGGGCCTATGCCATCATCCGCGCCGCCGATGGCCGCGAATCAGCCGGACTGCTGCTGGCCCGGCCGGAAACCGAGCGGCTGCTGCATCTGGTGGGCGAGGCGGTGCAGGCCGAGCACAGCCCCCATCGCCAGGATCGCGGCTTCTACGAACTGCTGGTCCGCATCGGGCGGGGCGTCGTCAACCTGGGGATCGACCTCTACGAGACCCTGGTCTTCCTCGGCCACCTGCTGACCTCCGTCGGCCGCGCCATCACCAATCCGCGCAAGTTTCGCGCCGCCCCCTTCGTCGCCCTGTGCGAGCGCGCCGGGCTGGACGCCGTGCCGATCGTCGCGGTCACAACCTTCTTCCTGGGAGCGGTGGTCGCGCTGCTGGGCATCAACACCCTGCGGGCCTTCGCGGCCGAGGTGTTCGTGGTCGAGCTGATCGGGGTGTCGGTGTTGCGCGAGTTCGGCATCGTGATCACCGCCGTGCTTCTGGCCGGCCGCTCGGCCTCGGCCTTCGCCGCCGAGATCGGCTCGATGAAGATGAACCAGGAAATCGACGCCATGCGGGTGATGGGGGTCGATCCCTTCGACGCCCTGGTGCTGCCGCGCTTCCTGGCGCTGCTGGTGACCATGCCGCTGCTGACCTTCGTCGCCGATCTGGCCGGCCTGATCGGCGGGCTGGTGGTCAGCTGGAACACGCTGGGCCTGTCGCCGACCTTCTTCTGGCAGCGGATCGCCGACAACGTCGGCGCCGCCCACTTCTGGGCCGGGGTGTCCAAGGCCCCGGTGATGGCCATCGTGATTGCCGGGATCGGCTGCCGCCAGGGGATGGAGGTTGAGGGCGACGTCGAGAGTCTCGGCCGCCGGGTGACCTCGGCCGTGGTCCAGGCGATTTTCGCCATCATCCTGGTCGATGCGCTGTTCGCGCTCCTCTACATGGAGCTGAACATATGACCGACGCCACGCTCGACCCGCACGACCGCGCCCTGGAAGAGGACGGCCTCGACGCCGAGGCGCCGCCCATCGAGGTCAAGGGCCTGTACTCGGCCTTCGGCGACACCGTCATCCACGAGAACCTCGACCTGACCGTCAAGCGCGGGGAGGTGCTGGGTGTGGTCGGCGGCTCGGGCACCGGCAAGTCGGTGCTGCTGAACACCATTATCGGGCTGAAGGAGCCGGAGGGCGGCAGCGTCCGCATCTTCGGCCAGGACATTCAGCATGCCAGCCGCCGCAAATGGTCGGCTATCGAGCGGCGCTGGGGCGTGCTGTTCCAGCAGGGGGCGCTGTTCTCCTCGCTCACCGTCAAGCAGAACGTCGCCGCGCCGCTGCACGAGCACACCGATCTTTCCCGCCGCGAGATCGACGAGCTGGCCGAGCTGAAGATCGCCCTGGTCGGCCTGCCGCCCCGCGCCGGGGCGCTGAAGCCGGCGGAACTCTCCGGCGGCATGCGCAAGCGGGCCGGCCTGGCCCGCGCCCTGGCCTTCGATCCCGAGCTCCTGTTCCTCGACGAGCCGACCGCCGGCCTCGACCCGATCGGCGCCTCGGCCTTCGACGAGCTGATCCTCGACCTCAGCCGCAGCCTGGGCCTGACCGTGTTCATGATCACCCACGACCTGGACAGCCTCTATACGATCACCGACCGGGTCGCCGTTCTGGCCGACAAGCAGGTGGTGGCCGTGGCGCCGGTCGGCCAACTTGAGCATTCCGAACATCCCTGGATTCAGGAATACTTCCTGGGTCCGCGAGGCCGCGCCGCACGCGCGAGCCAACAGGGCACGAGAGTCTGATGGAAAGAAACGCCAACTACGCGCTGGTGGGAGCGGCCTCGCTGCTGCTGTTCATCGCGGCCGTCGTCTTTGTCTTCTGGCTGGCGAGGCTGGGCTTCAACAAGCAGTTCGACGAGTACGACGTGCTGTTCGTCGGCCCGGTGCGCGGCCTGTCCGAGGGCGGCGAGGTGCATTTCAACGGCATCAAGGTGGGCGATGTCTCCACCATCAAGCTGGACAGCCGCGACCCCAATCGCGTGATCGCCCGCATCAAGGTGACCACCGACGTGCCGATCCGCGAGGACAGCTACGCCACCCTGGAGCCCCAGGGCATCACCGGCATCAACTACATCCAGATCACCGCAGGGGATCCCGCCAAGCGGCTGCTGAAGGACACAGTGGCAGACGGCGAGGTGCCGATCATCCGGACCCAGAGGTCGGCCCTTTCGGACCTGCTGGCCGGGGGCGGCACGGTGCTGACCCGAACGATCGAGGCGCTGGACCGGATCAACCGGGTGCTGGGCGATGAGAACATCACCACCTTCGGCGCCGCGTTGGACGACCTCCAGGCCTTCACCGCCGAGGCGCGCGAGCAGAAGGAAATCATCGCCGACGCCCGCCGCGCCCTCCAGACTTTCGAGGTCGCGGCCAAGGAATACACCGAGCTGGCCAAGTCCGGCCGCAGCCTGATCGACAAGGACGCCAAACAGACCCTGGCCAACATCGACGCCGCGGCGCTGAAGGTCGACAAGGCCGCCGCCGACGTGTCGACCATCCTGGCCAAGCTCGACGGCCCGGTGAACGACTTCGCCAACGAGGGCCTGCCCCAGCTGACCAGCGCCGTCAGCTCGCTGCAGGGGGCCGTGGACTCCTTCGAGCGGCTGGTCAACGAGGCCGAGAAGAACCCGCAGGGCCTGGTCGGCAAGCCGCCCGCCGAGAAGAAGAAGGTGAAGCCGTGAAGACGCTCCTCCGCACCGCCGTCCTCGCGGCCGCCGCCCTGGGCCTGGGCGCCTGCATCACCCTGTTCCCGGAAGCCGAGCCGTCCAAGCTCTACCGCTTCGAGATCGAGGCCCCCTCGGAGGTGTCGGTGAAGACGTTCGACGTCAGCCGGGGCCCGATCGCCTTCGACCGCGCAGCCTCCGGCGACGGCCTCCTGACGGTCACCAATGGCGAACTGGCCTATATCGACAGCGCCCGGTGGGGCGCGCCCGCCGCGCAGATCTTCGAGGAAGAACTGATCCGCGCCTTCCAGGCCGGCAACGCCCGCCTGGTCAGCCCCGGCGAGATGGGGCGCACGGACTTCATCCTGCGGCTGGATGTACAGCGGTTTGAAGTCCAGTACCGCAACGGGCCGGAAGGCGCGCCGGTGGTGGTGGTGGAGATCAAGGCCGCCATGCGCCGCAACGAGCGCGACGGGACGACCGTGGAGAAGGTCTTCAAGGCCGAAATCCAGACCAGCGACAACCGCGTCAGCGCAATCGTCCCGGCCTACAACACCGCGCTGACGCAGACGCTGACGCAGCTGAACAGCTGGGTGGTGTCGCTGGAGGGCGGGCGGTAGAACGGGGTTGAAAACATAGCACCGCGTGCTATCTTATGGGCCGGATATTCAAGACGAAATGGTTCAGTCGCGCCGCCCGAAAGGCGCGTATCAACGATGCCGAGCTTCGGCAAGCCATTCAGGAAGCGGAGAAGGGTCAGGCCAGCGATCTCGGCGGCGGAGTCTTCAAGAAGCGGCTGAATAAGAACCAGCACCGCTCCATCATCCTTATGAAGGGGCGAGGACATTGGATCTATGCGTACCTCTTCGCTAAGAAGGACAGGGAAAACATCGACGACAGTGAGCTTCTGGCTTTCCGGGTCCTCGCCGATCTCTATGCACTGAAGACCGACGCAGACTTGAAGGCTGAACTTGAGGCCGGTGAACTGATGGAGATTTCGAATGAGCCAACCTAAGGGTCGGACCTTCAAATCTGAAGCCTTCGAGGCGATCCACAGCGCCGTGTCCGGCATGGCTAAGGCCGGTACGATCAGTAAGGAAACGCTGCGCCAGTTCGATGAGACCTGCCTTACGCCGGTCCAGCGTTTCACACCCGGCCGCATCAAGGCCTTGAGGCTGGCCAACAATGTCAGCCAGCCGGTGTTCGCCTCGATCCTGAACACCTCAGAGTCCACGATTCAGAAGTGGGAAGCCGGTGCGAAGGCGCCCAGCGGCCCCGCGCTCAAGCTCCTCACCCTAGTTGAGAAGCACGGCCTCGAACTGCTGCGCTGAGGCTCACGTCAGGTCGAATAACCCCGTCAGGTACGGGTTCAGCATTCGCCCTTTCGGATCCAGAGTCCTCCGCACTTCCAGGAAATCCTTCCAGTTGGGATAGAGGCCGTTCAGCCGCTGGCCCTTCAGGCTGTGCAGCTTGCCCCAGTGTGGCCGGCCGCCGGCGCGTTGGAAGATCGGCTCGATCAGGTCGAAGAAGAAGGCGTACTCGTCCTTGTACCAGGCGTGGACGGCGACCGAGCCCCGCGCGCCGCCCTGGAAGGGTGAGAGCCAGGCCTCGTCGGCCGCCGTTCGGCGGACTTCGATGGGGAAGAAGACGTCGGGGCGCTCCTTCTCGATGACGGCCATTACCGCCTTCAGCGCCTCCAGCTGGGTCTCCGGCGGCAGGTGGTATTCGATCTCGTTGAAGCGGACGGGGCGTTCGGTGGACAGCAGCTTCCAGCCCTCATCGACCGCCGTCTCCTCCTCCGCGCCGCCGAGCAGGACCCCGGCGGCGGTCTTTCGCAGGCCGTGCGACCAGCCGAAGGTGTTGCGCAGCATCTTCAGGGCGTCGAGGAAGGCGTCGTCCTGGCTGGGCGGCGGGGCCTGGACCGGATCGTCGGTCTCGTCGTGGGTGATGTTGGCGGCCAAGCCAGTGAAGGGCACGGCGTAGAATTCGTAGTTACGATGGGTGCGCCAGCGTTCCTCGGCCTTGCCGAGGGTCTCCTCGAAGGGCTCCAGCCAGACGCGACGGCGGACGCGGCGGTTGGCCCCGGTGGCCAGCCGCACCTGGGTGACGATGCCCAGCGCCCCCAGCGACACCTTGGCCGCCTGGAACACCTCCGGCCGGCGGACGGCGTCGCATTCGATGGTCTCGCCCTCGGCGGTGACCAGGGTCAGGCCGACCACGTCGCCGTGCAGCGCCTTAAGCCCCTGCCCCGTCCCATGGGTGGCGGTGGCCATCGCCCCGGCCAGCGACTGCTTGTTGATGTCGGGCAGGTTGGCCATCGCGTGGCCCTTGGCCGCCAGCGCCGGTCCCAGGGCGCCCAGCCGCGTGCCGGCCCGCACTGTGGCCACGTCGCCGTCCCAACCGGTCACCCCGGCCATGGCGTCGAGCGACACCAAGGTCCCGCTGGTGGCGGCCAGGGCGGTAAAGCTGTGGCCGGCCCCGACGGCCCGGATCGGGGCGGCTGCGGCTTTCAACCCGGCCGCCAGTTCGCCCTCGTCCTTGGGCGCCAGCCGCGCGGCCGGATAGGCGTTCTGGATCCCCGACCAGTTGCGCCACAGCATCCGGCCCTGGCCGTCCACCGCCGCCGGTGAGGGCGGCTCGGGCTTGTCGCGGTTGGCCAGCACCGCCGCCCCGGTTCCGGCAATGGCCACGCCGCCAACCGCCGCGCCGGTGATGGCCAAGGCCTTGCGTCTGGTCAACATGGCTCAGGGCTCCTTCGACATGAAGACGATCAGCGCCTCGTAGTCCGCCGCCGTGCAGGCCGCGCACTGTCCCCCGGCCGGCATGGCCTTGAAGCCCTGGACGGTGTGGGCCACCAGGGTCGCCATCCCCTGCTTCATCCGAGGCTCCCAGGCCCGCGCGTCGCCGGTCAGCGGCGCGCCGGACCCGGCGATGGTGTGGCAGGTCTTGCAGGAGGTCTCATACAGCCCGCTCAGCCGCGCATCGGCCGGGGCCAGGGCGGCGGACTGCTCGGGCGTGATCGCCTTGGGGTGCGCCCCACAGGCGGCCAGCCCCAACGCCGCCGCCACTGCCAGTGAAATCCTGATCATGCCGTCCCCATGAGCGCGTGAGTCCGCTCTTGGGCAAAGGTGACACCAGCGTCACCCTTGTTGGCAACCCAAACTTCCGCGGGAGGGGCGAGCCTACGCCCCAATCCCATGAAGCCGCTTCGCCGCCGTCAGGGTGTTGGCCAGCAGGCAGGCGATGGTCATAGGGCCCACCCCGCCCGGCACCGGGGTGATCCAGCCGGCCACGGCCTTGGCCTCGTCGAACGCCACGTCGCCGACCAGCCGGGTCTTGCCCTCGGCCGCCTTGACCGGATCGCGGGACGGGAACCGGCTGATGCCGACGTCGATCACCACCGCGCCGGGCTTGATCCAGTCGCCACGCACCATTTCGGCCCGACCGACCGCCGCAACCAGAATGTCGGCCTCGCGGCAAACGGCCGGCAGATCGACGGTGCGGCTGTGGGCGATGGTCACCGTGCAGTCGGCGGCCAGCAGCAGCTGGGCCATCGGCTTGCCCATCAGGTTGGATCGGCCGATCACCACCGCCCGCTTTCCCTTCAGGTCGCCCAGCACGTCCTTCAACAGCATCATGCAGCCCACCGGCGTACAGCTGGTCAGGGCCGGAAGTCCGCTGGCCAGGCGGCCGGCGTTGGTCACCGTCAGGCCGTCGACGTCCTTGTCCGGCGATATCCGCGCGACGATGCGGTCCTGGCTGAGGTGGGCGGGCACGGGGAACTGCACCAGGATGCCGTGGATCGCCGGGTCGCTGTTCAGCCGGTCGATCAGGGCGAACAGCTCCGTCTCCGGGGTGTCCTCCGCCAGGCGGTGTGTTTCGGAATACATGCCGGCGGCGGTGGTCTGCTCGCCCTTGTTGCGGACGTAGACCTGGCTGGCGGGATCCTCGCCGACCAGCACCACGGCCAGGCCGGGGATGACGCCATGCTCGGCCTTCAGCGCCGCGACCTCGCCCGCCACCCGCTCCCGCAGCCCGGCGGCGAACGCCTTGCCGTCGATGATCTTCGCTTCGCTCATAGGGCCTCCGGGGGTTGGCGTGGCCCTAGCGCCTGCTCGCCGCCCTGGCAACGGCACAGGCCGACCTTCCGTCACGCTGGACACCGCGCCCGCTAGCCCCCATCCTGCCGGTTCAAACATCCGTTCGGACATCTCCTCATGTTCATGACCTTCTTCTCCGAACTGCGGCAGGCCAAGGTGCCGGTGACGCTGAAGGAGTACCTCGTGCTGATGGAGGCGCTCGACAAGTCGGTCATCGACCGCAGCGTCGAGGACTTCTACTTCCTGTCCCGCGCCACCCTGGTGAAGGACGAGAAGAACCTGGACAAGTTCGACCGGGTGTTCGGCCATGTGTTCAAGGGGCTGGAGACGGTCGGCGAAGGGGTCACCAGCGAGATCCCGGCCGAGTGGCTGAAGGCCCTGACCGAGAAGTTCCTGACCGACGAGGAGAAGGCCGCCATCGAGGCCATGGGCGGCTTCGAGGAGCTTATGAAGACGTTGCAGGAGCGTCTCGCCGAACAGAAGAAGCGCCATGAGGGCGGCAACAAGATGATCGGCACCGGCGGCACCAGCCCGTTCGGCGCCAACGGCTACAATCCCGAGGGCGTG
The DNA here is from genome assembly GCF_009905535.1 of Caulobacter sp. SLTY. GTDB lineage: Bacteria > Pseudomonadota > Alphaproteobacteria > Caulobacterales > Caulobacteraceae > Caulobacter. The sequence continues at coordinate 42,186 of NZ_JAAALA010000013.1, read as the reverse complement.
CGGATCGGCCAGGACAAGGGCCGCCACGGCCGGGCCGTGAAGGTGTGGGACAAGCGGGAGTACAAGAACCTCGACGACTCGGTCGAGCTTGGCACCCGCAACATCAAGGTGGCCCTGCGCCGGCTGCGCAAGTTCGCCCGCGAGGGGGCGCCGGACGAGTTGGATCTGGACGGGACCATCAAGGGGACCAGCCGCAAGGGCTATCTGGACATCGTCATGCGGCCGGAGCGCCGCAACAAGATCAAGGTGCTGATCTTCTTCGATATCGGCGGCTCGATGGACAGCCACATCAAGCTCTGTGAGGAGCTGTTCAGCGCCGCGCGGACCGAGTTCAAGAACCTGGAGTTCTACTACTTCCACAACTGCCTGTACGAGAGCGTGTGGAAGGACAATCGCCGCCGGTCGACCGAGAAGACCAACACCTGGGACGTGCTCCACAAATTCCCGTCGGACTACAAGGTCATCTTCGTCGGCGACGCGACCATGAGCCCCTACGAGATCACCTATCCGGGCGGCAGCGTCGAGCACTGGAACGAAGAGCCGGGCGCCATCTGGATGGACCGGGTGACCCAGATTTATCACAGCTGCGTCTGGCTGAACCCGACGCCGGAGCGGCACTGGGACTACACCCAGTCGATCGGGGTGATGAAGCAGCTGGTCAACGACCGGATGTTCCCGTTGACCATCGACGGGCTGGACAAGGCGATGCGGGAATTGGTGCGCGGGCATTAGGCCGTTGCAGCGCGCTTAGATTCCCGCGAAGGTCCCCGGCAAAATCGTTTCGGGGTTCTTCGCGTCATGGATGCCAACACCACAGTGATCCTCATCGCCGCAGGCGCGGCGCTGGTCGGGGCCGTGCTCGGCTTCGTCGTCGGCAAGGCGGCGCTGAAGCAGGGGGCGGCGCTGTCGGCGGTGATCGCCGTGATCGCGGCCGGGGGCTTCGGCGGGGTCGGCTACTTCCTGGCCAAGCAGGACGTCATCCCGCGGCAGCAGTTCGACGCCGCCCGCGTGGCCGCCGAGGATCTGCCCGAGATGAAGGTGCTCAAGCAGTACTACCCGGCCGACTACGCCAAGCTTCAGCGGGAGCTGGAGTTGATCAAGGACGACCGCGGCGGCGCCCTGGCGGTGGATCAGCAGGTCCGCGCCGCGACCGGCGCGGTGATGCAGCGGGTGGTTCGCCAGGCCAACGACGCCAACATCATTACCCTGATGAAGATCAAGCGGGACAAGGCCGAGGCCCTGGGCGCCAAGTCGCCGGCCTACTGCTATGACTTCACCCGCAACGCCCGGCTGGAGTTCGATGTCGACGCGGCGGCCGGTCCCGGCATCGTCAAGCGTGAACGTGAGACCGTCGCGGTCATCCTGCAGCAGGTGGCCACCAACCCGCTCAAGGACGCCGCCGGGGCCGACGTCAATCCGGACAACCTGCCCGCCTCGATCAAGAAGTATTACCAGGACGAGCTGCGCTACAAGATCAGCGACAAGGTTCTGGCCACCTTCCCCCCCGCCGACGCCAAGGTCATCACCATGCTGACCGGCCGCAAGGTCGCCATCGACAACCCGGGCCGCCAGGCGCTGCTCTGCCGCTACAACATCGCCCTGATCGACGAGCAGCTGAAGCTGCCAGCCGATCAGGCGGCGATGGTCTACCGGCTGGGGCTGGGCAAGGGGTTGTAGGACGGAGCAACCTTGGGCCATGGGCGTTGTCGGCTCATGGCCAAGCGCGATCTGAAGACCTACGATTCGATGCGCGACTTCGGCGTCACCGCCGAGCCGAGCAGCCAATCCGAAGTAAAGCCGTCGAAGGCGTTGCGTTTCGTCATCCAGAAGCACGCCGCCACCCGCCTGCATTATGACCTGCGGCTGGAGTGGGAGGGCGTCTTCCTGTCCTGGGCGGTGACCAAGGGGCCGTCGCGCGACCCGGCCGACAAGCGGCTGGCGGTCGAGGTCGAGGATCATCCCCTGGCCTATGGCGACTTCGAGGGGACGATCCCGAAGGGCCAATACGGCGGCGGCACGGTGATGCTATGGGACCGGGGTGTCTGGGCGCCGGAGCCGGGGTTCGATGTCGCCAAGGGATTGAAGAAGGGCGAGCTGAAGGTCGTCTTCGCCGGTGAGCGGGTGAAGGGCGGCTATGCGCTGGTAAGGATGCAGGGCGACAAGTTCGGCGGTAAGCGCAAGAACTGGCTGTTGATCAAGCACCGCGACGAGTTCGTGAAGGAGGGCGATGCGGATGCCCTGCTGGAGAAGAACGCCGTCTCCATCGCATCCGGCCGGTCCATGGAGGACATCGCCGCCGGCAAGGGCAAGCGGCCGACCGCCTTCATGACAAAGAGCGCGCCGAAGGCGGACGCGGTCTGGCGGAGCACTGGCGATCCGGAGGCCAGCGCGGAGGCCGCCGCGAAGACGGCGGATGCGCCGAAGGCCAAGCCGGCGGAGCGGCCGAAGGCCTTGGCGACCAAGGCCAAGGCGTTGAAAAAGCTGCCCGACTTCATCGAGCCGCAGCTGTGCAAGCTGGTCGACCGGCCGCCCCCCGGGGCGCAATGGGCCCATGAAATCAAGTTCGACGGCTATCGCATGCAGATGCGGACCGCGAACGGCCAGGCGACCCTGCGCACCCGCAAGGGCCTGGACTGGACGCATAAGTTCGCGGCCATCGCCAAGGACGGCGCGGCGTTGCCGGACGGGATCATCGATGGCGAGATCTGTGCGCTGGACGAGAACGGCTCGCCCAGCTTCGCCGGGCTGCAGGCGGCCTTGTCGGCGGAGCAGACCGACGAGCTGGTGTTCTTCGCCTTCGACCTGCTTGCGGCGGGGGGCGAGGACCTCCGCCCCCTCCCCCTCTCCGAACGCAAGGCGCGGCTGGAAGCGCTGATCGGCGATGGCACGCCGCGGCTGCGCTATGTCGAGCACTTCACCCAGGCGGGCGACGCGGTGCTCAGCTCGGCCTGCCGGATGGACCTGGAAGGCATCATCTCCAAGGAACTCAAGGCCCCCTACGAGTCCGGGCGCTCGACCAGCTGGACCAAGGCCAAGTGCCGGGCCGGGCATGAGGTGGTGATCGGCGGCTGGACACAGACAGGCAGCGCCTTCCGCTCGCTGATCGCCGGGGTCTATCGGGATGGCAAGCTGGTCCACGTCGGGCGGATCGGCACGGGGTTCGGCAAGGACAAGGTGAACGGGCTGCTGGCCAGGCTGAAGCCGCTGAAGATCGACAAGTCGCCGTTCAGCGATCGGGAGCCCAAGGGTCGGAGCGGGACCAAAGCAGGCACGCCGCACTGGGTGAAGCCGGAACTGGTCGCCGAGATCGAGTACGCCGGCTTCACCGGCGACGGAAACATCCGCCAGGCGTCCTTCAAGGGCCTGCGCGAGGACAAGCCGGCCAGGGAGGTGGAGGCCGACGCCCCTGCCCCGGCCGCGACGACCGACCTGGCCGAGCCGAACCCGGCGGTGGTCAAGGCCAGGACCATCACGGTCAAGGCCGCCAACTCCGCCGACGTGATGGGGGTTCGGCTGTCCAGCGCCGACAAGCCGCTGTGGCCGGACGGCGGGGACGGCCGGCCGGTAACCAAGCTGGACCTGGCGGAGTACTACGAGGCGGTCGGCCCGTGGATGATCGAGCACATCAAGGGCCGCCCCTGTTCGATCATCCGGACGCCGGACGGGATGGCGGGCGAGCGGTTCTTCCAGCGCCATCTGATGAAGGGCGCCTCGAACCTGCTGACCGAGGTCAAGGTTTTCGGCGACCACAAGCCGTACCTGCAGATCGACCGCGTGGAGGCGATGATCGCCGTGGCGCAGACCAGCGCCACCGAGCTGCACCCCTGGAACTGCCAGCCGTTCGCTCCTGAGGAGCCCGGCCGGCTGGTCTTCGACCTGGACCCCAGCGAGGGGCTGGGTTTCGAGGACGTGATCGCGGCGGCGCGGGAGATCCGCGACCGGCTGGAGGAACTGGGCCTGGTGACCTACTGCAAGACCACGGGCGGCAAGGGGCTGCATGTGGTCACGCCCCTGTCGGACGTGGACAACGGCCCCGACTGGGCGGCCGCCAAGGCCTTCGCCCGCGAGGTCTGCGCCCGGATGGCGGCCGACAGCCCAGACCGCTACCTGATCAACATGAGCAAGGCCAAGCGGCAGGGGCGGATCTTCCTGGACTACCTGCGCAACGACCGAATGAGCACGGCGGTGGCCCCGCTGTCGCCTCGCTCACGGCCCGGGGCGCCGGTGTCGATGCCGCTGAACTGGACGCAGGTGAAGAAGGGGCTGGATCCGATGAAGTACACGATCCGAACCGCGCCAAAGGTCGTGAAGGGGATGAGCGCGTGGGAGGACTATTGCGACAGCGAGCGGCCGCTGGCCGAAGCGATCAAGCGGCTGGAGCGCGGGACAAAGGCGGCGGCCTAGGCCCGCTTCTTCGCCGGCGCCTTGGCGGTCGCCTTCTTCGCCGGAGCCGCCTTCTTCGCCGGAGACGTCTTGCCTTTCGCTTCCAGGCTCTTGCGAAGCGCCGCCATCAGATCCACCACATTGGTGTCTTCCGGCTCCTCGGCGGTGACCACCCGGCCCTTGCCCTTCTTCTTCTCGGCGATCAGCTCGCGTAGGGCGTCTTCATAACGGTCGTTGAACTTTGAGGGGTCGAAGGGCCCTTCCTTCTGTTCGATGATCTTCTCGGCGATCGCCACCATCTCCTTGTCGGGCTTGTGGTCGGCGATGTCGTCGAAGAAGTCGGCGGTGTCGCGCACCTCCTTGTTGCTGCGCAGGGTCCAGGCGATCAGGCCGTTGTCGCGCGGCTCGATGCCCAGCAGCCGCTCGCGCTGATGCATAACCAGGCGGGCAAGGGCGATCTTGCCCGTCTTGGCCATGGCTTCGCGGATCACCGAAAACGCGTCGAGCGCGATCTTGCCGTCCGGGACCATGTAGTAGGGATTGTCCCAGTAGAGCCGATCAATATCGGCCGCATCGACGAACCGCTCGATGTCGATGGTGCGGGTGCTTTCCAGGCGGACACTGTCGATCTCGTCCTGGGTCACGACGATGTAGCTGTCCTTCTCATACTCATAGCCCTTGACCAGGTCCTTGCGCTCGACCGGGCCCAGCTCCGGGTCGGTGGTGACCATCTTGATCCGGTTGTGGGTGTCCTTGTGCAGCAGGTTGAACCGCACGTCGGCCGTGGATTGCGTGCCGGTGTAGAGCGCCACCGGACAGGTGACGAGGGACAGGCGCAGGTGGCCTTGCCAGGTAGGACGGGCAGCCATAGGGAGTCTCCGATTCGCGGAGTCCAACGCCAGGGCGGCGGGCAGGTTGCGTGCTTCGACACGCGGCCTTGCGGCCGCTGCTCAGCATGACGAACCAGGGTGAAGCGCACTCCTGTCCGTCATCCTGAGCAGCCCGCCCCGGCGGGCGTGTCGAAGGACGCAGGATCGGTCAGTACCGCGCCCGCAAGGTCAGACTGACGGTTCTGTCTTCACCCGGCGTGCCGACGATCAGGCCCGAGTTGCCCGATACCACGGTGATGTTCTGGATGTATTCCTCATCCAGCGCATTCTTGACCAGCACGAAGGCTTCCCAGCCCGCGTCGGAGCTGAACCCGAGCCGCAGGTTCAGCAGTTCGTAGGCCGGCAGTCGCGCGTACTCCGACACCGCCGCGTCGGCGTAGTAGGCAGAACGGAAGCTGGCGTCGGCGCCGACGTAGCCCTCGCCGGTCAGCCGGCCGATGGAGACGTCCTGGCGGTACTCTCCGCCGAACGACCCGGCCCATTTGGACACGCCCGGCAGTTCCTTGCCTGATAGGTCGCAGGCGGCGGTCGCCGTGCCGATCCGCTCGATCGGGCAGGGCCCATTGGCGAAGCTGTCGTAATGGGCGTCGGTGTAGGCAAGGTTGCCGTAGAAGCTGAAGCCACCGATCCGGCGGGTGGTGAAGTCCAGCTCGACGCCGTTCAGGGTCACCTTCTCGACGTTGGCCAGATAGCCGCGCAGGGCGCCGGGGCCGGTATCGACCACGTTGGCCTGGAAGTTCGTCACGTCGGTCGCGAACACCGCAACGTTGAACACCAGCAGGTCGTCGAACAGCTGGGTCTTCAGGCCGGCCTCGTAGGTGGTCACCTCTTCCGGCTCGACCACGGCGTTGACCAACGACGGTGCGCCAGAGGCCGTGTTCGGAATGCCCGACATGTTGATCCCGCCCGACTTGAAGCCCTGCGAATAGGTCCCGTACAGGTGGATCTTGTCGGTGATGTCATAGGACACTGCGATCTGGCCCGACCAGCTGCCGTCGTCCGTCGAGGCCTCATAGGCCTGCGGCCGGGCAATGCCCAGGCGACGGTTGATCAAGGTGGTGTTGGCCGTAACCAGGCCGCCGGAGACTGTGGCGACATATTCGCCCTGCTTCTCCTCCTGGGTGTAGCGAATACCCGGGGTGACCCGCAGCTTGTCGGTGATGTTCCAGGTCAGCTGGCCGAACGCCGCATAGGAGGTGGTGTCGATGGTGGAGTTGTTGAACACCGTGTAGCCGTCGAGCAGGGCATCGGGCGAGCCGGTCCCCGGCAGCAGCCAGTAGGAGGCGTCGGCGCCGTACTGTGTCACCCCTGTCGTGGTGATGTTCTGGTCGAAGTAATAGAGGCCCGCGGTCCAATCGATGCGGTTCGACCCATTCGAAGCCAGGCGGATTTCCAGGCTGTCCTGCTTCTGGATTGAGGGGTTGGCCGACTGGCGGGTGACGTCCAGGGCCGTGTAATCGCGGTCGTTGCGCGGCTCCCAGTCCCACTCGCGGTGGGCGCCGATGACCGTCAGCGTGCTCCACCCGAAGTCGTAGTCCGCGGTCAGGGCATAGCCGAACAGGCGCTGGTCGGCCTGGATCTCGCTGTCGACGTCTGCCAGCCGATCATGAATGTTGGTGCTGGCCGGGGCATAGCCGCGGCCGGCGGCCAGGGCCGCGTACTGCTGGTTCAATGGTTTGAGCGTCGGCGCCACCTTCCAGTAGAGCTGGGTGCAGCATTCCGGCTGCTGGGTGGTGTAGTCGACGTTCAGGCGCAGCAGCAGGTCCGGATTGGCCTGCCACAGAAGCTGGCCCCGGTAGGTCTCGCTCTCGCGGGCGTTCTGGTCCTTCTTCTGGACCGGGTTGTAGATGTCCCCGTCGCGATAGGTGCCGACCGCCGACAGCCGGAAGGCCAGCACGTCCTTGATGATTGGGCCGCTGACGCTGCCCTTGAACTGGCGGAAGTTATAGCTGCCGTAGCTGCCCTCGGCCTGGACCTCATAGGCGTCGGTGCGGGCGTCGCGGGTGGTGATGTTCAGGGCGCCGGCGGTGGTGTTCTTGCCGAACAGCGTGCCCTGCGGCCCACGCAGCACTTCCACCCGCTCCACGTCGATGAAGTCCGACAGGGCCGAGCCCGGCCGGCTGTTGTAGACCCCGTCGATGTAGATGCCGACCCCCTTCTCCAGCCCGTCGTTGGCGAGCCCGTAGGAGGCGCCGAGACCGCGGATGGTCAGGGCGGTGTTGCGCCCGTTGGGCGACAGCACCTGCAGGGTCGGGACCAGCTGGGTCAGCTGGGTGATGTTGTTGACCCCGGCCTTGTCCAGCTTCTCGCCGGTGGTGACCTGCAGGGCGATCGGCACCGCCTGGGCGCTCTCCTCGCGGCGACGGGCGGTGACGATCAGCTCGCCGACGGTATTGTCCTGCGCCTGCTCTCCAGCGCTCGCTTCGGCGACCGTCTCATCGGCGCCGGTGACTTCGGCGGCGAAAGCAGCGGGGCCGGCCATGAGGCAGGCGGCCCCGGCAAGGAGGACCAGTTTTCGGGCGGTGCGGGCACGAACGGACATCGGAAACAGCTCCCCGGCCGCGCGCTATCCCCCGCCCCTATGGCGGCGCGCCGGCCTGCGGCTTCCTTATTCCTATAAAATCGATGGGATTAAAACAGTTTTTGTTGAAGCGCCTTTCGTTTGCCTTACAACATCCATCCGCCAGTCCCCGCCGGTTCGCCGCCCCCCAGCACGAGGCCCCCGGTGACGTCGCCGGTGAATCGCACCTGCAGGTCGGCGATCCCGTCCCCGTCGACGTCCAGGTAAAGCAGGCTGCTGCCCGCCGCGGCGACATAGGTCAGCACGGCCTGCCCCGCCGCCCCGGAGAAGGCCGACACGAAGCCGAAGGCCTGGTCGCCGAAGCTGGCGCTGTCGGCATCAATGGTCGATAGATCCACCCGGTCGCCGGTGGTGAAGTCCAGGTCGGTCACCAGATCGCTATCCGCAGCGCCTCCCTGCGAGGTGGCGTGAACAGCGTCGGCCGCGAACCGGAAGACATCACGGCCGGCGCCCCCGGTCAGCATGTCGGCGCCGGCCCCGCCGTCCAGCACGTCGTCTCCGGCCCCGCCCTGCAGCTGATCGCCGCCGCCGAGACCCACCAGGGTGTTGGCGGCGCCATTGCCGGCGATGAAGTTGGCCAGCCCATTGCCCGTCCCGTTCAATCCGACCGACCCCTCGAGCACCAGCCTCTCCAGGTTCTCGCCGAGGGTCCATCCGATGCCCGCGCGAACGGTGTCCATCCCCTCGCCCGCGGCCTCGACGATCACATCCAGCACATTGTCGACGAAATAGTTGTCGTCCCCGGCCCCACCCTCCATGCGGTCGGCGCCCGCTCCGCCGTCGAGATGATCGTTTTCGCCGCCGCCGTAGAGGCTGTCGGCGCCGGCATCTCCATAGAGCTGGTCCGCGCCGTCCTCGCCGTACAGAGTGTCGGCTTCGCTGCCGCCTTCGAGGATGTCTCCGCCGAGGCCGCCGTAAAGCTGGTCGGCGCCCGCCTCGCCCTGCAGACGGTCCGCATCCGCCCCGCCGTCCAGGCTATCGTTTCCATCGCCGCCCAGCAGCTGGTCCGCCCCCGCTTCGCCTTCGAGGAAGTCGGCGCCGCCATGACCCTTGATCAGGTCCGCTCCCCCGCCGCCTCGCAGGACGTTGGCGCCGGCATTGCCGTCGATCTGGTTGCCGGCCCCATTGCCGGTTCCGTCCAGGTTCGCCGCGCCGATCAGCTGCAGGTGCTCGACCCCGTCGGCCAGGACCCAGCTGACGCTGGCGCGGACCCGATCCGAACCTTCGCCGGCCGCTTCGATCACCTGGTCGCCCGCGTCATCGACGATGTAGGTGTCGTCCCCCGTTCCTCCGGCCATGGCGTCGGCGCCCAGTCCGCCGTCCAGGCGGTCGCCGCCCCCGCCGCCGTTCAGCTGGTCATCGGCGAGCCCGCCAGTGATCCGGTTGCCGAGCCCGTTTCCGGTCAGCACCTGGGCTCGGGTCCAGGTCCCTATCAGGTTCTCCACCTCACCCGGCAGGGTATAGCTGGCGCGCGCCGTCTCGACCGTGTCGATGCCCTCGCCGACCAGCTCGACGATCAGGTCGCCGGCGCTGTCGATCACATAGGTGTCGCCGCCCGACCCGCCCGACAGGGTGTCCGCGCCGAAGCCGCCGTCCAGCCGATCGTCGCCCTCCGCGCCGTTCAGGGTGTCGGCGCCGCTCCCGCCCATCATGGTGTCGGCGAAGGCGCTACCCCAATAGGTGTCCGCGCCGCTGGAGCCGGTTAGCGAGACGCCGCTGTCCCGGGGATCGACGATCGCCACCCGGTCCAGCACCCGGTCCTCATCGGACGCCGAGACCACGATGCGGCCGTCGGCCAGCAGCGCCAGGCTGGGCGTCACCAGCCGCCGCCCCGCGCCATCCTCCGACTGCAGGACCTCGAGCGGACCATCCAGAGCGGCGCCGTCGGCGTCATAGCGTTGCAGCCAGGCGCGGCCGATGTCGTCCAGGCCATAGGTGGTGGTCGCCACGACGAAGCCTCCGTCGTGCAGGCCGAGCACCGCAATCGGCGAGCCGAAGATCGCCGCGGCCACATTGCTCTGGCCGACCGTGATCGAGGTCCCGACCGCGACGCCGTCCGCGTCGTACCGCTGGGCGTAGGCCACGTTGGCGCTCCACCAGGCCACGACGAAGCCGCCATCCGCCAGGGCCGCCGTCTCCGGCGGATAGTTTCCGGTGGACACCGCCTCGGCCAGGCTCAGTTCCGCCGTGCGGGCCGTGCCGTCCGCCTCGAACAGGCGCGCCTGCGGTCCCAGGGAAGCGTCGCGCCAGGCGACCACGAACCCACCGTCCGCCAGGATGGCGATCGAGGGCTGAACCTGGGCGCCGGGAACCGTCTGGTTGACCCGGATGGGGACCGTGGCGGCGGCGCCGTTGAAGTCGCAGACCTTGGATGTAGATGTTGATCGACGTCGGCTCGTCCGCGATCTGGGCCGAATAGGCGACAAGGAAACGCCCGCCGGGCATCGGCTGCACATCGACAACCTGGCCGCCGGACGGCATCGACACGGCGGCGCGGGCGACAGGATCTCCCGCATCGTTGAGCACGAGGATTTCCCCGGAGGTGTGCAGCGCGTCATAGCCGAACACCACCGGCCGGCCGTCGCCGGTCGTCGACACCGTGGGCTGCCGCGCGAACTCGGCGAGCACCACCTTGTCCACGATCACCGCCTCGCCGGCCGAGTCGAAGGTGCGGTAGGTCAGGCCGGTTGCGCCCAGGTAGGCCAGCGCGAAGCCCCCGCCGGGCAAGGCGGCGACGGTCTGTTCGGTCCCGGTGAAGCTGAACTGCGGTTTCCAGATCGTGAGCGCGGCCATCGGATCGTCCTTCGAAAGCGATCCGCCCAAATGCGACCACAACGCGCAGCCGTGAACTGTAGAAAACTGCTAATTTGCTCGAATTGGGCATAGGGGCCGCCGCTCATGACCGCCGCCGAAGACCGGCGCCCGACCAGCGTCCTGACGCCGCAGCGCATCGCGGCCGCTCGCGCCCATCCGGACTTCGAGACCGCCGTCCTGGCCCTGGCGCGAACCAGCGTCACCACCTACAGCGGCCATCCCCTGCTCAACATCGTCGCCTCGGATCGGGGCCGGTTCGTGGTGGCCATGCTGGTCGCCCGCCTTTGCCAGGAGGGGCGCCTCACCCCCGCCAACCTCAAGCAGCTTGCCGCCCAGCAGGGATTCGCCAGCCCCGGCCGCACCAGCGCCCTGATCGCCCTGATGCGCTGGGCGGGATACCTGACCGGCGAGGTCCGCAACCTTGCCCCCACGCCGAAGTTCTTCGCCGCCCACCGCGAGCGGATCGCGGGCGAACTCTACGCCGTCGGCTACGTCAGCCCGGCCGCCCATGCGGTGGCCGAGGGCCTCGCCGACGACGCCCTGCTCTGCCGGTTCCTGGCCGCCCTCTGCCGGGAGTTCGACAGCGGCGGCCGCCTGATCGACCAGGCGCCGCAGCTGGAATTCTGCATCGAGCGGGTCGGCGGCTTCCTCGTGCTCAACGACCTGATGCTCCGCGCCCACGGCGCCGACGCTCCTTTGGCGGTCTCCGTCTCGGCCTACAGCCGCCGCTTCGCCATCTCCCGTCCGCAGGTCCATCTTGTCCTACGCCAGGCCCAGGCCGGCGGCTTTCTCGAATGGCGCGACGGCCGCGTCGTCGTCCGACCCAGCCTGCACGACGGGCTGAAGGACTTCTTTGCCGGCGTGATCGTGGCCAACAGCCTGGCGGCCGAAGAGGCCATCGGCGTTTGAAACGGCCGTTCAACGCCGCTTGCCTAATCCTTCGGCCCCCGTAATGCTCCGGTTCCGGAAGGGAAGGGCTGTCCCGTGAGTCTGAACGAAGAGAACGCACCCGAGACGGAGGCCGCCACCAAGCAGCTGGTGTTCAACGCCGCCGAGCGTCTGTTCGCGCTGAACGGCTTTCAGAACGTGTCGGTGCGCGACATCACGGCCGAGGCCGGGGTCAACCTGGCGTCCGTCAACTACCACTTCGGATCCAAGGACAGCCTGCTGTTCGAGATCTTCCGCCGCCGCACGGCCGAGCTGAGCCGCGAGCGCGCCCGCATGCTGCACGAAGCCGCCGACCGCCACGGGGGCAAGCCGCCGGTACGGGAGATCATCACCGCCCTGATCGCCCCACCCCTGCGCTGGCTGGACCCGGCCAACGACCGCCGCATCTCGCTGCAGTTCCTGATCCGCGCCCGCAGCGAGGGAGGCGCCGAGATCCGCGAAGTGCTCAGCACCGACGTCTCCCACCTGCGGCGCTTCTCGGACGCCCTGCTGGCCGCCTGCCCCCAGTTGGCGCCGGAGGAGGTCTACTGGCGGCTCCACTTCGTACTCGGCATGATCCACCAGAACCGGTTCATGGAGCTGGACCGCCTGCACGTCCTCTCCGACGGCCTCACCCGCGAGGATGACGTCGCCGGCCTGCGGCAACGGATGGTGGATTTCGCGGCGGCGGGGTTCGAAGCCGCTTAGTGGGCCGCCGCGGCCTCGAAGGCTCCGTCGCGATACTCGGGCGGAATGCTCAGATAGATGCGCGCCGGCCTGATCCCCAGCCGCGCCCGCGCCGCTTCCAGGTCCTCGGCGAACAGTTCCGGATAGTCGACCTCCGGCAGCCAGGCGCAGGCTTTGCCCCTCTGGTGCGCCTCGCGGATCGCCGCCTTGTACGGCTGGCCGTTCTTCGCGCTCGCCAGCTTGTTGCCGGCGGCGAAGGCGATCACCCCGAAGCCCAGGCTGCGGGTCTGCTGGTAAGAGAACGCCACCAGGCAGGCCTCGCCCAGCGCATCGGTGCGATAGCCGGTCAGCACGTGCCAGACGTCATGCACGTCCCGAAGCCGCCGGCCGTACCAGGTCAGCGGATGGGCCGCCTCGACCTGGCTATCGAGCGTCTGCTCGCTGATTTCCTTCAGGCCGTCGGCGGTGAACCCTCGCTCGTCCATGTGCGCCAGATAGGCGGCGCCCACCGTGCCGGGCGCGAAGCTTTCCAGCCAGGCGCGGTCCATCAGCCGGTCGTTCAGTTCGTCGCGCTCATAGGCGATCCGCCCGCCGCGCGGCGTCTTCATCAGCCGCGCGTACCCCTTCGACACCGAGTCGCCCGACAGCGCCCGCATCAGGTCGAACACCGCCGCGGTGTCTTCCTTGTCGGCCATCAGCCGGCTCACCGCTTTGAAGGCCCGGATCGGCTGCAGCCGCATGGTCTCGCCCTTGCGGAACTCGACTTCCGGGCGCTTGGGCGTGAAATTGTGCGTGACGGCGTTCATCTTGAGGCCTTAGTCGGGGAGGACGACGCCAGCCTTATGTGAACAGCGCTTAGATCGCAAGTGTTAACATCGTTCAGATCGGAAATCCGCCCGTGGTGCGCCTGATCAAACGCTCGGTGTCGCTCACCGGCCACGCCACATCCCTGGCGCTGGAGCCGGAGTTCTGGGCGGCCCTGGAGCAAGTCGCCGCGCAGGAGGGCCTCACCCTGCCCCGCTTGATCGTCCGCATCGATGAGGGCCGGGGCGATCGCCCTCTCGCCTCCGCCTGCCGCGTCTACGCCCTTACCCAGGCCGGGCGGGCGTAGGCAGGGGAATGGGTGCCGGGTTCGGCGTCGCCGGCAACACCGGCGCGCGCGGCATCTGGATGTCGATGTTCGAGGCCCGCTCCGTCAGTTGCGACGGCCCGCCCCACACCAGCCAGCCGATCATCAAGGCGATGACGAGCACCGAGCCCAGCAGAACCGCGGCAAAAACTCCGCCCCCGCTCCGTCGATGTGTCCGCGTACGCGCCATGGTGAATGCTCCTTCCGTTACCCGACAGAACGGCCGGGAACCGCCCCCGTTCCTGCAAGGAGAGCCGACTCGCTTCGCTCTCCCCCATGAAATGGGGGAGTGGCTCTGGCGAGCGCTGAAAGCGAGCCAGACCGAGGGGGCCCCCACCGCCGGGAACGAGTTTTCCGCTCAACCGCCGGCGCGGCCCCGCCTCCTGGTCCGTCGCTCACGCTCCGAACCGTCCTCCGCCCCCTCTCGGGGGCGGAGAGCGAATCCCACCACCGGACGCGCCTGTGCTACATACGTTCTCCTGATGACCGACTCCCTGCCCTCCCCCCGCATCTCAGACCTCGCCCGCGTGCAGGGTCCCGACTACCTCCAGGGCCTGAACCCCGAGCAGCGCCAGGCCGTCGAGGCCGTCGAGGGCCCCGTCCTCGTCCTGGCCGGCGCCGGCACCGGCAAGACGCGCGTGCTGACCACCCGCCTGGCCCACATCCTGGCCACCGGCCGCGCCAAGCCGTGGGAGCTGCTGGCCGTCACCTTCACCAACAAGGCGGCGCGGGAGATGCGCGAGCGGATCGCCGCGATCATCGGCCCGTCCGCCGAGGGCCTGCGCTGGCTGGGCACCTTCCACAGCGTCGCCGCTCAGATCCTGCGCCGCCACGCCGAGCTGGTCGGCCTGAAGTCCAGCTACACCATCCTCGACACCGACGATCAGGAACGGGTGATCAAGCAGATCATCGAGGCCGCCAACATCGACCCCAAACGCTGGACGCCCAAGACCCTGGCCGGGCTGATCGACCACTGGAAGAACCGCGGCTGGACGCCGGAGAACCTCCCCTCCCCTGAGAACAGCGCCTTCGCCAACAACCGCGGCCAGGAGCTCTACGCCGCCTACCAGGCCCGGCTGCGCACGCTGAACGCCTGCGACTTCGGCGACCTGCTGCTGCACAACATCACCATCTTCCAGCGCCACCCGGACGTGCTGGCCGACTTCCACGACCGCTTCCGCTACATCCTGGTCGACGAGTACCAGGACACCAACGTCGCCCAGTACCTCTGGCTGCGACTACTCGGCCAGAAGCGCCAGAACGTCTGCTGCGTCGGGGATGACGACCAGTCGATCTACGGCTGGCGCGGGGCGGAGGTGGACAACATCCTGCGCTTCGAGCGCGACTTCCCCGGCGCGGCCGTCATCCGGCTGGAGCGCAACTACCGCTCGACCAGCCACATCCTCGCCGCCGCCAGCGGCCTGATCGCCGCCAACAAGGGGCGGCTGGGCAAGACCCTGTGGACCGACGCGGACGGCGGCGACAAGATCACCGTGCACGGCGTCTGGGACGGCGAGGCCGAGAGCCGGCTGGTCGGCGAGGAGATCGAGCGCTGGCGCCGCACCGGCCGCCGCTACAAGGACGTCGCCATCCTGGTCCGCGCCTCCTTCCAGATGCGCGCCTTCGAAGAGCGCTTCGTCATGCTGCAGATCCCCTACAAGGTGATCGGCGGCCCCCGCTTCTTCGAGCGGGCCGAAATCCGCGACGCCCACGCCTACCTGCGCCTGATCCAGTCGCTCGACGATGACCTGGCCTTTGAACGCATCGTCAACGTCCCCAAGCGCGGCATCGGCGACACCAGCGTCCAGAAGATCCTCACCCTGGCCCGCCACCACGGGATCAGCGCCATCATGGCCAGCCGGGGCCTGGTCAACACCGACGAACTGGCCGCCAAGACCCGCACGGCCCTCGCCACCTTCGTCCGCGACATCGACCGCTGGACCGCCCAGCTGGCCAGCGGCGCCACCGACCACGCCCGCCTGACCGAGACCATCCTGGAGGAGAGCGGCTACACCGACGCCCTGCGCCTCGACAAAGGCCCGACCAGCCAGACCCGCCTGGAAAACCTCAAGGAGCTGGTCCAGTCGATGGCCCAGTTCGAAAACCTCGGCGACTACCTGGAACACGTCTCTCTGGTCATGGACCTCGACAAGGGCGGCGGGGACGACAGCGTCCAGATCATGACCCTGCACAGCGCCAAGGGCCTGGAATTCCCCCTGGTCTTCCTGCCCGGCTGGGAGGAAGGCGTCTTCCCCAGCCAGCGCAGCATGGACGAGAAGGGCGAAAAGGGCCTGGAGGAGGAGCGCCGCCTGGCCTACGTCGGCATCACCCGCGCCCGCGAACAGGCCCGCATCAGCTTTGCCGCCAACCGCCAGGTCTACGGCCGCTGGACCACCCAGCTCCCCAGCCGCTTCGTCGACGAGCTCCCCCCCGAGACCGTCGATGCCGCCTCCGAGACGGGATACTACGGCGGCGGCCCCGGCATGAGCCAACCCACCACCAGCCGCTGGGACGCCGACACTAGTTTCGGCCAGGGCTACACCTCGCCGGGCTGGAAACGCGCCCAATCCCGAAACTACCAAGGCAGCCACCCCGGCCGCCAACAGGTCATCGAAGGCGAAGGCCGCCTGGTGGCGGTGTCAGCCCCCGAGGTGAGCAGCGCCTACGCCAAGGGCGACCGGGTGTTCCACATCAAGTTCGGCTACGGCGCGGTGGTGGCCGTGGAGGGGAACAAGCTGACGGTGGCGTTTGAGCAGGCGGGGGAGAAGAAGGTGATCGACAGTTTTGTGGAGCGGGGGTGAGGCCCGTACGGAGACTTGACGCCTGTTGGGCGGCATAGCCCCGATACCGCGCGACGCTTTGACACACTGGATCGAGCGGATACCGCGTCAGCATTAACCGCGGTCCAACTCAGCTCGACCATTAGTCGATCAGAATGAGCGACAGAGGGCATCGCGGTGGACAAGAGCATCGAGGAACGACGTCTGGCTGCGATCCGTCGGCTGAATATCCTTGATACCGACCCAGAGCCGGCCTTCGACAGCCTCACCCGCCTGGCCGCTCTGACCTTCGATGTTCCGATCGCGATCATTTCCCTGATCGACGCGGAGCGGCAGTGGTTCAAGGCCTGCATAGGCCTCGACGTCCGGGAGACATCCCGCGATGTCTCCTTCTGCGACCATGCTATCCGCGGCTCCGAGGTGATGGTCATCCCGGACGCGGCGCTCGACGCTCGCTTTGCGGCCAACGAGCTGGTCACGGGCCACCCCGGCATCCGCTTCTACGCTGGCGCGCCGCTCACCCTTTCCAACGGAACCCGCATCGGGGCCCTCTGCGTCATCGATTCCAAGCCGCGCGCGGACTTCGATGCCCAGGCACGGGGGCAGCTCGCGGCCATGGCCGAGACCGTTTCAGCGACCCTGTCGCTGCGACATGACAATGCCAGGCTGAACGCACTTGAACGAAGCCGGGTCGAGCAAGACCGGCTCCTGGCGCAGGCCGAGGAGATGGCCGGCGTCGGCTATTGGTCCTGGTGGCCGGCGACAGACAGCGTGACCTGGTCGCCGGTCGTCTACAGCATCCATGGCTTTGACCCGTCTTTACCGCCGCCAAACCTCGAGGGTGTCCTCGCCCTGTACGACCCACGGGACGCGACCGAACTCAGCGGACTGATCGCCCGGGCCCTTGAACACGGCGAGCCCTATTCCCTCAATGCCAGGATCACCCGTCCGGACGGCGAACAGCGTCAGGTCACCGCCCGCGGTGAAGTGAATCGCAATCCCGATGGCTCAGTGGAACGCCTGTTCGGCTCTTTCATGGACGTCACGGAGGTCGCGCTGGCCGACCAGCGGCTGCGAGAGAACGAAGCCCGGCTGACCTTCCTCACCGAACATTTCGCCGACGTGATCATCCGGGTCGAGCCCGGCCGGGGGATCACCTGGGTTTCGCCCAGCTGCGCTCGGCTGGGCTACCGGCCCGAGGACCTTGTCGGCCTGCGCGCCGCCGAGCTCGTCCACCCGGACGACCTGCCTCGGGCCGAAGCCTTGAGGGCCGCGCGCTTGGCCGGGCTGGATGATCCCCCCGGAACCCAACCGACCTTCCGCTTCCGCAAAGCCGACGGAAGCTGGATTTGGGTCGAGGGCAGTCCGACGATCGTGCGGGACGCGGCCGGCGCCCCGATCGAGATCGTCAACGTCCTTCGCGATATCTCCGATCGCAAGGCTGTAGAGGCGCGGCTGTTGGCCAGCGAAACGCGTTACCGTCTCCTCGCGGAAAACGCCACGGATGTCATCGCCTGCTACAGCCCGGACGGCCGCTTCAGCTTCCTGTCGCCGGCGATCGCCAGCATTATGGGATACGAGCCGGACGAGCTGCTCGGCCAGTCGGTGACGACCTTCATGCATCCCGATGATGTCGGCCCCGTGATCCGCCGGTTCGCGGAATTCGTCTCCGCCGGCCCCGGCGCGGCGCCGCTCCGCTTCGAATACCGGGCCCGGCGCAAGGACGGACGAGAGGTCTGGCTTGAGGGCCAACCCCGGCCAATCTTCGACGAACAGACCGGCGATCTTGTTGAGTTTCAGGACTGCGTCCGGGACATAACCGACCGGAAATGCGCGGAGTTCGCCCTCGCGGAAAGCGAATTGCGCTATCGCGTGGTCTCCGAAAACTCCTCGGATCTGCTCACCCGCACAACCATCAGCGGGGATATGATCTACGCCTCCGCGTCTCTCGAGACCATCACCGGCTTCACCTTCGACGAGCTTTCCAACGGCCAGCCACGGTTCATCGATCGGCTACACCCCGACGACGCAGAACCCTGCCTCGCGGAAGTTCGGCGGGTCATCGCGGGCGATGAGGGTAGCGCCGCCCGCTTAAGCTTCCGGTTCCAGCGCAAGGACGGCGAATGGATCTGGCTTGAAAGTACGCCGACCCTCGTCAAGAGCCTCGACCGACCGGCTGAGATCGTCGATCTGCTGCGCGACGTCAGCGCCCGAGCCAAGATCGAGGCGGATCTGAAGGCGGCTCGAGACTCAGCCGAGAGCGCCGCCCAGTCCAAGGCCGACTTCCTTGCCAATATGAGCCACGAAATCCGCACCCCGCTTACCGCCATCCTCGGGTTCAGCGGCCTACTTTCCGAGGACGCAGAGTTGTCGGATCGGTCGGCCGGCTTCGTCCGCCGGGTGTCGGACGCCAGTCGGGCGTTGCTGACGATTGTGAACGACATTCTCGATTTCTCAAAGATCGAGGCGGGCCAGATGGAGTTCGACGAACGGCCCGTCGCCGCGCGCGACATGCTGGACGGCGCCCTGCAACTGCTGTCGTGGCAAGCAGAGAGCAAGGGGCTGACGCTCGACTTCGTCCCGGGCCCCGACCTGCCCGCATTTGTCCGGCTCGACCAGAACCGGGTCACGCAGGTTCTCTTGAACCTGATCAGTAACGCGGTGAAGTTCACAGACAGCGGAGGCGTGGTCCTCGAAGCGCGGCACGATCCCGTCCGGGAAACCCTGCGCTTGACCGTCCGCGATACCGGCCCCGGCCTGACCCCGCAACAACAGCAACAGTTGTTCAAACGCTTCTCGCAGGTCGACAGCTCATCCGAGCGGCGGCACGGGGGAACCGGCCTGGGGTTGGCCATTTGCCGAGGCCTGGTGGAGGCGATGGGCGGCACGATCGGCGTCGAAAGCAAGGTTGGTCAGGGTTCCGCCTTCACGTTTGAAATTCCTGCGCCCGAAGAGAAGGGATCCATGGAGCACCCACCGGTTGCGGCCGAGGATGCCATCCTGGCCGGCGCCCGAATTCTCGTTGTGGACGACAATGCCATGAACCGGGAACTGGCGAGGACCATGCTGAAGTTATCGGGGGCGGAGGTGACGGAGGCGGAAGATGGGGCCGGCGCTATCAGGGCGGCCAGGGCGGCGCCCCTGGACCTGATCCTGATGGACATTCGAATGCCGGACATGAACGGGTTTCAGGCGCTGCAAGCGATCCGGTCGGGAAGTGGGCCGAATGTGAACATTCCGATCCTGGCGTTCTCCGCAGACGTTCATGTCGGCGCACATGGCGCGCCGACGCCGTTTGACGGCCTGGTTCGCAAACCGATTTCGCCATCCAACCTGATTGGAAACGTTGTCGAAGCGCTCTCAGGGGACGATCGGCTTGGTCAGGAAGTCCTCCACCATGCCGGCTAGCTCAACCCGTCCACGCGTGATGGTCGTGGATGACGATCCCCTTATCGTCGAACTGCTCATGACCCGGCTGCATTTCGGGGGCTTCGAGCCACTGAAATGCACCGATGGCGTCAGCCTTCTCGAACGCCTTCCGCATGTTCGGCTCGATGCCTTGGTGCTCGACGTCAACATGCCGCGAATGGACGGTTTCACCGTCCTGTCCCTGCTTGCCCAGTCAGGTCGCCTCAAGCGTCTCCCAACGATGATGCTGACCGCGCGGAACCAGGCAGTCGACGTGGACAAGGCGCTGTCGTTGGGCGCCATGGACTTCATGGCCAAGCCGATCCAGACAGACGTGTTTCTGAGGCGCATACGGCGCTTGTGCCGCCGGATTCCAGTGCCTGCCCCGGAGCCACAACAGGGGCCGGCGGAAGACCATTGGGTAATTGACTAGAGCGTGTTCCGATTAGTGGGCGCCGTCCATCGAACCCAACGCGCGACCACCAAGAATCTATAGCAGGGCGTTGGAATTCGGCCCCGCCGCAAGGCAGATAGATGGAAGCCGAATGATCGCGCCTCGACCCTAAGCCCGCAGCGCCTCGTCCGCCACCGGCCGCACCCAGTCCACCGCCGGCAACGCCGCCGTCTGTGGCTTGGCCAGCAGGTAGCCCTGCATCAGGTCCACCCCCAGGTCGCGCAGCACGTCGTGCTCCGCGACCGTCTCGACCCCCTCGCAGACCGGCTCGATCCCCAGGTCCCTCAGCATGGCCAACGTATGGCTGACAACCGTCCGCTTCACCCGGTCGCGGTCGATGTCGCGGATCAGGGCCATGTCCAGTTTGACGATGTCCGGCTGGAACTTGGCCAGCAGCCCCAGCCCCGCGAACCCGGCCCCGAAATCGTCGATCGCCGTCTTGAACCCCATCGACCGATAGGTGCGCAGGATGTTCAGCAGGTGGTTGGTGTCCACCGCCTCGTCCTCGGTGAATTCGAAGATGATCCGGTTCAGCGGAAACCCGGTCCGCATCGCCGCCGCCAGGGTCAGCCGGATACAGGCCTTCGGCTCGTACACCGCGTTGGGCAGGAAGTTGATCGACAGGTTGGCCCCGTCCGCCGCCAGGTTCAGGTCGGCGGCCAGCTCGATGGCCGTCGTCCGGCACTGCTGGTCGAAGGCGTAGCGGTTCTCCTCGGAGACCTCGGCCAGCACGGCGCCCGCGCCGCGCCCGTCCGCACCGCGCACCAGAGCCTCATAGGCGAACACCGTCTCGGTCTTCACGTCGACGATCGGTTGAAACGCCATGGTGATCGGCAACTGGAAGCCGACCCCGTCCTTGCACCCTGCACAGCCCATTACGCGGCCCTTTCTGAACACGGCCGCGACCTTAGCGTGCAGGCGTTAAGAATCGGCTTCCGGCTCCTCGCGGTCCCCGGCGTCCGGCCCGTGCAGCCGGCCGACGAAGCGGGAGCCCTGCCAGACCTCGACCCCGGAGGCCCCGGCGCGGCTGAACCCCCAGGTCATCGCCGCGCCATCGCTGTAGAAGAGGCCGACGGTCATCTCTTCAGGCGCGGAGGCGGTCAGGCCGTAGAATCTGTAGGCAGGCATGCCGCGCTTGTAGAGCGACAACCCGATCCGGGGGACTGCAAATCGGCGCCGGCGTTGGTCTTTGGCCCTGAGGCCCGGTGGCGGCGTGATCCCGGTCACGGCCAACCGGCGCGCCTCGGGCCTATGCAGAGCACGGATGCCGGGCGCCCCGCGCCCACGTCCGACCGCCCGACCCGCCGTGGCCGTGAGGTCAGTTTGCTCGCCGCTTACGCCTCCCCTCCGCGGCCGCCACAGGCGTCGCCCGTCAAGGACTTCATCATGACCACCGCCTCAGCCCCCTTCCGATTCTGGATCAACGTGGCCATGGAGTGTGTCCGCCGCGACCACACCCCCGCCATCAGCGCCGGGGACCAACGTGGCCCCTTCCTGTCGGCCCGGGCCCAGGGCATGGCCTTGGCGGCGCTGCACGACGTCCATGCCATCGTTGCCGGTGCGACGCCGCTGCTGACCGTGCCCGGCGCGCCCGGCCTCGCCGGGCTGAACGGAACGGTCGCCGCCGCCGCCGCCTGCGACCAGGTCCTGCGGCTGCGCTATCCCAAACAGGTGCGGTTCCTCGCCCCTGCCTGGGCGGACTGGCTGGACGTCAACGGCCTGGCCGGCGGCCACGCACCGTCGGAGCAGGCCGGGCGCCTGTTCGGGGCGGCGGTGCATGCCATCGGCGTCCAGGATCCCACCCATGGCCAGGCCGGCCAGTACATGCCGACTGGCGCCCCCTATACCCACCAGCGGCCGGCCCATGAGCCGACCCAGGGCTTCGCCGGCGGCCTCTGGGGCCAGGCGGTCCCGCTGATGGTTCCAGTCGTTCCGAACTTCCCCAAGCCCCCGGGCCGGATCAGCGGCGTGCAGGTCGAACCCACCGCTCACTACGCTCAGGATCTCGAGGAGGTGAAGCGCTTGGGCGCGGCCATCCCCGGACCGAACGGCCGAAGCCTGGATCAGGAGCAGATCGGCATCTACTGGGGCTATGACGGCCCGCCGGAACTGGGCACGCCCCCGCGCCTGTACCTGCAGGTGGTGCTGGAAGTGCTCGACAACATCGAGGCGCGGCAGCCTGGCAAACTGTCCGAACTCGAGGAGCTGCGGATCGTCGCGGCCGTCGCCGTGGCCATGGCCGACGCCGGCATCAGCGCCTGGTACTACAAGTACAGCGCCGATCACATGATGTGGCGGCCGGTGGTCGGCATCCCCAAAGCTCTGCCCGGCAACGGGGTTGCGGATCTCGGCTGGCTGCCGCTTGGCCGGCCGGACACCAACGGCTCCGGTCAGACGCTGTCGCCGGACTTTCCGGCCTACCCCTCCGGCCATGCCACCTTCGGGGCGGCCGCCTTCCATCTCCTGCGGCTGATGCTGGTGGAGAAGGGCCTGGGCGCCTTCGCCGACGACGGGATGGGCGAGGACGACATCGGCTTCGAGTTTCAGTCCGATGAATACGATGGCCGCAACATAGACCCCCGCACCATGGCCCCCCGCGCGCCGTTCACCCGCGGCTATGCCAGCCTGTGGAAGGCCATCGTCGATAACTCGATCAGCCGGGTGTTCCTGGGCGTGCACTGGTATTTCGACGGCCTCACCGTCCTGGACAGCGACAACAAAGACGCCTTCGGCATCCCGGGAAAGCCGGCGGAGACGGGCCGCACCGGCGGCGTGTGGCTCGGCGCCAGGATCGCCAACACCATTGCCGCCTCACCCGCGGTCGGTGTGACCGCCCAGACCATCGACGCCGGCAAACTGGGTCTCTGACGTCCAGGAATGGGGGGCGTTGCACAGATTTGGCAGTGCTCCCCTCCGAGCCTCAGCGGCCTTTCGATTTAGGCCGGCCCGGCGCCCTACTCCACGGTCACGGTGTTGCGGGCCAGGTTGACCCGCACCTTGGCCACGCCCCGGCGCGTCGCTTCGCCGCCGCGCGGGAAATAGGAGTAGCTGAAGCTGACCTGCAGCCCGCGCTTGGGGTCGTAGGCGCTTTTCACCGAGCGCGGATCGATGCCGGCGAAGCCGTTCGCGCCCCGGTCGCTGATAAGGCGGCAGACCAGACCGCCGCCCGGCGACTGGTCGTCCGGGAACATCACCAGCAGATGGCTGCTACAGCAGGCCGGCTCCCCGCCGGTGTCCAGCACGGCCACCCGCACCCGCCCGCCGTAGTAGGCCCAGCTGTTGCGCTCCCACGGCTCAATGATGTTCATCGCCTGGTCGGTGATCCCGTCGCAGGCCCGCACCGTGACGGCAGCGGCAGGCGAGGCCAGTGCGGCGAGCCCGGCGGCGATCAGCAGTGGGCGGAACAGTCGGGTCATGGGGGGCTCCTTGGCGGTCGGCCTATACCAAACGCGCCGGCCGGAAGGCCGGTTTCAGCTCTCAACCGACTCCGTCTCGGCCGCGTAGATGCAGCCCATCGCCTCCCGCCGCGCCTCGGTGCGGGGCTTGGGCGCGCCGAACAGGGCCGCGTTCAGGTCGATGCGGACCGTCCCCG
The DNA here is from genome assembly GCF_009905535.1 of Caulobacter sp. SLTY. Classification (GTDB taxonomy): domain Bacteria; phylum Pseudomonadota; class Alphaproteobacteria; order Caulobacterales; family Caulobacteraceae; genus Caulobacter. The sequence goes on along the minus strand of NZ_JAAALA010000013.1, from coordinate 18,541 downwards.
ATGGCGGCGCCTTGGCATTCCGCCCGCTGCCGAAGCAGGTCCAGGTCACCACGCCCGGCGACACCGGCCGCGCCACGATGATCACCGGCCTGGCTCGCTCATCGACCGGCCGGGCCGCCACCTTGGCGTGGACGCAAGCGGCGAGGTCCGGCTCGGGCAGGCAGGCGGCGATCTCGTTCTTGTGGATGTCCGACGGGGCCTTGAAGAAGGCGTTGAAGGTGGTCATCGCCTCCACCAGGGCGCGACTGGACGCCTCGGTCTCCTCGTCCGGCGCCACCACCAGAACCTTGTAACTGGGCGGGATCGTCGCCCCCGCCGCCACGGGCAACACCAACCCCAAAGCCAGGCCGGCCATCCCCACACGCCAATGCCGCATCACACCCTCACCTCTGAACAGGCGACGATCCTGCGGCGCAGCATCGGCGGCGTAAACCCCGCCGATGCTGTCGGCAGCTGATCAATAGATTTCGAACAGCCCCGCCCCGCCCTGGCCGCCGCCGATGCACATGGTGACCACGCCCCATTTGGCGCCGCGACGCTTGCCTTCCTGCAGCAGGTGGCCGGTGCAGCGGGCGCCGGTCATGCCGAAGGGGTGGCCGATGGCGATCGAGCCGCCGTTGACGTTGTACTTCTCCGGATCGATGCCCAGCTTGTCGCGGCTGTACAGGCACTGCGACGCGAAGGCCTCGTTCAGCTCCCAGATGTCGATGTCATCGACCTTCAGCCCCTGGCGGGCCAGCAGGCGGGGCACGGCGAACACCGGCCCGATGCCCATCTCGTCCGGCTCACAGCCGGCGGCGGCCCAGCTGACGAACCGGCCCATCGGCTCCAGCCCCCGCCGCTCGGCCTCCTTGGCCTCCATCACCACCACGGCGGCGGCGCCGTCGGACAGCTGGCTGGCGTTGCCGGCGGTGATGAACTTGCCGGGGCCTTTGACCGGTTGCAGCGAGGCCAGGCCCTCCAGCGTGGTGTCCGGCCGGTTGCACTCGTCGCGATCGACCGTGTAGTCGACGATGCTCTCTTCCTTGGTGACCTTGTCGACGACCTTCATCTTCGTGCTCATCGGCACGATCTCGTCGGCGAACTTGCCGGCCGCCTGCGCCGCCGCCATCCGTTGCTGGGACTGCAGGCTGTACTCGTCCTGGTACTCCCGGCTGACCCCGTACCGCTCGGCCACGATGTCGGCCGTGTCGATCATAGCCATGTAGATGGCCGGGGCGATGTTCAGCAGTTCCGGGTCATTGGCCGCCGAGCCGCCCGCGCCGCCGCCGGGGATGGAGATGCTCTCCACGCCACCCGCCACAACGCAGTCCCCGCCGTCGGCCCGCACATAGTTGGCGGCCATGGCGATGGCCTGCAGGCCCGAGGAGCAGAACCGGTTGATGGTCACCCCCGCCGTGGTCACCGGCATCCCGGCCAGCAACGCCGCCAGCCGGCCGATGTTGGCCGCGCCATGGGCGTTGTTGCCCAGGTAGCAGTCCTCGATGTCCTTGGGGTCCACCCCCGACTTGGCCACCGCGTGCTTGATGGCATGGGCCGCCAGGGTCATCGGCGGGGTGATGTTGAAGCCGCCTCGTCCGGCCTTGGCCAGACCGGTGCGAGCATAGGAGACAATGACGGCTTCACGCATGGCTTGGGTTTCCTTCCCGATGGTCCTTTGTTGAGGACCATACTGGCAGGAACCCAGGAGGATTTGAACAGGCGTTTGACCCGCCTATTCGGCCGCCATGCGGACATCCACGCCCTGCGGTCCCCGGATCAGCTTGCCCGGCATCGCCCCGGTCGCCTCGCCCTCTTCATAGGTCACCACGCCGCTGACGATGGTCGCCACATAGCCCTGCGCCTTCTGGATCATCCGGCGGCCGTCGGCGGGCAGGTCGAACACCATCTCCGGCGCCTGGATGGCCAGCCGCTCGAAGTCGATGACGTTGAGGTCCGCCTTCATGCCCACGGCCAGCACGCCCCGGTCGTTCAGCCCATAGAGCCGGGCCGTGTCCCGCGTCTGCATCGACACCACCTTCTCCAGCGGAAGCGTCGGCCCCCGCTTCCGGTCCCGCACCCAGTGGGTCAGCATGTAGGTCGGGAAGCTGGCGTCGCAGATCACCCCGCAGTGGGCCCCGCCGTCCGACAGGCTGAGCACGGTGTTGGGGTCGTGCATCATGGTTTCGATGTGGTCGAAGTTGAACAGGCCGTAGTTCAGCAGCGGCAGGTAGATGTACCCCTTGCCGTCCATCTCCATCAGCATGTCATAAACGATGGCGTCCGGCGCCTGGCCGGTGCGCTGCGCGATCGCGGCGATGCTGTCCTCGGCCCGCGGCTCGTAGTCCAGCCCGCCGTCCGGCTGCACCAGCCGGAACATGCGGTCGAAGCCTTGGGTCATGATGGCGCCCAGCGGCCCCATCTTCTTGCTGGGATCAGCCAGGATGGCGGCCCGAACCACCGGGTCCTTCAGCTTCTCCAGCCGCTCTTCGAACGGCAGGTGGGCGATGTCGCGATAGGTCTGGCGGCCCACGAAGGGATGGATGGTGCTGCGCCAGCCGAGCACCAGCCCGGTCGGGCGGCAGGCGATCTGCGCCGTGATCGCCGCCCCCTGGGCCCGCGCTTGGGCGGTCAGGTCCAGCAGGTGCTTCCAGTTATCCGGCTTCATCGGCGACTGCAGCAGGCTGTAGGTCACGGTCACACCGGTCTCGGTGGCCATGTCCCGCATCCATTCGAACTCATGCTCGGCCGGCGCCATGTCCGAGCTCATCTCGAAGACCCCCGGCCCCACGGCCGCCATAGCCTTGCCGATGGCCAGCAGCTCATCGTTGCCGGCATAGGTGCCCGGCATCACCTCGCCGTTCTTGGCCGTATGGACGATGGTCCGCGAGGTGGAGAAGCCCAGAGCCCCGGCCTCGATCCCCTCGGCGACGATCGCCGCCATCTGGGCGATGTCCTCGGGCGTCGCCGGCTCGTTATGCGCCCCGCGCTCGCCCATCACATAGGCCCGCACCGCGCTGTGCGGCACGTGGGTGGCGATATCCAGCACCCGCGCCTGGCCATCCAGGCTGTCCATGTACTGTGGGAAGGTCTCCCAGTTCCACTTGATGCCCTCGGCCAGGGCGGCGCCCGGGATGTCCTCCACCCCCTCCATCAGCTCGATCAGCCAGTCGTGCTTGTCCGGCTTCACCGGCGCGAACCCGACCCCGCAGTTGCCCATGACCACCGTGGTCACGCCATGCCAGCTGGACGGCGACATATAGGGGTCCCAGGTCGCCTGGCCGTCGTAATGGGTATGGATGTCGACCCAGCCCGGGGTGACGAGCTTGCCCGCCGCGTCGATCTCGCGCTTGCCAGCGCCCTGGACGGTCCCGACCGCCACGATGATCCCGTCGCTGATCGCGACGTCGCCCTGGAAGGCCGGCGCCCCGGTCCCATCGACCACCCGCCCGTTCCGGATTACCAGATCGTACATGTCTCGCTCCCTTTCGTTGGGCGGATCATGCGCTCCGTTGACGTGCGCGGAAAGTATGACGTTGCGTCAGGCCTCCGCTTCAGCCTCCTCCCGGCTGGAATAGACGTGGTCGACCAGACCCCAGGCCTTCGCCTCCTGCGCATCCAGGAAGTTGTCACGGTCCAGCGCCACCGCCACCTCCTCCATCGTCCGGCCGCAGTGCTTGGCGTAGAGCTCATAGATCCTCTGGCGCATCTTGATGATGTCCTCGGCGTGGCGCGCCACGTCCGACGCCTGGCCGGAGAAGCCGCCGCTGGGCTGGTGCAGCACGATGCGGGCGTTGGGCATGCAGACGCGCTGGCCGGGCTCGCCGGCCATCAGCAGCAGCGAGCCCATGGAGGCGGCGAAGCCCATGCACAGGGTGGCCACCGGGGCCTTGATGTACTGCATGGTGTCATAGATCGCGAGGCCGGCGGTCACCACGCCGCCAGGGCTGTTGATGTAGAGGCCGATCTCCTTCTTGGGATTCTCGGCCTCCAGGAACAGCAGCTGGGCGCAGATCAGGCTGGCCATGCCGTCCTCGACCGGACCGTTGACGAAGATGATCCGCTCCCGCAGCAGCCGCGAGAAGATGTCGAAGCTGCGTTCGCCCCGGCTGGTGGACTCCACCACCATCGGCACCAGGTTCATCAGGCCGCCCATGACATTCTCCAGCCGCCGGTCCCTATCGGGTCCATGACCAGCGGCGCCGGCAGGCCGCCGTGGGTGACAAAGCCATCGTGGGTCAGCCGCAGCCGCACCCCGCCCTCAAGGCCGGGCTCCAGGGCGAAGGTGACCACGCTGTCGAACTCACCCTCGCGCCAGCCCAGCCGCAGCAGCCGCCCGGCCTCCAGCGCCAGCACCTCGCAATCGACATTGTCATTGGCCGCCCCGCCGACGGTGAACCGGGCTCCGACCCGCGCCACGAAGTCGTTCGGCCCCAGCCAGCGGGCCAGCAGCGCCGGCGTGGTCAGCGCCCGCCAGACCTTGTCGGCGCTGTCCTCCAGCTCGAAGCAAAGGTCGATGTCCCTCATTCGTCCATCTCCTTGAGCACGGTTTTGAGCGCCTCGACCCGCTCGGGCCAGAAGGTGCGGTAGCGCGCCACCCAGGCCTCAAGCCCGCTCAGCGCGTCCGGCGCCGCCCGGTACCAGGCCTGCCGACCCTCCCGCCGCTCGGCCACCATCCCGGCCCCCTTGAGCACCGCAAGGTGCTGGGAGATGGCCGGCTGGGAGACGTCGAAGCCGCGGGTCAGGTCGGAGACGGTCATCTCCGCCGCGCTCAGCCGCTCGAACACCGCCCGGCGGGTCGGGTCGGCAAGAGCGCGGAAGATGTCGGGCTCAGGCATGCCGATACATAAGTCGATACTTATGCGATTCGTCAAGCCGCTCCCGCGCCCGGAACACCCGTCATTAGAGGATCAGCCCCCCAGCGCGCCCCACATGGCCATGCACAGACCGAACGCCCGCATGTCGCCCGTGGTCGTCCCGGCCATCCGGTTCATGGCGTAGGCGAAGGTGGTGCGGGCCTGCATGTCGTTGATCACCAGGCTGCCGCCATAGCCGCCCCAGAAGCAGGTCTCGTCGTTGGGCAACGGCACCGACCCGCCGTTGAGGCCGTAGCCGAGGCCGAACTTCACCTCCATGCCGAGGATCAGGTCGACGCCCTGGATCTGCGGCTCCAGCGCCCGGCGCACGCCGGCTTCCGAGAGGATCTGCTTGCCCCCGACGGCGCCGCCGTTGGACATCAGCGACTGCACCAGGGCCACCGACCGGGCGTTGCCCGTGCCGCCGGCCGCCGGGATCTCGGCGCCGCGCCAGCCGCGCGTCTTGGTGGCCGTCACGTCGATCGGCGGGTTGGTCGACATGTTGCGGACCAGCTCGCTGGTCGTCCCCTCGCCCAGCGCCCCGCCCGGCGGCGGCGGCACGAGCTCGGCCACCCTACCATCCTCGCTGGCGGGCAGGCCGATGTGGAAGTCGGCGCCCAGGGGCTCAGCGATCTCCTCGCGGAACACCGTGCCCAGGCTCTTGCCCGTCACCCGGCGCACCACTTCCCCGACCAGGTACCCCTGGCTCAGAGCATGGTAGCCGCTGGCCGTGCCCGGCTCCCAGAACGGCGCCTGGGCGGCCAGCAGGCTGGTGGCCTTCTCCCAGTCGTAGATGTCGGTCAGGGTGACCGGTTCGCGCCAGCCCGACAGCCCCGCGGAATGGGCCATCAGGTGGCTGACCTTGACGTCCGCCTTGCCGTTGGCGGCGAACTCCGGCCAATACTTGGCCACCGGCGCGTCGAAATCGAGCTCGCCCCGGTCGGCGACCAGCAGGGCGGTCAGGGCGGTCATCGTCTTGGTCGTCGAATAGACGTTGACGATCGTGTCCTTTTCCCAGGCCCGCGTCTTGGCCGGATCGGCCCAGCCGCCCCACAGGTCGACCACCGTCTCCCCGCCCACCGTCGCGCAGAACGACGCGCCCAGGTCCTCGCCACTGGCCAGGTTGCCCTCGAATACCCCGCGCACGGCCTCGAACTTGTCGTGCGTCAAACCTTGAACCGAACCGTCAGCCATTGTCCCTCTCCCCTTCTTTGTTGGGGAGAACCTAAACAGCATTCAGTTGGCGGTGAAGCCACCATCGACGACCAGTTCCGATCCGGTGACGAAGGCCGAGCGGCTGGAGGCCAGGAAGACCACCGCGTCGGCCACATTCCCCGGCTGGCCCATCCGGCCGAGCGGGTGGCGGGCGGCCAGCTGGGTCCGCGCCTCGTTGTCGCCCAGGCCCGTCGCGCCGGAGAAGGCGGCGATGACTTCATCGCCCATGGATGTCTCGATCACCCCGGGATGCACCGAATTGACCCGCACCCCGGCCGCCGCCAGCTCCATCGCCAGCCCCTTGGTCAGCAACCGCACCGCGCCCTTGGAGGCATTGTAGCAGACCGCGCCAGCCGACCCGACCAGCCCGGCCATCGACGACAGGTTGACGATGGCGGTCCCGCCGTCCCACCGCCCGGCCCGCTCGGCCAGCAGCGGGATCGCCGCCCGGCAACCCAGGAACACCCCCTCGACATTGACCGAATGAATCCGCCGCCAGTCCTCCAGCGTAGTTTCGGTCAGCGGCTTCATCAGGAACAGGCCGGCGTTGTTCACGAGGATATCGAGCCCGCCGGCCTCCCGCCGCGCGAAGTCCATGGCCGCCGTCCAGCCGGCTTCATCGGTGACGTCCTGGGCCATCGCCAGGCCGCCGAGTTCCGCGGCCAGATCGTCGGGCGCGGACAGGTCCGAGCAGATCACCTGAGCGCCCGCCTCCGCCAGCGCTCGCGCGCAAGCCGCGCCGATCCCTCGCCCCGCCCCGGTCACCAGCGCCACGCGCCCTGTCAGATCGCCCATTTTTCTCTCCCTGTGTTTCCGCCTGTTGTTCCAGACGCGGGCGGCGCTTGCCAGATCGGGATTTCGCGTAGGCGCGGCGTCACCCACGCCCCAAGTGTTTGCACCCGCTCCACCAGGGGCCTAAATCTCATCCATGCGCCAGACCTTCGATGAATCCACCGACCCCTCCTTCGGCTCGCGGCACGTCCCGCTGATCCGCGCCGCCATGGCCGAGCAGGGGCTCGACGGCCTGCTGGTGCCGCATGAGGACGAGCACCAGAACGAATACCTGCCCGCCGCCAACGACCGGCTGGCCTGGGCCACTGGCTTTACCGGCTCGGCCGGGGCGGCGGTGATCATGAAGGACAAGGCGGCCGTCTTCGTCGATGGCCGCTACACCCTGCAGGTCCGCGAGCAGGTCGACGAGAAACTGTTCGAGATCCGCGATCTGGTCGACGGCGGGGTGCCCGCCTATGTCGAGCTGCAGGCCGGGGCGGTGATCGGCTACGACCCGCGGCTGCACAGCCCCGACGCCCTCGCGGGCCTGAAGAAGGCCGCCGACAAGGCCGGCGCGACGCTGAAGGCCGTGGCCCCCAACCCGCTCGACACGGCCTGGGGCGATAATCGCCCGGCCCAGCCGAAGGCCCAGGTCGTGCCCCAACCGCTCGACTACGCCGGCGAGGACAGCGCCGCCAAGCGCGCCCGCATCGGCGAGGCGCTGAAGAAACAAGGCGCCGACGCCGCCGTGCTGACCGCCCCGGCCTCGATCGCCTGGCTGTTCAATGTGCGCGGCGGCGACGTCATCCGCACCCCCCTGCCGCTCAGCCAGGCCGTGGTGCGGGCGGATGGGACGGCGCGGCTGTTCCTCGATCCGGACAAGGTGACCGCCGAACTGCCGGCCTGGCTCGGCAACCAGGTGTCGCTGGAGAACCCCGAGGACCTCGGCCCCGCCCTGGCCGATCTGAAGGGCGCCAAGGTGCTGGTCGATCCCGGCCAGTCCTCTGCCTGGTATTTCGACACCCTGACCGCCGCCGGCGCCACGGTGATCCGGGGCATGGACCCGACCACCCTGCCCCGCGCCTGCAAGAACGCGGTGGAGATCGCCGGCACGCGCGAGGCGCACCGCCGCGACGGGGCGGCCTTGACCCGCTTCCTCCACTGGATCGCCACCGAGGGCCAGATCAACCCGCCGGACGAGAAGGAGGCGGTGGCCAAGCTGGAGAGCTTCCGCGAGGCCACCGGCATGCTGCGCGACCTGTCGTTCGACACCATCGGCGCCGCCAACGGCCACGGCGCCCTGCCCCACTATCGCCCGACCGAACGATCCAACGAGCGCGCCGCGCTAGGCTCCCTGCTGCTGGTCGACAGCGGCGGCCAGTACCTAGACGGCACCACCGACGTGACCCGCACCATGGCCATCGGCGAGCCGACCGAGGAGATGAAGCGGCGCAACACCCTGGTGCTCAAGGGCCACCTGGCCCTCGCCCGCCTGCGCTTCCCGGCCGGCACCACCGGCAGCCAGATCGACGCCTTCGCCCGCGCCGCCCTGTGGTCCGAGGGCCTCGACTACGACCACGGCACCGGCCACGGCGTCGGTGTCTATCTCGGCGTCCATGAAGGCCCGCACAGGATCGCCAAGGCGCCCAACACCGTCGCCCTGCAGGCCGGGATGATCGTCTCCAACGAGCCGGGCTACTACAAGGACGGCGAATACGGCATCCGCATCGAGAACCTGGAAGTGGTCATGCCGGCCGAGCCCATCCCCGGCGGCGAACGCCCCATGCACCGGTTCGAGGCCCTCACCCTGGCGCCGATCGACAAGCGGCTGGTGGTTCTCGACATGCTGACCGACGTCGAGCGCACGCAGTTCAACGCCTACCACGCCCGGGTCCTGAAGGAGATCGGCCCGCTGGTCGACGGCCCGGCCGGCGAGTGGCTGAAGGAAGCCTGCGCGCCGCTATAGGGAACTGGCGCCCCGCGCAGGCGTACTCTCCGGGCATCGGAGAAACCCATGGCCCTGTCGCGATCCGTCCTGATCCCTCTAGCCGCCGCCCTGGCGCTGGCGGCTTGCGGCCAGCCCGCGGCGGCCCCGCCGTCCGCCGAGCCACCTGTTGCGGCGCCGCCTGCCCCGATGCCCGAACCTGCCCTCGCGCTCTCCGCCCTCACCGAAGCGGACATCGCGGCAAACCCGGTCGATGGCGAGCTGGCCTGTGGCTTCGCGACCGAGGCGGGCACGATGCTGCTGGCCAAGGGCTTGGTCTCGTCGACCGAACCGGCTCAGGGCCTGATCAAGGCCGGCGGCGTGGTCCAGCGTCTGACTGCGCCCGGCGGGTTCGACGGCATGTTGAAGGGCGCCAGCTTCACCGGCGCCGGCGCGACGGTGACCATCGCGGTGACCGGCCCCGCTACCGGCGGCGGAGAATCTCCGCCAAGCCCCGCCACCCTGACCTACGCACCCTCCGGCGGGCAGAGCGTCACCCTGCCGGGCAGCTGGACCTGCGGTCCCTAGTCGTCGAAGCCGAGGAACACCGCCGCCTCGTCCACCGACTTGCGTTCAGACACCACGGCGTTGGCCGGGAAGCTGTCGTCCGGGTAACCGATGGCAATGCAGATCATGATCACCTGATCGTCCGGGATGCCGGCCTCCGCGCGCACCACCGGCGACTGCATGATCCCCTGGCTGTTGATCACGCAGCCCAGGCCCTTGGACCAGGCGGCGTTGACGATCCCGGTCGCGACCGCGCCGCAGTCAAACGGCGCGATGTCCCCGCCATGCAGCGCGCGGTCATAGGTCACGATGATCGCCGCCGGCGCGTCGAACTGCCGAAAGCCGCGCAGCACCCAGTCCATGCGCGCCTCCTTGTCCTCGCGGGCGATGCCCATGGCGGCGAACAACTGCTTGGCCACGCCGATCTGCCGTTCGCGGTGGACGCCGGTGAACTCGCCGCCGCTGCGGAACTCGCGACTGTGCGGCACGCCGGCCAGATTGCGCTCGGTGTTGCCGGCCCGGATGCGGTCCAGCACCTCGCCCGCCACCACATGGAAGTTCCAGGGCTGGCTGTTCAGCGACGAGGGCGCCCGCATGGCCAGCCGCAGGACCTCGCGGATCGTCTCCTTCGGCACCGGCTCGCGCTTGTAGCCCCGGATGCTCCGCCGCCCCAGGACGACCTCGTCGTAGTTCATGGTTTTCTCCCTTGCGCGCAGACTGGAGAGGTCACGCAGCGGAAGTCGAGGGGACTGGTTCGCCGCGCACGATTGATCCGACCGATAATTGGCGTCTGGAGCGGCGTACTTGTCCCCGGTCGGCGCTGACCGGGGACAGGTACGCCGCCCCAACCGATGGGGGCTCACTGGCTGTGCCTCTGCGCGGCGAACCAGTCCCCTGCTAGGCCTCCACCGCCGCGTAATTGAACAGGCGGTAGCGGTAGCGTTGCTGACCGCGGATAGCTGTGGCGATGACTCCGTGCAGGGCCTCGTCCCAGGTTCCCCATTTGGCGATGAAGGCCTCGACCACCGTCCGGTCGCCGCCGACCTGGAGCGCCAGCACCTCTTTCAACAGGGCCGCGACGGCGTCGTGGTAGCGGCCGTAGTCGATCGACATCTTGGCCGTGGCCGCGTCGAAGGTCAGCACCTTCCGGTCCAGGAACCAGTTCCACTGTATCAGCTGCATCATGTTGTAGGGCTGCTCGCGGCGCGGCCTGTTGTTCTGCAATGTGCGCAGGATGCCGCTGGCGTAGACTGCCCGTTGCTGTTCGGGTGTGTAGTAGCCGCGTCTGCCCAACTCCTGCGCGACGAAAAGCGAGACCAGGTCGGCCTTCATCTCCTCCAGCAGGCTGGCGTCCGGGCCCAGGGCGATGTCCATTTCCCGGCCGTCGGTGGTCAGGTCCGGGCCGAGGTAGTGGCCGACCTCATGCCACAGGGTGCGGTAGAAGTTGGCGTCCGACGTCAGGTGGCCGGCGAACGGCGTGGCCATCGCGGCCCCGAAGGTATCCCCGCTGCCTTTGAACAGGTCAGGGTTCCGCATGATGTTGACGCGCAGCAGGATGATGTTGCCGTAGCGCTCGGTCAGGTAGGCCTCGTTGGGCAGGTTGGTGGCCGTGTTCGCCCCGCGCGACTGGCCGAAGTCGGCGATCACGTCGTAGACCCCGACCGGAATCACCTCAGCCACCTTGCGGTGGTGTGGCGTGGGCAGGCTGTCCTCCAGCGCCTGGATGCCGCTCATCGCCTTGCGCAGCGCCGCCCCTTCCTCGTTGCGGGTGGCCAGCAGGCTGAAACTGTAGAAGGCGCGCACGCCCAGCAGTTCGTCGTCATAGGTCTCGTAGGCGCCGATCTGGGCGTTGAGGTTCTTGAACCGCCCCTTCAGCCAGGCGGCGTCGCCCGACTCATAGTCATCGCTGAGCAAGTCGCGGGAGCGGTTGCGCAGGAAGCGGGCGAAGGCCCAGTCGCTGGGCTCGACCGCATCGGCGGCCTGGTTGAGCAGGCCGTGAGCAGTGACCATCTGGTCGGCGAAGGCCACCGAATACGGCAGGGCGTAGAGCACCTTGCGGTCCGGCTTGTCGGCCAGCGCCGCCAGCCTGTCCCAGAGGCCGGGGTGCAGGGTGTTCAACGCCGGGTATTGCTGCAACCGGTTCATGTCGTGCTCGAGGGAAGCCTTGTCGGCCCGGCGCACGACCGAGCGCAGGTGCATCAGCGAGGCCTGCTCATCGGGATGGGCGGCGACATAGGCCTCGAACTCGGCCTTGGTCAGATCCCAGGGGTAGACGTTCTTGCCGGCCGGCGCGTCCTCGACCGCGACGAAGGGGATGCGCTTGTTGTCCAGGGTGGTGGCGACCGGACCCTGGAACACGCGGTAGAGGGTGGCCAGGTCCTTGCCATGAGCGTCGGTGCGCTTGGCCAGGGCGGCGCGGACCTTCGGCGCATCGCGGTGCCGCTGCAGTTCATAGACCTCCTGGAAGATGGCGCCGGCCTCCACCAGCAAGCGGACCGCCACCGCCTCGCCTGGCGACAGGTGCGAGAGGTCGGGGCTCAGTGTCAGGGACTGCGTCTTGTCGAGGATTTCGCGGGCCTGGTCCGGCGTCCATTCGGCCGCGACCTTGGGCTGGGCGAGCACGCGCGGCGCGGAGGCGAAGGCCAGGGCGGCGCCGGACAGGGCGAGGGCGGAGCGGCGCGACAGATCGATCATGCGGAGATTCCCAAAGGTTCGCGGAAACATAGCAGTCCGCACCGGGAAAGCCGAAGACGCCCAGACGGCCATCTGCTAACCGCGCGGGATGACCACCTGGCTTTCGCGCCCCTCCACCCGACTGCTGTTGCTGTTCGGCGGCCTGATGCTCGCCACGGTTCTCGTCGGCGGATGGGTGGCCTTGGCCAGTCAGGTCCCGGCCGGACTGGTCGCGCGCAATCTCGCCGCCTGGCTGATCGGCGGGCTTTGCGCCATAGGCCTCGCCACCGCCACTCGCCGAGGCGTCCCCGGCTGGATCGCCTGGCTCGCCCCGCTGCTCCTGGGCGCCTGTTTCCTGATGCCGGACCTGCAGGGTGTCCATCGCTGGATCGGCCTTGGGCCCATTCGTCTGAACGCCGCCATGCTGGTGCTGCCCGCCGCGGTCGTCGCCTTCGCGGCGGCCAGTCGGACCGGCTGGCTGAGCTGGATTCCGATCGTGGCCGCCCTGCCCCTGCTGGTCTGGCAACCCGACGCCTCGCAGGCCACGGCCCTGGCAGTCGTGGTGGTCATCGCTGCCGTGCGGCTGCGAGACCGCTGGTTCATTGCCCTGGCGGTTGTCGCCGCGGCTATCGTCGCGGCGGCCGACGCCTGGCTGCAACCGGACCCCCTGGCCCCCGTGCCGGAGGTCGAAGGGATCATCGGCCTGGCCCAGGCCCTGTCGCCCTGGACCGGCCTGGCCTTGACGGCCCTGCTGATCGCCACGGCGGCCCTGCCCACCATCCTGACGGTTCGCAGCCCAGGCGCGCGCCTGGCCGGCCTGTTTCTCAGCCTGCTGCTGCTGGCCTGGATCGCCACACCCTTCTTCGGCGCCTTCCCCGTGCCCTTCGCCGGCGTCGGGCCCAGCCCGATCCTGGGCGCGTGGCTCGGGATCGGTCTGCTGGCCGGGCTGATCGACAGCCCGGCGCCCGAACCCAAGCCGTTCAAGACTGTCGCCCGACGCCGCAAAGAAAAAGGCCCGGCCGCCTGAGCGACCGGGCCCTCAATAATTTCGCCCGGGTAAAACCCTAGGCCGCCTTGCCGAAGCTCAGCGTCTCGTAGCGGCGCAGGTGGTGGTCCACCGAGCCGAACAGGCCTTCGATCATGGTGGCGCGCTTGAAGTAGTGGCCGACCGCCAGTTCGTCGGTCATGCCCATGCCGCCGTGGATCTGGATGGCGTTCTGGCCGACGAACTTGCAGGCCTTGCCGATCTGCACCTTGGCCGCCGAGACGGCCTTGGCCCGCTCGGCGTCGCTCTCGTCCAGCTTCAGGGTGGCCATGTAGGTCATCGACACCGACTGCTCGACGTTCATGAACATGTCGACCATCCGGTGCTGCAGCACCTGGAAGTTGGCGATGGCGGTGCCGAACTGCTTGCGCTGGCGGGCGTAGTCGAGGGTCTGCTCATGCATCTTGCGCATGGCGCCCACGGCCTCGGCGCAGGAGGCGGCGGTGGCTTCGTCGATCACCTTGTTGACCAGGCCCAGGCCATTGCCCTCTTCGCCGATCAAGGCGTCCGCGCCGACCGAGACGTTCTCGAAATAGACTTCCGAGGCGCGCTGGCCGTCGACCGTGGGGTAGTCGCGGGTGGTGACGCCCTTGGCGTTCTTGTCGACCAGGAACACCGACACGCCCTGCTCGTCGCGCTGACCGCCGCCGGTGCGGGCGGTGACAATCAGGTGGGTGGCCCAGGGGGCGCCGATTACCACGGCCTTGTGGCCGTTGATGACGTAGCCGGCGCCGTCCTTCTTGGCCGTCGTCTTCAGGTCCTGCCAGGTATAGCGGGCCTGCGGCTCGGCGTAGGCGAAGGCGATGATGGTCTTGCCTTCGATGATGCCGCCGATGTGCTCGGCCGCGCCGGCATGGCCCGAATGCTTCAGGAAGCCGCCGCCGATGACCACGGTCGAGAGGTAGGGCTCGATGACCAGAGCCTTACCGAACTCTTCCATGACGATCATGTTTTCGATGGCGCCGCCGCCGAGGCCGCCCAGCTCTTCGGAGAAGGGCGCGCCGAGGATACCCAGCTCATTGGCGAAGGCGTCCCAGTTGGCCTGGCTCCAGCCGCTCTCGGTCTTGATGAGCTTCTGGCGAGAATCGAAGTCGTAGCGGTCCTGCAGGAAGCTGGCGACGGTGTCGCGCAGCATCGACTGCTCTTCGGAGAAATTGAAGTCCATCGGGCGTCCCTGACTGATGCGTTTCTTGTGGTTGGAACCGAGCCTAGAGGCCCAGAACCATCTTGGCGATGATGTTGCGCTGGATCTCGTTCGACCCGCCGTAGATCGAGGTCTTGCGGGTGTTGAAGTAGTTGGGCGCGGTGCGATGGGCGCTGTCCGGGCCGATCGGGTGCATGTTGTCCCCGTCGGTCGGGAAGCCGCGGAAGTAGGGCGCGCCATAGTGACCGGCGGCCTCCAGGGCGAGCTCGGTCAGCCGCTGCTGGATCTCGGTACCCTTGATCTTCAGCAGCGAGGATTCCGGACCCGGGCCCTTGCCGGCGCTCTCGCTGGCAAGCACGCGAAGTTCAGTGAACTCCAGCGCCGTCAGGTCGATCTCCAGCTCGGCGACCTTGCGCTTGAAATCGCTGTCCTTGATCAGGCTGTCCCCATCGTCGCCCAGCTCGGTCCCGGCCATCTGGCGGATCCGCTCGACGCCGCGCTTCGAACGCGCCACGCCGGCGATGCCCGACCGCTCATGGGCCAGCAGGAACTTGGCGCAGGTCCAGCCCTTGTTCTCTTCGAACACCCGGTTCTCGACCGGCACCTTGACGTTCTCGAGCCAGACTTCGTTGACCTCGTGGCCGCCATCGATCGTGATGATCGGGCGCACGGTGATGCCCGGCGTCTTCATATCGATCAGCAGGAAGGAGATGCCTTCCTGGATCTTGGCGTTCATGTCGGTGCGGACCAGGAAGAAGCCCCAGTCGGCGTGCTGCGCCAGGGTGGTCCAGGTCTTCTGGCCGTTGACGATGTAGTATTCCTTGCCGTCGTCCCCGGTGATGCGCTCAGCCTTGGTCTTCAGCGAAGCCAGGTCGGACCCGGCGCCCGGCTCGCTGTACCCCTGGCACCACCATTCCTCGCCATTGTAGATCTTCGGCAGGTAGCGTTCCTTCTGCGCCTGGGTGCCGAAGGTGTAGATCACGGGGGCGACCATCGCGACGCCGAAGGGCAGGATCGGAATCGCGTCCGCCCGCGCCATTTCCTCGCCGAACAGGTACTTCTGGGTCGAGGTCCAGCCGCAGCCGCCCCACTCCTTCGGCCAGGACGGCGCCACCCAGCCCTTCTTGGCCAACACCTTGTGCCAGGACAGGAAGTCTTCCTTGGAAAGCTCTTCGCCCTCGTCGGACTTGGCCCGCAGGTGCTCAGGATAGTTTTCGGCCACAAAGGCGCGGACCTCGTCGCGGAAGGCGAGATCTTCAGGCGAGAAATCGAGATTCATCAGGGGCTCCCGGCGCGGTCGCTTACGGACCGTTTGTCGTTGGCCGGGATCATAGGGGCCGAACAGTTGTTTGGAAAGATGACGCTCGCGTCAACGTAAGCGCCTAGAGGTCCCCAAGGCGCTCGCCGGCGCCGAGAAAGGCCTCGCAGTCATCCGGGCGCTTTGCCGGATCTCCAGCTTTCCGGGCCTCGATGAGAGCCGCCTCCGTCTTTGACGGGCTCCATCCCGCCTGGAACCCGCCGATCGCTACAGGCAACAGATAGATGGCGGCATTGGCTCTCGCCTCTGCGTTTGCAGGCTCTTTCTCTCCCAACGCGGCGAAATGGCCGTAGCATTTGAGCCCGGTCTCCAGATCAGGAAGTTCCGAACCAAGCATCGAGGGTTCCCCTGCATCCTCCTCCGCCGGTTGGAATCTCAGGGGTATCATCACGGTGGCGCCGCGGACCGGCATGCCGTCGGCGCTCATCGGCCTCATGCGGAACTTGGTGGAGAGGCCCAGGCCCGCCGCCCCGAATTCATAACCGACAGGCGTCTCCTCCACGACCTTGCAGTCGGTGACGTAGCCGGTCTCCTGCACCAGGCAGCGAAGCACCACCCGGCCACCCACATTCTCTCGCGAGGCGCGGGCCGGGTAGTGATAGTTGACGTCGTCCCCGTCGGGTTTCTGGATCCAATCGGGCCGCTCGATGACCGGTCGGGGCGGAGCGGCAGGCGGCGGCGGCGCGGCCGACAAGGCCAGCAGCAAGATCAGTTCCGAAAACATCGACACCCCCAACACGCCCGACATCGAGGCCACAACCTTAGCTTTACCGGTTGGGACATCCAGAGAAAACGGCGTCGCCGCGGCTCAGGGCGGTCAGGCCGCAGTCCGACAGACGTCCGGTGCGGGCGGAAGGGTCGCGAGGCGCTCGTCATCCCGGCGGGTGATCCTTGCGCCGGCGATCGCGGCCCGAACGGCGGCCTGGTCGAGCCCGACGCCGGTCTGGCGGGCCAGGGCCTCCGCCTCGGGGAGAGCGCGGGTCGATTCTGGGTCCTTGGGCAAGAACAACAGCCGGGCGCTATGCCAACTGACGCAGGTCAGGGCTTGTTCGTAGGTCACCTCGGCTTGGAGGCTGTCGCCCGGCGGAGCGGAGAAGCTCAGCGGGATCCGTACCGTCGCGCCATCGACCGGGACACCGTCCTGAAGCTGCGGCGTCATGCGGAACCCGCTGGACAGCCGCAGACCGGCTTCGCCGAAGCCCATGTCGGCCGGGGTTTCCTCGACAACTTCACAGCCGTCGACGAGGCCGGTGTCGCGAACCTTGCAGGTCAAGACGGTGCGGCCGGGAATGGCCAGGCGAAAAGCGAGGTCCGGGTAGACTCGATTGACCTGCTCTCCGGTCGGACGACGCGCCCACGCCGGACGCTGGACGACCTTGGGCGGAACGGCTGGATCGACGACCGGAGGCGCAGGCGCCAGGGTCTTCGGGACCTGGTCCGCCGTCAACGGCGAAATTGGGACCGGCGGATCCTGGCCGCCCAGCAGTGAAACCAGAAGGACTGTGACCAGCATCCTTACCCCCCGACGCCAACGTGGCGTCGATTGATAGGGGGTTGCGGCGCGTGGCCAACAAAAAAAGAGCGCCCCGCCGGGGGAGACGGGGCGCCAAGGGGCTCTGGGTGCTCGATAGAGTGCGGAGTAAGTCCTACCCGGCGATGGCCGCGCAGGCGCCGTTCCGCTCGGCGATCAGTTCGGCCTTGCGCGCGTCGTCGGCGCGGGCGGCTTCGGATTGGGCGTCGTCCTGGGCGTTCATGGCGCGATCGACCACGAAGTCGGCGCGAGCCCGCTTGTTGGACTTGATCACCGCGTCGAGCGCGGCGGTGTCGATGGCGCCGAGCGCTTCGGACTTGGCGAGGCCCTTGCAGCGGGCGGCCTTGACGAATTGCGCGTCCGTCAGGCGGGCGGCGGGTTGGGCCGCGGCGGCGGTCGCAGAGGCGGCGACGATCAGGGCGGCGGCGATCAGCGTCTTCTTCATAGTGTGTGCTCCCGTGTGTTCAAACTCGACGACTGCAGGGTGCGGCACGAACACCGTATTCACAAATTAAACTCCTGAAAGACTCGAACAATTACAGAGATTTCATTTCTAACTTTCGTGTAATGTTCGAGGCGAAAACATGACATAACCTTGTTCGAACCGTCACACTTGTCACCAGCCCGTCACGACGCGATCCTTGGCTGCATGATCCGTGAAGACGTCACCGGCAAGGCTGGCCTGCGCCTCGATGCGCCCGCGCTCAACGCATTCCTGGCCCGCGCCTTCCCGGAGGGCGATCCGGAGCGCATGCCGAAGGTGACCAGCGTTGGCGCCGGGGTGGCGGTGATGGCCATGCCGACCGACGCCGGCCACCTGCGACCGGGCGGGGTGATCTCCGGCCCGACCCAGATGAGCCTGGCCGACTCCGCCGCCTACATGGTCATCCTAGCCCACATCGGCGAGGTGGCCATGGCGGTCACCACCTCCCTGACCATCCACTTCCTGCGCCCCTGCAAGCCCGGAACCCTGATCGCCGAGGCCCGGCTGCTGAAGCTGGGCCGACGCATCGCCACGGTGGACGTCCTCCTCTATACGGAAGGCCCCGACCGGCCGGCCGCAAAGGCCACGGTCGCCTACGCCATCCCGGACGGAGCAAACGGGTGACCGAGACGCCCAAGGCCATTGCCAGTCCCTGCCGCAAGATCTGCATCGTCGATCCGGAGACCAGCCTGTGCATGGGCTGCCTCCGCACCCTGCCGGAAATCGGCGGTTGGTCCCGGTTCAGCGAGGACGAGCGCGAGCGGTTGATGGCCGAACTGCCCGGCCGCAAGGGCCGCATCCGCCCGGAGAAGCTGGCGATCTTCTATCCGGCGGGCTGATTGGCCTGTGATTCACGGTATGCAAACCCAACCCGGATAACTTCGACGCTCCGGCCCGCCTCGGCGTGGCCCAACGAAGCCAAAATGGCGGGGTGTCGTCGATGTTGAGGTTCGCAGCCGTGGTGCTGGTGGGAGCGTTGTCGGCCGTCGGGGCCGCCGGCGCCGTGGTGTCGTTCGACCCCGCCCGCACCCAGC